>CAZRGV010000005.1:47713-55244 GCA_964599655.1 uncultured Isosphaeraceae bacterium | reverse complement strand
CGGATCGTGCTTGAGCCCGAGCATACGACAAAGTTGTGAGTCTTGATGCCAAGGCCTTCTTCGATCAGTGCGATTGTCAGATCGGATTCCAAGGGAAGGAGAGGGTGGGTGGATTGGCGTAACGCTTCATTTTGAGGATCAATCGAGCACCGGTGCCAGGGGCGAGTCGGATGGAGAAATTCGACGCGTTGATCGGGGTCTCGTCGTCTCCGATGGAGACGCTTTGGCACTGGTGCTCGGCGTACGCCCCCGTCTGAATCAGCACGCTGCGAGGCTCGGACTGGTTGATGTTGACCAGGATCAGACTCGTCTCGTCGGCGGTCATTCCATCGACAAGCGCGCCAACGTCCTCAGGGAGTCCGGCCCGGTGTCTGAAGGGATCAAAGTAGCGAACACGACAGTGCAAGGGCGCGCCCCGATGGCCCGGGTAAAGTCCACCAAGCATTAATTCGACCAGGCTGTTCACGAGGGCCGGATTGAGCGGAAGAGGATCGTCGGCGAGCCGGGTATCGGGAGTCGTCGGGTCGTTTCGGATGGCGACGATTTTTTGCCGAAGAGCCGCGAAATCCGCTCGAAGCGCGCGCTCAGGGTAGCCGGGGTCTTTGCCTTCCAGGAAGTCGAGCCAGCCACCGTCAGGAAGCCGTTTGCGGTCGTCCGCACGCATCGACCAATAATAAAGCTCGAGCGCTCCGTGGTTGTACATCCGCGGTGTATAGTCGTACCAGCCGTGATCACCGTACATGTGAGGATAGAGGGTCTCGCCATCGACGACCTTCTTCTGAGCATTGACCGCCTCGATCTGGCGCCGCCAGACGTCGAGGTAACGGTCGTCACCGGTCAACAGGTAGGCGTTTCCGAATCCTACGATACCGAGATGATGGGTATTGCGATGGACCGGCTTGCCCGTAGCGGGGTTGTTCACAGTGAAGCCCCAGCCATAGACGCCGCCGTACCATTTGCCGCCGGTCTGGCCGCCGATCTTGCCGTCCAAGCCGATGTTGGTCGGCACCACGTCGCCGTTGTCAATGGCCCGCTGTCGCCAGGCGTTCACGTACTCCAGCAGCCACTCTCGATACTTGACTTCGTGCGTGAGCATATAGGCATTAAGTGCCAGTGTGGTTGCAAGCAGATTCTGCGGGTGGTCGCCAGCCACGTCGTTGTAGTCCTGGAAGTGTTCGAGCATCTGCGGATAGCTGTCTTCTCCGTGGCCGAGGCGGAAGCGGTTCTTGACCTCAACGGGGTCTCCCGCCCAGTCGAGGGCCGTCGCCTTGCGAAGCAGCGGTCCACGGCTGCCATTGATCAGACTGCGAATGATCTTGTATTGGGAGTCGTAGTTGGGCGCTCCGGGATCCTCGTTGATGTAAAACCCGGCGAATCGCTTGACGCGACTTTGGAAGCGGGCATCTTCGGGGTCGGAGAGTCCTTGAAGGTTGAAAGGAGTGAGACCCTCTCCATGGTGAAGCCAATCAAACATCACAGGAAATTCTTTGAAGTACATGCCATCACGTGCGAATTCAACGTCGGTCGTGCGTGCCTTGGTGTACTGGCGGAGGTGCCCTTCCCAGCCCTTCTTGTAGAGGTCGAGGATGACGTTCGATGCCCCAATCGCATGAAGAATGGGCCAATCACTCAGGTTCTCGATGGCGTCGTCGGGACCGTCATCGCCGCCCCATCGCTCGAAACATTCCAGGTAACCCCGGTCATCGAAATAGCGCTCGAAGTATTCCTGGCAGGCTCTCGTCTCAGCGCGGAGGAACTCACGTTCGAGTAAGGCCCAGCCGGGCGGTTCCATGGGCGTCTCGATGAATATCGTCGGTGGCTGTCCAACGGCCACGCGAGCGAGGCTCACGAGCACGATCACGGCCAGAATTGTGGAACCAGGCTGGGCTTTGTGGGACATGAGAATCGCCCTCGATCGAAAGCAATGCGCGGATTCAACGAGGTTTATCCGGGAGGCAAAATCAGGCGAGAATCTCGGCGATGGGCTGGCCGCCCTGGGCAATCGAGACGGGTCGTCCAGTGCGGTCGGGGACGGTCATTTCAGGATCGATGCCGAGACATTGATAGATCGTGGCGCAGAGGTCGGCGGGGCGAACGGGCCGGTCCTTAACATAGGCGGCCTGGGCATCCGATGCGCCGAAGACCGTCCCGCCACGGATGCCGGCTCCGGCAAGGGTAACGCTGTAACAATAAGTCCAGTGGTCGCGGCCGGCATTGGTGTTGATCTTGGGAGTTCGGCCCATTTCACTCATGACGACAACGAGCGTTTCGTCGAGAAGGGCTCTGGCGTTCAGATCGTCCATCAAGGCCGAGAACGTCATGTCGAAATAGGGAAGATTGTAGTCCTTGAGGATGGCGAAGTTACGCCCGTGGGTGTCCCACCCATCGTGCTGGAGCTTCAATCGTTCCCAATAAACGTCCCAGGTAACATTCACGAAGCGCACACCGGCCTCGACGAGCCGGCGGGCAATGAGCGCGCTGTTGCCGAAGAGGGTGCGGCCGTAGCGGTCGAGCAGCCGTGGATCGGCCGTCTCGAGATCGAAGGCCCGACGCGCCTCCGAGGAGGTGAGTAGGTCGAACGCGCGTCGCTGGTTCCGGTCGTACTGATCATAGGCTTCGGCGGTGCCTTTGTGCCGGAGCTGGTCTTCCACCTGCTGGAGCAAGCCTCGTCGCCGGTCGAGCCGGTCGATGGTGATGGCGTCGCTCGCGGTCGCATTGGGGATCTGGGGCGTGCCTCGGAGCACCTGGGGATACCAAGGGCGCTCGGCAGGCGCGTCGGGATCGTTGTGTGGGTTGCATTCGGTGAACAGAGGGTCGAATCGCTTACCGAGGAAGCCCGCGTATGGGCCGGGCCGGCGAATCGACTGGCCCCAACCGAGATAGCAGGGAAGGTACATATAGTCGGGCAAAACACGGTTGTCGCGACGAAGGTACTCGCAGACCGCGCCCATGCTGGGAGGATACGACTCGCTGGTTGAAACGATGTCGGGCGGGATAGTTTCCCAGCCGGTGTAGCTGGGCAGCGGGTTGTGGCAGCCGCCTCGGTGCGTGATCGACCGGACGACTGCCATGCGATGAGCCCAGCGCGCCATGCCGGGCAAGTGTTCGCAGACATCGAGACCGGGGACCGCTGTGGCGATCGGCCGGAACTCGCCTCGGACCTCGGCTGGTGCATCCGGCTTCATATCGACCATGTCCTGAGTGGGCGCCCCTCCGAGGAGATAGAGCACAATGACGCTTCGTGCCTTGCCAGGGCGGGAATGTGTCTGGCTCGCCTCGGCGCGGAGGAGGTCAGGCAAACCGAGCCCCAGACCCGCGCCAAGGGCCAAGGCCCCGGCTCGCAGAGCCTCGCGACGCGTGATCCCATCACAGCAACGCTTCGGACTGCCGAGCATCGTGAGCATCGCGAGATCCTCCCAACCAGAAGTCGTCCTCGGAGTTCGGAACTCACACGGAAGTGTACAACGACTTCCGCCGTTGTTCAACAATTGCTTGTCAGCGCCGAACTCCGCGACCTGAAACAATTGTTGGAGAGCCGACTTGACCGACTCAGCGGCATCGAGCAGGCTTTCTCATACAGCGACGAAGAGGAACCGCCCAAAGGAGACATCTGGATGTCCGGAAGGCCCGCGATGCGTACGCCAGAATGTTCGGGACCGTTGCGCCGTCGCGAGGTGCTCCGGATCGGAACTCTGGCGCTGGGGGGTCTCGGCCTTCCGGGCTTGCTCGAGGCGCGCGAGGTCTCGGGCAAGGCTCGGGTGGAATCCTCGGCGATCCTGCTCTTTCTGCACGGTGGTGCGAGTCAACTCGAAACGTTCGATCTGAAGCCAGAGGCACCCGACGGCATTCGGAGCGTCTTCCGGCCGATCGCGACGAACGTGCCGGGCATGGAAATCTGCGAACATTTTCCTCGACTGGCGATGGTGGCTGACCGTTTCGCGCTGATCCGTTCGCTGCACCACACAATGGCGGTGCACTCGGACGGTCAGATCGAGGTGATGACGGGCAAAACGCCGACCCGGATCGATCCGACGAGCAACTCCAAGAGTGATCATCCGGATATCGGTCACATCACTGGGCATCAGCGAAGGCCGCACCCGGAGGGCTTGCCGCGCTACGTGGCGATTCCGAGTCTCTTGTATGCGACACGGCCGACTTACCTGGGCACGGACGCAAAGGCGTTCCTCGTGCCTGATCCGTCTCGGCCTGGGTTTTCCCCCTTGAGCGTCGCGGTGGACGGGCCGGCGCGAGGCCTGGATGCGCGACGGCAACTGCTATCGGAATTGGATGAGGCGAGATATGGTCTCGCTCGGCATGAGGAATGGGCTGCCCTCGGGCGATTCCAGGGACAGGCGTTTCAGCTGTTGACGAGTTCGAGGGTCGCCCACGCCTTCGATCTGAACCGGGAAGACCCTCGCCTGCGAGACCGCTATGGCCGGCACCGATGGGGCCAGAGCTGCCTGCTCGCCCGCCGGCTCGTCGAGGCAGGATCGTCGGTCGTCACCCTTTTTATCGATACGCCCCAGGACGGCCCCGAATTCACGAACTGGGACGACCATCCCGGCAATGCGGGGCGGCCGGGACACTTTGGCGCTTATATGCAGACCCGATTGCCCTATCTTGACCAGGCGGTGGCTGCCTTGATCGAGGATGTCTACGATCGAGGACTCGACCGACAGGTTTGCATCGTTGTGGTCGGCGAGTTCGGGAGGACTCCGCAGATCCGCAAGGGGCCGCCCGATGCGAGCGTTGGTCGCGACCACTGGCCGCAGGCGTACAGCGCTTTGATCTCAGGAGGTGGCTTCCGGATGGGTCAGGTCATCGGCGCCACGGACGCCCGGGCCGCGTATCCGAAGCTCCGGCCGCTCTCGGCCAAGGACTTGCTGGCAACCGTCTATCGTCACCTGGGTATCGACACGTCCTTCGTCTATCACGACCACCTGGGACGTCCCGCGCCGATACTGGCTGAAGGAGAACCGATCCGCGAGCTGATCTGACAGAGAGAGTCGTCACCAGTGGCTCAGGTCCCGAGGGCGGTGGGCGTCAGCTCGGGAATCGGTCGGCCATCAGGCAAGGCGGGGATGGGCCGGCCCGTCTTATCGCGGAGCGTGAGGTTGGCCGCATCGATACCGAGGTGCTGGTAGATCGTCGCCAGAAAGTCGCGAACCCCGACGCGACGCTGAGTGACGTCGGCCCCCTGGCGGTCGGTGGCACCGACGACCTGTCCCCCGGAAATTTTACCGCCGCTGAAGAGTAGGGAAACCGCGCGGGGCCAGTGGTCGCGCCCGGGCTGCATGACACCGGAGGCCGAATCCTTCGCGTAACTGATCCTCGGGGTCCGCCCGAACTCCCCTGTCACGACGATGAGCACGCGACGATCAAGTCCTCGTGCGTGGATATCTTCGATCAAGGCACTGACGGCCTGATCGAAGTACTCGCAACGGCGCTTCATGGCGTCGAAAACATGATGATTGACGGCGTGATCGTCCCAGTTCCCGACTCGACCGCAGAGGGGGCCGTCGAGGCTGGTCGTCACGAGATCGACGCCAGCCTCCACAAGTCGTCGGGCCATCAGGCAGCGCTGGCCCCAGGTGTTGCGTCCGTAACGGTCGCGAAGTCTCGGATCTTCTCGATCAAGGTCGAAGGCGCGCCGAGCCTCGGGGCCAGTCAGGAGAGTAAACGCCTGTCGCTGAAAGGCGTCGAATGAGTCGGATCGGATCGGATCGTCGAGAGCCCGGCAGAGGCCGTCGAACCGGTCTGAGAGGCTCATGCGGCGCCTGAGTCGAGCGACCTCCGTGGGGTTCTGAAGGCCAATCTCCGGAACACGGAACTCGGGGGCGTTCGGATCGCCGTGGACAGAAAATGGCTCATAGGCGGGCCCGAGATAGGCGGAGCCGAGGTAGGGGATCGGGTTGACGCCGACGTAGGTCA
Source organism: uncultured Isosphaeraceae bacterium (assembly GCA_964599655.1). Taxonomy (GTDB): domain Bacteria; phylum Planctomycetota; class Planctomycetia; order Isosphaerales; family Isosphaeraceae; genus CAZRGV01. The sequence continues at coordinate 49,313 of CAZRGV010000005.1, read as the reverse complement.
GGACGCGGCGGTTGACGTCGTAGCGCTCGCGGTGGGCGATGCACATCAGATCCGGATGTTCCGGCTTGAGTTTCAGCACCAGCTCGGGATGACCCGTGAACATCTGCTGGTTGCCTTGCTGGTGGCAAAAGCCAGTGTGGACGAGCGAACGGAGGATGGTGAACTTGTCGGCTACCTCGGCATGACGGGGTAAAAGTTCGCTAATTCGAACACCCTCGGCGCGAGTGGCGATCGAGTCGAAGAGTCCTCGAACTTCGCTGGGCGCGTCGGGCTTTGGGTCGTAGGTTTCCAGGTGGCTCGCACCGCCTTGAAGCCACACGACGAGCAGCGCTGTGCGGTCGGTCGAACCGGCAAGCCCACCTTTTGCCCGCAGGGCAAGCAATCCAGGTAACGAGAGGCTGGCGAAACCTGCCAGCCCTGCCCGAAGGAACTCACGACGTCGCATCCCGTTCGCTCCGCAATCAGGGAGAGTATCGAATGCCTACCACGAAATAGCAGAGTCTCGGTAGAACTACCAAGCCCCCTCACGAACGTTGAACAATGACGGAGGCGGGTCCTCCATCCGTTGGTTCAACTAGCCGTGCATCATGATCTTCGAAACGAGAAATCAAATGAAGCGAGGCTATGCGAAGGAGAGTGTTGTCCACAAGCGGTCGCCGTCGGCAGGCCGCGCCGTCTGGCCCTCAATGGTCGTGAATTTCGCTCGCTCCGGGACTGCGAGAACCTGATAATTATAAAAAAAATTAAAAATTTCTGATTAAAGATATTCAAAAAGATTTTCGATCGATTTCGCATCGCCACGCTACGAGACGCGCCGCTGTGATTCCAATTCTCGGGGATTCCCTGAAAGCATCGCTCCACCAGGTTCAGCCTCGAACCGCTGTTTGGTGTGAAGTGGAGAAGTTACACGAGGTGGCGAAGGCACCACCGCCTTACCACGCTACGATCAGTGCGCCCTCGTTGTCCAGGACTCAGCGACTGGACCAGGTTGAGCCGAGTTTTTCCGAGTGCCACGGGTCGTCCCCGGCACGCGTGCCACGCCGACCCAGGCCCGTGCACGGGTCGGGGACGACCCGTGGCACCCGAGCCCCGTGAGGATACGCGGTAGGACTTGGTCCAGGTGCTTCGGGAGATCCGGGGATCGGATTGCTTGGGCACTCTCGCGTCGAGGGCGTTGTGAAACTCGAAGGACCTCGAATGTTGATGACGACGGTTAAACCATCGGATGACCACGTTTATGAGTGGGATCAGCGAGGTCGCACTGCACCTAAACCGAGGCGGCTCGGATCGGAGGACTTCATCAAGCGGTGTCCAGATTTCGGACGAGTCTCTCGCGATTACGCAAGGATTTCTTGGGCGACCCGGCCCGCAACGTCGGTCAGGCGGAAGTCGCGCCCGGCGTAGCGATAGGTCAGCCGCTCATGGTCGAGACCAAGGAGGTGGAGGAGCGTCGCATGAAGGTCGTGGATGTGCATCCGGTCCTCCACCGCGTAATAGCCGTACTCGTCGGTGGCGCCGTAACGGAACCCTCCCTTGACACCGCCGCCGGCCAGCCACATGGTGAAGCCCTCGGGGTTGTGGTCGCGACAGTCCTTCCCCT
>CAZRGV010000005.1:45132-47670 GCA_964599655.1 uncultured Isosphaeraceae bacterium | reverse complement strand
CAGAGCACGATCGTGTCCTCCAAAAGCCCCCGGGCCTTGAGGTCCGTCAGCAGGGCCGCGATCGGCCGGTCCACCTCGCGGGCGTTCTGCTCGTGACCCTCCTTGAGCTTGCTGTGCTGGTCCCACTGCACCTCCGCGTTGCTGTGCGTGACTTGGACGAATCGGACGCCCCGCTCAGCGAATCGGCGGGCGAGAAGGCATTGGCGACCAAAGTTCGCGGTGACCGGATCGTCCAGCCCGTAGAGCCGGCGGGTCGCGCGAGACTCGCCCGAGAGGTCCTCGATCTCGGGCATCGCGTTCTGCATGCGGAAAGCCAGCTCGAACGATTCCAGCCGGCCCTCGAGCATTTGATCCGGGCCAGTCTGCTCCAGATGGTCGTGGTTCAGCTTCGCGAGCAGGTCGAGCTGGGCGCGCTGGATCTCGGGTGAGAACCGGGAGTTCCGGATGTGGCGCACACGGGCCCGCTCAGCGGGGATGCTGGCGTTGCCCAGCGGCGTCCCCTGGTAGGCGGCCGGGAGGAAGGCGGAGCCCCAGTTCAGCACGCCGCCGTGGGCGAGAGTCGGGCAGATCGTGAGGAATCCAGGCAGATCCTGATTCTCGGTGCCTAGGCCGTAGGTGATCCATGAGCCCATGCTTGGCCGGACGAAGCTATCGCTGCCGGTGTGCAACTTCAGCAAGGCGCCCCCGTGGGCTGCATTGGTGCCGTAGAGGGAGTTCAGAATGCAGAGGTCATCCACGCACCGGGCCACCTCCGGGAACAGCTCGCTGACGGCGATTCCGCTTTCTCCGTACTTACGGAACTTCCAGGGTGAGGCCAGGAGCTGGCCCGTCTCGGCGAACTGGACGCGGGGCTTTTCGAAAGGCAAGGGCTTTCCGTCATCCCGGCGGAGCCTCGGCTTGTCGTCGAAAGTGTCGATGTGCGACGGGCCGCCTTTCATGAACAGGAAGATGACCCGCTTCGCCCGTGCTGGGAAGTGCGGCGGCCGGGGCGCGAGGGGGTTGGCCGAGGGCGAGGCGGGAGGCTGGCCTGACTTCGCCTCCTCAGCCAACAACGCGGTCAGGGCGAGGGAGCCGAAACCGATGGCGGTCTCGCGGAGCATCTGACGCCGAGAGGTCAATCGGGCGGGCGAATGGTCCATGCGGGGCCTCTCCTTATCGGATGGTGACGAACTCATTCGACGCCAGTACTGCCTGGCAGAGCACCTGCCAGGCGCCGAGGTGGGGATCTTCCGGATCTCCACCCCTATCCCGCAGGAGGCGCTCGAACCTCGTCAGGAACGCCTCGGCCTGCTGCGACTCGTCCGGCGACGGCGGGCGCCCGTAGCTCAACTCATAGAGCCGGCGAATGCGGCCAGGGTCGTCCAGGTCTCGGCGGTCGATCAGATGAGACGCCAGCTCATGGGCCGACTGCATCGACAGGTCGCTGTTCAACAAAAATAACGCCTGCGGGGCCACGGTCGTGGTCGCCCGATCGCCGTCAGGCACGCTCGCGTCGGTGGCGTCGAAGAGCTGGAACATATCATAGAGGTGATTTCGGACAACCGGCAGATAAATTGATCGGCGAGGGCTGTCGTAATCCGTGATGTCGCGCGAGGTGTGGTCGAAGAAGTAGGCCCGGTTCTTCACCGTGAGCAGGGAGCCGCCGACGCGTCGGTCCAGCGAGCCACCGATGGCCAGCAGGGCATCTCGGATCGACTCGGCCTCCAGCCGTCGAATGTTCATCCGCCAGAGGAACCGGTTCTCCGGGTCGACCTGCGCCGCCTGCGCGTTGAAGTCGCTGTTCATCTGGTACGTGCTTGATAGGAGGATGAGGCGGTGCATGGCTTTGAGCGACCACCCGCTCTGCACAAAGCGGTGAGCCAGCCAGTCCAGCAGCTCTGGGTGGGTGGGCAGCTCGCCGAGCTTGCCGAAGTTGTCGGGAGTGCCCACTAGGCCCCGGCCGAAGTGCCAGCGCCAAAGACGGTTAACCATCACCCGGGCCGTCAGCGGGTGGTCCTTGGCCACGAGCCATTGGGCCAGCTCTAGCCGGCCGCTCTGTGAGGCGCGGAACGTCGGCGGGTCGGGCGAGGCGAAGACCGCAGGGACACCCCTCGGTGCAAGCTCGCCCAGAGTCAAGTGATTTCCACGGATGTGGATGCGCGTGTCGGCGACCGTGCCTTCGGTGACGCCCATCGCCGACGGTAGCTCTGGTGCTTCCTTCTCCAGCGCGGCCAGTTCCTCGCGCAACCGCTTGAGCGCGGCCTCCGTCTCCTCGGGCAGGGGCGCCCCGGACGCCCCTTCGGTCGCCTTCCTGCCCATTTGGTGCTTCATTCGCTGAACGAGCTGGTCGATCTCCGTCTTCTTCGCGGCCACCTTCGCGTCGTAGTCCGCCTGGCGCGCGAGCTCCTCCTTACTGGCCAGCGAGTTTTCGTGCCAACGCGCGACCTTCTTGAAGGTATCCATGGTCCGGGTGCTCTTAAAGATCCCGGCCAGGGCGTAGTAGTCGGCCGTCGAGATGGGATCGAACTTATGGTCGTGGCAGCGGGCGCAGCCAAGGGT
>CAZRGV010000005.1:26627-45109 GCA_964599655.1 uncultured Isosphaeraceae bacterium | reverse complement strand
TCAATCTGCTCATCGACGATGTCCATTTCCATCTTCCGCTCGTCCACCTCGGCCAGCACCTTCGGCCCGAGGGAGAGGAAACCGGTCGCGATCAGGCGCTCGTGATCCAGGGCTTGCACATTGGCTGGCGGGAGGAGGTCGCCGGCGAGTTGCTCAAGGACAAACCGATCATAGGGCTTGTCCGTATTGAAGGCCGAGACCACGTAGTCGCGATAGCGCCAGGCGTTGCCGTGGGCGACGTTCTCGTCCAGGCCGTTGGAATCGGCATAGCGAGCCAGGTCCAACCAGTGCCGGCCCCAACGCTCGCCGTAGTGGGGCGAGGCCAGCAAACGGTCCACGACCCGGGCGAACGCGTCGGGAGCGTCGTCAGCGAGGAACGCATCGATTTCCTCGGGGGTGGGGGGGAGTCCGGTCAGGTCGAACGTCGCCCGCCGGATCAAGGTCCGCCGGTCGGCCGGAGGCGCCGGCACGAGACCCTTCGTCTCTAACCGGGCGAGGACGAACCGATCAATCTCATTGCGGGGCCAGCTCTCCTCGACGACCTTGGGAACCGGCGGGTCTACCGGCGGTCGGAAGGACCAGAACCCTCGGCCCATCTCAACTTCGTTTGATGACCGCTCGCCACTCGGCCGGGCTGCGGCCTCCTGCGGACCCGGCGCTCCCATGACGACCCATCGTCGCAGTAACTCGATCTGGTGATCGGCAAGCTTGCCCTTGGGCGGCATCTTGAGGAACTCGTCCTCGTAACTCACGGCCGTGACAAGGAGACTGTTCTCCACGTCTCCGGGCGTGACCGCCGGGCCAAGGTCGCCGCCCCGGAGCCAGCCCTCCCGGCTGTCGAGCCGGAGACCGCCCCGGAGCCGCTCGCTCTGCCCAGAGTGGCATTTGTAGCAGTGCTCGGCCAAGATAGGCCGGATCTGCTTCTCGAAGAATTCCGCGCTCGACGCGGAAGGTCCCGTAACCTCTTGTCCGTCTCCCGGCGTGACCACCGCAAGCGCCAGCAGGACACCCGCGACAATCGGCCCGGAACGCGAATTGTCGACGCCACGCGCCGGAATGCCCAGTAACCGTCCGATCCCGAGGCCGTTCAGGTGGTGACTCATGGTTCCTGCATCCTGATTCACGACCGTGTTGCAAAGAGTGCAAAGAGAGACTCGGAATCCCGCTCGTTGACGCGGGCCAGTTCCAATCCGGGCATCACCGCCATGGCGATGGACTCCGTCTCATCGCGTTCCGACTTGACTTGAGATGATCCAATCACCCCTGCCCACCGTATCGCAGCCGATCGGCCCCTGGAAACGAACCCGCCATTCTTCAACCGGAAGTTCGAAGGTACCTGGAAGGTCCACCGCTGGAGCCTCATTAATGTTTGTTCCACGGCGGATGTCACAGTTCGACGAGGAGGGCGCCATCAAGCAGTACTAGCTATGATACCGGACCTCGTCGCTATGCAGGAGACCCAAGTGGTTGTGTCTCATCCGGTCTTCCGGGAGCGAGCGCGCCTCATCCGACACCGACACTCGGAGACTAAACTGCCCCCCAAATACTGTTCCACCTGAAGTTTGTGTCCATACGTACACCATGCTCAGGACGGACATAAGCAATCGCGACGGACCCCCACGACGTGGCTTGCTGCTCGAGGAGTTCGACCGCGACCTGGCCAAAGGGCTCACGGTCCAGGACGTCTGCCAGAAAGTGGGCATCGCCGAGACGACCGATTACCACGGGCGGCAACGGCACGACCCGGCCCGAGATGTGTCCGATCGGCGGTGTCAACAACTCGAAACAAAGATCGCGTGGCTCAAACGGATCGCGGACCAACCGTTGCTCGGCCGGCAGAGACTCAAGACCTCACCAAAAAAGCTGTCTTCCCGCGCTTCACCGCCTTCTCCTCCCCGAGCCGGCGGATGTGGGGCGGTGACCATGGGCGGCAGCCATCTCGCGAACGATCGGGTTGTCGAAGCCCTCGAGGCAGCGGTGATGAGTCTCCTCCTCGGATGGAGTCAGGTGCTCCACCACGATCGCCGCGATGGTCGCCGAGAGGAACTTAGGTGTCGTGGACACTCGCCCCGAAGACCACCGCCTTACCTTAAACGGGTCACCAGGTTCGTCGACAATCACACTGCGTTTCGTGCCGTTTTTCCCGGGATCCGTCGGGTTCGAGCCAACCTCGTCCCCCCCGAACCGCGCTTTGCCTAGGGCTCCATCGGCGTTCTGCCACTCCCAGCCGACGCCTGCCGGCGGTAGCGGTGCGACTTCCAGCAAGCCTGGCTCGATCTTGGCCCACAACTCGTCCGAGACTTCCCAGATCGCATCCAGTGGCTTGACCCCCGCTGCTTTCGTCCCATCGCCGCGACTCCTTGGTCTCATCCTGAGATCCGAAAGAACCGGCCGCGATCAAAATCGTTTTCGAGATAAACTCTTACCGCTTTACCGGGAACGACATGCGGCTGATGGACGTCGAGTGGGGCGTTCACATGACGTTGCTCGCGAAATGCCCCGGCGAAATCCGAACGGCAGTCGCCCTCCCCGCCTCGGGCCAATCGAGCAGCGGCACCCATTCTGTGTAAGGATGCCTCGATCCCGAATCCACGTCGAGGGGCTTCGAATCCTCGACGGAATCAATTCACGTCAGGTCGCTTTCCCGAATCCAAATTGATCTTGCCTCGAAAGGTCGGTCAGCCGTAGGATGCCGACCGCCAGAATGGAGTTGAGTCACCAGTCAGGCGCGACACCTGAATCCGAGTGACGGAGCTTGCGGGCCGAGTCTCCATCGCGCCACGGGTTCAAGACAGACGGGTTTCGGCATCGCTCGACAGGACGTTGAGATTCAACCTCCAAATGTCATATTCTTATTTCTCGCACATTTGATCGAGCCGGATCACAACCATTCGCGAAGCTCAAATCCGACGTCGCGATCACGGCAAGGAACCATCGTCAATCCACGATCCAACGCCCCCCTGAATACCCAGTGCTCCTCGCCCTGGCGATTCTCGACGTTGCACAAGACCCGGTCGGTTGTCATCGTTTCAGCACGGAAGCCCTTGCTCCAGGAGCCTAGCAGATGGGACTGCGATTCCCCCTGACCATGACGCTGAATATCGCGGGATACGTGGCCAGGAAAAAACTCTCAGGGAGCCGCCGCTTCCCGATGGTCTTGATGCTCGAACCGCTTCATGCCTGCAATCTGACGTGCACCGGATGCGGTCGGATTCGCGAGTACGAGTCGACCATCAAGCAACGACTGAGCGTGCAGGAGTGCCTCGAATCGGTGGATGAATGCGGCGCCCCCGTCGTCTCCATCTGTGGCGGGGAACCGATGATTTACCCCCAGATCGGTGAACTGGTCGCCAAGATTCTGGAACGGAAAAAAGTGGTTTATCTGTGTACAAATGGAATGTTTATCCGCAAGAAACTGAATGAATTCAAACCTTCAAAACGCTTTTTCTTCAATGTTCACCTTGATGGCATGGAGAAGACGCACGACATCGCCGTCGAGCGTGAGGGGGTCTTTGAGCAGGCGATCGACGGGATTCGGGCGGCGAAAGGCGCGGGGTTCATGGTCTGCACGAACACAACGGTCTACAAAGAAACCGAGATGTCCGAGCTCGAGGAGCTCTTCTCGTTTCTTTCCAGGCTGGATGTCGATGGATTCATGATCTCTCCAGGATACAGCTATTCCGCCGTCGAGACGAAGGAGATTTTCCTCACACGCCGTGATATTCATGCCAAGTTCCGTGAAGCCGAAGCCATGTTCCGAAAGTACAATTTTTCGACCTCGCCGATTTATTTGGAATTCCTTCAAGGCAAGCGCGAGATGTCGTGCACGGCCTGGGGAAACCCCACCAGGAATATCAAGGGGTGGAAAGGCCCGTGCTACCTGATCACCGATATCCACCACGCGAAATTCGACGACCTGATGACCCAGACCAAGTGGGAGAACTACGGGTACGGCAAGGATCCTCGCTGCGAGAACTGCATGGTCCACGCCGGTTACGAGGCATCCGCCGCACTGGGTGTGAACAAGCGGCTTGGTGACACGTTCAAGATGATTCGATGGCAATTTACATGAGCGGAGCAACAAGTTGAAGGGGAGCAGGTCACAGACGGAGGGATTGGCAAAACCTCCGGTTCCGTCCGATATCGGAGTCGTCGCCGCGCTCCCCATCGAAATCGCCCCGCTCATCGCTCGACTTTCCGAAATCCGCAAGTATTCCAACGAGCGCCAGACGATCACTGAAGGCATGCTCCACGGGAAGGTCGTGTCGACCATTGTCACCGGCATAGGACAAGAGGCGGCGCGACGCGGGACCAACCTCCTCATTGATGGTCATCGCCCGCGGAGAATCTTCTCGCTTGGCTTCGCGGGAGCACTTAATCCATCAATAAAAAAATATGATATATTTCTTGTCAATGAATTCAATGATGTTAATAAGCGCCGAATTTCTTTCCATATTAAGGATGATCCGAGCCTGATTAGCCTTGCACGGGCTTCGATCGGCCAGGCTCGGCTCTTAACCGTCGACAGGATTGTGCGAACGGCCTCGGAAAAAGCCGAACTCTGGAACGACTTCGACGCGGATCTGGTTGACATGGAATCGTTCGCCATCGCCGAAACCTGCGCGAATCGCGGTGTGCGGCTTTTGGCGTTGCGCATCGTGAGCGACGATGCGTCCATGGATCTTCCGGTGGAAGTCCTATCCATCGTCGGTCCGAGCGGAGGGTATCGCATCGGGGCCGCCATGGCGGCGATCTGGAATCGCCCCGCCTCACTGAAGACGCTGTTCGTGCTTCGTGAACAAGCGATCGAAGCCTCGAAGCGGCTCGCGAAGGTCACCGCGAGGATGATCGAGGGTCTCGCTGCCCCAGACGGCACCTCATGACTCTTCCCTGGTTCGACATTCTCTCCCTCCAATGTTAGGCCACGATTCGAGGACGATCGCGCCTCTGTCGAGATGTTCTGACTCGAACATGACTCGCGATCCATCAAGAATCGGAGCGGCCGAGTCTTGTGCCTCCCTTCCATGGAGGTAAGGTCGCGATGCGACGGCAGACCCCACAACACGACCGCATAACAGCCAGGGCTCCCGCCACGAGGTACCGGCCATGGCTCTGGCGGAGCCGAAATTTCAGGCCGGTGGACAACTCCTACGAGCGGTTTGTCGGCTGTCGCTTCGACGCGCTGGAGTCACGTTTCAAGTCTGAGGTTCAATTGGAGGACTTCCGGCTCCAAGCGATTCTCGAGATCGCTCGCACCCTCGGAACCCGGCGTATTCTCGATCTGGGATGCGGAAAGGGCCGCTTCGCCAAAGAATTGGCGAAGGACGGAATCGCCGTTGTGGGAACCGATATCTCGCGAAAAATGCTTGTAAGCTCAACAATCGCGGATCGTGTTCGGTCCAATGTCGTGCAACTTCCCTTCGCCTCAGACGCCTTTGACATGGTGATCGCGATCGAAGTCATTGAGCATATCCCGAATTATAAACTTCAAACACTGATCGGGGAACTGCGCCGAGTAGTGCGGCACGACGGTTGCATTCTAATTCTCGACAAGAACATCGCTTCACTGAGTTCGCGAGGATGGTTCCTTCCGAACGTGCTGCTCAAGAGAGTCGACGAGTGGCGCGGATTATGGATGTATCGTGGTTCCGATCCCGTTCGCGAGCGATGGTTCTGGCCTCGAGCGTTCGCCAGACGACTCGGGAAGCACTTCGGCCGTGTCGAGATTCGCTATCTCAAATCCGCCGAGGAGGGCCACGCGCTCTTCGCCTGGTTTCACTCGGCTCGAAAATTCACCTTATGGATCGCCCGTGAGCCCCGAGGCCGTCATGCCTGAGCACCGAGCTCGCCAGAGCCAAGGCCACGAGCCGCCCGAGCTCCCCTTGCTCCTCTACGAGGTTTCTCCAGCCTTAGATCTCGTTCTGGCGCAAGAAGGGGTGTCGTTCCAGCGAATTCACAAATTTGACCCATCTAGCCTCTCTCGGGGACGATCCATCCTCTTTGACTCAAGCCAGACCTCCGAGCGTTCGCTTCGAAAGCGGATCACCAATCGTCATCGAGCGATTGACGTGCGGACGGTGAAATACTCGGAGAAATACTGTTCCGACCTATTCAACCTGTTGCTGGACACATCGCCCTGTCGTGCTGCGTGGAACGTCTTCGAGGCAGACCTAGTCGAGCGCGTATCCCGGTTTCCCAAGGCGGAGATTCGACGACTGATCACCGCTCGGCTTCGAGAATGCATTCTGAACTCTGGCGGCGTCTGGGCGCGCGTTGCTCCCTTTCCCTCCCCGTACCGAACCGCCTTCAACCTCAGAGTCGATCTCGATGAACCCTACCCCGAGGATTACAACCGATTTCGCCAGGCCAGGCATCCGATCCGTGATTACACGACGCATTTTGTAAGCACATGTGCATACCAACATAATAAGGCAGCTCTAGACGACTTGAGGCAGTACGACACTCAGTCGCACGGTCATTATCACACCATATACAAGGATCGCGCCGCCAATCTTCGCAACCTCGACCTTGCCCACAACGTGCTTCAAGGCTACGTCGAGGCTCCTTGCGGGTTCGCGGGTCCCGAGGGCCGCTGGAATCGCGCCTTGAACGATGCCCTCGAAAGCAAGGGCTACCTGTATTCCTCGGAATTTCAACTCGGCTACGACGACCTGCCCTTTTACCCATGGCTTGGCGATCGTTTTTCCAAGATACTCCAGATTCCCGTCCACCCCGTCTGTGAGGGCCTGTTCCAGGATCGTTCCCCGAATAGCCGCTATCTTACGGCGTATTATTTGATCTCAATTCTAAGAATCAAGGAACTCCTCGGTGAGCCCGCTTTTGTGTATGGTCATCCCGAGCGGCGGCTGGGTCGCTATCCAGAGATTCTCGATATTTTTTGCGAAGAAATGATTCAAGAGAAGCATATCTGGAAAACAACGCTTACGGATTTCGCGCGATGGTGGACCTGGCGCAGTCGGCTTCGGTGGACGCTCCGTGTCCGTGACGGGTTGGAATTCACGTTCGCGAGAGAGCGAGCAGAGAGATCCTATCCAATCACTGTTGATGTCAATCACACGGAAGGTCAAGCGTCTTTACATATCCAGGAGCAATCGGTCGAAACGGGTCGGCTGTCTCCAGATCGGGCGACTCGATTCGACATTCACCTCGGCCTTCAGACACGGTCGATCGCCGATCGAATGTCCGACCTGAAGTCGATCCTCCGCGGACTGGTCGGCTGGGAAACCATCACCCCAATTCATGACATGACCGAAACGGATCCATTCTCCCGCCTACGGCTCCGGATGAGACTGCTCCGGACCCACTTCTGACCACTCTTCGAAGGATCGTTACCTGAATGCGTAGAAGGCGTTCCACTCGATCGTCGAAGTGTCGCGGCACCTACCGGGATCTCAGGTAACGTTTTTCGACCTTCGCCCCGACGGTGCCGATCCCGTAATAGCCCACGGAGATCCGGCCGACGTGCGTCAGCAGGTCGTAAGCTCTCCAACGATCCCATCCGAAGGCGGATTCCATCCAGAGGATCAACTGGGCATACGCCTGTGCGATCGACCGTTCCATGGGAAGTCCGCTGACAACCGTCATGATCTCCGAGGGCGACTCGATCCTCGGCCAGGCGAGCTTGTGGCCCTTGAGCAGCTCGACAGTGATCCTCGACTCGGCCGCCATCTCCAGGCCGGTGGCCGAGAGCTCCCCGTGACCCATCGCCGCGTGGGCGTCGCCCAAGTAGAGCTGGCCACCCGTGACAAACACGGGCAGATAAATCGTATTCCCCTCGGTCGTTTCCACGAGATCCATGTTCCCACCATGCGCCCCGGCTGGAATCGTCGTCGGCGAGCCCCAATCGGGCGCGGTTCCGATACAACCGAGCATAGGCGCATAGGGAATTGTGAGCGAATCACTCCAGTGAATCTGCCCGTCTCGAATCTCGCAAACGTGGGTGCCGTGAGGACAGTCGGTCCCCAGCCATTCGCAGAGTTGCTTCGGGTCGGCGGTCCGAGTGACGCAGCGCCCCCGAGTCGGCCGGATCTCATGGATCGTGACCGCGAGTGCGTCCCCCGGTTCGGCCCCTTCGACCGCGATCGGGCCCGTCAGAGGGTTACTGTACGGCATTTTGACCTTGTCCCGGCGATCGGCGTCGCTCTGGATCTGACCGGAGAGGGCGTCCTCGCTCTCGACCAGGACGGTTTCCCCCGAGACGATCCGAAGCCTTGGTTCGTGATGCCGGCTGAACTCGTAATACAAGGGCCCCATCGAGAGACGCTTCATCATACCCTGGCTCCCTGAACCTGACGGACGCGCGCCTCGCGGTGAAGAAATCCCCTCGTGAGGACGTCCGCCAGCCCCGATCGAAAACGTGACGACTTTCCCCTCGCCGCACTGGCGTGATCGTATTATATGAGTTCTATCATATTTTAAAAATTAATAATAAATACTTAAGCAATCAAGGTTTTTTAAAACACTACACAAGTTGGACGGTTCGCTGCTCACGCGCCGATCGGTAGCCAGCCCATAGGATGTCCATGGTCTTGAGCGTCTCTCGGCCGCTGGTCTCGTGTTCGGTTCCCTGGAGAAGCCCGTCGAGAAAATGGGACTGGGTGGCGATGTAACCCTGAAGATAAACCTCGGAATCGGACTCGGGTAAGGGGACAGGTCGCCGATCGGTCTCGCCGTTGTGTCCCATCCTGAGCAGCGACCCATCACGGAGGAGTTTCAGAGTCGCCTCCGTTCCCTCGATGACGGTCTCGTTGAGGGCCCATTCCGGACGAGCCAGATCGGCCGTCGCGCACCAGGACATGTCGAGCCACCCGAGGGCTCCCGAGACGAATCGAAGCGAAAGCCAGGCAACGTCCTCTCCAACGTGGCCCAGACCGAAGCGGCCGAGCGTCGCCGAAACCGATTGTACCTCGCCGAGCAGCCAACGCGCGGTGTCGATCAGGTGGGGACCCATCTCCAGGAGAATTAAGTGATTCATCTCGTGAAAATACGGTTGATCCTTGAACCCGTCGGGGCGAAGCGCTCGCGTATCGCGGTGCGCCAGGCGAAGTCGAATGGGGACACCGATCATTCCACTCTCGATCGCTTCGCGAAGGGCGCGATTCCAGGGCCGAAATCGCCAGTTCTCGTGAATCATCAGCCGGACACCCGCCAGTTCGCAGGCGTCGATCATGGCCAGCAGATCGTCTCGATGCTCGGCGGCCGGCTTTTGACAGAGCACGTGCGCTCCTTGCCTCGCGGCGAGCTCGGTCAGATCGCGGTGACTATCGGGCCTCGTACAAATCTCGACAAAGTCGGGGCGTTCGGACTCGAGCATTCCACACGCGTCGCTGTACGTCCGGGCCTCCGGCGCCAGGGTCCGGGCCCAGTCGAGGCGTTCCGGCCTCGTGTCGCAGACTGCCACCAATCGAGCCCGGTCGTGGCGTTGCCAGGCCGACAGATGATACCGTGACACGAATCCGCAGCCAATCAAGGCGCCTCGTAGGGGGGCCGGCGTGCTCATCAATCGTCTCCTCGTTGCATCCCGAACCGGTCCATCGGGCTGAAAAACCTCTGGCCATTTCCTGGGGAGATCGCCGATCGGCGAGGCCTCATGGCTGGCTCGTCAACACGCCTGATTCGCCGCCTTGAGTGTCGCGAACCGGAAATGCCATTCGGTTCCAACCGCCATGGCGATCCTTGGACCTGACTCGCGTCGTCCGATCCGAGATCATGGAGGATCTCGCGTTCGACGGCAACCTCGGAGCGCGGTTTCGCTTACGAACTCGAACCGATCCTCGCGAAGAATCGTAACGTGGTTGCGGGGCCTCGAACGATGGCGATTCGTTGGTCCGGTTGATTTCGAGCCGATTTGTTGTTCATAATGAGGGCCAGGTTGGGCCGGTCCCTCCTTGTGGGGCCCTACCAGCGAACGCAGTCCCCGCCCGACCCCGCGTGCGACGGGGCCTGTTTTGTTTCATGGCGTGAGACTCAAGAGTAGCAGTTATCATCCAGGACGGCGAAGGATTATGTCGACGCCCATGATGATCGAGGCCGACGGCCTCTGGAAGCAATTCGGATCGTTCCTGGCGGTCCGCGACGTCTCGTTCCAGATCCCTGCCAATCAGGTCGTGGCCTTCCTCGGCCCGAATGGAGCGGGGAAAACGACGACGATGCGACTTCTGACGGGTTTCATCGCCCCGACACGAGGGACCGCGAAGATCGCTGGAATCGATGTTCAGGCCGATCGGATCGCCGCCGCCGAACATCTCGGCTATTTGCCCGAAAACGGCCCGCTCTATCCCGACATGACGCCGTTGAGCCTCTTGCGTTTTTTCGGAATGGCCCGCGGCCTGTCGAGTTCACGCCTCCGGGATCGAATCGAAGCGGTGATCGAGCAGTGCTCTCTCGCGAGCGTCGCCAACAAGCCGATCGGCAAGTTGTCCAAGGGCTACCGCCAGCGAGTCTCCATGGCCCAGGCCCTGCTTCACGACCCGGACGTCCTGATCATGGACGAGCCCACCAGCGGCCTCGATCCCAACCAAATCCGTGGCGTCCGGCGGCTGATTCGCGAGCTTGGCCAGTCGAAAACCATCCTGGTCTCGACGCATATCCTCCAGGAAGTGGAACCGGTGGCCGACCGCGTCCTGTTCATCCACGAAGGGCAAATCGTCTTCGACGGCAGTCCCGCTGACCTCGTGGCCGATGGTCGCCCCCTCGAGGACCAGTTCCAGCGACTCACCCAGGCCGGCGCGGCAAGTTGACCACACCCGACGTCGCGACGACATCGGCGCGTCGTGGCGGATCATGAGAACGATTCAGGTACCGATAACCCGTTCCACGAGGCTCTCAGGCCTCCGGAACGAGAGACCCCATCGAGAGGGATCGTCAGACGTGACCACGCTTCAAAACCAGCAGGCTGAAACGTCGTCGCGGTCCGAGCGCTCGGGCCGCCGACTCACGGCGCCGTTCCGCCCGCACGTCGTCGGCGCGGTCTTTGGTCGCAACTTCCTCGGTTATTTCAGTAATCCAACCGGATACGTTTTTATTTTCTTGTTCGTTTTGGTTTGCTCCTGGGCTGAGTTCTGGCAGCCCATCTTCTTCGCCAACAACCTGGCGAATCTCGACCCGCTCAACGCCTGGATGCCCTACCTGCTGCTGTTCTTCATCCCGGCCGTGACGATGAGCATCTGGGCCGAGGAACGCCGGCAAGGCACCGACGAACTGTTACTGACCCTGCCGGCGAACGATGTCGAGGTGGTGCTCGGGAAGTACCTCGCCGCACTCGGGATTTACACGGTTTCCCTGATCTTTCTGGCGGTCGGCCACGTGCCGCTCTTGAAGTCGCTGGGCAATCCCGATCTTGGTGTGATCGCCGCGACATACCTCGGCTACTGGCTGATGGGCGTCATGCTGATCGCTGTGGGAATGGTCGCCTCGTTGCTCTCGTCCAACGTCACGGTGGCGTTCATTCTGGGCGCGGTGTTCTGCGCCGTGCCGGTATTCGCCAGTGGGTTGGGTCCGGTGGGAGAGATGATCAGCTCGCTCCAGGGCTTGAAATGGCTCTCAGGGATCGGAAAAGCGTTCGGCGGCCTGTCCTCGGCGCTGGCGGGAACCAACACGCAACGGGTGATCGAGGATCTTTCGATCCCCTCGCAATTCCACGACTTCGGTACGGGCGTGGTACCGCTCTCGGGGGTCGTCTATTTCCTCGCGATGGCAGCCGGCATGCTCTACCTGAACCGGGTCCTGCTCGGTCGACGGCACTGGGCGGGGGGCCAGGCGAGTGCCGGCCGCTGGATCCACGCGGTGGTACGGGTTGCCTCTGTCGTGCTCGCCCTCATCAGCGCCGACGTCCTCGTGAGCCGCTGGATCAACGTGCGAGTCGACGCGACCGAGGAGCGCCTTCACACCCTTTCAAAGCCCTCGCGCGATCTCGTTCAGTCGCTCCCTACCGATCGACCCGTCTACATCCAAGCCTACTATAGTCCGGAAGTCCCTCGTGAATACGTACAAGTCAAGGCCGATCTTCTGAACACGCTCCGCGAGTTCGCCGCGATGGGAGGCGATAAGATCCGCCTCAATCTGGTCGAGACCAGACGCTACTCGGACGAAGCGCGCGAGGCCGAGAAACGCTTCGGAATCACCGCCAAACGCGTTCCGACCATCAACGAGGGCCGACAGTCCACCGAAGAGCTTTATCTGGGCGTGGCCTTCACGTCGGGATTGGAACAGGTCGTGGTTCCCTTCTTCGATCGCGGCCTGCCGGTCGAGTACGAATTGACCCGATCGATCCGGGTGGTCTCGGGCTCGGAGCGAAAGCGCGTCGGCATCCTAGAAACCGACGCCAAGCTCCTCGGCGGCCTCGACTTCCAGTCGATGTCCCAGGAAACCGAGTGGGAGATCGTCCAAGAGCTAAAGAAACAATACGAAGTCGGCCCCGTCTCGGCCGACGTCCCGATTCCGATCGAGGAAGTTCAAACCATCAGCATCTCGGGAATCCCCAACGGCGGAACGTTCACGCTCACCTTCGACGGTCAGACCACTCCGCCGATCCCTTACAACGCCGACGCACCTGCCGTCGCTAAGGCGCTGGCAGAGCTGTCCAACCTCGACCCGTCTGATCTTTCGGCGTCGGGCGGACCGCTCCCAAAAACGGCCGTCGAGGTCACGTTCAAGGGCCGATTCACCGGCCAGCATGTCCCTGAACTGACCGCGCAGAGCGCTCTGACCGGCGAGAACTCCGCCAGACCCACAGTCCGCGCCCAGAAATCGACCACGATCTTCGACGCAGTCCTCGTGGCCCAGGCGCCCTCTCTAACCCAGAAGCAGATCGAGAACCTCACCGAATACATTCGCAAGGGGGGCGCCACCCTCTTGCTCCTCGACCCGATGCCTCTCGTCAACCTGAGCCTGGCTCCGGAAGAGCGCCGAACCCCGATGGGAGGGATGTTCAATGCCCCACCACCGGAGCCCAAGGGAAACCTCCTGCCTTTGCTCGACTTGCTCGGCATCGAATGGCCGCGCACCGAAATCGTCTGGAATCCGTACAATCCCCACCCGCAGCTCGAGTTGCCGGTCGAGTACATCTTCATTGGCCGCGGCAGCGGCGCCAGCGAGCCCTTCGGCAACGACCCAATCAGTTCCGGGCTTCAAGAAATCTTCCTCCCCTTCCCCGGCCTCCTTCGAAGCCGGGCGATGCCCGGCGACCCAACGTTCACACCCTTGCTCCGGACCAACGACCTCGGTGGAACACTCTCCTACGACGAGGCGCTCCAGCGAGGACCCTTCGGTCTCTCTCGACTCCGCCCTGAACGACCCCACTTCCCGAGCAATCGCCCCTATACCCTCGCGGCGAAAATCGAAGGCACGGTCCAAGACCCGGCGCATGCCGAGGGCAAGGACGCGAAGCAAACCGCTGCCAAGTCCAAGATCCGCGTCATCGCCGTCGCCGACCTCGACATGATCTCCGACAGCTTCTTCGAGCTTCGACGCAAGCCAACCTCGACGTTCGACTTCCTCGACTTTGACAACGTGACCTTCGTTCTGAACTGCGTTGACACCCTCGCCGGTGACGAAACCTTCATCGAACTTCGGAAGAAGCGGCCCAAGCACCGCACGCTCACCGCTCTGGAAGCCGAGTCGAAGCGTTATATCGACAAGAGCCAGGCCGAAGAACAGAAGGCCGAGGATAATGCCAGGTCGCAGCTCGAAGCCGCCCAGAAGCGTCTAGACGACGCGGTCGACAAGATCCGTAATAGCAAAGAATATGACGAGCGCACCAAGGAAAGTATGGTTCGCTACCGTCAGCAGGTCGAGCAACGCCGGCTCGACCTGATCAAGTCCGAAATCGAGGCGGAGAAGAAGCAGGCCATCGAGGAAAGCAAGGCCAGGCGTGAGCAGGCCATCGAGGCCATCCAGAACCGGGTCCGGGCGCAGGCCATCGCGCTAACCCCCCTGCCCGCCTTGATTCTCGGTGTCTTCGTTTTCTTCATCCGCGCCAGTCGAGAAAACCGAGGGGCCAACCCTAGCCGACTGGCATGAGTCCATCAATTGACGGTCATGGATCGGTAGGTCTCCCGATCGGCCCGAAAACCAACGCCCTTGACCCTCGTCAGGGCCTTACGGATGAACTGAGATGCACGAGTTGAAGAAAACCGCCATCTTCGTCGCCGTCGCGGCCCTGCTGATGGCGACCGCCGCCCTGGCCACTCGACCCGTCAACCGGCCGGCCGAGGAATTCAACGATCAAGGGCAGCCGTTCTTCCCCGACTTCACGCCGGAGGACGCCACCACCCTCGAGGTGGTCGAGTTCGACCAGGAGACCGGCTCCCCCCTGCCCTTCAAGGTCACTCTCAAGGACGGCCGATGGGTCATCCCCTCCCACTACGACTATCCCGCCGACGCTCAGGACCGCCTGGCGAAAACCGCGTCGTGGATCATCGGCCTGACCAAGGATGCTATCCGTTCCGACCGTCCCGAGGACCACAAGGCCATGGGCGTCCTCGATCCGCTCGACCCCAAGGCCACCAGCCCTGACGGACTCGGAAAGCGCGTCACCCTTCGCGACCGGTCCGATAAGGTGCTCGCCGATCTCATCATCGGCAAGCCGGTCCCCGACAATCCGGAACAGCGCTTCGTTCGTCGGCCCGATCAAAACCGGGTTTACGGCGTCAAGCTCGATAACGCCGAACTCTCCACGCGATTCTCCGACTGGATCGAGACGAATCTCCTCAAGCTTCAGCCCTCAGAGATCCGGGTGGCCGTCTTCGATAACCACAAGATCGATCCCGAGCGACAAACCCTCGATGTCGGAGAGTTCCTCACCGCCCAGCGCAAAGATGCCACCTCAGACTGGACCATGGAGGGACTTGCCCCTGGCGAGCAACTCAATAAGGACGTGATGTCCACCCTCACCTCGACGCTCGCCGACCTGAAGATTGTCGGCGTTCGGCCCAAGCCGCCGGGACTGACAGCCGAACTGAAGGCCGCCGACGAGAACGGCATCTCATTGAGTCCCGAATCGCGCGCCTCGCTGGCGAGCAAAGGATTCCACTTGATCCAGGGTCGCCTACTCTCGAACGAGGGGGACCTCTACGTCACCGAGGCGGACGGCGTGGTCTACATCCTCCGTTTCGGCGAAGTCACCTTCGCCCGCGGCGAAGCCCTGACCGCCGGGTCGAAGGAACCGACGAACTCCGCTTCCGCGAAACCCGCAGCCACCTCCGAGTCAGCCGAAAAGCCTGAAGGGGCCGTCGAAAGCCGCTACCTCTTCGTCACCGCTCAGTTCGATCCGGAGATCATCCCCAAGCCCATCCCGCCCAAGACCGACGCTGACTCCGAGCTTCCCATCGATGTCTTTCAGCGCACTGCCGAAGAACGGCAGGCCAAGACCAAGGAACTCGAGAAGAAGGCAGAGGACGAGAAGACCGAATACCAACGCAAGCTCGACGAGGGCCGAAAGCGCGCCAAGGAACTGAGCGATCGTTTCGCCCCCTGGTACTACGTGGTGCCAGGCGACGCCTACCGCAAGCTCGTGCTCGACCGCAAAGCCCTCACGCGAGCGGCAACCCCCGCAACAGGCCCCAACGGTCCCAACCCGTTCACTCTTCCCGGCATGGCCCCCGGCGGTGACAGCCCCATCCCCCCACCCGTCGTCGGCCCGTCCGTGGACGACCAGTAAACTCCAGTCCGTAACGCTCGCCGTCGGAGCCGCGCAATGCCCCTGGCCCTCCGACGGCGTTCTCCAATCACGCCGATCGCCTTCTGGCACGGTTGAGACTTCGCAACACGGGCGCCACCGCTTACAATCGCGACAATTCTCCCGTCCGATTCGTAAGGAACGCGCTCATGCGATCACTCAATCACTGCGTCGCGTTGCTCCTCCTCGCGTTGCCAATCACGCTCGGAGCCTCTCCCACAACCCGGCTCAAACCCACCGAGCTCGATCCCGCCGCCGTCCGACGCCACGGACCAGCCTATCGCTACCCGCAGGACGGTTGGATCGTGCTCCACATCGAGGGTGAGCCTTACGAACGCGGATACCAGCATGGTCGGCTTCTGGCATCCGAAATCCGAGACTATATTCAGACGTTGGCCCGCTACCGCGCTCCGAAATCGCCCAGCGACGGCTGGCGAGAGCTTCGCAACCTGGCCAATGCCCTGTTCCTTCGACGCTACGACAAGGAATATCTCGAAGAGATGAAGGGCATCGCCGACGGCGCGGCCGCAGGCGGAGCCCACGTCGACGGCCGCCCCGTGGATTTCCTCGACGTCGTCGCGATCAACTCCGAGATCGAATCCACCTTCGTTGACGAGGCACTCGACGCCACCGCCACAGGACTCGAGGGCCGCGTCTTCCGGGAACCGCCCGAAACCACCCGTCGAACCGAGCCCGAGTCGCATTGTAGCGCCTTCGTCGCCACGGGCCCGGCCACCGCCGATGGCAAGGTCGTGATCGGCCATATCACCATGTGGAATCTCTTCCACGCCCAGCACTTCAACGTCTGGGTCGACATCAACCCCTCGAAGGGCCATCGGGTTCTGATGCAAACGTTTCCCGGCGGCATCATGAGTGGTATGGATTACTATATGAATGACAGTGGATTAATTGTGTGCGAGACCACGCTCCACCAGACCGCCTTCGACATCGACGGCACGCCGCTCTGTTCCCGCATCCGACGCGCCGTGCAATACGCCGATTCCATCGACGACGCCGTCGCCATCCTTTCGAATCAAAACAACGGTTTATACTCGAATGAGTGGCTCATGGCTGATACCCGAACCAACGAAATCGCCATGTTCGAGCTGGGCACACACACATCGCGACTCTGGCGGAGCAGCAAGAATCAGTGGTATGGCGGCACGGAAGGATTCTACTGGGGCTGCAACAACGCCAAGGATCTTCAAGTTCGCCTGGAAACCGTGCCGGGCCCGCAGGGAAAGCCCGCCAACGTCGTCTTTCGTCCTCACGACCGCGACCGCGCCTGGCTCGCTCTTTTCGACAAGCACAAGGGAAAGATCAACGCGGAATTCGGCATGGAGGCGTTTACAACTCCACCTCTGTCGGCGTTCCCCTCACTGGACGCCAAGGTCACCACAACCGACTTGGCCCGATCGCTTACGACCATCGCCGTCTTCGGTCCGCCGCTCGGCCGCGTCTGGGAGCCAACTCCGTCCGAGCGCGAGCGTTACCCCGAGATCCGCTCACTGGTGCCGAACGACTGGACACTCCTCCGCGCTGAGCCACCCTCGTCATCCCCGGTGGAAACGAAGGCCGTCGATCTTCGGGGACCATCCTCGACCGCGAGCGCGCCCGCCATCGCGGCGGCGCACACGCCCGCCTGGCACGGGACCATCCTTCCCGAGTCCGACGCCGACATCTGGCTCGCCGCGGCTTTCGCCGATTGCGAGCGCCTTGTCTCCCTCGAGAATGCGCTCCGACACAAATCCAAGGAGGAGAGACTCTCCAGGGCGGATCGCGACCGGCTCGCGGTCGCGCACTTTGGTCCCTGCTCTCGCTACCTCGCCGCCAGAGCAAGACTCGGCCGCGACCTGGCTCTCAGCGAGATCCAGCCCGACCTTCGACGCGACGAGTGGTACGATATCGCCGCCGGTAAGGGCGTGCTGATCCTGGCGGAACTGCGACGCCTCATTGGCTCGTCCAAGTTTGATCTCTTCATGGATGGCTTCGGACGGGATCACGCGGGGAAGCCCGTCTCGGCTCGCGAGTTCTTCGACGCCGCCGAGAAGGTGCTTGGAAGGTCGCTCAAGACCGAACGAGACGCATGGCTTGGTCAGGACGCCCTGCCCCGACTCGGAGAACAGCCTTTCGCCCGATGGACTTCGGGCCGGTTCTGGTCGGTCGACGCCTTCGAGCATGAGCCCGATCAGGCACTGATCGTTTACGGAACCCTCAAGCAGGAGGACGCCCAGCGCGAGGCGGCCACGCGACTTCAAGACCAGATCCGGCGCCGATGGAGCAACATCACCGTGCCGATCCGTTCCGACGCCGAGTTGACCGACGAGGAACGCTCGACGAGGCACTTGCTCCTGATCGGTCGGCCCGATTCCAACTCGGTCGTCGCGAGGTTGGCCAGCTCGCTGCCTGTCGTATTCGGATCCGGCTCCTTCGTGCTCCAGGGCAAGACCTACGCGCACCCGGCCAGCGCGGTCGTCGCCGGGTCCCGTGCCGGGCGCCAGTGGTCGCGCAAGGCGGGCCGATCCCGTCATCACCGCTCCGCCATCCCTGTTGATTGGGCGCGCAAGCCGCGTGGAAGTCTGTCGGCCGTGTCGTGGAACGAGGCTCGGCGCCCGCCGAAGTCTTCCTGATCGAGGCCGGCTCAGCGCCCCAACCGCTGGTCGTCCCCCTGACGCCTCCGGCGCCCGCCACGGCCGGCGACTGATGCACGACAACTCGCGCGAACGCTTCGATTCCCGTTTCAGATCCGGCCCGCCGATCGACATTGGCTGAGTTGGGGCGCGAC
>CAZRGV010000005.1:13270-26609 GCA_964599655.1 uncultured Isosphaeraceae bacterium | reverse complement strand
AACTGCTCCAACGACTCGGCGAGCTGTGACGCCGATTGAAAGCGATCCGCGGTCGGTCGGGCCAAAGCGCGTTCCAGAATCTCGACCAGAGGTTCGGGCAAGCTGGGGCGAACGGCCCGCGGTCGAGGCGCCTCCTGCGAGGCGATCCAAATCTTCCAGGCGCCGGGATGCACGTTCGTCGGAACCCGGAACGGCCGCTGGAGCGTCAACGCCTCAAAGAGTGTCACGCCCAGAGCGTACACGTCCGAAGCTCGCTCATCGCAGATCTGGCCGAGGAGCTTCTCGGGAGCCATGTACAAGGGCGTTCCCGAGCCGTCTCGAAGTTGCTCCGGAGTGGCGACATCCAGGTCGCGGCCAAGACCGAAGTCGGCGAGGTAGACCGATCCTCCGAGTCCCCATTCCAGCAGAATGTTGGCCGGCTTGACGTCGCGGTGCGCCACCTGAGCCTCATGAGCCGTTTCAAGCGCCCTGGCAATCCGGGCCAGAAGCCGAACCACGGCCCCGAGGTACTGCGACTCGGGAAGCGCTGCCAGCCAGTGGCAACCGCCGACCAGCCGGCCTCGAAGCCGTCGGCGACGCTGGGCAATCACCTCGCTCAGCGAGCACCCCTCGACGAGCGGCATGACAAGGTAAACCGCCCCCTCGCACTGACCAAACTCCTCGACCGATAGCAGCGACGGATGGGAGAGCCGGGCTCCTCGTTCGGCTTCTCGCCGCAGCTGCGCGATCCGCTTGTGATCGAGCTGGTGCCCTGGCGAGAGCATTTTCAAGGCGACCAGGCGAGGCGTCGGCTCAAGTTGAACCGCCCGCCAGACGATCGCCTGGCTTCCCGCCCCAATCGGTTCGATCAGCAGGTAGCGGCCCACCACCTGGGTCGTCGACCGACCATTTCCGAGGAGGCCGCCCAGGGAGGAATGGTCGAACCCTTGCGAGTCGGTCAGGATCGTCTCGGAGGAAAGCGCGCGACACTCTCCTCGAGGAATCACCCAGGTCTTCTGGGCTTCATCCAGCTTGGTGTCGCCGGCGCGGTCTCGTGAGCGGCCAACGGCCCGTGGCTTAACATGTGGAGCATGCCGAAGCGCCCTCATGTGGGATTCCTCAACGAGGTCCGAATTCTCGAGACGGGGCGATCCAGACAGACCGCGCCGCCAAGGCCAGAACAGGCCAGCCGAGTGGACGGATCGCGAAGCGATCTCGTTAGAACCCTATTTCACGTGAGGGCTTGCGAGCTCCGAATGCGGAAGTCAGTTCACAATTATCACCAATATCGGCGATACTAGGCCAAACCGGCTAACGAGAGAAACGCGTTCGGCCCGAACCCTCCAGAGCGAGAGATCGCCGAGGTGGGTTTGGGCCGAGTTTTCCGAGGACCGTCGTAGTCGTCACGGCTCCGTTCACGAAGGGGGCGGAGCGGTTGAGCGGAACTTTTCAGGCGAGGGTGCCGGCGCGGGCGGTTCGGCCGGTTCGGGACGTGGAGCTGTGACCGGCTCGTCGATCAGCGGGCCGCTGGCGGCTTCGTTTCGCTTGCGCGCCGCGAGGTTCGAAATCGTCGTCTCCAGCTCGGCGGCGAACCGCTCCGTATCATCCTGAACCTTCACTCCGGGAGGGGGCTGGAACAGAAAATCGCGAGGGCCGACCGCTCGATCCTCAAGTCGGTACAGGAGTGTGATCGAGGTTGGCTTCTCATTGGCGACCAGCGACTTCCGCCCGATCGGCCGACCATCCGGCCCGAGCATCCGGTTGTCTCGCACCACCGACGGAACCTTCCCCTCGAGTTTGATCTTGTACGGCCAACCGTCCTCCTGTCCCAACCAGACCGTGACGACGCTGGGGACATACGCGGGGAAGAACCCAGGGGCGTTCTGCGGTCCAGGAAGTCCCAGCGAGTCCCGGTCCTTCCAGACTCCTCGAAGAATCCAGACCGGCTTTCCATCGAGGGTGCCGGCGTCTTTCTGGTCGAACGCGATCGTCTTTCGGAGCCCGGATAGGAGGGTTTCGGGCCCCGCGAACCCGAGCTGGTTTCGAATCTGATCGCGAATCTGGGCGTCCAGCTCCGGTTGTTCCAGCGGCTTCAAAATCGGCGCGATCGTCAGCTTCCGAAGACTCTGCGCGTCGAGTACCTTCGAGTAATCCCAGAGCGTGGTTCCGTCACACACCTGTAAAATCGTGCCGCTGGAATCGCCCAGTTCTTCCACGTCGAGCTTCATCAGCATCCGGTAACCCGGCGCTTTCAGATACTGACCCACGACGCGGAAGCTCTCACCGAGCATCTCCGCATCCATGCGGATGTCGGCCGCGACCGACTCGCGTGCCTCGATCTTCTTGATCGCCTCGTCGATGACCTTTTCCGCCTCGGTGGGGGGGGCCACCGGCTCGGCTGTGGCACCGGGCTTCAGAAGCGGTGACTCAGGTCCCGGAGCCGGTCCCTGGGCCGAAACCCAGACCGGAAGCGAGACAAGAAACGCCATCAAAGGGATGGTTCGATATTTGGGCATGGTGGGGTTGTGCCGCATTTTCTCAAGGGTCAAGAAAGGTTTCCCGATCTTATCGCTAGGCGTCGCGTGCCGCAAGTCCGGGCGGCGGGCGGGTGCGGGCCCGATCGGGTTGCGAGCCGGTCGAGTGGCCTGGCCAGAATGCGCCAGATGGCCCGGAAGAACACCCGACTCACGAGCGACCTGGCCCCGTGGCCGAGTCAGTCCACGCTCAGAACCGTACAGGACAGGACAGGACGGAGTGTCCTCCCCGATCGGCCCCCGCCTCGCCCACTGTCGGCGCGGGCGGGTTCGGGTCGAGGGGCTGTCGCAGGAGGAGTTCATGAACACGATTGGTGTGCTGCTGTTGGCGGCGGCGACCGCCACCACGGGGATCGGCAAGCCACACGTCGGTGGCAAGAAGTTGCTGCGTCCTCACGCCGTGGTCCACGGCGCGCCGCCGGCCGGCGGCATGATCGGCGGTCCAGGCATGGGAGCCCCCGGCGCCTGCGCCTTCGGACATCCTGGCTGCGCCGGGGGACCGACCTGCCCAGGTGCGGGCGGCATGGGCATGGGTGCGGGGATGGGCGGCCAGGCGGGACGCCGTTTCCCCAACGTCCGAAGTCAGCTCTTCTTCGTCGACCCGCCCGGGATGAAGATCGGCTGGCAAACGGCTGCCGGCGGCGGCGAACGCGTGTACTTGCCCGCTCAGCTGAGCGTGCCGGCCCGCTACAACTTTACTCAAGGCTACATTTACCGGCTCAAGCTGACCGACATTCCCGGCCGGCCGGGCCTGACCCTGTATCCCACCCTGGAAGTCGCCCCCTCGACCCCTGCGACGGACGCGTATCTCACGCACAATCCGATTCCCGTCCAGTTCACCGAGGAAGACTTCGACCAGGTCCAGGCCGGTAACTTCGTGACGAAGGTCATCTACCTGCCCGATCCCAAGTATCAAGAGCTCGCGATCTCCGGCGTGGAAACGCTGGTTTCGACCCGACTCGAACCGGGCGTCGACCCGATCCTCGAAGCCGACAAGCGAGGCACGATCCTCCTGATCGTTCGCCTCGGCGGCATCGATCTTGAAATGCAGCACGGTGTCTCGGCTCCGGCCATGGTCACGGAGCCGGCGGGCTCGACCGCGGCCCCCTTCGCGGCGCCGGTTGAGGAAAGCGTGCCGGTTGACAACACCACGCCCGCCGCTCCCGAAGCCGCTCCAACGGCTCCCGGCGGCGTCTCCCCGGTCCCCTCGCAGAACGTCCCGCCGACCCCCGCTCCGAACACGCCCGAGGCCGCCCCGCCTGACGCCAACCCAGCCTCGCTGGAGGTCCCGTCGGTCCCCGGCCTGAACGCGCCCGAGGCCCCGGACCTTCCGGCGGTCGAGGCCCCGGGCGCCGGTCTCTGAGCGGATCTCGAATTCGAGGCCGCTGTGCCCCTCAAGGGCTCTTCAACCTCGCCCCGGTGGAACGCGTCTCAAGCCCGCGATCCGCCGGGGCCTTCTCCGTCCCACCCCTCGACGATTCACTCTACGCAAGGCTTGATCCCTGCTCCTTGGATTCCATTCTTTGGGACATCCAATTGTGTGAACGTCTTAACAAATCTTTCTGTCAATGATCCGGATGGTGACCGCGGAATACGGAATCGCTCTCATGGCTCTCCTTTGTCGGGCGATCGCTGCCCACCGCGCGAAGCACAAGGATTCCAGGTGACTTCTCGGAACACGGGTGGACCCGATTCCCAGGCTCTATCGGCCGTCGGCCTCGGACCCTGTCAAGGATAATGAATATGAACCGTCCAGAAACCATCTCGCCCGTCGGCCGGGCACACGTCTGGGTGGCGCTGGGGCTCCTGCTTGGCGTGGCGGCTCTGGCAGCGTCGAACGTCCGAGCCCAGGAACCAGTCGCAACGCCCGTCACGCCCAACGTTCCGACTCCCACGACGCCCGCTCCGGCAACGGAGTCCGCGCCGCCGGTCGTCGCGAATCCTCCCGTGCAATCGCAACCCGAGGTAGGAGCGGCCGAGGTCGTCGGACCCGAAGCGGCCGTTCCGATCCTGCCGCCCGACGTGCAGATCGTCCGGTTCCAGGGGCCGGAGGGTGTCAAGGTCGAGGTCCTCGGACCGACTCCGGAGCCCGTTCCAGTCGGCGACGGTCGCGGCCTCGCGACGTTCGGCCTGCGGGTCGGCGTGGGATACCGGCTCCGCCTCTCGAACCTGCCGAATCGCGAGGGGGCCGAGATCTTCCCGGTGATTGAGGTCGTGGGACACCTCCACCGTCCCCAGGGAATCGACCCGGCGAAGTTCCCCATTCGGGTCGAGCTGAGCGAGGCCGACTTCGAGGACGTCTTGCGACACGGAAGACTCGTCACGCAGGTCGTCTACCTCGAAGATCCCGAGCAGGCGTTGCCTCTGCACTTGCCCAAGGACGAGATTCCGGTGGTTTCGCTCACGCCGGCCGAGGACCCGCTCAAGGTCGCGGCCGCCCTGGGCCGGCCGATGGCGATCGTTCGGATCGGCGGTCGCATGCCGCTTCCCTCCGACCTTCAAGGGCCTCCCATCTTCGACCTCGCTCCGGTGGCCTGCCCGTTCATGGGGCCAGTCTCGGGCCGTTGCCCCTTGCCTTGCGGCCCGGTCCGGGGCACGCCGCCGCCACCCGGCAGGCCCTGGATGCCACGCGACGAGTTTCTTTGCGATGGCGGCGACCATGGAACCGCCGCGAATTTCGCCGGTGATGGCGGCTTGCGAGGCATCGATCCCCGAGACGCTGTCATCCAGTTCCGGACCGATCGACGCCCCCACGTCCTGCCCACCAATACGGTCTGCATCTACGCCCCCCGATTCGCCATCGTTCGAGGTATCCTGGGCGCTAACGAAAATCTCAACGTCCAGATCCTGGCCGGAGCCGAGATGCTCCAGCGCGAGGCCCTCCAAGTCGCGCGACAGAACCCGACACCCATGACGCAGAACCAGGCGGCGCAGATCGGCCGTCATCGCGCCCGGGCCTCGGAAGTCGAAATGCCGATCGGCGCCCGCGGCTATTCCGAGATCCGCGTCCTCGCCGCGCTCGACACCTTGAACCGGGTGCACGGCCACGTGGAGGTTCGAGGGCCCGAGACCAAGGCCAATCGCCAGAAGGCTGGACTGCTCGAGCGCGACCTCCGAGCCCTCGGCATCAAGTCGGCCGAGAGCGCGGTGGTCACCGGTATCGTTCAAGGAGCCGGCGAGAAGGTCATGGCCTGGAAGCCCCAGGAGCTGGCCGGCGTCGAGGTTCCGCCCGACAAGCCCGGAATGGCCGTCATCAAGCAAGTGGACGCCGACCAGGCCGAACCAGGCGACCATGTCACCTATACCATCCGATTCCGCAACATGGGCAATGTCCCGATCGGCTCGGTCTCCATCGTCGACAGCCTCCTGCCCCGGCTCGAATACGTCCCGGGCAGCGCCACCGGACCAGCCGGCACGGTTTTCACCGCCGGACCGAACACCGCCGGATCGACCGAGCTGCGATGGGATCTACCCCGCCCGCTCGCTCCGGGCGCTGAAGGCTCGGTCTCATTCCGCGCCAGGATTCGCTGAGTTCGATCGCCAGAACCTTCGTCCGGCTCCGGAAAACCTCGAAACTCGAGAGCGAGAGCGTTCCTTCTCCGAAGCCCCCATGTCGGAGAATACGCTCTCGCCCGCGGACCACGAGTTCCTCGAAGCGCTTCCAGGACGACGAGCCGACCACGGATCGGATCGGACGTCTCACGACGCAAAGCTTTTCTTGACCGTGATTTAATTCTGGTTAGTCCATGGATTCCGCATTCCGATCGCGCGCCTTGCCTGTTTTTTGTTGAACAATCCTCCGACCGGGGTTACGTTTGATCGAGCGACTCTTCCCGATCGCGAGGTGGCCATGATTCGTGTTCTGGGCGGACCCAAGCGGCTTTGCGACGGTTTGACACGCCGTGACTTGCTCCATGCCGGGGCCATCAGCCTGTTCGGTCTGGGACTCTCCGACTGGTCCACGCCGGCATCGGCGGCGTCCCGCCAAGAGACGACGCTCACCGGATTCGGCCGCGCCAAATCGTGCATTCTTCTTTACCTCTATGGCGCACCGAGCCAGATCGAGACGTTCGATCCCAAGCCCGAGGCCCCCGTTGAGATCCGGGGCGAGTTCGGGAAGATCCCTTCGAACGTGCCAGGGCTCGATCTCTGCGAAGGACTTCCCAGGCTCGCCAAGGTCATGGACAAGGTCACGGTCCTGCGCTCGGTGACTCACCCCTACCCGATCCACGGCGTCGCCTTCGCCCTGACCGGCATTCCCCGAATCGAGCTCGCGATGGAGCTCAATCCTCGAGACTCGAACCACTGGCCCTTCATCGGCTCGGTGGTCGACTACCTCGACGATCGTCGCGACCCGAGCGCCGTGCCCCTGGTTCCCCGCAACCTCTTCCTACCCTGGGCCTTCAGCACGCAGCGCGTCGGTGAGGTCGCCCGCGCGGGGCCGTACGGCGGATTCCTCGGCCCGGCGTTCGATCCCGTGGCGACCGAGTTCGTCGGCAAGGGAACGAAGAAGGCGCATAAGACCCTCGTCCAGCAGGTCTGGGACGACTTCGAGCCCTATCGAGGCATCACCCCCGAGAGCCGGTTCCAGCTCTCGACCGTCACCGAGGTCCCGGAGGGTTTGACCCTCGACCGCCTCGACCGGCGCCGTTCGCTCCTCGAGCAGTTCGAGCAGTCGCGCCCCGGACTGGAAATGGCCGTCGAGTCGCGCGGCGTCGACCGCAACCGAGCACTCGCCTATTCCCTGATGCACTCCGACCGGCTCCGCAAGGCGTTTGACCTCGACGCCGAGCGCCCCGAGACGCGAGAACTTTACGGCATGACCCTCTTCGGCCAGGCGTCTCTGACCGCGCGACGCTTGGTCGAGGCTGGCGGCCGGTTCGTCAGCGTCTTCTGGGACGAGTACGGCCTGGCCGGGACCGGCTGGGACACCCACTGGGACCACTACCCTCGCATGAAGGACGAACTCCTTCCGGGCCTCGACCAAGCCCTTTCCGGCCTGTTGATCGACCTCGACGCCCGTGGGTTGCTCGACGAGACCCTCGTTCTGGTCCTCAGCGAGCACGGCCGAACACCCAAGATCTCCACCGGCCGCAATGGCGGACGCGATCACTGGTCGCGGTGCTACTCGGCGGTCCTCGCGGGCGGCGGCATCGCCCGAGGGTGCGTCGTGGGCAAGTCCGACCGCATCGCGTCGGATCCTGCCGAACGCCCCATCTCACCCAAGGACATCCTGGCCACCACCTATCACCTCCTGGGGATCGATCCGAGAACCCAGTTGACCGACCGCCAGGGTCGACCCCTCGGCCTCGTCCCAACGGGAGACGTCCTCACCGACGCGCTGGCCTGATTCGTCGACGTGCGGTAGGGTATCGGGACACGAATTCCGAGCGAACCGAGTCGTCTCGTTCCCCTCGAACGTGATCCGGTCTCGTTCGATCCCTGCCGTTTCCCAATCGAAGGAGCCCGGCGTGCTGCTGGAACCGTACATCGACGCGCACTCGCATATCTGGACCCCCGACGTCCATCACTACCCCCTGGCCAAGGGGTTCACGGTTGAGGACATGAAACCGCGCTCGTTCACCGCCGAGGAACTGCTGGCCACCTGCCGGCCCGAAGGCGTCGGACGGGTGAACTTGATCCAGATGAGTTATTACCAGTTTGACAACTCTTACATGCTTGATATGATCAAGCTGTATCCTCAACGGTTCGTGGGCACCGCCATCGTCGATCCACTGGCCGAGGATCCGGCGAAGGCCATGCGCGAGCTTCAGCCTCGTGGCGTGCGGGCGTTCCGGATTCAGCCTGGCTACAGTAAAAAGGAGCCGGCCCACTGGCTCGAACCGGCCGGCTACGAGGCGATGTTCGCCGAGGCCGCGCGGAACCAACAGGCGCTGAGTTGCCTGATCGATCCGGATGGCTTTCCCGAAGTCGATCGGATGTGCCGCAAGTTTCCCGACACCACCGTGATCATCGACCACCTCGGCCGAATCGGCGCGGACGGCACGATCCGGCCGGCCGATGTCGAGGCTCTTTGTGCCTTGGCGAAGCATCCCCGCGTTCTCGTCAAGGTCGGCGCCTTCTACGCGCTCGGCAAAAAGAAGCCACCATACCTCGACCTGGTCCCGCTCATCCGAAGCGTGGTTCAGGCCTTTACCCCCCGTCGCTGCATGTGGGAGAGCGACAGTCCGTTCCAGGTCGTCGAGCACGGGTACGCCGTCAGCGTCCACTTCGTCCTCGAGTCGCTCAAGTTCCTCTCCGACGACGACCGCGCCTGGCTTCTTTGGAGGACCGCCGAACAGACGCTTTTCAAGGCGTAATAGACGAGGATGAACCAACGGCGTATCGGGAGCGTCCCCAATGAGCATCGCCGAACCACCTCGCGTCGTCGAACCCTCCGAAACGGAACCGAGCCGGCCGGTCCCGCCGATCAATCCGAACAAGATCGTGATTGCCGTCCACGGCATCGGGAACCAGTTTCAGTTCGAGACTGTCCGGTCGGTGGCCCACGGGTTCTGCCGGTTCTTCGGAGCCCCTGCGGCCATTCCGCTCGGTCGGTTCCATCCTCTGGCCGATCCCGCGCCTCAAGCCTTCTTCCCCACGTTTCCGCCCGATCCTGCCTTCCCTTGCCACCAGCGAATCGGCTTCGCGGAGATCTACTGGGCCGACATCCCCCGAGAAGTCGTCCGCTCCGGCTTCATCCTCGAAGGGGCCCAGGCCTGGGCCCGCACCCTCGTCGAGCGGATCCGTCTTCGAAACACCATGGCTCAAAAGGCGGCCGACCTGGGCCGTTGCGAGCCGCCGATGACCCTCAGCGAAGCCGATTTCGTGCTGCTGGAGGACGTGCTCGAAGAAATGATCGAGTCGGTCGATGTGATCGATCGCATCTGCGCCCTGGCCCGCAAGGCCAACCTCTTCCAGTTCAATCTGAAGGAGCTTCTGGCCGACTTTCTCGGAGACGTCCAGATCGTCACCGAGTTTCAGGAATACCGCTGCCGGATGCTCGACCAGTTCAGTAAGGTCATGCGGAACCTCGAGCAATCCGATCCGAATGCGGAACTCTACCTGGTCGCGCATAGCGAAGGAACCGTCGTGACGCTGCTCGGCCTGCTCGAAGGCCTGACCGCCGAGCCCATGCCCGGTTGGGTCAAGCAGGTTCGCGGACTGATGACCATTGGCTCACCGCTCAACAAGCACCTGATCCTCTGGCCCGAGTTGTGGACCCGGTTTGCCCTCCCGCCACAGATCGCCGGACCGCCGAAATGGCTCAGGGCCGACTTCCTCGGTGACGACAAGCACCGGATTCGCTGGCAGAACTATTACGACTACGGTGACCCGATCGCCTTCCAGCTCGATCGGACGAGAGAACTTCTGCGAATCTACGGCTTGGATTATGTGTTTGACTTTCCCGAGTCCAACGATTTCGGCTTCGCGCGTTACCCGTTCCCCGGAAAGGCCCACGTCGATTACTGGAATGACGAGGGGGTCTTCGGCCACTTCATTCTCGACGTGGTGGAGCCGGCCTGCGAGCCTCAACCGGAGTTCAAAGAGCGAGTCGAGTCGTTCCGCAAGCCGCCGGAGAGCCGGTTCGGCCCTCGCATCGTAAGCTACATCCTGCCGTATCCGATCGCGTTCACGCTGCTGTTTCTCGGTGTTTACCTGATGTACCGGTCGGTGGTCGTCTGCGTCGATGCGGCGTACTACGAGAAGCTCCCGCCCTGGACCATCGCTCGCAACGTCTTCGGCATCAGCGGATTGCTGGCGGGTCTGACGCTCCTGGCACGCGTGCCTCGGCTCGCGCGTGCGGGGCTGGTTCTGGGGCTCTCCATGCTGGCGGCGTTCATCTTGATGGTCGTCTATGCGGTCAGCGTCGACGGCTACATTCGCCAGGCGCTGGCCGCTCCCATCCTTCGAACGCTGGGGCAACGCAAGGCCGCGGAAGCGATCGAGCCGACTCATGGACTGGGCGTCTTGCTCCAAGGAAATCACGGAGTCCTGGAACAAACGCTCGCCACACTCGGCCTGGCCGTCGTGCTGGGGGTTGTGGTCTTCGCCGTCAGCCGCGTCGCGCCTCATATCTATTCGAAGAGCCGTTGGGCCTGGACGGCCGTGTTTCTCAGAGGGGTCCGACCGCTCTTGCTGCTCGGCGGGGCGGCCGCCGCCATGTTGATCGCCGTCTACGTCATGGAGGAACACAACGGCCAGGACGTCTGGCCCGTGTTTCTCTCAGGCGCGGCGTTCTTCTATCTCTGGTGGCTGGCGACCTTGCTCTTTGACCTGATCTTCGTGTGGCACCGCTACATCCGTCGATCGACCGGCATGGATCGGCTCGGCCAGTTGATTCCCGCCGGTTCCTACATCCACGGAGAGCCGACATCGGGCCCCAGTGAAACCGCCTGAAAGGGGGCATCGACCGGCGCGACCTTCTGCTCGCTGGTCAGTTGCATCGCGATACCACCATCACCCTCGCGTTCGAGCCGCCTCTTCCATCAGATCGTTCAGGAAGGCGGTCACGCGGGCGATCTGCCTGGCCCTGTCGAACTCGGCCAGGTTCGTCGGCACGGCCTGCCTTCGTCGGGCGATATCCTCGGCGTTGAGACCGGCGAGCAAACTAGCCAGGGCATCGACGTACCGCTCGCTCCAGGGCGAAGGCCCCGGCAATCGCCAGAGCCAGCCGCCGTCGAGGTCGTACGCCAGCGGGATCTGGCCCGTGACGATCGGCAACCCCGCAGCCACGTACTCGCTGAGCTTGGTCGTGTAGCGAAAGCTCCCCACACCGTCGACGCTCTGCGGCAGGCTGGCCAGATCCATCGCCGCGAGGTACTCGGGCACTCGTTCGCGAGGAACCCGCCCCGGAAGGATCAACGACCGGCCTAAGCTTGCCCCGGCCAGCTCCTCCAGTCTGGCACGACCCTGTCCGTCGCCAACGACAAGCCCTCGCACGTCCTGGCGGCCCGAGCGAGGGACCGCCCGCACCAGCTCGTGACCGTAGCAGTATCCGACCCGGCGATTCCACGCCAGGGAACCGACGATTCCGATGACGATCGCCTCATCGGGAATCCCCAGCTCGGAACGAACCCGCCGCCTGGCCTCGATCGCTTGTTCGGCCGTGAGCCAAAACGGGGCCCATCCGGCGGCCGTCATGACCCTTGGAGTGCCATAAGTCAAAGCGCGGCCCGCGAGATACGGCGTCCAGCCGATAAATCCCGCCGCGTGCCGGCAAAGGGCCCGTTCGTACCATCCGAAGAGCGGCCCGAGCATCGGCCGCAGCGACGCCACGAACGGCCCGACCGCGTCGCCGCTGCTCACCACGTACGGCACCCCGGCCAGGAGCCGCCCGAGCATCAAGGCGAGCCCCCCCGCAATGCCGGTCCCCTCCATCACCACCAGCTCGGGCCTCGTCCTCCGAATCCTCGACAGAAGCGCGAAAAAACTGTCCCGTTTCGACTTGCGATCAAAGGCGAACCAGTCGACCGAAAGCTCCTCAAGCAACTGGCGAAGCCGCGCCTCGTCGTCGCCACCCGCACCTTGCGTGGCCGTCGCCAGGATTCGGGACGGGGCCGACACTTTCGACTTGGCGGGCTTCAAGGCCCCCCCTTCCTCTACCTCGGTACGAGATACACTCATGATCGCACGCTTCCATCCTCGATATCTTGCTCCCTGATCCCGTGCCCGGAATTCCAGATTGGCACTGCTGGCCGATCCTTGCAAGCCGTCCCGGGCGCCCTCGCTGTGCGGGTCACGCCCGAATCGCCGCGATCCAGGCCGCGGGGACGCTCCAGTCAACCGTTCGCTTGACCGCTCCCCTGATCGACCGTTAAGATTCGAACGTCCCCTCGTCTTCAACCTAGCACCCCCTCCGCGCCCGGAGATCGGGCCGGACTGAGAACGGTCAGACAAAACAATGGACGAGCCTCGCCACCTCAACAAGGAAGCCGCCGCCCCGATTGTCGTCCACCATTATGAGGAGGACGAAACGGTACTCGCCCGATGGCTCCGCCGCGGGATGGAGAAAGGTGTCGGCTTCTGGCTCCCGCTGGCGGGTGGCGTCCTCCTGCTCACCGTCGGATTGCTCGCCATCAGCTCGTACTCGTCGGCTCCCTCCGAGACTGAATCGGCCTGGCTCGACCTCATGGTTCCCACGCCCTCCGAAGGGGCCGAGGCCAAGACCAAGAAGGACGAGAACTCTCCCGAGGAAATTCGCCCGTTCCTCCGCGTTGCCGAGAAACACCCCAATACCGAGGCCGCGCAGTGGGCCATGCTCCAGGCCGCCACCTTCCTTTACCAGGAAGCTCTCCGCGACCTGCCCGCCAACAAGGACGCCGCCCGGCCCGTGCTCAACCAGGCGTACGACCTGTTCAAGCAGGTCGATGAGAAAGCCGACAAGTCGAGTCCCCAGAAGCCGCTGGCCGCCATGGGTATGGCACGTACCCTCGAAACCCGTGGCGAACTTTCCGACGCCATCACCCAGTACGAGCTCGTCGCGAAAAACTGGCCCGATACCGAGCAGGCGAAGGCCGCCGCCAGGCGCGCCGAGACCCTTCGCGACCCCAAGGTCAAGCAGTTCTACGACGACTTCTACCACAAGGACTTCTCGACCTTCCGTCCGACGGTTCCAGGCTCCGCCGGCTCCATCCCGGGCCTGCCCGCCGACCATCCGCCGATCGGCAACCCGTTCGACTCCACCTTGCCGGCCATGCCCAGCCTGCCGGGCTCGTCGGGCGAACCGAGCACGTTGCCCGACTTGCCCTTGCCTCCTCCGACCACGACTCCCGCTCCGACTTCAACACCGGCTCCCGAAGCCCCGAAGGCGGAACTTCCCTCCG
>CAZRGV010000005.1:0-13260 GCA_964599655.1 uncultured Isosphaeraceae bacterium | reverse complement strand
TACACTCTTTCCCTCCGACGTCTTTGCCCCTGGAGAGAGCAAGACGAAGGACAACAACACGCCCAAGCCTTGACCGGGCCTCAACGGGGTCGGCGGTCGGGGGCCGGCTGGCATCACATCATCGTTTGATCCTGTTCCGCGCCAGGTGTTCTCCCTGACGGTCATCCATGTCGCCCCCCGAGCTTTCGGAAACCCCCGTCGAATTCCAGGTTAAGGCCCGCATGGAGGGCAAGCGGATCGACGCGTACCTTGCGGCCCGCTTCCCCGACTACTCCCGCAGCGTCGTCCAGAAGGTCATCGACGCCGGCGCGGTGCTCGTCAACGGCCAGGCGGTCAAGGCGTCGTACCGCGTCCGACTCGGAGACCTGATCCGCGTCTGGCTCCCCGATCTCGGCGACGACGCCCCCACCCCCGAGGACATCCCGCTCTCGATCGTCTTCGAGGACGACGCGTTCGTCGTCGTCGACAAGGCCCCCGGCATGGTCGTCCACCCCGCCAAGGGGAACTGGTCGGGCACCCTGGTCAACGCCCTGCAATTCCACTTCGACCGGCTCTCGACGGTCGGCGGCGAGGAACGACCCGGCATCGTTCACCGCCTCGACCGCGATACCTCCGGCCTGCTCGTCGTCGCCAAGGACGACCGCGCCCACAAGCTCCTCGCCCGACAGTTCGAGGATCGCACCATCGACAAGGAATACCGAGCCCTCGTCTACGGCGCGCCGGAACGCGACAGCGACTACATCGACCGCCCCATCGGTCCGCATCCCACCCATCGCGAGAAGATGGCCATCCGCCACCCGGAAGACGGCGGCAAGTCGGCGGTGACCTTCTACGAGGTCCTCGAACGGTTCCAGGGCTACGCTCTGGTGCGTTGCAAGCCCGAGACCGGCCGAACCCACCAGATCCGCATCCACCTCACCCACATCGGCCACCCCATCGTCGCCGACAAACTCTACTCCGGACGCGACCGCCTCACCCTCGCCGACCTCCTCGGCCCCGACGCCCCCAACGCCGACCACCCCCTCCTCGACCGCCAGGCCCTCCACGCCCACACCCTGCGCTTCACCCACCCTCTCTCCGGCAACGAACTCCTCCTCACTTCCCCTCTCCCCGATGACTTCTCTCACGCCCTCGACGCCCTTCGCGCTCACCGACACACTCGTTCATCGCTTGCTTGACCACACGGGCCCCCCCTCGTGAGCTCGATTCCGAGCTTGTTCGGAAATCCGACGCCAGCAAACCCACATCCGATTCCAACATGATATTTTCCTCACGCGATGAGCAAGGGATCATCACGGAAAGCCCAAGACCCAGGAGACGACCGGCAAGGCCGCCGTCTCGGAAAAGTCCCGCACGGATTCCAACCGCAAGGATCGTGATCATCGACACCGCGAAACCGATTCCGAACGTCTTCCCCCCATCTTCGAGAGCCTCCTGGCGTTCCCCGGCGCCTCTTCCGTTGCCCCATCGATAGAGGAAGCGCGCCATCGATCGCAGCCGGCTCGGATCGAGCGCGGCTGCGTGATCTCCCGAAAGATACGGGGTTGTTCCGAACGAACTCGGCTCCCTCGAACCGATCCACGCCGGCCGTTCCCTTTGCGACGCGTTCCCCAAAACCGAACGAAACCTCGACTTGATCTGATCTTTCGTACAGACTACACTTCCGTCCATGAGACCTCGGAGCCAAGAGACCGCGGTGGGCCACCTCGACGCCGACTGCTTTTACGTCTCGGCCGAGCGGGTGCGCGACGATTTTCTGCGCGACAAGCCGGTGGGCGTGCTGGGCAATCAGGGGGCCTGCGTGATCGCCAAGAGCTACGAGATGAAGGCCGCCGGGGTCGCCACCGGCATGCCGATCTGGGAGGCCCAGGCACATTGCCCGGGCGGGGTTTACGTCAAGCGAGACTTCCGCTGGTACGAGGTTCTGAGCCGGCTGATGCTCGAGGAAATGCGGACCTTTTCTCCTCGGGTCGAGTACTATTCGATTGATGAATTCTTTTTCCAGGCGATTCCCTTGCCGGGCCGGACGTTCGAGGAAACCGCCAGGGCGATCCGCGACCGCCTCAAGGAACGGCTGGGTTTACCGGTGACGGTCGGCATCGCCCGGACCCGCACCCTCGCCAAGCTGATCTCCGACGCCGCCAAGCCGTTCGGCGCCCTGGCGGTGCTCGACCAAAACGCCGAGGAAGCCCTGCTCGCCGAACGGCCGGTGACCGAGATCACCGGCATCGCCGGCCGTCGCGAGCGTCGGCTGGCCCCCTGGGGCATCCGCACCTGCCTCGACCTCGCCCGCGCCGACCGCCGGCTCGTCCGGAGCCTGTTGACCTGCACCGGCGAAGCCCTCTGGTGGGAGCTCAACGGCGAGCCCGTCCAGCCGATCCACCCGCACCGACCGAGGCACAAGGCCCTCTCGCGCGGCGGCAGCTTCGGCGAGTCGTCGGCCGACCCGTTCCACCTTTACGCCTGGCTGGTGCGGAACCTCGAACGCCTGATCGAGGAGCTGCACTACCACGAGGTGCTCGCCGGCCGCTTGACCGTCTGGGTCGCCTACAAGAACGGCCAGGTCGGCGTCGGCCAGACCACCTTGCCAGTCCCGTCCGACCGCTTCGACGTCTTGCTCGACACCGCGAGACCCTGTCTGCGACGGGCCTGGATCCGTGGCGTGGCGGCCACCCGCATGCACCTGATCGCCGAGCACCTGACCCCTCGATTGCCTCGCCCGCTCGGTCTCTTCGACCCCCCCGGCGACCGCGGCGAAGCCGTCGCCCGCGTGAAGCGCGAGATCAACGCCCGCATCGGCCGGTTCGCGCTCCGGAGCGCCGCCACGCTGCCCTTGACCGGCGTCTACCGCGACACGGCCAACGAATACGACATCTGCGATGTCCGTGGGAAAATCTGTTTCTAGGTATTTTCCGCTTTTCCATGCAAGACAACGGACGAGAATTCATGGCACGCGAACGCGCAAAAAACTCCCATCGCCGGTTCGGACCTTCCGCCTTACCCCAGGGAGGCCGAGCCTGAGCCGATCACACGTTTATGTGCGCCGGTATCGCCCTGGCATGGAGTGAGTTGCCCACGGAGCTGATCGGGCGGCACGGCCTGGAACGCCGCGCTCACGAGCGCGGCGGCGAGAAGGAAGTGCGCTTCCTGTTTCGCGACCGCAACCCGAGACTGCCGGTCTGGCGCGACGGCCGGCTCCAGATCGTCCGGTGGGGTAACAGCCGGGGCCAAAGCCGCTTTCTGCCTCGCACCGGCTGGACCTGGCTTTCGACCGTCCGCGAGGGTGTCTGGCAGGGCACCGGCGCCATTCCGGTCGACATTCCCGCCACGCTCGGCCTCGATCGCGGCGTCTGGTTCCGCATCCGCCAGGGCATTCGCGGCCTGCTCGTCCCCGATGAGCGAGGCTTCGCCGTCGCCTACATGATCTGCGAGCCGTCGAGCCACTACTACCAGGTCATGACCCGCTCGCCCCGCATGCCCGTGCTGATCGAGGAACGCATCTGACCGGAACCCGCCGCGATCCAGGCCCGAACCCAAAACGCGAAAACCAGGAGTCCCGGTTCCCCGACCTCAGCGACGGAGCCGGCCCGAGTCGCAGGCCTGCCAGACCTGGCCGGAGCTGACGTCAAGGGCTGTCAGCCACTTACCACCGTAGCAATATGTGTCAATGCACTTGAGGTAGCCCAGGTCGAGGATTTCCCCAGTTTTTTGCGAAGTATGGCCCGTGATGACCGTCTTGCCCGAAACATGAGGGCCCGGCACGCCGTCGCGAAGCGACACCCATCGCAGGGTCGAGCGCGACTGATCGGACATCGGCAAGCGAGGGTCGTAGCTCGCGTGTACGAAGATATGCGTTTCCGTCTCAAAAAAATCACGACAGTGTTTGAGAAAATCGATATGTGCCTCGGGAATCGCCTCGAGGCCAGCGTCGCCGTACGAGTCAAGCGTGGCAATGCCGCCGAAGAGCAGCCATTCGCGGAAGATCTGCTTATCGTGAAACGACTGCAACAACATCTCGTCGTGGTTGCCCAGAATCGGCACGAGCCGGCATTGCGCCTCGAGCGCGATGAGCCGGTCGAGAACGCTCCGGCTGTCAAAGCCGCGGTCGACGAAGTCGCCCAGCGGAATGATCGTGTCCTCTGCCTCGGGCTGGATGGCGTCGAGCAAGGCGTCGAGAGCCAGCGAGCAACCGTGAATGTCGCCGATGGCAATGGTTCGGGCAGACATGGGGGGAATTCACCTCAACGAAACGAACACGGCGCATGAGACCCAGGGTATCAAATCGGGTTGAATCATGCGGGACCGGATCGCGTGATGGTGATTTCCGACATCGCCAAGGCGGGCTGGATCTCAGAGTTCCAGGCGAGGGCTGCCGGGAGGCGTGAAGACCATGCCCGCGTCGTCGGCCGCGTGCAAACCGGCATCCACGTAGAGGATCACGCCGTTGACCCTCCGGCCCGACGGCGAGGCCAGATAGACAACCGCCTCACCGACCTCCTCGGGCCGGATCAGGTTCCGGAGGCCCGCCGGAAACGCGGGGCGGCCGTGCGCCGCCTGCAAGATCCGCTCGCCGGGCGTGTCGACCCAGCCCGGAGCCACCATGTTGCACGTCACGCCGTCGTCGAGCCCCTCGACGGCCATCTGCCGCGTCAGGCCGAGCAGGCCCGCCTTGCTCACCACGTAAACGAACAGCCCTCGCATCGGGCGGGTGGCGCGGGTCGAACCAATGTTGACGATCGTTCCACGCGTGCGCCGAAGCCAGGGCAGGCACGCCTTGATCCCTAGCCAGGGGCCTTTCAGGTTGATCGCCAGGGTCCGCTCCCAAAGCGCCTCGTCGGTCGATTCGGCCGTGCCGCGGGGGCTGATACCCGCGTTGTTGACCAGCACGTCGATCCGTCCCCAGCGCTCGGAAACCTGGTCGACCGCCCGCCGCCAGTCGTCGGCGACGGTCACGTCGAGCGCCACGCCGATCGCGTCACGCCCCTCGTCGACCAGGCGATCGGCCTCGCGAACGGCCGACGCGCCGGCGATGTCGACCAGCGCGACGCGGTGGCCGGCCCCCGCCAGGCAACGGGCAATTCCCAGGCCGATTCCCTGACCCGCGCCCGTCACAATCGCCACCGAGTCCTCGTCGCGTTCCGGGGCCCTGGCGTTGGACACGTCTGGTTCGGTTTCCGACATCACGAAGCCTCAATAATCGCGCGACAAGGGAGTTCCCAACCACCTCGAGGCATGGTCCAATGCCAGTTCCCAGGCGGATTTGGCGGCGATTATGGCACGAGGATCGGCCTCCGGCCAGCCCGCCTTCGTCACTTCCGGCAGTGAGCAAGGTGGACGACCATGCCAGTGGTGCTTGTCGGAACGCTGGACACCAAGGGTCAGGAACTGGCCTTCGTTCGAGGCCGGCTCCGAGCCGAGGGCCTGGAAACCCTGGTCATCGACGCCGGATCGCTCGGTCCGCCGGCCTTCGGCGCCGAGATCGGGCGGGAAGAGGTCTTCCGGCACGCGGGAACCTCGGCCTCGTCCGTCCGCTCACGAGGCGACCGCGGCCAGGCGGTGGCGAAGGCCGCCGAAGGGGGCGCCGCCATCGTCACCGAGCTGGAGCGCGAAGGCAGGGTCGCCGGCCTCTTCGCCCTCGGAGGCTCGGCCGGCACCACCATCGGCACCGCCGCCATGCGCGCGTTGCCCTTCGGCGTGCCCAAGGTTATGGTCAGCACGCTGGCCAGCGGCCAGACCCGCCCTTACGTCGGCGGCAGCGACATCGTGATGATTCACTCCGTTGCCGACCTCGCTGGGCTGAACCGCCTGACACGCACCGTCCTGGCCAACGCCGCGGCCGCCCTGGCCGGCATGGTCCGGCGCGCCCCGTTACCCCCCGACGAACAGGCCGACTGGCCCGTTGTCGCGGCAACGATGTTCGGTGTCACCACCCCCTGCGTCGACCGCGCCCGCAAGTTCCTTGACGACTCCGGCTGCGAAGTCCTGGTCTTCCACGCCACGGGCGTCGGCGGCCAGGCCATGGAAGGGCTCATCCGCGACGGCGAAGTCGACGCCGTGCTCGACCTGACCACCACCGAACTGGCCGATGAGCTCGTCGGGGGCGTGCTTTCGGCCGGCCCCGACCGCCTCGAAGCCGCCGTTCGCAAGGGAATCCCGCAGGTCGTCAGCGTCGGTGCCCTGGACATGGTCAACTTCGGCCCCATGGCCACGGTTCCCGAACGATTCGCCGGCCGTAAGCTCCACGTCCACAACCCAAACGTCACCCTCATGCGAACCACGGCCGAAGAGTGCGACGCCATCGGCCGCCACATGGCCTCGATCCTTCGCCGAGCCTGGGGACCGACCGTCGTGATGATTCCCCGGCAAGGCGTCTCCGCCCTCGACGCCCCGGGCCAGCCCTTCTGGGACCCCGACGCCGACGCCGCACTCTTCGGCGCGCTCACCCAGGGCTTGGCCGGAAACCCCAACGTCAGGGTCGAACAGCGAAACGAACATATCAACGATCCGTCTTTCGCGGACGCCGCGGCGATCGAGCTAAGAAAACTGCTCGCGAGGGACTAGAAAAACCGGTCCTCGCGAATCGGTCCGGAATCACCAGGAAGCGGCGCGGAGCGGGAACGCGGAACCACATATCGGGCCGCGCGAGAACAGGACGAATCATCGTTATATTAGATTTTATAATGTATTGGTATTAAAGTTATTGTAATAAATAAAATGTTGATTATTTTGAAATTTATTAGCCAAGATTGGACCAAGGACGTTGACCGGAGTTGACCGTCGGGGCGGTCGACGCCGATCGCGCGAGAATCGCCATCGCACGGAACGACGTGCGGCGGGGCACGCCTCGAACGATCACGGTTCCGCGGGACGGATCGGGCAGGAGTGATCCGCACGATCAGGTCGTGGATTTGTCCGACGACCTGCGAGTTCCTCTTCGTCAGGGATGAGAACCGGACCGGCGCCTGGCGCCCGCTCGATGCTGTTCGCGCCTCGGGGTCCCTCGTCCCACTTGAATCCCTCGCCGTCAGGTACGGGGACCGAACTCGGTTCGCGATCCAATCTGCCCTCGGGGCGGCTCCGATCGCCTTTTTGCCTCCATGGACAACCGAGCCCTGGCTGAAAAACCTCGACGTGCGGAGTCTCTCGACGATCTTGAGCGCCGAGACCTCCGCCATCGTGTCGTCATCCTCAGCCCGAGCCCTTGGAGCGTTCGTTTCCGGCTCTTGTGTGGGGTGAGGGCGTTCGGTAAAATGCGATGCTTTCCCCTTGCAGGATCGTAGTTGGATATTCGTCGGTCTCTCAAGAACCCGAATCTCAGGAGCGCGTATGGCCAGCCGCCGTCGAGGGAAAGGTCGCCGCAAGGTCGGACGGAAGAAGCGCCGAATGCGAAGCCGGATCCGACACCGCAAGAAGTAGACCCGTCCACCTCCTCAACCACCCACCTACGACGGGGACCGGCTCAGGGCGGCGTTTTGGTCCGCCCTAGAGCCTGGAATCCAGGTCAGGACTCACGGCTGGTGGTGGCGATCTCCGTCAATCCACCAGCGCGGAGCCAACCCAACCGTCCCCTTGGATCGGGCGTGCTCCCCGTTGCGAGGTCTCTCCCTGGCATCGTTCAAGGTTGCAGGTGTTTCCGGAAGAAGAGGTCGAGCCGGGCGATGTACCCGATCGGGTCACGCTGGTAGGCATCGACGTGACCGACCCCCGGAAGCAGAACGGCTCGGCAGGTCGAACCGGCGGCCCTGGCGAGCCGCTTCGCCTGCGAGACGGGCACGAGTTGATCGTTCTGGCCGTGGATCAGCAAGAGCGGGCGCGAGCCCCAGTGGCGGGCCGATCGAATGGGAATCAGGTCGTCGGTCCGGGTTCCGAAGGCCGCCCACGCCGCCAGCAGGATGCCCGGATTGAACACCCGAGGCAAGCCGCTGTGCGCGGCGAGCTGCTCGTCGAGCACCTCGGGCAGGTTGCCGAATGGGCTGTCGATGACCGCGACCCGGATCGCCGGGTTAGTCTCAGCCTCCATCAAGAGCGTCGCCCCGCCCAGCGAGTAGCCGACCCAGCCGATTCGGTCGGGCGTGAAGCCCTGTCGTCGAGCCCACTCCTGC
The DNA here is from genome assembly GCA_964599655.1 of uncultured Isosphaeraceae bacterium. GTDB lineage: Bacteria > Planctomycetota > Planctomycetia > Isosphaerales > Isosphaeraceae > CAZRGV01. The sequence continues at coordinate 5,158 of CAZRGV010000005.1, read as the reverse complement.
GCCGCTCGAAGGTCGCGGCGCTCGCTTCGCCCCATCGTTAGCCGCGCCGGATCACTCTGCCCGTGCCCTCGAAGATCGAACGCGAGGACGTCGTAGCCGCGATGATGCAGGTCACGAGCCTGACCAGCCAGGACATCCCAACCTTCCCAGAGCCCGTGGACAAGCACCACAAGCCGGCGATGGGTCTCGGTCGGAAAGTACCAGCCGCGAAGCGTCAAACCGTCTTCGGTCGTGGTCGACCAGGCGACGGCGTCCGGAGCGACGAATCTCGGATCGATCCGCGACTCCCGATTATGTGGGCTTGTCAACACATGGGCGGAATAGACCGAAATGCCCATGTAGCCGCTGAGGGCCAGGACAAGCAGCACCGTTCCGAACCGACGAGCCTTGCGAGGAATGATTCGGAGACGTGGGACGCTCGACTCCGACTCCATGCGGACCTCCGAGATCGGGGCCCAGTCCAGCCGACAGCCATCACGTAGTGCCGAGCCTACGAGACTTGGCCGCTTTCGGCAAGCCGAGCTTCTTGGCCCGATTTCACGCGGGCGGTTCCGCCCCAACCCTGATCCTTTCAAGGTCCCTCATGGGTTTCAGGACTCGACGTCAGTCGGACGTGGTCGGCTCTCGCTTGGCCGTCCAGCCGAAGGTTTCAACCTGGCCGGATTCGTCCGTGACCATCACCTCTCCGTTAATCGTATCCTTATCCACGAGTTTGCCGCTGTAAGCGGCACGAACCTCGCCGCGGAGGACTGCGAAACGCACGGCTTTCCCATGACGTTTCAGGTCGTTCACCGTCACGGCGGGCTGGTCGTCGAATCGCTCGGTGGCGGCGAGGCTCTTGCCGGAGCCCTCGACCACAAGGACGTGCTGATGCATGACGTCGTTCTCGTCCTTCCAGCGCCAGATCCAGGTTCCGGCCAGAGGCGGGTCGTCGTCAAGCGGGGCAGAACCAGTCAAGACCAATGGAGCGAACAGGGCCAGGATCGAGCCCCCGATCCTGGCGCGTCGGTTGTACGATCTCATGGTTTTGCGTCCTCGGGAGGCCCCCCCTCCGGGCTGGGCATCGAACGAAATGCCGAGCGGAGGGCGAGTCATGTTCCATCGAGGAGGCGTTGCAAGCCGCGCGCCATTCCGGAAGGCTCGACGGCTTGCGGAGAGGGCCAAACGGTCGCCCCGGCCCGTGCCAGGACGACCGGTGCCATTGCGTCGAACCGATCAGGACTTCTTGGCGACATTCACATACGCGTGGACGTGCGGGGCGCCGCGGAAGTGCCAGACGAAGGTCGGGCCCTCGATCCGCCAGATATCCCACACCTGGTCGTTGCCGATGTCGTTGGACTCGTAGAAGGCCAGGTGCAGACCATCGAACCCGCCGCCATCCTTCAATACCGCCATCGCCTCCTCGACATCCTGCTCGCGGTAAGGATTCAACACAATCTTGATCACCGATTCGAGCAGCTCTTTCTGATCGGGCGAAAGCTCGCTGACGGCGATGCCGGGGAAGTGGCCCGCCTTGCCCTGGACGGGCACGTCCGATTCGGGCGGGGCCTTGGGCAGCAGGGCCTTCTTGCGCTGCGCGCCATCGAGGGCCTTGAAGACCTCGTTGGCTTTCAGGGTCTGGTAGTAGAACACGTTGCCGGGCAGGCCCTTCTTCGAGTCGCCCGTGCCGTGGCCGTAGATGATCGGACCGCCGAAGGCCGCCCCCTCGACACTGTTGCCATCGGCGCGGATGGTCAGGTGCCGGCCGGTCATCTCGAACTCGAACTGGTCCGAGTTGGGATCACCGAAAATGGCGATGTGGTACTGGCCGAGTCCGCCGTAGTCCTCGTCCATCTGCTTGACGAACCGCTCGTAGCCTTCGGGGCTGGTGACGCCCCGGAAGATCTCGTCGATGAGGGCCTGCTGTTCCTTGGTGAAGTCGTCCTCGATCTTGGTCTTCGTGATGGCCCAGTTGGCGCTGATCTTGGTGCGCAGGGGATCATCGAAGGGGAAGCAAATCAGCTTCTTCTGATCGGACGTCAACGTGCCGTAGAGCCGCTTGACGGCCGTCTCGGCCGGTTGTTTGTCGGCGGTTGGGCGAGCCACGGCGGGACGAGCGAGACCGGTCAGGGGAAGCAGACCACCGGCCATGGCGGCACCGCCTACCCGTCGGACGAAGTCGCGTCGGTTGATCGCCTCGTCGCGGCAGTCGGGGCAGTCGATCGGCTTGTGCTGGTCGGCCATCGGCGAGATCCTCCCAGGTGATAGGAACAGGATGTCTCCCGGAGCCGTCGCCTCAGCCGGTGATTCCACCTCGACTGAACGCGGGAACCGCGCGACCCCGGGCAGGTCCTGTGACTCTACCCCATCCGATCGCCCCGCGTAAGCCCCGAGTTCCTTCAGGCTGGGGAAAGTCCGGGCCAACCCCCGGCGGGGCCGCCGGGAGCGGTCGGATTCACGAGTCTCAATACGAGACGAGGTTCCTCTCAGAACTCCCAGTTCTTGCGGTCGGAGTCGCGGGCCGGGTTGATGCCGAGGGTGGTTGTGCGGAGGAACTCGAGGAACTCCCGGACCTCGGGAATCGAGCCGTGATCGGACTCGATGCGCTCGATGGCGTCGTTGCGGGCACGGCCTTCCTTGTACAGGACGCGGTACGTCTGCCGCAGGGCGTCGATGGCCTCGTGGCTGACGCCTGCGCGGCGGAGGCCGATGATGTTCAGGCCGGTGACGCAGTTGTAGCCCTGCTGAAGCACGAAGGGGGGGATGTCCTTCGAGCTGCCCCCCATGCCGCCGAGCATCGCCAGCCGACCGATCCGAACGCGCTGCTGAACGGCCGTATGGCCCGAGAGAATGCAGCCGTCGCCAAGCTGAGCGTGGCCGCCGACCAGGGCGCAGTTGACCAGCGTGCAGCCATTTCCCATCTGGACATCGTGGCCGACGTGGGCGCCGATCATCATCAGGTTCCGGTGGCCGATGCGCGTCTCGCCGCCGCCATCGACGGTGCCGCGATGAACCGTCACGTACTCGCGGAAGGTGTTGCCGTCGCCAATGGTCAGTCGCGTCGGCTCACCACGGTAGACCCGCGATTGCGGGCTCTTGCCCAGCACGGCCCCGTGCCCCACGAAGTTCTCCCGGCCCATCGTCAAGGGGCCCGTCAGGCAGGCGTGCCCCTCGATCACACATCCGGCTCCGATCCGAATCGGCCCTTCAAGAATGGCATAAGGACCGACTTGAACATCGGCTTCGAGCTCGACCTCGGGCCCTATCACGGCCGTGGGGTGGATGAGATCCGACACGGCAAGCGTCATCGCACGTCCTCCTCCTGAGCGGCGCATCGGAGGACTTCCTGTCCTCCTTGACACTATCGGATCGGGAGAATCGTCACTTGAGGAAAAATCGGCCGATGGGAAATGACCTCGATCGCCAACGCGATCCAACCTCCACGCCGAGCACCGCCTGGGCAACACCCAGGTATGTCTCAGTATCCAAACACATGAAAATGTGACGCAATCCCGATGCAAGAAAGGACGGTTCAGGAGAGGACGACGGGACGGCGGCCCTGGACGCTTGCCACCTCCGCCTGGCAGATCGCCAGAGCCTGGCGCGCCAGAGTTCCCGACAGTCTCGGCGGCTCGACTCCGCTGCCGACCGCCTCGACCGCAACCGTGAGTTCTCTTGTGAACGCCTCGATCGGGTCGCCCGAGCCGAGCTGTGGGTACTCCACGGTCCCGTCGGGCAGAATCACCGAGAGCGGGTTGACTTGTCCCTGGCCAGGAAGCGACGCGATCCCCAGGCTGAGCGTCGCCTTTTCCAGGTAAATTTCGAACCCGTGCGCGAACGGCCGGCCCGACTGCGCGAGCGCTCCGGATACCGCCGAAACGGCGATCATCGGGTCGGCCTGCTCGTACAGGTACTGGGTCGTCAGGTACACGACGGCCCCCGAGTCGACCACGCCTCGCGAATGGACCGCCGTCGGTACGCCGGTCAGGAGGCCGATGTAGTGCGTGTCGTGAATATGCAGGTCGATGGCCGGCCCGCCGCTTCGCTCGACGTCCGCAATGCCTCGGGACCAGTCGGGCTTTGAGATGACCCGCGTCAAATGAGCCGCCTGAAGGCGGCCGTATTTCCCGGACTGAACGGCGTCGAGAGCGAAGGCGAATTCGGGGAAGAATGGCAAAACGTGGGCCACCATCAGCAGCTTGCCGCTCTTGCGAGCCGCGGCGAGCATGGCGTCGGCATCGGCCAGGTCAAGCGAAATCGGCTTCTCCACCAGCACGTGCTTGCCTGCTTCGAGGGCCTTGATCGCGTTGGCGGCGTGCTGGTCGTTCGGCACGCAGAGGTCGACGAGGTGGACGTTGGGATCGGCCAGAAGGTCGTCGATCGACGTGTACGTGGCCTTCCCCGACAGATCCATCTGGGTGCCTCGGGGCCCGAAGTTCCCCTGGATGCTGGTCCAGTCGCCGTCGAGCTTCTTGCGGTCACGGCTGCAAAGGGCGACCACCTGTCCCCCGGCCAGCTTTTGCGCGGCCAGGTAGTGGATCATGCCCATGAAACCGATACCGACGATGCCGATGTTTACCATGCGTCAAGCCTTGTTCCGCGAGCGATTCGGGTCCGCGATGTCCGGTCGTGAGTGAGTCGCCTCGACCCCCGCCGGGAGTTCGAGGACTGGCTCCGATAACAGCTTACCCGGTTCGCTCGCACGTGCGAGGGGATTCTGCCGATCGAAGCGGAATCGGGCAAGGCCAGAAGTTTCAACGACGCGCTCGGCGCCGGAGCAAGCCGTTCCACTCGCACCCGGCCCCGACCCGGAGCGACCCCCACCCACATGGATTCTTCTAAATCGCCTTGACAAACGGTGTCCCAGGCTCAGTCGTGTCGCAACCCATCGGGCCGAGTTCGTTTGCGCTCGCGGTCCCGACCGATCGCTCAAGGGCCACTGTCAGATTGTATCTCATTTTCCATAAGAGACTTACAAAAACGGATCGAACGCCGAGCACGGCGTCCGTGGTCGCTATTGGTTGTTTGGCATCGTTTGATAGAATCAACAATAATTTAGTATATATAAATATCAATTAAATTGATTGGCGATTTCGTGCCGGTTTGACGCGTTGGGCGCGCACCGCGATCGTGAACAGGCGAACGGGGCGTCTCGGCGTTGGCGTTGGCGGGGGGCGAT
>CAZRGV010000004.1:81945-95691 GCA_964599655.1 uncultured Isosphaeraceae bacterium | reverse complement strand
CGCTCGCCGCGCCCAGTGCACCAACAACCTCAAGCAGATCGGCCTGGCGTTGCAGAAAGACCACCACCAGTTCGGGTCGTTCCCGCCGGGATCGATCCTCGTCAACGGCGCGCCCTGGGCCATCAATTCCAACGGCCTGAGCTGGCGCGCCCTGATCCTGCCGCAGATGGAACAACTGCCGGTCTACAACTCGATCAACTTCGCCATCAGCATGAGCAGCCCGGCGGGTTACACAGCGTGGATGACGCTGCCGAACACGTGGTTGTGCCCGTCCGACGGCAAAAATCAAAATGGTTTCATGCCGTTTGGTGTTCCCAACGGCCAGTATCCGCCGGCGAACCCGCCGATCAGTCCCTTCACCGGCCAGATGGCCTCGGTGGTCCCGGTTTCGAACTACGCGGGCAGCTTCGGCGACAACTACGCCATCTACCCGCTCAGCGGCGCCAATCCCTGGGAAACGCCTCCGGGCACGACCCTGCCCGGCTTCCAGAACATCGGCTGGCCCGGATTCTGGGGCACGAACTACTCGTTCAGCGGAATCGGCGGCATGTTGCGCGGATTCTTCGACTACCGAACGCTCCAGACGGTGAACATCGCCAGCGTCACCGATGGCACGAGCAACACGCTCATGGTCGGCGAGGTGCTTCCGTACCAAACGGCCGACAATAACTTCTACATGTTCAATGGCTGCACGGCTGGCGTGACGATCCCGTTGAACTGGAATTCCTCGGGCACGCCGGGGCAGTATCCCGGCTGCAACGCGTCGTTCGGAAGCACGGTCTGGCAGTGCCGCTTCAGCTACGCGAACAAGGGCTTCAAGAGCCAGCACCCTGGCGGGGCGAACTTCGCGTTCGCGGATGGCTCGGTCCATTTCCTGAAGAACAGCATCAACCGGGTCAGTTACGCCCAGATCGGCAGCCGCAATGGCGGCGAGGTGGTCAGCTCGAGCGCCTGGGACTGAGATGGGCCTCGAACGTGGCGGGCCCTCGCGCCGGTGGCTCGCCACGTCTCTCGGGAGCCGGAGGGCGTTCCTAAAACCGGCGTTTCAAGAATCCTTGAAATGTTGCTCGTTGAAAACTTTCCAAGAGGTACGGAGGTTGGGGCGAATCGGCCCGGCTTCCTCTCGGCAAGGATCGCAATGGCCATGGCAAATCGAAAACGCGGAGAGTGGCTCCGAGGGCTGGCCGCGACCGTGGCGGTGGTCGGGCTCTCGGTGGTTGTTGGGTGCGGCTCGGACGATGAAATCGGCAAGCGTTACCCGGTTTCGGGGACGGTCAAGTACAAGGGAGAGCCGGTCCCGAAGGGGCTGATCAGCTTCATCCCGGCCGATCCCGAGGGGCGGCCGGCCTCGGGCAACATCGTGGACGGTTCCTACACGCTCTCGACCCTGGGCAACAATGACGGCGCCCTGGCGGGGAAGTACCGGATTACGATCTCCGCCAAGGACATCGACGAGTCGGCGCTGGAGAAGAACCAGATGGGTGGCGCCGCCAAGCAGGACGACGTGGCCAAGGCGTTCGCCAAGGCTAAGGACCTCGTCCCGGTGAAGTACAGCATTATCGACACCTCGGGTCTCGAGGCCGAGGTTCCCGACGGCAAGTATGACTTTGATTTGACCGACTGAGGTGTTTCGACGGATTGAGATCCACGAGAGGATCTCTTCAAATCAACGACCGCCACGATCCCGATCGATGGATCGTGGCGGTCGTTTCGTTTGAGGAGCATCGCGTTCGCGAGGGTGACTCGGCGGCTCAGTTGGCCTTGGGATTCAGGCTCGGCGAGCCGGGCAGCGGGGGTAGGGCGGCCGTCGACTCCCCGCGGGGAGCGACCTTCGCGGCGGCTTCGCGAACCTCGGGCGACGGGTCGGAATGGGCCATCTCCGCGAGGCGACGGCGGGACTCAGGCGTATCACGGCCCGCGAGCGCCTCGACGGCCTTGGCGCGGACCGAGGCGTCCTTGTCTCGCGAGAGGTAGAGCAGCCAGACCACCGGGTCGATATCGGATCGCGAAAGGAGCATCGGAATCGCCGAGATGCGCAGATGTGGCTGGGGATGCACAATCAGCTTTCCGAGGCCGATCTGTTCCTCGTTCAGACCCCGCGCCTTCAGCACGCGTTCGGCGACCGGGGCCACGGCTGGCGCGGGATCGTACAGCAGCGGCAGAATGGCTTCCTCGTTCAGGAGGGCGTCCCGCTTCGCGAAGCCCGCGAGGACCTGGAGCCGGACCTCGGGATCGGGGTCGTTGAGGTAGGCCAACGCCGGTGCGGCCTTGTCGTCGAGCGGGAGGGCGGCCAGGCAGATCACCGCCGCCGCTCGGGCTTTGGCATCCTGGTCGCCCAGCGCGCGGACCACGAGTTCATGGAACGACGCTTTCCAGTTCGCCAGGTGATCCAGGCCGACGGAGTAGAGGTCGTCTCGTCCGGGCGACCAGACCCAGAGCCGGCCGATCTGCTTCAGAGCCTGGACACGGACGCCGACATCGGCGTCGGCCAGGGCGGCGACGAGAATGTCATGAACCGGCCCGAGCGCCGACAACCAGTCGGCGGGCGCGGGCTCGATCGCGTAGCGGTCCAGAATCAAGGTCGACACGGCCACCACCGAGGCCCGCCCATAGCCCGAGTATTTGGGAAACCCCGATCGCAGGTTCGAGAGGACATCCAGCCACCTGGGGCTTTCCGCCGTTGGGATCGCACGGGGCGCTTGACCCTCCGGGACGGCCAGCCGTTGTTGCAGCACGGCCAGAGCCATGCCATCGCCACGCTTCACCCCCTGCGCCAGGCGGTCGAGCGTTGCGTCGGGCCCGATCGGCGTCGACGATTCGACCGCTCGAGCCGTCCGGCCACCCTCCGCTTCCTTCGGTCGATTCCGCCCGGCCTGGAACGTCCAGAACACCCCACAGGCCGTGGCGATTCCCAGCAGCCCCAGGGCCCCCGCGAGAATCCCAACGCGCCCGAATTGTCGCTCCGCCATGGTCGCCTCCCTGCCGTGATGGGACAAGCCGAGGTCGTTGTCCTTCCGACCCATTTCGGGCGACATCATAATTTTCCGCTAAAGTCCGACAAGCCCACTTCCCGACAGACCACGCCCTCGAGCGGTTTCTCCAACTTACTTATTTTCACAGCGACCCTGGAAATTGCCTCAATCGAGGGTTCGTCGACAGGTTCAGGGAGGTTTCAGCCGATCACTAACGATGTTGCGCAAGGTTCTCGCGGAGACGAACCGAGGACCCTGGGTGTTGGAATCCTGGGACCGTCTAGGAGGGGAATGGAATCCTCATGGAACCTCGCTTGGTGCGACCACTGCTGGGGATCGTTCTCACCACCGGGCTGATCGTGGGCGGTTCGGAGGCCTGGGCGGGTCCGAGGCACCCGGACCCCTCGCTCGTGATCCCCATGGAGCAAATCGCGCCTCAACAGCGCGAGGCGGTGTCCGACGTCATTCGCAACCACAGTTTCCACCAGAAGGGGAAAACGGAGACCTTTCCGTGCAATCCCCGCCTTTACCTCCGACTGCTCAACGAGCCGGCCTTGACCCTGGCGCTCTGGAAGGATTTGAGCCCCTCGCCCGCGAGGCTCTCGCAAACCGGGCCGAGCCAGTACCACGGCACGGATGGTCAGGGCACGACGGCCTCGTGGGAGTTTTTGCTCCGGTCACCGCAGCTTCACGTGTTGCTTTGCAACCTGGATTACGTGAGCCCCCGAGGGGCCGCGAAGCTGAGCGGACGGATCGTGCTCATCGTGCGATCGGGCTACTTCCGCGAGCAGGGGGGGGAATTCTGGGTGAAGCATGACATCGAGGCCTTCGTCAAGGTCGACTCCCGAGGATGGAAGGCCGTGGCCGCCACGATGCGCCCGCTGATTGAACGGTTGCTCGAAGACCAGATTCAGGAGGCCGGTTGGTTCGTCTCGCTGATGGCCCGGCTGGTCGAGATGTATCCCGAATGGGCGTCTTCCGTGGCCGCGCAGCAAGCCGATCTCAGTCCGCAAACCCGCCAGGGGTTTCAGGAACTCATCGCGCAAACGAGGCGTCCCGGCGCCTTTTCCGGTCGGCCTGTCATGGTCGACGCCGGCTCGGAGAATGCGCCGACGGTCCGAAGGTGAAGTCGCCGGCTGGAGGCGAAACCGGCAATTCCTGGTTACTTGAAGAGCCCGAGCGGCAGCTTCAGGGCCGCGCCAAAGAAACCGACGGCCGCGTTCGAGACGGTCACGGTCGGATCGAGCCTAATGGACGGATTGCGGATCGTTCCGCCGACGCGGAGCTTGATGAGGCGGGTCGAGAGGTAGTTCGCCACCCGCAGGGCCACCTCCTCCCGAGCCGATTGGGCCAGGTTCAGGCCAGGGATCACGGAGAGCAGGGCCTGTCCGGTCTGAGGAATGATCTGGTTCGTATTGATCAAGGCGATCAGGTCGAGCTGGGTGTCGAATCCGACCGTTCCGGTCGCGTGGAGCTGGGCAATCCGCCCCAGCAAGCTCAACGTCTCGACCTCGATCGATCGATTGGCGATCGCGGCTCGGATCTCTCCTTCGTCGAAGATGCCGCCCGCGCGTCCGCCGAGAAAACGGTCCAGGGCGCGAAAAACGGGTAAATCCACGACCGCGGCATCCCGCAGAATGAGGTCGGCTCGACCGTGGTAGGTCGCCGGTCGAAGCTGATCGGCCCCGGCGAGCTGGAGGACCCCCGAGACCTTTCCCGACGCCGGACGATGCGAGTCCGTGTAGAGCCGGCTCACCGTTTCAAGGTCGAGATCCGTCAGATGGGCCTCGGTCTGGAACGCACGGTCCTGACCAAACCGAATTCTGGCGGATCCCTGAACGCGACCACCCGAGAGGCGCGTCGAGTAGCGGGCAATGCGGAGCGTGCCATTCCGAGCGGCCGGGATGTAGGCGAGATCCAGCGGCGCGAGCAGATCGCTGACGGGAATCCCCCCGACTCGACCGCGATCCAGCCGGACCTCGCCTGTCGCCCGGAACGCCTCGCCGAATCGACCGGAAACCCGGAGCGAGGCGTTCCCCTCAGACCCGGTGGAGAGGGCGAAGCCCGGCAGAAGCGACAGAACCCGAGACAACGCCGCGCGTTTGATTTCCAGGTTGATCCGCTGAGTCGTCGTGTCTTCGGCCACCAACGCGCCTTCGACCTGACCGCCGAGCAGCTCGCCCGTCAATCGATCGACCGTCCACCCCTCGCGCGAGAATCCGAATTGCCCCCGAAGCTGACCGAGAGGGATGTCGGAACCCCAACGCAGCCCTCGAAACTCGGCGACACCTCGCGTCCGGAAATCGAGCGGCCAGCCCGTGGCAAGGTAGTTCGCGTCAATGGCCCCTTGACCCCGAATCTCCGCCAGGGCCCCGGAAACACCGAGGGCTTGCCAGAGTTCCGGCGTGAGCTCGAAGCCGATTGCCTGAAGATTCCCGCCGGCTTTCAAGTCGACGAGTCGAGCCGCAAGGGCACAATCCCCCTTGAGCCGGAACTTCCCCCCCAGGCCCTCGGCGTAAAGATCATACTGAAGCCGGCTCCCCGCGGCCGACGCGACCGCCTCAAATTCCGAGACCGGAATCCCTTGCCAGACGAGGTTGGTGGCGTCGAGCACGAGGTCCCCCACGACGGGATCGGTCCCATCCCGAGAGCCGGGCTCGATCCGGACGTTCGCCTTGCCGTTGGCCTCGCCTGAGAGCGCGAGAGTCTCGATCGCAAAAACATCCTTGATTTTCTCGATCTTGAGATTATGAAATTGCGCAGACCCCGTGATCGGATTGCCTTCCCGAGACGGAACGTTCGCGACCGCCGTGAGCGTGCCACCGAAAACCTGGGCCTGGGCGACCTGGATGCCGATCGAGTCGGGAAGGGTTTCCCAGCGCGCGGTGGCCGAACCGACCGCGATCGAATTGTACTGGCCCTGGTCGATGGTCGCCTCGCCCCGACTCGTGAGGCTCCAGGGTCGGAGCGATCCCCGGGCCTCCGCCTTCAGGTCCACGGTTCCATCGAGAGTCGCGAGTTTATGGATCTCCGGCGCGAATGCCACGAGGTTCCCGAGCCTCCAGCCCGTGATCTCGCAATCCCCCTCGAACGGGAAGGGGGCGGAAAGGCGGAGCGAGGCATGGGCCCGTAGCGGCTGCCCGGCCAGCGTGGCCGAGAGTCGCTCCATGTCGAGTCGAGAATCCTCGAGCGTCAGCCTCGTCTCGACCGCATCGAGCCTGGCGTTTTCATAGGCGATGGCCTGGCTCTCGATCCGGGCGTTCACGGTCCAGGCGCTTAGGTCCGAAAGCCGGGACATATCCGCTTTTGCCTGAGCGTTGATGTCGATGATGCCTGACAACGGCGTGGGACGGGGAAGGGCGGGGGCGGCCAGTTCGCCGAGCGGAAGCTGGTGCCCTTCGATCGAGGCGTCGAGGGGTCCTGGGGGCGAGAGTCGAGCGCGGAGCCGGCCTCGAAAGCCACCTTCGGGGAGCGGGCCGTCGTCGGGAAAGTCTGCGGTCGGTTCGGACCGTTTCTTCAAGCCGCCATCAGGAAGGTCGACGAGCTGCCCCTTGAGGTGGCTCAGTTCGAGCAGACCGTCTTCCAGGTCGAGCGTCGCGGTCAATCGGCCGAGGTCGATCCCGTCGAGATGTGCCTCGACCAAGGTCAACTGGCCGTGGAAGACGTACGCCTTTAGGTCGCGAAGCGATCGCAACGGGATCGTCGCGCTGGCTTTCAACGAGAGCTTCCCCGCCAGCACGAACGGCAGGTGAATGCCGACCGCCTCGCCTCGCGCCAGCACCTTCGTCAGGTCAACATCCTCGAATTCCACTTCCGTCGAGAGCGTTTTCGGAAGGATCAGTCCACCGCTCGGTTGTTCTTGAGAGTCTGCTGGTCTGTTCTTTGGTGGAGATCCCGATTCGTTGATGGACGATTCGGCCGGAGTGGCGGGCCGGTCTTGCGCGGGGGAGGACTCCCGCCCGCGAGAGGGAATTCGCAGCGCGACGAGGTTCCAGGTCATCCAGGACGCGAGCCACGAGGTCGTTTCCGGCGTCGAACCAGTCTGGTACTCGAGGCTGGTTCCCTCGGCCTTCATGTTCAGTTTGAGCGACTTGAAGGGAATTCCGCCGATCGTTCCGCCGGTCAAAATTCCGTCGCCGGACGTGCCCGACAGGTCGGCTCCGTTCTTCTCCAGGGTCACGTTCAGGTGGGCCCGGCCGGTGAGCCGGCCCGTCAGGCCGGCATCCGCGAGCTGCCAGGATCGGGGAGAGCGGGCCACGTCCACCGCGTCGAGATCGAGGTTCAAATCGATGCGCGCCGGATCGTTCGCGAAGTCGAGGGCACCGTTCGCGATCACCATTCCGCCGATGGCTCGGCCCTTGAGGTTCTCGAGCCGGACCAGACCGCCCTCGACGATCATTCGTCCGGTCGTCTCGACGGTTTCGAGCCCCAGCGTGGGAAGCTCGAGGGCCGTGTTCTCGTAGGCGACCACCGCGAGGAGATCCGGGGCGTTGGCAGGTCGGGCCGCCGTCGAGAGTCTCAGGTGAATGGACACCGGTCCCTTGGGAACGACGTGGCTCCAGGTTTCTCCCGGAACGAAGGGGAGCCGGCGCGCCTTCTCGGCGTCGGCGACCAGCCCCTCGGTATGAAGCTGAAGCTCCAGGGAATCCAGCTTGGGACCGAAGCTCCCTTCGAGTCGAATCTTGCCCCACGAGGGATCATCGGCCCGAGCCGTCAGCGCGGGATGTTCCGGGTCGGGAGTGAGCTTCGCCTCGATCCCTTGAACGACCATTTCCGGCCGCCCTTCCTGACGGAAGGTGAGCCGGCCGCGATCGACGGTCAGCTCCGGTAACGGCTCTGGACCGTCCCCGGGCTTCAGGGGAATTCGGGTCGATAGGTTTCCATCCGGCGCGATTCGAATCGTGATGTGGGGTGATTCGAACGTGAACTTCGAGGGCGAGAACCGACCTCGGAGCAGGGTCCAGAACGAGAGATCCGTGGAAACCTGGGCCACCGACGCCCAGACCGGACTGTCGCCGTCGTCTCCTTCATGAAGGGAGAGCCCCGTCACGCCGGCGGAGCTTGCGTTGATCCACCAGCCGCCGATGCGCACCTGGCCCTGATATCGCCCTCGAATCTGGCTCACGATGAGGGCCGGCACAATCCAGAAGATCACCAGCAGAGAGAGCAGCAGGGTGAGTGCCGTCCCGATCGCCAGCCACTTCCCGATTCGGGGCGAGATGCGCATGGGTGGTCCTCGTGTTGTTCTTCAAAGACTATCCCATGTTTCTGTCCTTGTCCTGGCTGGAACAGGTCGAAAGGCCGGAATCGGGCGCAACCACGCGATTTCATCGCTCTTGCGGACGAGTGGGATTGTGGGGATTTCGTGGAAGCCGCCGAATGGATTCAAGAAGAATCGGATTGCGCCATGTCCATCTTCTCGATCACGTTCGCGGTTCGAGCCGCCACGAGATGGACGGAACGTGACGTTGAGTTGAGATGGCTTGGCCGCGCGGGCCGGACGCGGCTCCACTGGCCGCGCGACCTTGCCGTCCCAGGAACCGGCGCGGTCAGCCGATCGCCACGGTTCCGGCCGCGTGATCGTAAACCTCGCCGCACGCGGCCAGCGCGGCCCCTGGCTCGATCGACAGGCCGAGATCGCGAAGGCAGGTTTCCAGAGCTGCCAGGACGAGCGTCACGTGCGAGCGTCGCGAGCCATGCCCCATCAGGCCGATCCGCCACGCCTTGCCCTTGAGCGAACCGAGCCCGCCGCCGATCTCGATGCCCCAGTCGTTCAGCAATCGCTTCCGGACGGCGAGATCATCGACGCCATCGGGAATGCGAACGCAGTTCAGTTGCGGCAGTTGATAGCCTTCCGCGGGAACATACGAGAGGCCCATTGCGCTCAAACCGGCCTTGAGCGCCTGATGATTGAGCCGGTGACGGGCGAAGCGGGCCTCCAGTCCTTCTTCGACAACGAGCGTCAGCGCCTCGCGCAGGGCGTAGTTCATGCTGATCGGCGCGGTGTGGTGATAGAACCGGTCGTCGCCCCAGTATCTCATGATCATGGTCATATCGAGATACCAGCTCTGAACCTTGGTCTTGCGGTTCTGAATCGCCTCGACGGCCCTTGGTCCGAACGAGACCGGGGCCAGTCCTGGCGGGCAGCTCAGGCACTTTTGCGTGCCGGAGTACACCGCGTCGATCTCCCAGGCGTCAATCTCGACCGGAACGCCGCCAAGGCTCGTCACGGTGTCGATCGCGATCAGGGCCCCCGCGTCGTGGGCGATCCGGGCAATTTCGTCGACCGGTTGCAACACGCCTGTCGAGGTCTCCGCGTGGACGATGCCGACCAGCTTGGGTTGAACGCGATCGACGGCGGCCTTGACCTCGGCGGGGTCGAACGCCTCGCCGTATGGGCGTTCGATCGCCGTGACCTGGGCACCGGCGCGTTCGGCGACATCGACCATCCGGCCGCCGAAGACGCCGTTGACGCAGACGAGCATCCTGTCGCCCGGCTCGATCAGGTTGACGACCACGGCCTCCATGCCGGCGGAACCGGTTCCCGAGACGGCCAGCGTCAGCTTGTTCTGGGTCCGGAAGACGTGCCGAAGCATCGCCTGCGTTTCGTCCATCAAGGCCACGAACTCAGGGTCGAGGTGGCCCAGAAGCGGCAGGCTCATCGCCGCGAGCACTCGGGGATGGACCTCGCTTGGGCCAGGACCCAGCAGCACGCGAGGGGATGGGTTCAACGGGCGAGGGGTCGGGAGGGCGGGTTGATCCGGCACGGCAAGACTCCTGGGACGGACGACTTCGGATCGATCAATCAACGGTTCCGCCTTGACTTTATAGACGGCCGGTCAGCCGGTCAAACCCCCTTTGCATGGGAGTCGACCGGCTCGCACGCCGCGGCTCGGAGGGACGATCGGCTCCCAGAGCGCGCCAGGCGCTACGACCGAATCGCGGGAAGGAAAAAGTCGGACCGGGCGATCTCGGCGTATGAGCGAGCCACCAGGTCGGCGTTGGTGAGCCGTTCGGGAGGGAAGGTCGTTGCCAGGCCGATCGACCGCATGCCGGCCCGGCGCGCGGCTTCGAGACCCAGGGGCGAATCTTCGATGACGACGCAGGAATCGGGCCTCGAGCCGAGTTGACGCGCGGCGAACAGAAACAGGTCCGGATTCGGCTTCGAACGGTTCCCCACGTCGCTCAGGGTGAAGATCCGCCCGCCAAAAAGCTCCGACAGCCCCAACCGGCGGTCGGCGATCGCAAGCAAATCCTCCGGCATGGCGGTCGCCACGCAGGTCTGGAACGTCCCAGAGACCCGCTCGAAGAACTCGAGAAACCCGTCGATGAATCGCGCGTCTCGATCGAGCCGTTCCCGAACGATCTCGAGTCGCTCCCGGGCCAGATCCTCGGTTTTTCCTTCCAGGCCGAATTCGTTTCGGAGCACTTCGGTGCCGTCCATGAGAGAACGACCCGTCAGAAGCGGCTTGAGTCTCGAACGGTCGTAGGCGATTCCCCGACGGCCCAGAAACGCGGCCTGTCCCTGGTCCCAGATCGTCTCGGTATCGATGACAACCCCTTCGCCGTCGAAGATGATGGTCTCCAGCATGCGGGGCATCCCTCGGCTTGCAGGGCACGCCATGGGCGGCAGGGATCGGCACGCAATCGCGTGCCCTACAAGGGGTTTACGGCAATTCGTCATACCGCTGCCGGATCGCCTCTCAGTCGCGTTCGTCCTTCGGTATCGGAGGCGGCACGAACTCCTTGACCAGGGAGCTGATCGCCTTGAATTTCGGGTTGTCGGAACACTCGACCCACTCGAACAGGACGGCCTCGGTGGAGGTCACGACGGCCCCGGCCCGTTCCAGCCGCCGCAGGGCCATTTTCCAGTCCATCTTGCCGCGAGAGGCGACGGCGTCGGCCGGAACCTGCACCTGAAAGCCCATGTTCATCAGCTCCAGTGCGGTCTGGGCCACGCAGACGTGCGTCTCGATTCCGGCGAGGGTGACGTGCCGGATATGCCGGCCGTGCAGTTGCTCCACCAGCTCGGGCACGGCGCAGCAGTGAAACATGGTCTTCTCAGGCCGATGAGGGATCAGCTCGGCGAGCTCGGCCACGGTCGGCCCGAGGCCCTGGGGATACTGCTCGGTTCCCCAGCAGGGCAATTCGAGGGCCCTGGCGGCTCGCACGAGCCGAACCGAGTTCGCGACCATCAAGGGGCCATAGCGCATCCGATCGACCAGCTTCTTCTGGACGTCAACAATTAGGAGGCCGCCGTCACGGGCGGTGAAACGCTGTAAGGCGGTCATCGGGACGAGTCCTTTGCTGCGGTGGTTCCAGTCCGTCCAGGGGTGATGCTACGAGGGGTTGCGATCGACTGTCAAGCCAGCCCGACTTGCCTGAACGCCCCGCGACGCGGTACGATGCGAGATCTTTCCGTGATCGAGACGGCCCGTCTTGGGGCCGGTTCTGATGCGCTCCGGCGGAGGCCCGTTGGCATGGCCGAGAAGCCTCGATTGTTGGTTATCGAGCGCGAGGGACGGTCGAACTCCGCAAGCCGCGAGGGACTGTCGGAGCGTTTCGATGTCGTGGTGGCCCGCTCCATGGCGAGGGCCCTGGTCCTGCTCCGGCAGCAAGAATTCGCCGGGGTTTTCGTCGATACGTCCCAGCTTTCCGCGGTGCGCTGGGCCGGCGTGTTGATCCAGGCCGACGAGATTCTGGACGCCATCGCCGACGGGGTGGCGGTGGTCGATCCGGCCGACCTGACCTTGATCTGGATCAACCCGGAATTCCAGCGGCTGATGGCCCCCGAGGTCGACCCGACCGAGGCTCGGTTCTACCAGGCGCTCGGGTCGCCTGAAGTGATCGGACCCGACCCCTGTCCGTTCACCACGTCGCTGGCCACGCGCGAACCGGCCAGCACGGTGCTCCGGGTCGGATCGAACCGCTACCTTCGCGTCACGGTGACTCCCGACTTCGATCCTTCGGGCCAGCCCACCCAGTTGATCGCCCTCACGCGCGATATCACCGCCGAGACCCTCCAGGAACAGAAGATCAACGCCATCCACAAGGCGGGCGAGGAACTGGCCGACCTGACCCCCGAAGAACTGGCCGAAATGGGGGTCGAGGAACGGACCGACCTGCTGAAGTTCAATATCATCCGCCACATGAAGGATCTGCTGGGACTGGACTTCATCGAAATCCGGCTGCTGGAGCGTCCGACCGGGCGGCTCGTCCCGTTGCTGGCCGAAGGGATGACCAACCTCGCGGCCAGCCGAGAGCTCTACGCCAAGAAGCAAGGGTACGGCGTGACCGGTTTCGTCGCCGCGACCGGACAGAGCTACCTTTGCCCGGACACCTCCAACGACCCGCTCTACATCGAAGGGGCTCCCGGCGCGCGGAGTTCCCTGACCGTCCCGCTGCTGTATCACGGCACGGTCATCGGCACGCTCAACGTGGAGAACCTCCGGCCGGGCGCGTTCGATGAGCGCGACCGCCAGTTCCTGGAAATCTATGCGAGGAACGTCGCCGCGGCCCTGAATACCCTGGAGCTACTTCAGGCTGAAAAGCACAGCACGGCAACGGCTTCGGTCGAGGCGATTAGCCGCGAGCTGGCCCTGCCAATCGACGATATCCTCAACGACGCCACGATCGTTCTCGACCGCTATGTCGGGCACGACGACGACATCATCGCGCGGCTTCGGCATCTTCTGTTCCGCGCCCGAGAGATCCGCAGCCTGGTTCACAAGGCGGGTTCGACGCTCGTTCCCGAACCGAGGCGAGGCGCGCCCCAGCCTCCGCCGCCGCTGGCCGATGCCCGGCTGCTCGTGGTCGACGCCGAGGAGTCGATCCGACGCGCGGCCCACAATATCCTGGGGCGCCAGGGGGCGACCGTTGAGACCGCTCGCGACGCCCACGAGGCCATCGCGCTGGCCCGGCAAACCCCCTACTCGGCGGCCCTCGTTGACATCCGGCTGCCCGACCTCAACGGCTACGAGGTCTTCCACCGCCTCCGGGAAGTTCAGCCCGGCCTGCCCGTGATCCTCATGACCGGCTTCGGCTACGATCCCACCCACTCCATCGTCAAGGCACGCCAGGAAGGTCTGCAAACGGTGCTCTACAAACCCTTCCGCACCGACCGCCTGATGGAAGCGGTCGAGCAGGCCCTTCGGGTGCCTTCCTCTCCCTCCAGCGATGGTGCTCCGGGCCATGGCGAGTCGTCCCAGGGCTGAGACGGAATCGCCTGGATCGGTTGTCTTTCGCAGGGTGGGCACGGCCCACCGGTGTTCCGACCGCGCAAGGGCTTCGGTGGGCGATGCCCATCCGACAAGAGACGAGCCTTCCGGGCGATTCCGAAGGACCCATCCCTCCGAAAGTCAGAACCTCTTCCCAGCAACGCCGTACTAGGGTATGAGTAGCCGCGCCATGGGAATCGCCACCCGGTCCTATCCGCGACGCGGAAGCCCTTGCGCCGTCTGATGTTCGCGTTCGAATCGCCGGTGAAGTACCTTCGGAACGCCGTTCATGACCCTCCTCGACAACGTCTTCCTGGCGGGCTTCCTCCTCGGACATCTCGCCCTGATTACGGTTCTGGTGAACGTCTCTCATGGTCTGGGAATCCGAGGACGTTGGCTGGAACCCTTGACGCTGGTCGGACTCGTGGTCGCCGGCGCGGGAACTCTGATGGGCGGTTACTGGCTCTGCGACCGCCCTCCGTCCACCTGGCCCTGGCCCGTTCAAGGCTACGCGGTCGTTTGCGCCGTCGTCGGGCTGGTCGGTCTGCCCCTGACGA
>CAZRGV010000004.1:75962-81913 GCA_964599655.1 uncultured Isosphaeraceae bacterium | reverse complement strand
ATCCCGTCTGGGTTTCGGGAGAATCGACCGACCTCGACACGAGCGAGCACTTTGGCCTGGAGGCGGAGTCCTTCATCGGACCAGGCCACCGGGCCTGGTGGCTGCGCATTCCAGGCAACGAGTCGCTCCGACGGCTCCGCATCCATGAGTGGCGGATCAACGTTCCAGACCTCCCGCCGGTTCTCGACGGTCTGAGCCTCGTCCAGCTCACCGACCTGCACTTCGCCCCGTGCTACGACCGTCGTTATTTCGAAGCGGTCGTCGACCAGGCGGCGCGACTCAGGCCCGACCTGGTCGTCTTCACGGGGGACCTCGTCGACGACGACGAGGCGATCGCCTGGATCGAGCCGATCCTGTCGCGCGTCCGGGGCCGTTTGGGGCAATTCGGCATTCTGGGCAATCACGACATGCACCATCACCCCGAGCGCATTCGACGCGAGCTGGTCCGCGCCGGATTCGCCGATGTGGATGGAGCCTGGGAGCGAATTGACCTGGGTGGCGGTTCGATCGCCATCGGCGGCACGTCGGCGCCGTGGGGCCCGGCCCTCGATCTCTCCGCCATGCCCGAGACCGACTTCCGCCTCGTGCTCAGTCACACCCCCGACCTTTTTGGCCGCCTGTCGGCCGAGAACACCATCGACCTGATCCTCAGCGGCCACACCCACGGCGGTCAGTATCGAATGCCCCTGATCGGCCCGATCCTGATGCCCAGTCGATTCTCGAGGCGCTACGACCGAGGCTTCTTCCATCAGGGGCGCACCTTGATGTACGTCAGCCAGGGCCTCGCCGCCAAGCATCCGATTCGTTTCAACTGTCCGCCCGAACTGACCCGGTTCGTCCTCCAGGCGACCCCGGCGCTCGCACACGCCAGTCGCGAGTCCTTCATGACGACCTCCGGCCCATCCGCCAGAAATTCCCGGCATCGAGACACCGTGGAAACGCAATAGGGCAACTTGCTCCGACAACCTGACCATCACGACGCGAGGAAGCCCCTTGGACTCAAGGCCGGTTTCATTCGGTCCGAACCGCGCGAATCCGAATGTTTTCGTTGAGGGCCTTGATCTTGACTGGCTCTGGGTTTACACTCGTCCGATGAAATGGTCTCGTCCCTGAGTTCGCGGACCACCAGCAAGGGGGTCGGAGCCGTGCGCGAGTTCGACAAGCCGATTGGGCGGGTGTGGCGTCGGTTGCGATTGCAGCGGTTCGTGACGGCCCTGGTCTGGTGCCTGGTGGCCTGCCTGGGCATCGCGGCGGTGATCATGGCCGTCGAGAAGCTCTCGCCCTGGTCACTGCCCGGATCGTGGTGGTGGCCTTTGGCTGGCGCCGCGGGGCTCGCGACGGTCGTGGCGGCGGGAATCGCGCTGTTCACCGGCCCGAGCCGCGTTGACGCGGCGGTGGCCATCGACCACGCCTTCGATCTCAACGAGCGACTCAGCACCGCGTTGACCCTGCCGAACGACTTGAAGGAAACCGCGGCGGGCCGTGCTCTGATGGCCGACGCCATCCGGCATGTCGAGAACCTCGACATTGGCTCGAAGTTCGGCCTGCGACGGCCGAGGCTCGCCTGGATCCCGATCGTGCCGGCCGTTCTCGCCGTGGCGATGGCCTACCTGCCCGAAGGGCTCATCCCCCGCGCCGGGGCCTCGGGGAAGGGGACCCAGAAGCCCCTCGACAAGAAGGTCGTCACCAACCAGTTGAAGACCCTGGGCAAGGCCTTCCAGGAGAAGCGTAAAACGCTGGAGAAGGTCGAGGCCACCGAGACCGGCCAGCTGATGGCCAAGATCGAAGACGTCTTCGACAAGATGGCCAAGTCGCCGCCGACCGATCAGGAAAAAGCCCTTGTCGAGATGAATAAGCTGTCCGACGCCGTGAAGGAGCGACAACGGCAGCTCGGCTCGGCCGAGCAGGTCAATCGCCAACTCGAACAGCTCAAGGACATGTCGGACGGACCGGCGGATGAATTCGCCAAGGACCTGGCCAAGGGGGATTTCCAGAAGGCTGCGTCGGACCTCAAGACGCTCCAGGAGAAGATGGCGTCGGGCAAATTGACCGAGCCCGAGAAACAGGCCCTCCAGCGCCAGCTTTCCGAGATGAAGCAACAGCTCGAGAAGATGGCCAGCCTCGAACAACGGCGGAAGCAACTTCAGGAGGCGATGGAGAAAGGAGCCATCTCCAAGGAGCAGTACCAGCAGCAGATGGCCAAGCTCGACGAGCAGGCCAAGGACCTGCAAGCGCTCAAGCAGCTCGCTCAGCAGCTCGGCGAAGCGTCCCAGCAAATGGCCAGCGGCGACATGAAGAAAGCCGCCGACGCGCTGGGCGCGAGTCAGGACCAGCTTCAGGAAATGGCCCGGCAGGTCCAGGAGCTAGAGACGCTCGACCAGGCTCTCGCCGACCTTCAGGACGCCAAGAACGGCATGGCCGGCGACGGCATGAACCAGCTCGGCCAGCAACTGGAAGGGATGAACGGACTGGGCATGGAGGGCTCGCGCCCCGGCAACGGATTCGGTCTGGGGCGAGGCCGAGGCCAGGGAGACCGCCCCGAGGCGCCCGATAACGTCGCCTCGTACCAGACCCGCGTTCGCCAGCAGATCGGCAAGGGCAAGGCCGTCGTCGGCGGCTTCGCCGATCCGACGAATCAGATCAAGGGGGAAAGCGTCCTGGAAATCCAGGAAACGATCGCCACGGCCGCCGGAACCGCCGCCGAGGCCCTGACCGAGCAGAAAATTCCCAAGAGCGTCGAGAAACACGTTCTCGACTACTTCGACAAGGTCCGCAAAGGCGACTGATCCGAAATGCCCGGATCGGCTGTCTTTCGTCGGGTGGGCATCACCCACGGAACTCCCGATGGCGAAAGGGGTTCGGAGAACGGTGCCCACCCGAAAAGAATCGGGGCGTGGTTGCGTTCCGTTCTCGTCAGGCTTCGACGGTAACGGCCACCGGTTCGGCCTTGTCCGCGTATCGCCCGGCGGGACGGGTCAGGAGGTAGCCCCAGAACGCCAGGCCGAAGAGAAGCGTCAGAACGCTCACATTCTGCGAAATCGTCAGGCCATTGAGGAACGCGGCCTCGTCGCCTCGAAGAATTTCGATGAGGAACCGAGTGATCGGGTAGGTCACCAGTAGCAGGGCCATGACCTCGCCGTCTCGCCTCCGGAGCGGAAAATAGGCCGAGAGCAAGGCGAGCAGGATCAGCCCGTCGATCGACGAATAGAGCTGTGTGGGATGGATCGGAAGCGAATGGGTCGAGGCGATCGGGATCATCCCCCGTCGCACCTGATCGACCCAGGGGGGCGACTCTCGAGGAAACGACACGGCCCAGGGCAGGTCGCACTGGTCGCCATAACAGCAGCCGTTGAGGAAGCAGCCCACGCGTCCCAGGGCCAATCCCAGCGCGATGGACGGGGCGATCACATCGAGCATTGGTCGGAACGGGAATCGGCGAAGCAGCCAGTAAACGAACGCCGCGGCGGAGGCTCCCATCACGCCGCCGTAGAAGACGATGCCGCCTTCCCAGATCTTCACGATATCGAGCAGACTGTGAATGCGAACCCCCCAGTACTGCCAGACATAAAACAGCCTGGCACCCAGCAGGCCACCGACCAGGATCCAGAGCGCCAGGTCGTAAACCGTCTCCGGATCGAGCTTTTCGCGCTTCGCTCTCCAGGCGGCCAGGTAGATCGCCCCGAAGAACGCCAGGCAGAGCATCACGCCGAATCCGAAGATTTTCAGGTGAATGCCTGGAATCTCGAACAAGACCTGTCGCATGCGAGGATCGATCCTCTGGAGGTTTCGCGGAGGCGCCGGGCGAGAGAGACACGCGTCGAATGGCCGGCACGACCAACGAGACGACCACCGGGCGACGCAGGTTCCGCGAGGACTGGGTATTGGTCAATCGACCTCGATCGGAGCGTAATCGAGCCGTTCCACGATCCGATTTCGACTGTCGAGAGCCACCACCTTCGGGCGGTGCCCCTCGACCTCCGACGGTTCGAGAAAGGCGAAGGCCATGACGATGAGACGGTCGCCCACGGTGCCGATTCGCGCCATGGCGCCGTTGAGCTCGATCTGGCCCGCGCCTCGGGTTCCGGGCAACGCGTACGTCTCGGCGCGCAGGCCGGTCGCGAGGTTGCTGACCAGCACCGACTCGTACGCGTGCAGGCCGACGGCCTCCATCAACGCGGGGTCGATGGTGAGGCTGCCATGATAATTCAGGTCGCTGCCCGTCACGGCAGCCAGGTGGAGTTTGCTCTTCAGGACCTTGACGTGCATCCGGTTCATTCCGGCAGGGATGGCAAAAGGCTGTTGTCAATCAGGCGGGCCGCGCCGAGACGGGCGGCCAGCAAGGCTACCGCCGATCGGCCCGGCTCGAGAACCGCCAGCGGTTCCAGCGTTTCGGCGTCGGCGACTTCCGCGTAATCCAGCCGAGCCTGTCGCTCTGATTCTACCGTTTGCCGCAAAATCTGTCGAACCCGGTCGGCCGATCGCTCGCCGCTCAAAACCGCCTGAGAGGCGGACTGCAAGGCCCGCCAGAGAACCGTCGCCGCCTGTCGTTGCTGCGGGTCGAGATACCGGTTCCGGCTGCTCAGGGCCAGCCCGTCGGGTTCCCGAACGGTCGCCACGCCGCGGATCGACACCGGTACATTCAAATCCTCGACCAGCCGGCGAACGACGTGAAGCTGCTGGAAATCTTTCTCACCGAAGTGGGCCACGTCGGGACCGACGATGTTCAGCAACTTGAGCACGACGGTCGCCACGCCCCGAAAATGACCCGGACGAAAGGCCCCTTCCAGCCGATCGGAAAGGCCCGGCACCTCCACATACGTCCAATCCGAGCCTCTGGGATACATGGCCTCCACGGTCGGCTCGAAAACCATCGAGGCTCCCGCCTCGTCGCAGAGCCGATGATCGTCATCCGGCGTTCTGGGATAGCGTTGATAATCCTCGCCGGGCCCGAACTGAGTCGGGTTGACGAAGATCGACACCACGACGAAACCGGCCTCGCGACGGCAGGCTTCGATCAGACGCGCATGCCCCTCGTGCAAGGCGCCCATGGTCGGCACCAGGCCGACGATTTGCCCGGCCGACTTCGCGGCGCGCACCGCGGCGCGCACCGCGTCGACCGAGTCCATCACTGGCAAGAGTTCGGCCACGAACCGTCTCCACGATCGTTTGAATCGTTCTTCGCACGGTGTGGGCAAGCGGGGTTATTCAAGCACGAGTCGGCGATGAGCAGGTCGTTGAGAATCTCGCCGGCCACGAGCGTCCTGGCCACGATCCGAGGAACATCCTCCACCCGAACCCGACCGTACCAAATGCCTTGCGGATAGATCACCACGGTTGGTCCGTGCTCGCACTGGTCGAGACAACCCGCATGGTTGGCCCTGGCCAGGGGACCAAAGCCGGCTTTCTTTAATTCCTTTTTGAACGCGTCGCGCAGGGCCTGATGGCCCTCCGGATCGCAGCAACCTCGCTTGTGACCGGGTTCACGGACGTTGCCACAGACAAAAACATGGTGGGTAAATGCCGGCATGAGACCATCCGAGTCAAGAGGGTCGCCCGAAGTGATCGCGTCGAGTGGGTATGTCGTTCCGGGCCGCGGTCGAACTTTCTATAATGAGTCTGAAGGCATCGTCGTAACCTCAACCCGAGCGGTCAAGAGCAGCCGGGGCTGGGCGTCCGACATTCCTGCCCGGTCCGTCACCGAGACCCGGTCCGTGATCGCTCTGAATCGGGTAAGGTTCCGAGCCCTCTCGGAATGGCTCTGGAGACGCGCGTTACGTTACACAGCCAGACCCCCCGCATGCTGAGGAACGACCCAACGTGGAGTGGCCCCGGAGCCCCGCCCATCCCCTCGTTCACGGCCGCGAAGGAACCGCCGAAGCCGCGAGTCAGGCCGACCCGCCCGAGGAAGCTCCCGGGATCGATGCCCAGACACGAGACCGATTCGCCCGGTT
>CAZRGV010000004.1:63476-75952 GCA_964599655.1 uncultured Isosphaeraceae bacterium | reverse complement strand
ACCAGACCAGCCAGCCGTTCATCTCGACCGACCTCGAACGCCGGATCACTCACGTCAACCAGGCCTTCGCCCGCATGCTCGGCGACTCGGCCGACGAGCTCGTCGGCCGGACTCTCGACGACATCACGCCGCCAGGCTGGCGATCGACAACGACCGAGTTTCTCGAAAAACTTCAACAAACCGGGCAAGCGCAACGCTACGAAAAAGAGTACCTCCACCGCGACGGCCGGAAGATCCCGGTTTCCCTCGTGGTCGACTTCGACCGCGACGAGCAAGGCCAGATCCGAGGCACCTACGCCTTCGTCACCGACATCACCGAGCGAAAGCGCGCCGAGCGGGCGCTGCGCCTCAGCGAGGAACGGTTCCGAACCCTCTACGACGAAGCCCCCTTCGGCTACCATGTGATCGACACGCACGGAATCATTCAAAGCGTGAACAAGACCGAGTGCGAATTGCTCGGCTACACCCCCGAGGAGATGATCGGCCGGCCGATCTTCGAGTTCATCCGGCCCGACGCCCGCGACGAGGCCCGACAGGCCGTGCTCGAGCGCATTCAGGGCGACTCTCCGGTGATGTCGGCCGAGCGGCCCTACCTCACCAAGGACGGTCGCGAGTTGATCCTCGCGGTCGAAAACCGCCTGGAACGGGACGAAAACGGCCAGGTCGTCCGGATTCGAAGCACGGTTCAGGACGTCACCCACCGCAAGCGGACCGAGGCCGCGCTGGTCGCCTCCGAGCGCCGCCTGCGAGCCCTCTTCGAAGGCATCGAGGACGCGGTCTTCGTGCATGACCTGGAAGGCCGCATCCTCGACGCCAACCCCGCCGCCAGCCGCAAGCTCGGCTACACGCACGAGGAGTTCCTTCGGCTCAACACCCTCGATATCGACGCCCCAGACTTCTCCGTCGGCTTCGAAGACCGCCTGGAAACTCAGCTCCGCCTCGGACGCCTCTCGTGCGAGGGTCGGCACCGCACCAAGGACGGCCGCCTGATTCCCGTCGATATCAGCACATCCACAATCCAATACGAGAACCAGACGGCCGTTCTGGCCGTCATTCGCGACATCACCGAGCGCAAGGCGCTCGAGGAAACGCGCCGCCAGTTCGCCGAGGCGCAGATGCAGTACGCCCGCGAGATGGAGGCCAAGAACCGGGAGCTGACCCGTTCGGAAGCGCGTTACCGCCAGATGACCGAGTCGTTGCTCGACGCCGTGATCGTCGCCAGTGAGTCGGGCGAGATCACTCTGTTCAACCCGGCGGCCGTGCGAACCTTCGGTTACGAGGCCAGCGAGGTGCTCGGCAAACCCATCACGGTCCTGATGCCGGAAAGCTTGCGTCCCCATCACGAACGGGGCTTCCGCCACTATCTGGAAACGCGAGAGCCTCGCGTCGTCGGGCGCACCGTCGAACTCCGAGGGCGTCGCAAATCGGGCGAGGAATTCAACCTCGAGCTCTCGCTCAACGCCGTCGACCTGGCCGGCCAGATCCAGTTCATCGGCTCGATTCGCGACCTGACCGAGCGGAATCAGATGCGCGAGATGGTCATGCGCTCCGAGAAACTCGCGTCGATCGGCCTGCTTTCGGCCGGCGTGGCGCATGAGATCAACAACCCCCTCTCCTACATCGCCAACAACCTCGCCGTCCTCGAACGCGACTTGCAGGGCATTCTGTCCCTGGTCTCGGCCTACGAATCGGCCGGCGAGCGGCTCGATCAGGTCGCGCCCGACGTGGCCGCGAAGGTCAAGGCGATCGCCGAGGAACTCGACTGGGCCTATGTCCGCGACAACCTCGGCCGGATGATTTCGCGGACCCGAGAGGGGGTCCAGCGCGTCGCCAACATCGTGCAAACGCTTCGAGGCCTGGCGCGAACGTCCCCCACGAACCTCGAGCCCGCGTCGCTGGCGGACCTGATCGACAACGCGCTGGACATGGTCCATGCCCAGACCAAGCGCGCGCACATCAAGGTTGTCGTCGAGCAAAAAGGGGAACCAGGCCCCTTGCCGAAGATCGCCTGCGTTCCCGCCCAGATCAGCCAGGTCTTCCTGAATCTCCTCGTCAACGCGGTTCAGGCGATCGAGGAGACCCATCGCGCCGAGGGAAATCAGATTCGGATCACCATCCACAATCACCCGGGCACGCAAATCGTCGAGATTCAGGATAACGGCTGCGGAATCGACCCCGCGTCGATCCCCAGACTGTTCGACCCGTTTTACACCACCAAGCCGGTCGGCGTGGGAACCGGCCTTGGTCTCGCCATCTCCCACGGAATCATCCATGGTCACGGCGGCCGGATCGAGGTCGAGGGAGAACCCGGCCAGGGAGCCACGTTCCGCGTCGTCCTCCCGGTGCAACGGATCCATCCTCACTCGTCGAAGACGGTCGAGTCCGTTTGACGACGGCCCGAACCGGTCGTCATGATAGAGACGATCCGCCTGAATCCCCCCCTTCGCGACGTTCGGGTGCCGGCCAGGCCCGGGATGCCCCGACAGCCGAGATTCTCTGACCCTGGAGCCTCCCCGTAACCATGAGTCAGCCACAAAAGCACTGCCTGCTCGTCGTCGACGACGAACCCGATGTTTGCGATTCGGTGTACGACCTGTTACGCCGGGAATTCCGCGTCCTGAAGGCCCACAGCGCCCAGGAGGGAATTCAGCTGATGCAGCAAGAAGAAGTTCATATTATCATGACTGATCAGCGGATGCCCCGCATTACGGGGGTCGAGCTGCTCGCCAAGGTCAAGGCTGGCAATCCGCATGCGGTCCGCCTGCTTTACACGGGCTTCGCCGACCTGGAATCGATCATCGCGGCGATCAATCAGGGACATATTTACCAGTTTTTGAAAAAGCCCTGGCAACCCGAAGATCTCCTGGACGCCGTTCGTCAGGCGGCCGCGGAGTACGACCGGCTCATCGCCTCGGACGAGGAAAGCGACCGACTTCGTGCCGAGTTACGGCAGCTTCAAACGCGCGTCAGCGACCTCGAATCCGAGGTCCGGCGGCTCGGCGGAACACTGCCCGCCAGCGTGTGAACCGTTCGACCCGCGCGATTGGCCGACCGCGCTCGGCGTCCCCAAGGATCCCTTGCCCTCCGAATGATGAGTATCGATCCCAAGCCAAGACCCACCCTGCTGATTGTCGACGACGAGCCCGACGTGCTCGAAAGCCTCAGGCACCTGTTCCGCCACGAGTATCGCGTCCTGACCGCGACCAGTGGCGCGGAGGCCCTCGAGATTCTCGGCCGCGAGGAGGTCCAGGTCATCCTGACCGATCAGCGAATGCCCGGCATGAGCGGCGACGAGTTGCTCGGGCGCGCCCGACAGATCCGCCCCGAGGCCATTCGCCTGCTTTTTACTGGCTACGCCGAGATTCACGCGGTCGTCAAGGCGGTCAACCAGGGTGGAATTTTCCGTTACCTGCTCAAGCCCTGGGATCCCGACGAACTCGAATCGGTGGTCCGCCAGGCCGCCGATCAGTATGAGCTGCTGGCCGAGCGTCGCCGGTTGCTGGGGGAACTCCAATCGGCGAACGCTCGACTCCTCGAAGCCAACCGCGAGCTGGCCGAGGCGAACGAGCTGAAGACCGTCTTTCTCGAAGTCGCCAGCCACGAGTTCAACACACCGATCACGATCATTCAGGGACTTAGCGAGCTCTTGAAGCTCGTGAACCCCGATCGGGAGCCTCGAGAGCGCGACATGATCGCGCAACTGTCGGAATCGGCCCGGCAGCTCGCCCGGCTCGTGACGACCATGCTCAAACTTGTCCAGGCTAGCGACTTCCGTCAATCGCTCCGCGTCCAGGAGGTGGATCTCGCCGCGTTATTGCGCGGCGTCGTCGACCAGCTCCGACCCTTCGTGGAATCGCGATTCCTGCGCCTGGAGGTGTCGATTCCCGACACACTCGACCATTTCCACGTCGATCCCGACAAGGTGCGCGACATCACGACCAACTTGCTGACGAACGCGATCAAATTCACCCCCGATGGGGGCGAGCTTTCGGTCTCGGCGCGACTTTCGCCGCAATCCGATGGGAGCGAGGAGGCGGTCATCGAGGTGACCGACAAGGGGATCGGTCTCGAACCTCGGGCGTTGGATTACCTGTTTCAGCCGTTTTTCACCGACTTTGATCCCACGCGACATTCCTCGGGGGATTTCGGCTTTGGAAAGCGCGGCCTGGGGCTTGGTCTGAGTTTGGTCAAGAAGTTCGTCGCCCTCCATGGCGGACGGATCGAGGCGCGGAGTTGTCCCGGCGAGGGGACCTGCGTCACGGTTTACCTGCCACGACGACCGCGACCCGAATCGTCCTCCGTGCTAGACTATCATTTTCGTGAGGCGTCTCCCAAACGTTCCGGCGACACTCTTGGAACGGAATGAAGAATGCTGCGTCGTTCCCCGTCTCTTGTGAATAAGAAGATCGAGCGCCCCAAGGCTCGAGGATGCCGCTGATGCCGACCGCCCTGATCGTCGACGATGAGCCCGAGGCCAACAAGCTGCTCTCGATGCTGGTCCAGCTCCGCGGCTATCAGACCCACTCGGCGCTGACCGGTGCCGAGGCGATCGCGCTCGCCCGGCAAGAACGACCCGACGTTGTCTTCCTCGACCTGATGCTGCCCGACATTCACGGGCTCGACGTTTGCCGCGCCTTGAAGTCTCAGGCGCGGACCAGTCTGATTCCCATCGTGGTCATCACCGCGAGGCTGGCCGACCGCAACCGCGCGGACAGCTACGAGGCGGGCGCCAATGACTTCGTCCCCAAACCGTATACGCCCGACCAGATTTTCCAGGCGTTGAGCGGAGCCAGGGCCTGGAGCAAGCAGGCGGCGGGACGCTCCCAGGTCGGACAGATCCCGCTCGATGACGATGAGAACCGCTTCCTCCACCAGTCCTCGAAACTCCGGTCTCTGGTGGTGGGGCACGCTCCCGACGGCGAGCAGGTCGCCTCGATCGTCGATTCGACCTTGCAGATCGTCCGTGGCGTCGTCCAGGCGTCGGGCCAGCCACATCCGACCGCCGTGGTCGAATACCACCTCGAACCCGACGGTCTGACCCTGGCCGTCTCGGACCAACCCGGTTGGCTTGAAGGGTGGGGGCGGCCGCTCCTCGAAGAGGACCTGCGCCGGACCTGGAACGAGTCGTACGACGCGGTTCGCCATGACGAGGACGGCCGACGGCTTGTGTGGATCAAGCGGTTTCGCGAACGGGCGTCCGACACGTCGCGTTGAGGACTGGTGTTTCGCGGTTTCGACGAATCAGGGTTTCCGCCGGAGATCCCCCGTGCCCGATGCCGTATCCTCGTCGACGTTTGACACCGGCGACCTGACGCTGGCACGCGCGCGGATCGCCTGGGGAGGCCCGGATCGCGAGCGGATCTGGGACCGCTTCACCCCTGATTGGCGTGACCGGCTCCGGGCGGCCTGGGCTTCGGAACTCACGCGAGGCACCGATCCGGCGTCCGCCCTGGAGCTTCTCCGCCAGGAGCAGGCCGCCGAGGCGCGTTTCGACCCGGCCCGCGTCCATCCAAGCTGGTGGGTCCGCGCCTTGCAAGACGAATCGCCGGCCGTCCGTCGCCTCGTCGCGGCGCGCGCTCCCGAACCGATCGGCGAGGCGGTTCGCTCGGCGCTGGAACTCGGTCCCGACGCGCTTCAGACCGACCATCCTCCCCACCCCGACGCCCTGCAATGGGTCCTCTCGCTCTGGTCCGAGCGGCTCATTGGCGGACCCGACACGAGCCGGGATGACCCTTCCGTGATCGAGGCGATCTCCCAACTGTCTTCCCGTTCACTCTCCAGGCTGATCGCGGCGACGGGCCTTGCCAAGTGGGCGTATGCCCTCCAGGGGAACACGGCCGCGATCGAGGTGGAGCCCCCGTCGGGGCTGTCTCCGCATCAGGAAGAACGGCTCGAGCACTTTCGAAGGCATTGGACAACGCTCGACCTTCGGGCCGTTCGAGTGGCCCGAGACGATCACCAGGGGATCGGCCAACACACGGCGGCCGACCTCCGACGACTCGGCCTGATCACCTTCGCTCGCCTGATGACCACGGCCGAGCCGCGACGGATTCGCTGGGCCTTGCAGCACTTGCCATACCCGGCGGCCAGATTTCTCCGGTCCCGGATGAGTTTGAAAAACCCGCATCTGTTCGGACGTGAGCTGGTCGCCTGGGAAGAGCGGATATTCCGGGCCGCCCGGAAGAGGCTGCTCTGGGAGGAATCTCTGGATCGGCCCGATTCCGGAACCCCCGAGGTGATCACGACGTGAGCCACGATGTGATGGCACCGAGTCCTTCGCCGGAGGTGACGTCGGGCCCGTTGGGCCCGCTGCCAGAACTCGACGGCCGCCAGGTCCGGCTGGAAGGCCGACTGGCCCGGCAAGGGCCTGTTCCCCTCTGGGTCGCCGCGATCGACTGGCTCACGAATCCGATCGGCCTGACCCTCCAGGTAGGGCCCCCGGAAATCTCCTGGCGGGCCGCCGGATTGCAACGACCGGGCGTGATCGCCCAGTTCGCCTGGCCTCGACTGGCCACTCGGGTTGCCATCGGGATCGAAACCCCGTTAGCGCACGCCATCATCGACCGCCTGCTGGGTTTCGAGCGCTTTGACGGCGAGGAACGGCTCCAAGTCACGCCCGTCGAGTGGGGGATTCTCGCGTTCGCCCTGGCCAGGACCCTCGACCGACAGGCCGAGCGTCCCGGCGCGCTGGGAGCCTGGGACCTCTTTCTCGATCGAGTCGGCCCCGAGCCGTTCAAAACCAGCGAACTCGGCCCGATCATCACCCTCCGTTGGCCCTGCAAGATTGGCAGGATCGAAGGCTCCCTCCGGCTCTGGGTCGAGGAATCGCTGGCCGCGCGTTGGCTGTCGGCCGAACCGGCGCCACGAAGAACCCTCACCCAGGACGCCTTCCAGGGCAAACTTGGGGAGCTATCGAGCGACTGGCGCGCCGAAACCGGCACGGTCGCGCTGCGGAGGGGACTTCGAAGCCTCCGGGCGGGAGGGGTCTTGCCCATCCACGGGGCGCCGTTACGAGGCACGCCCCAGAGCCCTCGCGGTCCGGTGTTGCTGACGCTTCGCGAAACGCGATTCCGCTGGGTTCTCATCGCCGAGCCGGAACCGGAGTCGGGCGGTGGCCGGCTCATTGTCCATCCTCCGCCGCGCCGGGAATCCTGTTCCAGGGAGATTCATGTCATGAGCGAACCGGCTGATCCCTCGCCGTCCGTCCTCGGTGCGGCCCCAAACTCTCCAGTCGACCCTCTGGATATCCCCGTCACCTTGACTGTCGAGCTGGGCCGGATCAGTCTGCCTCTGGCACGCCTGGCCGATCTGAAGGCCGGAGACGTGGTCGAACTCGGCCGGCATCCCCGAGAACCCGTCGAGCTGACGTCCGGCGGGCGGCTCGTCGCGCGAGGGGAATTGGTGCAAATCGATACCGAGCTGGGTGTTCGGGTGACGAGCGTCTTCCTCTGAGACCGAATCGCCTGGAACCGTTATCTCTCGTAAGGATGGGCACCGCCCACCGAACTCCGAATGGGGAAAAGAGTTCGGTGGTCGGTGCCCATCTGACCGTAGGAAGAGTCTTCCGGCCCATGCCGTAGGCAACGAACCCGGCGAGGCTCAATCAGACCGCGTAAACCACCTGGATCGTCGCCTGGAGCAGCAAGGTCTGTGTTCCGAGCAAGACGATCGTGGTGGCGAGTGTGGCCGCTCGGCCGCCAACAAGCGACATGCCCCCACCGGCCGACACCAGCAACGGCGGCATCAGTGGTAACCAGAGGCGGGCCACTTCGCTGAGATTTCGACCGCTCAGTTGCAGCAGGCAGATCACGAAGAGCGTGGCCCAGACGACCCGAGGCGCCCGTCGAAGTCCGATCAAGCTCCAGACCGCGATCGGCAAGCCGAGCCCCACTGCCAACTCGATCGGATTCGCCAGGTTCCAAGCGAGGTAACTTCTGGGATATTCCACGTAAAACCGCGCATGGTTCTTCTGATTCCACCACCAAATGACGAACGGATTGGCCCCCGAAATCGCCCAGCTACCGAGCATCGCCGCCAGAAAACCAAGACCCACCACACCGATCATCAACACTCGGCGCCGTACCTCCGGCTTCGGCGAAGCCGCCAGCACAATCGCCACGACCAGTCCCACCGCGAGGAAGGCCAGCGACAGCAACATTCCCAGGGCCAGGACCACACCTGAAGCCGCCGAGGTCAACCAGCGGTCGCACATCGCCAGGGCCAGGGCGGTCGTCGCGAGCAGCGGAAACAAGGTGTCGGCCGTCGGCTGGAACAGGATCGCCGAGGGAACCAGCGGCCAGAGGCTTGCCGTGGCCCAGGCCGATGGCGCCGGTAATGCCAAACGCGCCAGGCCATAAAGCGGCACGACGGTCAGGGCGCAGGCGATCAGGGTCAAGGCGCCGGTGAGTGTCAGGGCCGCCTGGTCGGCAACCGGTAGGGGATCGTATCGTCGGATTTCACGAAATCCGGCGCGAATCGAACCCGGCAGGAACCCGACGATCCCGTGGGCCAGCGCCGGATTCGAGCGCGTCAGCCCCAACATCGAACGCGACCAGAGAAACAACCCTGGCGGATGCGTGCCGATGTGCAAGGCGTCCTGGTCCTTGATCCACTCCGGATACTCGGCCCAGAAGCGCCAGGGATCGTTCATTTTTGAGCGTGCGACCGTGTAATACCCGCTGGAGCCGCTGGAATGCAGCGCGAAGGTCCACTTGGTCAGGCCGTATCCGTCGGGCGCGGCGATCTGAACCACGAGCTGTGCGAACACGGCCATGAGGGCCAGGCCACCCAGCCATGCCGATTCCCGCCAACGGCCCGAACGCGACGAGAGCGACCGCCAGCCGATCGCGACGAAGCCGGCATAGGCCGACAATCCGACCAGCCCGTTGAGCCTGTCGAGGGCCGTCCAGGCCACGCCGTCAGGCAATCGCGACCAGGTCCACTCGCCGGGTATCCCGAGCGGCATCGCCCCCGAGCGGAGCAGGACCACGAACCCGAACACCAGGGCGCCCTGGATCAACGCAATCAAGAACGGGTATCGTCGCATCGGGATGATCTTAACGACTACCGTTCTTCTCGGCGAGAGTCAGGACATCCGGCGATTTTGGTCGAAAAAACGGTGGCGGCGGGTTGCGGCGAGCCGTCGGGAATGGTCTGATCTTCGACGGGAAGTTGCCCCGACGAACCCGAGGCTTGTTGAGATCGTCGATCGACGGTCGGAACGTGCCGGCTGACCGTCGTCCCGCCAGAGGACCGCGCGCATGCACTTCGAAAGTACCACCCCCTCCGATTCCATTCGCGAGCCCGACACGGGCCCCTGGTATCGCGGTCTGACCAGCTATCACTGGTTCGTCCTGGCCGTCAGCGCGCTCGGCTGGCTCTTCGACACGATGGACCAGCAATTGTTTAACCTGGCCCGCAAGCCGGCCATCACCCAGTTGCTCAACACCACGCCCAACGACTCGTCGGTCGATACGTACGGCGGTTACGCCACCTCGATCTTCATCATCGGTTGGGCCGTCGGCGGGCTCATCTTCGGCATCCTCGGCGACAAGATCGGCCGCGCCAAGACGATGCTCCTGACGATCTTACTCTACTCCTTGTTCACCGGTTTGAGTGCCCTGTCGATCGGAGTCTGGGACTTCGCCATCTACCGGTTCCTGACCGGCCTGGGCGTCGGCGGCGAGTTCGCCGTCGGCGTGGCCTTGGTCGCGGAGGTGATGCCCGACCGTGCCAGGCCGTTCGCGCTGGGGTGGCTCCAGGCTCTCTCGGCCGTCGGCAACATGACCGCCGCCCTCATCGCCATCGTGCTGGGACAGCTCGAACGCGGCGGAGCGATTGGCATGCCCCCGTGGCGGATCATGTTCATCATTGGCACCTTGCCAGCGTTGCTGGCCGTCGTCATCCGGGCGCGACTCAAGGAACCGGAGCGATGGAAGGCCGTTGCCAGGACAGCCGAGGAAGCCGCGGACGACGCTATCGCCGGCGGCAAGCCCCGGCTTGGCTCGCTCGCGGAGATGTTCGGCGATCCTCGATGGCGCCGCAACACGATCGTCGGCATGCTCCTGGCGTTCTCCGGCGTCGTCGGACTCTGGGGGATCGGCTTCTTCAGCTTCGACCTGGTTCGCACGGTCTTTCTCAACACCTTCAAAGCCCAGGGTTTCAGCGAGGCGGAGATCAACGGAAAGCTGACGCTCTGGACCGGCATCACCTCGCTCGTCCAGAACCTTGGGGCCTTCTTCGGCATTTACGCCTTCAGCAAAGTCACCCACTACATCGGCCGCAAGCCGGCCTTCGCCATCTCGTTCCTCCTGGCCATGCTATCGACGGCCTTCACCTTCTGGTTCCTCGACGATTTCTACGACGTCTTCTGGATGATCCCGATCATGGGTTTCTGCCAGATCTCTCTCTTCGGCGGCTATGCCATCTACTTCCCCGAACTCTTCCCGACCCGGCTCCGCAGCACCGGCACCTCGTTCTGCTACAACGTGGGACGCCTCGTCGCGGCCGTCGGCCCTTCGGCCCTCGGCCTCCTCACGGGCGTCGTCTACGCCGGTTACAAGTCGGTCGACCCCTCGCTGCCAATGCGGTATGCCGGCGTGACCATGTGCTCCGTCTTCCTGATCGGCCTCTTCACGCTCCCCTTCGCGCCCGAGACCAAGGGACAACCCCTGCCGGAGTAACGCCCGGAGGCGCCGCGAGCCTTCCTCACCGGTCGCGGCGCCCCAAGCATTTTGTCAGTACCCGATTGACAACCGCGTCGAATTCCCGTATTTCTCATACAGCAATTACAGGAATTGCCTGGAAACGACCATGCGCCTGGCACTCCAGACGGATTACGCGTTACGAACCTTGCTCTATCTGGCGTCGCGCCGCGATCGGGTGACGGTTCACGAGGTGGCCGAGTTTTACGGCATCTCGGAGAACCACCTGGGGAAGGTGGTCCACCAGTTAGGGCGGTTTGGGTTCGTGCGCAACCTTCGGGGGCCCGGTGGCGGGATGGAGCTGATCCGTCCCGCCTCGGAGATTTCCGTCGGCGAGGTGGTCCGGGCGTTCGAGGGGGTGAACGTGCATCTTCTCGACTGTCTGGTCACGCCGGGTCTTTGCGTGATCCAGCCGGGTTGTTCGCTCCGTGGGGTACTGGCCGAGGCCGAGCGTCGTCAGATGGACTATCTCGACGGTGTCAAGCTGGCCTCGCTCGTGCCCCGATCGGGCGATCTCGTGTCGTTCCAGCGCGAAGCCTGAGTCCTCGATCCGGTCGGGCCGATTGTGGGGGTCCGCCCCGTCTGGTTCCGTTCCTCTATGAGAACTCTCCACTCTCGGGGAGCAAGGGAGACCGTGCGCATGCGACACTGGAAACTCATCGGCGCGGGTTGCACGCTGGCCGCGGCGCTGGCGATGGTCACGGCGATCGGCTCGGGAGCCGGCCGACCGCTTCAGGCGGCGGAAAACGACAAGGAATCCGACCCGGCGCTGGTTCGGGCTCGGGAGCAGGTCAAGATGCTCGACGACCTGTACAAGAACGCGGTCGTTTCGATCACGAACATCTACGACGGTCCGCCCGCCGCCAAGGTCGCCAAGCAAGTCTTCGGCGCCATGGAAAAGAACGGCTGGCACTCGGCCCGGCTGGTCGACGCGAGCGGCGCGCCGCAGAACGAGGCCAACCTGCCGAAAACCCCGTTCGAGGAACGAGCCACCAAGGCCATGCAGGCGGGAAAGACCTATTACGAGGAAATCAGCGGTGAAGGCGCCAACCGCCGGCTCCTCGCGGCGACTGTCGTTCCCGCCGTGCTGAACAAGTGCGCGAAGTGCCACGGGGTCAAGGAAGGGGAGCTGCTCGGCTTCATCCGCTACGACGTTCCCGTGAAGTGACGTCTTCGCCCTCCTGATCGCGACTCTCCAACCGGGGCAGCCACCGAGCGGCCGGTTGCCCCGGCCTGGAGAGTTCGATCAAGGAACCCGGATGTGATCGAGAATCCGGCCGAGGAGGTCGTCGGCCGAAAGCCCTTCCGCGTCCGCCTCGAAGCTCACGATGATCCGGTGCCGGAGCACGTCGCGGGCCAGCACCTTCACATCGTGGGGCGTCACGTAGTCACGTCCCGAAAGCATCGCGTGCGCCTGGGCCGATCGGACCAGGGCCAAGGTCGCCCTCGGGCTGGCGCCCAGTTCGATCAACGGGGCCAGGCCCAACCCGTAGCCTTCGGGATCGCGGGTGGCCCGGATCAGGTCGACCACGTATTCCTTGATCGGAGGCGCCAGGCGGACCGCGGCGGCCTGGGCGCGGAATTCCCGAACCTCGGCGGGGCCGAACAGAGGTGGGGACTCGGCCTCCACAGACGTCTCCGCCACGCCCGGTAGGTCGATCATCGCCAGTTCGGCCTCGCGGTCGGGATAACCGACTTGGAGCTTCATGAGAAACCGGTCGAGCTGCGCCTCGGGGGGCGGATAGGGGCCCTCGTGCTCGATCGGGTTTTGCG
>CAZRGV010000004.1:54333-63368 GCA_964599655.1 uncultured Isosphaeraceae bacterium | reverse complement strand
GGCCGGCGCCCGGTTGATCTCGTCGGCCAGCAGGACGCTGGTGACGATCGGGCCGGGCCTCGCGTCGAACGTGCCGGTCGCCGGGTGGTACACCTGCGTGCCGGTCAGGTCGGCCGGGAGAAGATCGGGCGTGAACTGGATTCGTCGAAAGGGAAGGTCCAGGGCACGAGCCAGGGCGCGCACCGCTCGGGTCTTGGCCAGGCCGGGAACCCCTTCGATGAGTACATGACCGCCCGCCAGCAGCGCGATCACCAGCCGCTCCAGCAACGGTCGCTGGCCGACCACCGAGGCTTCCAGCCGCGCGATCAAGGAGTTCAGTGCGGATTCCGAGGTGGACTGCGAGTCGGCGGCGGGCATGAGTGGACGTTATCCCGGCAGGGGCTCGAAGAACCGGGCGAGCGCGACCAAGCCAATCAAATCCGGTGTTCCCGCCCTCCGTCGCGGTCGTGAGGGCGGAGAGATCCGGGGGGAATTGATCCCTGATCCGCCCTGAACGGCTCACATGGACAATCTTCGACTCAGTGCCTCAACGCGACGCGCGACGGCGATCGAGCATCTTTCGCAAGATGTCGGTGGCCGCGTCGCTCGTATCCTTGTACACCGTTGCCTTGCTCGTCGACTCCGCCTCCGACGAAGCGGCCTTCTTCGCGGCGTAGAACGGGTTGTTCTCGTCGATCAGTTCTTCGGCCATCTCCTCTTCAGCGGCCCTGTCTTCGTCCGTCTCGTCGGCGTCCTCGGCCTGGACGACCGGCGGCGCGTCACCGGCGCCCTCGGCGAGCGGTTCGATTCCTTCGAGGTGCCGTTCGAACAGGGAGGCGGAATCGGGGACGCGATCCTCGGTTTGGGCCGGTGCCGGTTTCGGTGCGGGGGCCGGAGCCGGGGTTTCTGGCTTGGCTCGCGCGACCTCCTTGGCCGGCGGGGCGGCCTTGGCCGGTGAGGCGGCCTCCGGCTTGCTCTGAACGTTCTCCTTGTAGGCGTCGATGGTGAGGGTCTCGCCGTCATAGACGCCGGAGGGCCGGTCGGGCGTAGGATGGGCGTAATCGGACACGAGCCAGGCGTCGATCTGGTTTGGCGGAACGTCATCCAGGGAGGCCGTGGCGGCCGCAGTGGCCGGCGTGCCCGAGGTCGCCTCGGCCTTGCCGGACGGAACGCCCTGAATCGCCACCGCGAAGGTTAGGGGACCGATCTGAAGAAGTTCGCCGCTCTTGAGCGTATGAGGCGCGGTGAGAAGCTTGCCGTTGACGCGGGTTCCGTTACGGCTGCCCAGATCGCGGACGATCACGGACGACTCACCAATCTGGATCTCAACATGTTTGCGGCTGACTTCCTCGCTGTTGGGCTTGAGGTGGCAATCGTCGCCACGACCGATTCGGAACACGGGGCCCGTGATGGGAATCGTTTTCCCTTCCGGCTTTCCCTGGACGACAATCAGGAGGACTTTCAACATGAGTACCGCCCCGTTCTGGTGGGCGCGGCAGCACGCCCTGAGGTAGATTCGAACTCGCCCTGGGACGGACGAACCGAGACCGGACTCGTGGAGAGGAGAATTGAGTCACGTCGTGCGGGTTTGTCCGTCGCCGTGATGCATTCACTATAACCGCCAACGATTGCCGGCAACAGGGTGATCCCGACGATTGTCGGAAAAAGTCGGCGCGAGACAGCGACTGGTCCATTGAGGGATGGTAGAGAAACGGTTCATCCTTGATGATCGGTCCGAGATGAACCCGTGGATGAGTCGAAGATCCTCGATCACGTGGGATTCGTCTCATCGGCGTCGGGTCCACGACGGACTTTGATAGACCTGGCACCTCAACATTCGGGCGGACTCCTGGTGAGAGGGCGTCCAGTTCGCGTCGCGAGGAACCAGGTCCAGGGCCTGAGCAATCCGCTCTCGAAAGAGGGAGGGCCAGGGAAGTTCGGCCGCACGGGGTCCGGCAAGGTCGACCAGACCGGGCAACTCGGGGGTTCGATCCGAGCGAGCCAGGAGAAGGGAGCCATGCTGAAGGACCGCCCGAGGCCGTCGTCGCTGGGCGCTTCCCACAATCTTCATGCCTTCGGTCAGAATATCTTCCGGATCGCGATCGGTAAAGCATAAAAAGGGACGGACGGATGGATCGTCCTCGTGGGGACGCTGGCCTCGCCGAGCCGCCTCGAAACCGCACTCCGCCAGCAACGAGGCGATCGCCGCGTGCACGGCTCGGTACAGGTCCGAGGCGCGTCGAGCGTTCCGATGGATTCTTGGCACGACCAGCGCATAGGTCAACTCGTGGTGGTGCCAGAGCGCGCCGCCACCGCTCGGCCGTCGCACGATCGGGACACCTCGCCAGCGGGGATCGGCCTCGACCTCGGCCAACTTCTGAAAGTAGCCGAGGCTCAGCGTCGGCTCTCGCCAGCCGTAGGTCCGAAAATACGCGGACTGCGGCTCCGCATCGACGGCTTCGAGCAGCGCCTGGTCGAGCGCCATGTTGCCCGGGCCGTCGGAAATCGAATGCGGTAAGATGCAACAATCCATGACAGCTTGATGGCTTCTGAGGGGGGGGGCAGGCCCGGCGCGCGACGTTGGGGTTCACGCCAGGCCGGCAGCCACGATCGCGCGTCCGGCCTCATTCCGGAACATTGGTTGCGGTTTCCTCAGGCATTCTAGGGAGCCGGGGAGGACGAAGGCCATCCCTCGTCACGAGGCCGCGTCGGGCGTCCAACGGAGGATCGGCGTGCGGGCGGCGGCGACTTCATCCGGCCGGCTGATCGGCGTTGTCGAGGGGGCCTCGTGCAGGAGTTGAGGGTCTTCCTCCGCGATTTTCCGCATCACGTCCGCGAACCGTTCGAGCGTTTCCCGGCTTTCGGTTTCGGTCGGCTCGATCATCAGGGCTTCGGGGACGATCAAGGGGAAGTAAACCGTTGGTGCGTGGAAATTATGATCGATGAGGCGCTTGGCCACGTCCATCGCCCGCACCCCTCGGTCCCTGGCCATCGTCCGTGCCGACGCCACGAACTCGTGCATGCAGCGGTCGCCGAACGGCACGGGATACGCATCACGAACCAAAGACATTAAATAGTTTGCATTCAGAACTGCGTTTTCCGCGACGCTCTTCAGACCATCGGGGCCCTGGCTCCGGATGTAGCAGTAGGCTCGAACGAGCACGCCGACGTTGCCGAAGAACGCGCGGACACGCCCGATCGACTTTGGCCGGTCGTGATCGAGCCGATAGGTTCCGTCGTCGTTCTTCGCGACCAGAGGCGCGGGCAAGTAGGGGGCCAGGTGTTCTCGAACGGCGATGGGACCGGCGCCCGGTCCGCCGCCGCCGTGTGGTCCGGAGAACGTCTTGTGCGGGTTGTAGTGCATCAGGTCGACGCCCATGTCGCCGGGCCGCACGACGCCGAGAATCGCGTTCATGTTCGCCCCGTCGAGGTAGAGCAGGGCCCCGCGATCGTGGAGCAGCCGGGCGATTTCTCCCACCTGCGGGTCGAATAAACCAACCGTGTTCGGGTTGGTGATCATGAACACGGCCGTCTGGTCGTCGAGTTTGGCCTTGAAGTCGTCGAGGTCGACAAGCCCCTTGTCGTTGCTCTTGACGGTGATCGCGTCGAACCCCGCGAGATGCGCCGAGGCCGGGTTCGTGCCGTGCGCGCTATCCGGAATGAGCACCTTGGCGCGCGCCTGGCCTTGATCGCGGAAATAGGCCGCCGCGACGAGCAAGGCGCTCAGTTCCCCCTGCGCGCCGGCCGCTGGTTGAAGGCTCACCGCGTGCAGGCCGGCAATCTCGGCCAGGAACGCCTGGACCTCGTGAAGAAGCTCCAGCATTCCCTGAAGCGTGCTCTCATCCTGGTAGGGATGCAGGCTTGCCATTCCGGGCAGGCTGGCGAGCCGTTCGTTCCGCTTCGGGTTGTACTTCATCGTGCACGACCCGAGGGGATAAAAATTCGCGTCGATGGCCATGTTCGACGCCGAGAGGTTCGTGTAATGCCGGACGACGTCGAGTTCCCCCAGCTCGGGCAATGGCGGGGGCGTGGCCGCCAGGTGCGTTGCCGGAATCAAGGCGTCGAGCGGCCGCTCGGGCACGTCGGAACCGGGCAACAGGAACGTCGAACGGCCAGGACGACTCGTCTCGAACAGCAGTGCGGGCGGGTCGAGCTTGTACATGGTCGATGGAAAACCTGTCACAAAGGGCCGGGCGATACCCGATGAATCTTATCGAAATGATCAAATATCCTGACTTTTAGACCGTCGCCAACCTGGAGAGCCGCGACCGGGACGTTCGAACACCGAGTCGGAAACGAGGCCGATCAGACGCTCGAAACCGCCAGCCGGTACGCCTCCGCCAGCCCGTCGATTTCCGCCTTCGTTCGCGACTCGGTCACGGCGATGAGGATCCCGTCCTTCAGGTCGGGATACCAGCGCCCCAGCGCGATCCCGCCGTGGTAGCCTTGGCGGCCGACCTCGGCCAGCACCTTCGAGGGGTCCTTAACGCAGCGAACCACGAACTCCTTGAAGAACGGTCCGTTGAACGCCAGTGACAGCCCGGCGACCTTCGCCAGTTGCTCGGCGGCGTAGTGGGCCTTGCGGGTCGAGAGCTCGGCGACCTGCCGCAATCCCTTCGGCCCCATCGCCGCGAGGTAGATGCTCGCGCGGAGCGCCAGCAGTCCTTGATTCGTACAAATGTTTGATGTGGCCTTCTCGCGGCGGATATGCTGTTCTCGCGTCTGGAGCGTCAGGACCCAGCAGCGCTTGCCATGGCGATCAGTCGTCTGGCCGACGATCCGGCCCGGCATCTTCCGCACGTACTCGTCCCGGCAGGCCATGATTCCCAGGTAGGGTCCGCCGAAGGCCAGGGCATTGCCCAGTGACTGCCCCTCGGCCACCACGATGTCGGCGCCGTACGAGCCGGGCCGTCGCAGCAGGCCGAGGCTGATCGGGTCGACGCTCACGATCGCCAGGGCCCCTTGCTGGTGGGCTGTTTCCACGAGTGCGCTGATGTCCTCAAGCTGCCCGAAGACGTTGGGATATTGCAACACGACGGCCGCCGTTTGGTCGTTCACGGCCGACGCGATCGCGTTCGGCTCGACCCGCCCCTCTTCGGCCGGAACCGTGACGATCTCGGGCTCGAGGTTCGCCATGTAGGTCTTCAAGACCTGGCGATATTCCGGATGCAACGAACCGGCCACGACCACCCGCCCGTGGCATTTCGTGATCGTCAGGGCCATCAACACGGCCTCGGCCACCGCCGAGCCGCCGTCGTAAAGGCTGGCGTTGGAGACGTCCAGACCCGTCAACTGGGTGACGAGAGTCTGATATTCGAACGTCGCTTGAAGGGTTCCCTGGCTGGCCTCGGCCTGGTAGGGCGTGTATGCCGTGTAGAACTCGCCTCGCGACGCGAGGTGGTCGACCACGGCCGGCACGAAGTGGTCGTAGGCGCCG
The DNA here is from genome assembly GCA_964599655.1 of uncultured Isosphaeraceae bacterium. Lineage (GTDB taxonomy): Bacteria > Planctomycetota > Planctomycetia > Isosphaerales > Isosphaeraceae > CAZRGV01. The sequence goes on along the minus strand of CAZRGV010000004.1, from coordinate 57,952 downwards.
CCGCCCAGGAAGCAGATCTTGCGGTCGGCCCCCTCGTTCTTCGACGCCAGGGCGACCATGTGCGAGGTCAACGCGAGCTCCGGGAGTGCCTCGGGCACCGCCAGGGGCCTGTTGAGCCGGTACTCCGGCGGAATCATGTCAAACAATTGATCGAGCGAATCGAGGCCAATCGCCTCGAGCATTTCGCGCACGTCGTCCGTCGTGTTGAGGATGTAGGCCATTCGGAAAACCCATGCCAAAGAACGATTCGGCCGGCGGCGGCGACCGGCTGGGAGGGCCCCCGGGGCGCGGGAGGTCCCTCCGCTCCTCAGTACTCTAGGACAACACCCGGGAGGTTCCCAGGCCAGTTGCTTCGTTTGTCGATTCGAACGCGCAACGCGATCAGTGCGACGATTCGGCGGTTTTCTTCTGGTAGCTCTCGTAGTCGAGCAGTCCCGAGAGGTCGGCTCCCGGGTCGGCCAGCCGGATCTTCAGCAGCCAGCCCTTCTCGTACGGGTCGTCGGCCAGAATCTGGACGTTGCCCGCCACGTCGGCGTTGACCTCAACGACCTCGCCCGACACCGGCGCGTACAGGTCGCTCACCGCCTTGACGCTCTCGATTTCTCCGAAGCTCTTGCCGGCCTCCACCTTGGTGCCGACCGCCGGCAGGTCGATGAGAATCAGGTCCGTCAGTTGATCGACGGCGAACCGCGAGATGCCCACGGTCGCCACGTCGCCTTCCTTCTGAACCCACTCATGCGTCGGCGTGTATTTCAGGCTCTTCTCGTCGATCATGGGAACCTTTGGGTCCTTCGAGCACTGGGGACTTGAAAGAAAGAAAAGACTCGCTTCCCACCGCGACGGTCCGCCGGACGGAGCGTCCGTTTCCTCGCGATCGCGATCAGCCGCTCACGCGGCGATAGAAGGGCAGAGGAACCACCTTGCACGCTTCGGCGTGACCTCGAACGTCGACCGTCAACGCGGTTCCCAGTCCCGAGGCGGTCGGATCCACCAGCGCCATGGCGAGGCTCTGGCCGAGCGTCGGAGCAAACGTGCCCGAGGTGACCACGCCCACGGGCTCATCGCCACGAAGAACGGTCGCCCCCTGGCGGGCGATCCGCTTTCCTTCCAGCGAGAGACCCACGCGCGTTCGACCCGGACTTCGCTTGAACGTCTGAAGCGCTTCGCGCCCGACGAAATCCCCCTTGCTCAGCTTCACCGCCCATCCCACGCCCGCCTCGTAGGGATTGATCTCCTCCGAAAGCTCATGCCCGTACAGGGGCATGGCCGCCTCGAACCGCAACGTGTCGCGCGCTCCGAGGCCGCACGGCAAGATTCCATGCTCCGAACCCGCCTCCAGCAGCGCCGTCCAGACCGGCTCTGCCCGATCGGCCGGCACGATCAGTTCAAAGCCGTCCTCGCCGGTATAGCCGGTCCGGCTGACCAGAATCCGGGTGCCATCGCCAAGGTTCGCCTCGGTGCAATGGTAGTAATTCAAGGCGGGAAGCGGCCCCTCGACCACCCGGACAACGGTCTCGAGCGCCAAAGGCCCCTGAACCGCGATCATCGCGAGCGACCCCGTGCGGTCCTCCAGCGACGCCGTCCTCGCGCCTCGCGTTCGTTCCAGTTGCCCGAGCACGGTTTCCCGGTTCGACGCGTTGCAAACCATCGCGAACCCGCCTTCGGGCAGGCGGTAGACCAGCACGTCGTCGAGCACGCCGCCGCGATCGTTAACCATCAGGCTGTACTGGATCTGCCCCGGTTCCAGACGCTCGACGTTGTTGGTCGTCGCAACCTGAAGCCAGCCCAGCACATCCGGCCCCTCGAACCAGATCCGCCCCATGTGGCTGATGTCGAACAGCCCAACCCGTTGGCGAACCGCCTGGTGCTCTTGCAGAATGGTGGAATACTGCACGGGCATCGACCAGCCGCCGAACTCGACGAGTCGACCGCCGTGGGACTTATGCCAGGCGTGCAACGGCGTTTGCAGGGGCGTCTCGGGAGGCATCGGACCGTCCTGGTTGTCAATTCTTCGTCAGAAACGGTCGAGATTGTAGCCGAATCCCGCGCCAGCCGGCAACCGTGCCCGGCATGGCCGTCGCCTCCATCCAACGGCGCCCGCCTCGCCGATCATCGCCCGCAGCTTGCGAGGACTTGTCGAGGCGGACATCATGTGGGAATCGTGCGCGAGGAATCTCCGGAAGCTGGTCGACCTCGACCAACCACCTCGCTCGAAAGGGCCTTCGCATGGCGGACATTCGGAACCCTCGCCTTCTCTACCTCAAGGGTTTCCTCTTCCTCGTCCTCGGGATCCTCGCCTCGGCCATCCTGATCGCCGAACACCCTACCCTCCGATTCGCCCTGCTGATTGCACTGGCCGTCTGGGCCTTCGCCCGCGCCTACTACTTCGCCTTTTATGTCATCGAGCACTACATCGACCACGACTTCAAGTACGCCGGTCTCACGTCCTTCCTGCGTTACCTGATCGGTCGCAAAACAACCGGCACGCGATCGAGCGACAGCGGTTGACCACGTGCCGCGCCGCGGATCGATCGGAACTCACAATTCCTTTTCTTCTTCTCTAGCCTTCCCCAGTCGATCTAATTCGATTTTGACAGATTTTTGCCCATTTATGCAAGCAGAACCAGGAGGCCTTTTCTGGCTCCCAGTTCCCTTGACCGCGTCCGGTCCGGGTCGGGACAATGAGATTTTCGTCCCGCCCAACGCGGAATCCGCTTGCGAGGTTGCTCCGACGATGTCCACGACCACGTCCACCGCCACCACGGCCGAGACCACCGGGCCACACCTGCCCGACGCTCTCGGCCGGTTCGGACCGTTCGGGGGCCGGTTCGTCCCCGAGACCCTGATGGACGCTCTCAACCGGCTGGCCGACGCCTACGAGGAGGCGAAAGCCGACCCCTCGTTCTGGGCCGAGATGAACGACTACCTGACGAACTACGTCGGTCGCCCCTCGCCGCTCTACTTCGCCAAGCGCCTGACCGCCCTCGCCGGCGGCGCTGATCTCTACCTCAAGCGAGAAGACCTCAACCACACCGGCGCTCACAAGATCAACAACGCGATCGGCCAGGTCCTCATCGCCCAGCGCATGGGCAAGACCCGCGTCATCGCCGAAACGGGGGCCGGTCAACATGGTGTGGCCACCGCCACCGCCTGCGCCTTGACCGGCCTGGAATGCACGATCTACATGGGCGAGGAAGACATCCGCCGTCAAAAGCTCAACGTCTTCAACATGAAGACCATGGGCGCCACCGTCGTCCCCGTCACCACCGGCTCGCGCACCCTCCGCGACGCCACCACCGAGGCGATGCGAGATTGGATGGGTTCCTCCGACAAGACCCAGCGTGGTCGGCCCGCATCCGTTCCCGATGATCGTGCGCGACTTCCAGTCGGTCATCGGCCGGGAAACCCGCCAGCAGTGCCTGGAACGCCTGGGCCGGCTGCCGGATGCCGCCGTGGCCTGCGTGGGAGGCGGCTCGAACGCGGCGGGCATGTTCTACCCGTTCATCGCGGATAGGTCGGTCGAGTTGATCGGCGCCGAGGCGGGCGGACGAAGCTCGAAGCCGGGCGACCACGCGGCCAGCCTTTCGAAGGGGCACCCCGGCGTGTTGCACGGCAGCTT
>CAZRGV010000004.1:48771-54288 GCA_964599655.1 uncultured Isosphaeraceae bacterium | reverse complement strand
GATCTCCGCCGGGCTCGATTATCCGGGCGTCGGTCCCGAGCATAGCTACTGGAAAGAGATCGGCCGGGTCCGCTACGAGAGCATCACCGACGCCGAGGCCCTCGACGCCTACCACACCCTGGCCCGTCGCGAGGGAATCCTGCCCGCGCTCGAGTCGAGCCACGCCGTGGCCCAGGCCCTGAAGGAGGCTCCTCGGCTCGGCAAGGGGAAAGTCCTGGTCATCTGCCTCTCGGGCCGGGGCGACAAGGACGCCTACGAGATCGCTCGCCTGCGAGGCGAACCGATCTGATCTCAGCCAGCGAGGGCGGACCTCGACCGCGGAACCGATCCGATTCTCCGAGATGGCCGACTTCGCGGCCGTCCGTCTACCTGGACCCACCATGAACCGTATCGACGCCCTGTTCTCCCGCCTCCGCCGTGACGGCCAACGGGCCCTGATGCCCTTTCTCACCGCCGGAGACCCCGACCTGCCCACGACGTCGGCCCTGATCGGCGAGATGATCCGTCGTGGTGCTCATATGATCGAGATCGGAATTCCTTATTCCGACCCGATCGCCGACGGCCCGGTCATCGCCGCGAGCTACACGCGGGCCCTCGACAAGGGCATCAAGCTGGCGGCCATCTTCGAGATGATCCGCGACCTTCGGGCCGGAGCCGAGGGAACACCCCTCGCCAATACCCCGCTTGTCACGATGGTCTCCTACGCGATCGTCCACCGGCACGGCGTCGAGCGCTACCTTCGCGAGGCCGTCGAGGCCGGCATCGACGGCCTGATCGTTCCGGACCTTCCGGTCGAGGAGTCGGACGGCTTGCATCGCCGGGCCGACGCGAATGGGCTGAAGCTGATCCAGCTCGTCACCCCGACCACGCCTCGCGACCGGGCGTTGAAGATCGCCCGATCAACGACCGGCTTCCTTTACTACGTGTCGGTGGCCGGCATTACCGGAGAACGTCGCGAGCTCCCGCCGGAACTCGCCGAGAACGTCGCCTGGCTCCGCTCGCAGACCGACCTGCCGATCTGCATCGGCTTCGGCATCAGCCGTCCCGAGCACATCCGGCAGCTCGCGCCCGTGGCCGACGGCCTCATCGTCGGCAGCGCCCTGGTGCGCCGACTCGGCGAGATGGCCGACCGTCCCCGATCCGAAGTCGTCGAGGAGGTCGGCCGGTTCGTCGCCGAGTTGGCCGGGGCCCTGGAAACCCCGGCAACCGAACAGAACCGTGGCCGACTCGGAGCCGCTCCGGAATAAGTTGACCCATTCGGAGGACCTGGGTGCCTGGGGCCTCGGCGCGAGTCCCCGGTGTTTCGGCCTCGGACTGCGGTCTCGTGCCGAGACCCCAGCCACCCCAACAGGCGTTTTTCCCCGTGAAATGGATCCGCTGATCCTTGCTCAGCGCCTTAGTTCGTGAGCTTGACCGATTTCGGTGTGCTGTCCGTCGCGAGCAGCTTGCCGTTGGAGTCGTAATAGCGAACCTGGAGCAAGGTCAACGAGGTCACGCGCTGCGGTTGCCAGCTCACACCCGATCGGGCCACCGACGTCGCCGAGCTATACCCGTCCAGCGACGTCAGGTTCGAGAGGTGCTTGAGCTGGTTCAGGTTATTGAAGGTGGTTCCGAAGTTCCCGAACGTGGTCGACTTCCCCGAGACCACCGCGAAGACGATATTGCCACTCGAAACCTGGAGTGACTGGGTCCAGCGAATCGTCTCGGAGTTCGTATCGAGCAGGCTTGACCCCGAGTCGGCCGAGTTGACGAGTGACCCTCCGGACCAGGTCTGGATTTGCATGCCGCCCGGTGAGAACGAGGGATACTCACGATAGTTGATGTTGAAGACCGCGCAATCCGACTTATCGCCGGTCGGCGACATGAAGGTGGTGATTTGTGGTCCGATATGGTCGGGGTCGGGAGTGCCGATGACGACCTGCCAGTCCTCCTGCACCTGGTAGAATAGGGCCGGTAACTGGAACTGGGCGGAGGCCGTCCGGCCCCCTGAGAATAAGACCGTCAGGACGGCCACGGCGAACAGCGTACGCATCGGATGCGACTCCTCGATTGGGTGGGGGACTCTCAGCGAGACAGATGGGTTCGGATGAGCCCGCCATAAGTCCAGTCGGGCTGTGGCGCGCCGGCGATGGCGGTCGGGTCATCGATCAACGCCGGCTGCACGATGAATAGCTTCGGGTTGCCCACGAAGTCGACGGCCATCGGTCGAACCGCCGCGAAGCCGACGATGGTATAGTTGTAGTTATTGCCGTTGCCGCTGGATTGAAGCGGGTCGTACAGGGGAATCACGACGGTCTGTCCAATGATGCTCGAAAGATCATCCTTGATCCCCGCGCTGAGGCCTGGATCGCCCGAAAAGTTCAGCGTCTGAGTGATTGGGTCGAGCTGGAGCTGGCCGCCATAGGTGGCGAGCTGCGCGGCCGTCACGCCGTTGCGAATCTGGTCGCTCAAAGTGGACGTGCTGTTGCTCGTCACGCCGATGTTGACGGTTCCCCAGTTGCCGGGACCGCTCGGCACCGGATAGAGAACCGACTCATGAATGCCGTCCGACTTCCCGGAGATCACGGTGTTGGTGGTCGAGTCGTAACTGTAGTTGTCGGCCAAGAGAGACGGATATGCGATCATCTGATTGTACATGGTCACGTTCAGCGCGATTGGGATCAGCCGCGATCGTCGGGACGTGCTCTTGAAACCCTGGATCACATAGTTCTGAGCGGTCGCCGTCGCGGTGACTCGGACGTACGTCCCGCTATTGCCAACCAGCCTGCCGAAGTAGCTGGGAACGACACCACCGTTGGTGCTCGATCGCGAGGCGTTCACCTGGACCGAGTTGTAGAGCCTCGTCGAGAGCGTGCTGGTATCGAGGGTCGCTCCGATGACCGACGGATTGAGATAACCGACGACCACGTCGCCGCCGGAGGCGTTACTGATGTTGTTCAATAAAATCGTCGACTGTCCGAGTGTGGAATTGAGGCTGGCGAGCTGGATGGCCTGGGTCTGGGCGTTGGCCATCTCCGAGGACAGATCGCTCGAGCCCCGGACCCGGTTCTCGGTGGCCAGTTGCATCACACCGGCCAGCGCCGCGGCGCCGGCGGCGTTTGGAAGGGCCGACCTGGCCGTGGCCACGACCGCGATGTCCACGGCAATCGCCAGGCAACCCGTCAGCACGGGCATCAGAATGGCGGTCATGACCAGGAGTTTGCCGCGAGGGGTCCGGACCCTGGAGCGTTGGCGGTATCGCATGTTCATCACTCCCCGCGGCTCAGGGCCGTTCACTGCTGAAGGTGGCCGAGGCGGTGACGTTCACATTCTTCAGGAAGTACGGCGAGGGCAGCCAGGAGACCTGGCTGAAGGGCACACTCAACGTGACCGTGATCGAGGTTCCCTTGGGGGCCGTGACCCAGTTGGACGGGCTGGGCGTCACGGTGCCGACGCTGATCCCGGAACCGCTCAGAACGCTGTTGATTCGGGTCTGGACGTCGCTGGCCGTGTTGTCGGGGACCACCGCCACACGGCATCCTTCGCGGGCCGCGGTCGCAAGCAACTGTGCCGCCATGCCAAGCCGGGACGACTCAATGATTCCAAGTACCAGCATAACAAATAACGGTAGGATCACGGCGAGTTCGACGGCCGCCACACCGTCCCGTTTCGGACGCATTTTCGAGCGGATCATGAGTCGCATTTCCTCATCGTGGACGCCTCGGTCCAACCCTCTCGTCGAACCGCTCGACGGGTTGTGAAGGCGCCTTCTCCGTGTTTGCTTACGACGGGCGATGGCGACGTGACCGCCGTGTTGCCGCCTCTCGACATGGCGTCGATTCGCGGCCACACCGGTTGTCGTTCGAGAAGCACTCGACTGGAGGGAGTCGGTTTTGCCCTGGACGGGCGGGAACGGGTCGAGCCCGGACAGCGGCCCCTGGAACCGGCTCAGGAAAGGCCGGAATCGGGGTCTCGGTAGGTGGTGTACTTATCGGGCCGGCCGAACGACTTCTCGACCGGGTACTTGAGGGCGGCTTCTTCGAGCTTCTCTTTCAGCGAGGAGGCCAGATCGATCCGGCAGACCTCGGCGAGGCGAAGCAATAGCCAGAGGCAGTCCGCCAGCTCGTGCGAGAGAGCCCGTCGGGCCTCCGGATCATCGAGCAAGGCGAGAATCTGTTCATTGGTGCGGTAGCGAAAAAGTTCGAGCAGCTCACCGACCTCGCAGGCCAGCGCAACACCGAGATCCTTGGGGTGGTGGAACTGCTCCCAGTCGCGTTCCCGCGAGAAGGCCAGGACCCATTCCTTCAACTGTCCGACCGTGGTGTGCGGGTCGGTCATCGTCGGGTTCCTCAGAGTTCAAAGCTGGCCCCGAGCTCGGGCAAGATCACCGGCTCTCGAACAAAGGGTTGCAGGCCGGGGGCCAGGGCCTCCATGCTTTCGGGTTCACCATGCACCAGGAACGCTTTCTCGATGCCGCCTCCGGTTTGCTCGTACCACCAGAGCAGGTCGTTGCGGTCGGCGTGTCCGGAGAAGCCATCGAGCACGTAGACCGCCGCATTCAGGTCGTGCCAGTGGTCGAAGATCTTGACCTGCTCGGCCCCCTCGGCAATCTGGCGCCCCAGGGTCCCCTCGGCCTGGTAGCTGACGATCACGATGGCGTTGTCGGGATCCTCGACGGCATGCCGCAGGTGGTGCCGGATTCGGCCCGCCTCGCACATACCGCTCGAGGCAATGATGATCACCGGGCCCGAGACGTAGTTGAGCCGTCGGGAGTCATCCCACGTCATGCAATAATGAACGTGCTCGGAACCGAAGTAGCACGGGTCGCGGTCCATGATCCGGCGCGCCGCGGCGGTGTAGGCTTCCGGGTGTTCTCGGTGAATGTCGGTCAGGCGGCACGCGAGGGGGCTATCCACGTAAACGGGAATCGGCCGGACCTTGTGGACCGCGAACAGCTCCTGAAAGCAGTACACCATGCGCTGGGTGCGGCCCAGGCTGAAGGCCGGGATGATGATCTTGCTCTGGAGCCGAGTGGCCCTCGCGACGATGGCGTGAAGCTGCTTGATGAGCGTGTCGTAGGGGTCGAGCTCCTTGCCGCCGTAGGTGCTCTCGCTGACAAGGAAGTCGATGCCCTTGACGACGGTCGGATCGGGCAGCATGCCCATGTGGCGGCGGCCGAGGTCGCCGGTGAAGACGAACCGGCGTTCCCGGCCCTCCTCGCGGATATCGAGTTGAACAATGGCCGATCCAAGAATATGTCCGGCGTCGCGATAGGTCAGCGTCAGGCCGTCGACAATCTCGGTCGGCTCGTTGTAGGGCAAGCGACGAAGGTGTTCAACGACCCACTCGACGTCGTGAAGCTCGAAGAGCGGCTCCATCGACTCGGGTTCCTGCCGGGATGCGAGGGTGTCGTCGTTTCCGCGTCGCAGCGCGGCGTTGCGGACATCCTCTCGCTGAATTCGCGCACTATCCCGCAGCATCAAGTTCAGGATGTCGGCCGTGGCGGGCGTGGTGTAGATCGGCCCTCGATACCCAGCC
>CAZRGV010000004.1:42469-48761 GCA_964599655.1 uncultured Isosphaeraceae bacterium | reverse complement strand
TGGTCAGACAGGGCAAACGCCCAATGTGGTCGTTGTGGGCGTGCGAGACGATCACGGCGTCCAGATCGAGCGGATCGAAAGGAAGATGCCGGTTCGGACTGTCGAGGCTGAGACGATCGGAGTCGAACAGGCCGCAGTCGAGCAAGACCTTGTGTCGTCCGATCTCCAGAAGATGAGCGCTTCCGGTCACTTGCCGGGTCGCGCCGTGAAACGTGATACGCACCGACGGTCCTCCCACCGTGCGTCCGGGCGCGAAACGTCGCGTCACGGACGCCGGTCCCTGGGCGGTGCCCGGCGAAGAACACGCCGCCCCCAATGAACCGGAGCCTCTCAGACGACCGTCGGGCGTTCCTTTACCCTGCCCATGGAATCGACACGACCGCCGTTGGGCGTGGGTCTGACGCCCAGGCGGCTCGTCCCGAATTCCAAGTGGTCACTGAGTTCACACCCCCTTCGCCGGGTCTTCCCGGGTTGATTCTTATACACCATTGTTGTCGTCCCCCGGTCCCGGTTCAAGGGGAGCCCTTCCTTGGTGTCGAACGAGAATCGCGATTGATGGGATTGGGATTGCGGCGTAAGATTTGCTTGGGGATTCCGTGCGACCACTCGCGTTGTATCACCCCATTCCTTCCCAACGTGTCCAAACTGGGTGAGGAGCACCCGTTATGACGCGCCCGGTTCCCGAATCGCACCCCCTCCACCGCCTCTTTCGTGGGCTGACCGAGCACACGTTCATGACCGAGCTGGGGATCGCCGATCCGAAGCTCGTCGGTTACGTGGCCGGTATTCTGGCCCGTTTTGTCCCGAGCGAGGGAGTGTGGATGATCCGTGACCGCCAGGGACGGCGGCTGACGGAAGTCACCTCGATGCTGGCCGAAGCCGAGGCCTCGGCCGACGACGATCGCCGGCGGGAGTGCTACCTCCACGTGGGCGACTTTACCCTTTTCTGGACAGGGGTTTATCCCGAGGCGCTGCCCCGGTTCCAGTCGCGCCACTCGGCCGACCACCTGGTCGACTTCCAGCAGCAGGGGAAGCGATCGTATTACCTTGCCAGCACGTACGCCGACTCGGAGGAGGCGTCGATTCTCCGTCGTCTCAGCGCCGAGTTCGAACTCTGCGCCTTCGGGCTCTCCCGGGTCCGCCGCGAGTGGGAGCGTCACGAGACGCCGAATGATCCGGGAAGCGGCCCGCCGCTGGTCGTGACCTGAGGTTGATCGCCTCGGCGGGTCGTTCGGCTACACTCTGGAGAAGATCGTGGTGGTGTGGTAATCTCGCACCTCACACGCCAACGGTCTCGTCCCAACGACGGAGACCCGTACGAGGAGGGTCCGAACGCGGTGAGCCAATCCTCTCGTCGCCGCCTCGACGATCTGCGGCATTTCGCGACCGATCTAGGAACCAAGGCCGGCTTGTCCGCCTCGAGGGCGGCCGCGCTGGCCAGGCATCTGCTCTGGTTCGACACGGCGGGTTACGGGCGGTGGGGCATCGCGACCTTGCCCGACTGGCTGGATCGGATCGATCGAGGGTTGGTGAATCCCCGCGCGGAAGGGAAAGTCGGCGAGGAGCATGCGGGCACGGCGCTTCTGGACGGGCAAGGGGGGCTGTCCCCCCTGATCCTGTCACGAGCGGCCGGCATTGCCGTTGAGAAAGCGAGGGATCTGGGCATCGGACTGGTCCGGGTCCGGAACCTCGGGCCAGCCGATCCCTCCGCGCCCGTGGTCGCGGAGGTGGCCATCGGACCGATGGTGGGTTTGATCGTTGGGCCGCAACCTTCGTGGTCGATGGCGGTTCCGTCGTCGGTCGGCCTGCCCGCCGTGTACGACTCGGCACTCGCGGCGACAACTAGCAAGGCCCCTTCGGGTCCCTGGACTCGACTGGCTCCGGAAGGCAATTGGCTGGTCCAGGCCGTTTCCGTCGCGGCCATCGAGTCGTTGACGACCTTGCAAGAGAGGGTCGCCGCCGGAATGGCCGAGGTTTCACCCGTCGAGCCGGAGGGACTGCTTCGCCCTGTCGCATGGGAGTCGCATCGCCAGGAGGTCTTGGATCACGGCGTTCCCGTCACGGTCGAACACTGGGAAGCGCTGATGGTCTGGGCCAAACGGTTCGATGTCGATCCTCCCGCCAAGGGAGCGTCAAATTCGGCCGATCCCGTGTGATCGCCACATTCCCCAAGAAACACGACAAGAGCACTCGCTTTCCACGCCCGACGACGGTCGGTTAAGATCACGCCATCCTCGTCGTGTCGAGAAGACGTCGACACGACGGCTCGCCGTGGAACCCGACACCGAGGAACGTCTCATGGTCTTGCCGCTCGGTGATGCCGAACGGACGCGCATCGTTCCCGTGGTCACGTACACGCTGATCGCGCTCAACGTGCTCCTCTATCTGGTGCAGGTCAGGAAGGGCGAAACATTCACAACCTCTTTTGCGGCAACTCCTTACGAGATCACGCATCATTACGATATTCCTCGACCGTTTCTGCTTCCTCTGCCGCCCGAGGAGGAATTCGCGGATGCCGACTTTCGCGAGAATCCTGACGCGAGGATCATCGATCAGGGGCCCGTGCCGTTCCCGGTCTGGCTGACGCTGCTCACCGCCATGTTTCTCCACGGCAGTCCGCTGCATTTGGCCGGAAACATGCTGTATCTCTGGATTTTCGGCGACAACGTCGAGGAGGTTCTCGGCTCGATTGGCTACCTGCTGTTCTATCTTGGCTGTGGGCTTGCCGCCAGCCTGGCCCAGATCGCCGCCAATCCCGACTCGTTGATTCCGACCTTGGGGGCTTCGGGGGCGATCGCCGGCGTGATGGGGGCCTATCTGGTCTGGTTCCCCTACCACCGGGTTCGGGTGCTGGTTTTCCGGTTCATCACGGAGGTCCCGGCCGTGGTGGTGATCGGGTTCTGGATCGCCCTCCAGATCTGGCAAGGGGTGGGATCGATCGGGCGCCTGGGGGACGTTGGTGGGGTGGCGTACCTGGCGCACATCGGCGGGGCGGTCTGCGGAATTCTCGTCGGCCTGTTGCTTCAGGGTCGGGCACGCCGAATCGCGCGCCATCCGGGCTGGTCGGATCGTGTGTTGGGCTAGCCGACGACGACCTTGGGCCGGCTGGCCGGTCGGGGAACAACACGACCCGAGCGTGTGGCTCGGGTCGCGCGGGGATCGATCCATGGACGGGTTGAAGGAAACGCGGTGGTCGTGACGCCCCCCCACGCCGGGGAGCGCCGGCATCAGTCGTTCAGGATTTTCGGAATGTCGGTCAAGATGGACTTGAGGTCGTCCTTGGACAACTCACCCTTGAAGGCGTGGTTGACCTTGACCTCGGTACCCTTCCACATCAGCACCGTGACATCCGCGTCCTTGGCGATCTGATAGTCAGGGGGACCCGTGCGACTCTCGACGAGAGTCAGCGGAATGTTCTTCAGCCGGCAGTCCTTGGCCATGGCCTTCAAGGTGTCGGCGGTCTTGTCGGCGTCGTCGGTCAGAACGACCACGAAGCTCTTGAGGGCGGGATTCTTCGCAATTTCGGCATCGATCGACTTGACCAAACTGGTCAAGGGCTCCGACGTCTGGCGCGCGAAAACGCAGACGACCGGGCTAGAGCCGTACCGTCAGCGGTAGCACAGGGTGGTACCCTGGTTCGGTCCCGTGATGTCCTGCACGTCGAACGGCGAGGCGAACTCGCCGACCGGCAGGCCCGACTTCACCTTCTCCGCCGCATTCGTGGTCCCCACCATCATGGTAGAGACCACCAGCGCGGGGAGGGCCAGCGCGAGCATTCTTCGCATGGTCAACTCCTCGAATCGAGCCCGACCATTGATCGTTCCCATACCCAGGATTCCCACGGTCTAATCGAATGTCAACGCGAATCCCCTGGAACCAGCGCCAAGACCGGGCTGGCAAACCACCAGCGCGATCCGTCCAATAACAGGGGAGCGCCGACGAACCTCCATCCAGGTAAGGCTCGGCTCGACCTTGAGCCGGGAGTGATCCGCGTGGTACTTCAGACTCTGTTGCAGCTTGGCCGATTCGTCGACTTCGGCGTGAAGTCGTTGCGGGCGATGCCCTCGACGCTCTGGCATCGACCGGGCGAGGTCATCCGGCAGTTCGAGCGCGTGGCCTGGGGTAGCCTGCCGATTGTCGCGGCCGCCGGCGCAAGCGTGGGCATGGTCACCTGGTTTCAGACCCGGCGCCTGCTCGTCTCCTACGGCTTGCAGGACACGCTGCCCGGCCTGCTGGCGGTGGCGATCCTTGTCGAAACCGGTCCCTTGCTCGCGGCCGTGCTGGTGGCCGGTCGGCTCGGCGCCGGTCTGGCGGCCGAACTGGGGTCGATGACGTTAACGGAGGAGATCGACGCGCGCGAGGTCCTTGGGGCCTCGCCGATCACGACCATCGTCGCGCCTCGAGTCCTCGCTTGTTTCTTGGCTCTACCGATATTGACGATCTTGATTGATGCGTCGGCCTTGCTCGGGGGTCTGGTTGCCGAGCTCGCCGGAGGCACGCTCTCGGCAGAGGCCTTCGGCGCGAGGGCGCTCGACTATCTCTGGCTCCGCGACGTGGTTCCCTCGACCTTGAAAACCTCGACCTTCGGTTTGCTCGTGGGACTGATCGGCTGCTGGACCGGACTCGAGGCCGACCGATCGACCGAAGCCGTCGGCCGAGCCGCCACGAGGGGCGTTGTCCGATCGACCCTCGCCGTCTTCGCCGCGAACGTTCTTCTCGTTCCGCTCATTCAGGAAGCCGTCGATGCGATCGGTTGGAACGGATAGCAGCCCGGAAACGGGCGGCAAGCCCCCCAGCTCAACCCGTTCGATCCCCCTCGATAACCACGCCCGAGGTCCGTCGAACTGGGCGGCTTGGTCGATCCGTGCTACCATGGTAATGGAACGAAGCGGAAACGAGTGAGCATGCCCCGCGGTTCGGAATCGAGGAGCCGTTCGGGAGACACCAACCCATGCGACAGATCGGATACATCAGAGCGTTCACCAACCTGGTTCTGACCTTCGCGGTCCTCGGTCTGGCCGTGTATGGCGCCTCGCTGGTGGCGCGTCGCCACTGGCAGTGGCAACGGACGTTCCAGGCCCGAGCCGAATTCGAGAAGATCGGCGGACTCGCTGTCGGGGACAAGGTCCACGTTCAAGGCGTCGACGCCGGGATCGTCGAGGCGATCGAGCCTCCCTCGCGGCCCGGCAATCCGGTCGTGGTTCGACTGCGAATCGACGAACGGTTGCGTCCGCTGGTTCGTTCCGATGCCACGGCGACGATCGTCACGCAAGGTGTTGTGGGTACAAAAGCGCTGGAAATCACACCAGGACAGTCAGACGCCCCATTGCTCGCTGACGGAGGGTTGCTCCGTTCCGAGGCTCCGACGGAGTTGGGCGACATCTTGCTCGATGCCCGCTCGGCTCTGAAGCGGCTCGATACGGTCGCCCACTCGGCCGAGGTGGGACTGACCGAGTTGAACGACATCGCCGCCACGATTCGCCAGGGCAAGGGGACGCTGGGCCGGCTCGTCAAGGATGAGGAGGCGTACGAACGGCTGGTGGCCCTCTCGAACCGAGGAGAGCGCGCGCTGGTGGCCTTGGACGACAATCTCGAGGCCCTCAAGGGCGTCTGGCCATTCTCGCGCTACTTTGACCGTCGAGGCTTCAACGACTTCGACCGCGTGCTCTACCAACCCGGATCGACGCGAGAACGCCGGACGCTGCAAGGGGACATCCTCTTCGAGCCGGGTACGGCCATCCTGACCGAGAACGGACGCGGCCGACTGGACGAATTCGCGCATTGGTTCAAGAAGATGCGCTGGCCGAGCACGACCGAGATTGTCATCGCCGCGTTTTCCGACCGTCCCAGCGACATTGACCTGGCTCGAATTCTGACTCAGGAACAGGCCGATGCCGTTCGCAAATATTTACTTGAACAACATCAACTCGCGACGATGAGCTGGTTCCGAAGCCGGAAAGTCGCCGCCGTCGGCTTCGGCCACCGAACGCCGCCGGGCCTCGCCAACGAATCCCAATCCGAACCGCCTAGACGTGTCGAGATCATCCTCTTCACGCCGCAGGCCTGAGCGAGATCGGCGAGGAGCCGTCGCCGACGGAGCCGATTCTCCCGTCTCGAGACCGCGCGCCTTGCCTGACCGCGAACGCCATGGCACGATAGGGCTCGCCGTCTCGCAACCCGCGCGCCTTCCGCTTGGAGAGGACGATTCCCATGACTCCTTCGCGGCCCCACCGGCTCCTGTTCCTGCTCGTGCCGTCGCTGTTGTGGCTATTGACGAGGACTCCAGTAAGCC
>CAZRGV010000004.1:34518-42445 GCA_964599655.1 uncultured Isosphaeraceae bacterium | reverse complement strand
CGGGAGCCGTCGACCGAACGTCGTGTTCCTCTACACGGACGACCAGGCACGTTGGGCGGTGGGAGCCTACGGGAACCGCGAGATCCAAACGCCCAACATGGACCGGCTGGCCCGCGAAGGGGCCCTGTTCCACAACGCATTCACCGTGACGCCCGTCTGCTCCCCCTCGCGCGCCGAGATGTTTGCCAGCCGCTATCCAACACAGGTTCACATCGACGACTGGATCAACCCTCAGAATGAACCCGAACTGGGCCTCGACCCTTCGGAAGTCGGCTGGCCCGAGTTGTTGAAAGCCAGCGGCTACGCCACGGCGCTTTGTGGCAAGTGGCATCTCGGCACACTCGACAAGTTCCATCCGACTCGACAGGGCTATGACCGGTTCCTCGGCTTCCGCGACGGCGGCAACCTGCCGATGAATCCGCGCCTCGAAGTGGAAGGGAAAGTTCGCCAGCTCCAGGGCTCTTTACCCGACCTGCTGGTGGACGAAGGCATTCGCTTCGTCGAGTCACACCGCGATCAACCATTCTTGCTCTCGGTCCATTTCCGAGAGCCCCACGCGCCTTACGCGCCGGTACCCGAAATCGACTCCGAGCGGTACCGGGACCTCGACCCGACGATTCCGGATTTCCCCGGCCTTTCGCCGCAACGAGTCAAAAAATTGACACGCGATTACTATTCCAGTATTTCCTCAGTCGACCGCAACATCGGCCGCCTGCTCGATCGCCTCGAAGCGCTAGGATTGGACAAAAGCACAATTGTGATTTTTACAAGTGATCATGGTTACATGATCGGCCATCATGGACTCTGGCACAAGGGAAACGCGACCTGGCTGGTCGAAGGGAAGAAGGGCCGCCGCCCCAACATGTTCGAGGAGTCGATCCGTGTTCCTCTGATTGTCCGATGGCCGGGTGTGGTGACGCCGGGAAGCGTGATCCACCGCGCGGTTTCCAACGTCGACCTGTTCCCCACGATTCTTGATCTGGTTGGACTGGGGGCACCAGAGAATCTCAAAATCGCGGGACGGAGCTTCGCGGCCGACCTGCTCGGAAAGGGGGAATCGCTGGATTCGACCTGGGACAACACCCAGTTCGGCCAGTATGACATGCACCACGGACAGATCGCTCGAATGCGAATGATCCGCACCGATCAATGGAAGTTGATCCGGCATTATGAGCCAGACGGGGTCGACGAATTGTACCACCTTGCCGAAGACCCGGGTGAGACCCGCAACCTCGCCGCGTCGGAGGAGCACCGGGAACGCTTCAAGGAGCTCGACCATCGACTTCAAGACTGGATGAGATCAATTGGCGACGATGTGGCTCGTTCGGCGTCCGGCAATCGATCGTCCGATCGCTGAAACGCCCGTTTTTATGCTCTTTCGAGCAAGCGACGGGCGTTCGTCACGCGGATCCTTTCCAACGTCTCGGGGGAGAGGCCCGATTCTTTTAGCTTGAGCGCGGCCGACTCGAAGACGAGGAAGGGGAAATACGAGCCGAGGAGAATCCGGTCTTCGCCAACGGTGCGGACCAGGTGGCCGACTCCGCCGACGCCCTCCATCATGGCGGTTTCGAAGAAGACCGAGCCGGCCTCTCGGAGTCGTCGCGAGCCGTCGGCCGGAATGTCGCGCATCGCGTTCAGCAACACCAGTCGCAGCTTCGGAATCCGCGGAAGGACGTCGAGAAGCGGAGCGGGGTCGACGGGGGGAACCCGGACAAGTGGATGTTGCGTCCGCTCGTCTTCCATCTTGAGCGCGATTTGAACAATCAGTCCGCGGTCGGCGGCGGTCCGCAGCAATTCGCCAACACTCGGATGTTCCAGCGAATAGGAATGATAATTTGGATGGAGCCGAATACCCGGCATCTTGTGCTGTTCATGGCAGCGTCGGAGATCCTCCTGCCAGTCGGGAAGCGTTGGGTTAACGGTCCCGAAGGGCTTGAGCAGCCCCTCACCGTATCTCTGGCAGTCAACGGCCAGCCGGGAGTTGACTCCAGCCACGTCGCGATGAAGGACCGCGTCGAAGGAACCGGCCCAGGCTTCGGTCACGCCCTGATCGCGCAACGTGCGAACCAGAGCGGCCGGCCCGTCATGCGGAAGTCGGCGGAACGGCCAACGATCAAGGTAGACGTTCACGTCGATCATGTCTGGATTCCCTTGTCGCGAAGGATCGGCCCCATCAGTCGGCGAAGGTTCTCGGCCAGGATGAGGCGCTTCTCCTCGCCGTTGATCTCGGCGCCCATCACTTTCGCCAGTTGCGAGGCGAAGCTCCGGCCTCCCGCATCGCTTCCATAAAGGATGCGGCGGGCCCCCAGCTCGCGAACGGCCATCTCGACAAATCCGGCGGTCGGGTCGGACCCTCCGATGTCGATCAACACGTTGCGATGGGCCCGGATCGCTCGGATGCCACGTTCCCAGTCGCCACCGGTGTGGCCGCAGATCAAGGGGACATCCGGGTGGCGGGCGGCCAGCTCCGCGAGATCCAACGGCGACGACTCGCCCGGCGGATTCCCTCCCGCCTTGAACCAGGTGTGCTGGAAGATCACGGCCTTGAGCTCGGCCGCACGTCGGATGATCGGGTCGATCTCCGGGACGTTGCAACGCGACGCCACCCAGAGCTTGATGCCGACCATCGGGCCATCGCGGATGCAGCGATCGATTTCCTGAAGGCTTGTCTCGACGTGCTTTGGACTGACATACACGAATCCAAACGCGCGATCATGCCAGTGGCTCAGGGCCTGAAGGACCTCGTCGTTCTGTCGTCGAAGCTCGTCGGGCGAGGGGTCGGTGACGAATCGCAAACCCATGAACACGACCACGCGCTCGATGCCCATTCGGTCGGCGAAGGCGATCAGGCTGGCCATTTTCTCTTCCGGCGTGCGACCTTCGAGGCCGGAGAGGTGGCAATGCAGGTCCCAGATCCTCACTTCTGTAGCTCCAGAAGAAAGGCGAGAAGATCGGCCATCTCTTGAATGCTGATTTTCGATTCCAACCCCTCGGGCATGAGGGACTTCCCCGTCGATGCGATTTCCTGGATATTCCGCCGCAAGATCGAGTCTTCCACGCCCTCGGCTCGCTTCAGGGTCAGGCTCGTGGCGGTCTCGGCTTCGATGAGCCCGCTGAGCACGCGACCGTCTTCGAGGGCCACGGTGTATTCCAGGTAGTCGGGCGCCACCTCACGGTTCGGGTCGAGGATATGAATCAGGACCTCATCGGCGGTTCGGCGACGGATCGATGAGAGGTTAGGCCCGACCTCGTGTCCCGTCTCACCCAGGCGATGGCAGGTGAGGCACTCGCGATGGAAAACCGCCCGGCCTCGGTCGGGATCGGACGGCTGTTTGAGAGCCTGCTGATAGCGCTCGATGACCTCGCGGCGAGGGCCGGGGGAGGTGGGACCGAAGAGGGATTCGGCCCGTGCCCGAATTCCGGCGTCCTTGCTCGAGAGCAGGAGGCCTCTCCGGGCGGGAGGGATTTCGCCGACCGGAACGAGGCCGGCCTGAACCGCGTCGAGCAGGGGGCCGACCCAGATCGCTCGACCGAGCAGGAGCTGGAGCACATCGCCTTTCATCGCCGGCGCATAACGGCGGTACGGCTTCAACAGGATCGTCGCGACCTCGGGTTGCGCGTGCGAGGCCAGGGCCTTCGCCGACGCCCGGTGGATCTCTGGCGGCTCATTGGAGGACAGCAAGGGGGCAAGGAGCGATTCGACCTCGTCGAACGGTCGGAAGCCGATCAAAGTGATCGCTTGCACGCGTAAGGCTTGTGACGCGCTTCGGTCGCTTACGAGTGCCTGGGCGTCGGTGTGGAGGCGTTCGAGGAACTCGACGACTCTCGCGTCCTTCTGGCGATCCATCGGAAGGTCGAAGAATGGCTGACCTCGGCTCCGCAAGCCCTCGGCGATCGGCAGGGTGAGATCGAATCGCGTCTCGCGATCGTTCGATCGGGACAGCGGGCTGTTCGCGAGCGAATCCAGTGCGCGGATGGCCTCGGCAGGCTTCCCCTCTGCCCCGACGAGAAACGCGAGAGAACGAAGCATTTCGACCATTCCGGCTCGATGCGTCGCGTCCGCGGGCGGTTCGTTCATCGCCGTCAGCAACGAGGCGAAGAGCGCCCCGGCATTGCGACTCGACGAGCTGAGCACGGCCGTGCGAATCCAGGGATCGGAGGCATCGCGGAGGGCGATGCGGGCCAGCCCCTCGACGGCGTGGGCATCGTCGACCTCACCCAGTGTGAAGGCCACCTGATAACGGACGCGGGGATGCTCATCCGCGGCAAGGTTCAGCATGGAGTTCAGCCACTTCGGATCGTGCTTCAGGCGAGGCTCCGCCAGGCGGACGGCATGTTCGCGAACGCCCGATGACCGATCCCCTAGGGCCGCGGAAAGATCGTCGTCGTCCAGCGCGTTGAGCCCTTCGAGACTCCACAAGGCATGCAGCCGCCCCAGGGGAGACGCGCTCTCACGAAGCAACCGGCGCAGGGCTGGAACCGCCGCAACGTCGTTCCGCTCGAAGAGCAACCGGTGGGCCGTGTCGCGATGCCACGCGTTGGGATGTTCCAGCAACGCCACGAGCTCGGCGACTGTCGCCTGGCTGAGTCGTGGAGTCGGACGGGCCTGAAATCCCGGCGGCGTAAGACGGTAGAGACGTCCGCGATCCTCGCCGCTCCGAAGGTCGAGTCGGGCCTTGATGTCGTCGGGAATTGACCAGGGATGTTCAATCGTTTCCCGGTACATATCGAGGACGTGGAGGGTTCCATCCGGCGCGTTCACGAAGTTGACCGGACGAAACCAGGTGTCGGTCGACGCGAGGAATTCGACCCCGTCCGGAGCGGCCCGGCGTGCTCGAAACGTAACTCCGTCGGGCTCCACCGCCAGTCGCAAAACGAGGTTATTGGCGACCTCGCCCAGAAAAAGATTGCCGCGAAAGGTCGAGGGGTACGCATCGCCCCGATACACCGTGACGCCGCTGGAAGAGGTCAAGTAGCCCGCCCCGACAAGCTCGCTCCGCGGATAGGCCTTGCCGATGGCCGCCCAGCGACGGGCTCGGAGCTCCCGCCAGGGCTCGGGCGGACTGATCCGATACACGGGGATCGTGTCACCGGCCTCCGCGGCGTCGTGAAGCACGCGAGGCGCGGGCAGGTTCGGATTGCGCTCCAGATAACGCGACGGCAAGACAACGTGTTCGGCGGGGTTGCGAATGTCGCAGAGGAAGCGGTTACCCCAGTCGTCGAACGTGTTGCCGAACCGCGCGCCGCCCGAAATCGCCTCGAAGTCGAACGATCGAGGATCAAAACGAAAATCACGCCGGAGAACATTGATCGCGGGCGACTTCGGCGTCTTGTCGGCGCGACGGACCAGCCCTCCATTTCCCGACGCGGCGCCATAAATCCGGTGGTCGAGTCCCCACTGAAGGTTGTTCATAACGGCTTGCACATTATATTTGCGAAAGCCGGTGAACACCTTTTCGCGGATGTCAGCCTTGTGATCGCCGTCGGTGTCCTTGAGGTACCAGATCTCGGGCGTGGCGGCGACGAAGACCCCACCCTTCCAGACGGCGACGCCGGTAGGCCATGAGAGTTTCTCGGCGAAGAGGTGGGCTTCGTCGAATCGACCATCGCCGTCGCGATCGATCAACAGGCGAACACGACCGATCGGCGGGTCGGCCGTGTTCTCCTGAAAGGGCAGGTCGTTCTTGCGGTCGGTGTAGGGATAGTCCGACATCTCGACGACGAAAAGCCGGCCATCCTCGTCATAAGCCCCCGCGACCGGATCGATGATCAACGGTTCGGCGGCGAGCAACTGCATCTGAAACCCGTCGAGAAGCTGGAACGTCCCGACCGCTTCCGACGGTTTCCGCGGTGGAAACCGGGGAAACGGCTCATCCTGCGCGGCAACGGCCTGGCCGATCACCACCGCGAGCAACCCGAAAATGAGCGGTCGGATCCTCATGCGTCGATTCCTGAGTGCTTACTTGAGGGTCTTCAGATAGGCGATCAGATCCATCAATTCTTGTTGGCTGAGCTGCGAGTCGAGCCCTTGAGGCATGATCGAGACGCGGCCGGGCTCGATGGCCTCGATCTCGGCGCGTGGAAGCGGCACTTCGACACGCTCGGCCGTGACGATCGTGATCGCGTCGGCCGTTTCTCGAGGAATCAGGCCGGAGTGAACCCGTCCATCGTGGGTGGCGACGACGTAGGGCTCGAATCCGCGGGCGAAGCTGGCGCTCGGGAAGACGATCGCTTCGAGCAGGTCACGACCGGTGCGAATCTCGCCGATCTTGCTCAGGTTCGGGCCGATCTTCCCTCCTTGCGTTCCGACAGTGTGGCAACTCGCACAGGCGGCCTTGGCCCCGAAGAAAACTTCGCGGCCCTGGCGGGAGTCGCCCTGGGCAAGATGCGGCTCCAGTTCCGCGAGCCGTGCGGCCTGCTGGGATTCGTTCACGGCGAGCCGCTTCAGCAGGGTTTCGCCGGCCTCTCGAACCTCCTGGGGATACACGGCCAGGATCTGTCGGAGCTGTTCTGGGGTCAGGCTCGTCAGGCCAGGCGATCGGCCGAGCGCGTCCACCATCTTCAAGCCGATCTCCCTGGACCCCTCCCGCTCGAAGGCGCCGAGCAGGCGGGCCAGTTCGAGCGGCCCCGCCGAGGCAATGACCTTTGTGAGGGATTCCTGTTGCTCTCGATCCAGAGGTGCCTGGCCAAGCGCACCCGCCGCGGCAAGCCGCTGCAGCGGAGGGCGATCCGGCGCCAGGAACATGGTCAAGAATGTGAACAGTGGGGCATCCAGCCGTGGTCGCCGGGGGGCGGTCGTTGCCAGGGCATCCAGCCGGAGATCCTCCGGTCGGCCCGGCGCGCGCGCGATTCGCAGCAGCACCTCATCGAACTCGGTGATTCCCGTCGCACGAATCGTCGCGACGGCCTGTCGAACCAACCGCTCATCATCGTCGCCGAGAGCGGTCCCCAGCGAATCGATCCACCGCTTCGGTAGCGGCTTGAGCGGCGCCTCGGCGATCGTTTCCAGCAGCAGCAGTCGCGTCGCGACAGGGGTTTCGCGGTTGTCGAGAGCGTCGGCCATCACGTTCTGAATTCCGGGCTCCCGTGCGAATGCAAGCAACTCGCGTTGAAGACCCATCCGCCGATCCTCGTCGGACGGTGCGACACGGAGCCACTTCTGGAACTCACCGCTCATGGACTTCGCCCATTCGGGATGGCCCGCGATGACCTGGAGGGCCGCCTCCTGAACGGCTGGCTGCGAGGGGTCGAGCAGCGGTGTCACTTGTTCGGGCGTCAAGGCACCTCGCGACATCTGGTCGAGAGCGATCAAGGCACTTCGGCGGACCACCGGGCTCGGGTCGTGGAGCGCTGGCGCGGTCCTGTCTCGATCGTTGATGCGAATCAAGGCATAGATCAAGGCGTGTTCGAGATAGCGGTCGCCGCCGGCCCTCACGCTTTCAAGGAGGGCAGGAATCGCGGAGGAGGCGCCAATCCGACCGAGCGCCGTGGCGGCCTCGCGGCGAATCGGTGGTGTATCGCTTGAGACGAGCTGACGGAGAATCGGGGATGCGTCGCCGTCGCGATGAAGTCCCGCCACGGTGACCGCCGTCAGCCGGACACTCTCGTCGGTGTCGGTCAGGCCGATGCGGACCACCTCTCGGGCGAGCTTGCCGTCGATTCGAGAAAGGGCCCAGAGGGCGTTTCGCCGGGTTTGCACGGAAGCCCCCGCGCCGACGGCTTCGCGAAGGGCGGGAAGTGCGGCGCTGCCGAGTTTCTCAAGTTGCAGGATCGCTCGGTCGCGAACCACGAACCGAGAGTCATCGAGCCGCCGCACAAGCGCTCTCGAATCCAGCGCTTCCCAGTCGATCGCTCGGCCTCGAGGATCGACCGGCGCCTGGAATCCTTCACGGCGCCGGAGTAACCGGCGCGATGCGACCACAAGTAT
>CAZRGV010000004.1:3445-34508 GCA_964599655.1 uncultured Isosphaeraceae bacterium | reverse complement strand
CGGCGAATACGGTAGATCGCTCCGGTAATTTGCGGTTTGGCGATTTGCGAGGTCGGGCAACCGATGCGGAACCAACCACCGGTGTCGACCACGAGCAAGGAGCCGTTGGCATCTTCGATGACGTCGGTGGGATGGGCGTCGGTGTTGTCGGAGACCAGGAAGTCCTCGTTCCGGGTGCGGAAGGTGGCCCCGTCACGTTCCAGCGGATGGCGCTGGAGCTTGTGCATGTTGAAGAGCGCCGAGAGGAGGACGGGGCGCTGGCCGTCACCGAAGGCACCGCCCCGCGGTCGAAGCACGCCCGACGCGGCGGCCACTCCGAGATGTGTCAGCGGAGGAAGCTTCTCGCCAGTCTGCGGGTCTTCGTGCAAGTCGAGGCCGCGCACCGGATAGACGCCCCCTTCGACGCAATGAACGATGGCGTCGCGCAGACCCGCGCCCATCCAGTCCGAGGCGAGGAAGGTTCCGCAAGCGAATGGCTCTCCCTCAGGGGTGAACACGGCCTTGACCGCGTTGCCGACGGCTCCGCTGAAAATCTCGACGTCGGACCCATCGGGGCGGCATCGCATCAATAAAGGTGCACGGCCTTTCCGTATGACCTCGCCGCCCGGCTTGCGAATTTCGTACGGAAACCGGCCCACGCACCAGTAAATCCGGCCGTCTGGACCGACGGTCGGGCCATGAAGGTCGTCGGCGACTCCGGTGAACGGAAACCCGGTCACCAGCTCATCCCGCTTGTCGGCCACGCCGTCGCCGTCGGTATCTTCGAGCCGCCAGAGGCTCGGAGGCGACGCGGTATAGACCGCGCCGTCGTACCACAAAACCCCTTGAGGAAAGGTCATCTTGTCGGCGAAAACGTGGCTCTTGTCGAATCGCCCGTCGCCGTCGGTATCTTCGAGAAGACGGATCGAGTCGGGCAGCTTTTCTTGAAGCCCATCGGCCCGGAGATTCAACCCAGCCGATTCGGCCACGTACAGCCTGCCGCGATCATCGAAGCTGGCGAACATGGGGTGTTCCACCAGAGGAGGACCCGCCACACGCTCGATGACGCAACCCTCGGGAGCGCGGAAGGGAATTGGACCCTCGACGATCGTCGGCCTCGACTCGGGAGCCTGGGCCTTCACGACCGACGGCAAATCGCTCGACCCCATCCACAACAAGGACGCCACGACAACCAGGCGGATCGATCCGGCGGCACGACGGCCCCGGAGCTCGCCACGAGCGTTCCGGCGGGTTCCCGACATCATCCCTCCTCCAACGACGATCGGTCGCTCCGCACTCCCGGCGGCGACCTCTCGACGTGCGATCGTACGACGCCCGCCTCGCGATTGCCAGCCTCTCACCGCCGTCCGGCTCGGGGCCGCGTCGGATCGGCAACCCGCAACGACGGTCTGTTGTGCTCCCGTTGAAGACGGGTACACTGAATGTCTCGAACGGAGTCGACGGAAACCCATCCCCCCACGATGGCGTCTCAGGATCGGGATGCCGCGTACCCACCTACACCGCGACCCGCGAGGCGGTCCCGTGTCGCAGAAGAAACGTCGAAACGAACAGTCCAACGTGGCGACCCCGTCCCAGACGTCTCCCACGTCGGCTGGTTCCCACTGGCGAGGGCCAGCCCTGGCCGTTCTGGGCCTGGCTCTGTCGATTTCGCTCGCCTATGGCTGGTTCCGGCACCGGCCCGAGACGGGAGGCACGGCCCCGCCTTCGGAGGCAAGCAATCCATCTTTGGAGACATCCGATGCTCCTCCGCCCCTGAATGCCTCGAAGCCACCATCCGAGGCCCCGGACGGGATGGTCTGGATTCCCGGCGGAAAATTCTGGATGGGCTGCGAAGACCCGACCATGGTGGACGCTCGGCCCATTCACCTGGTAACGGTCGATGGTTTCTGGATGGATCGAACCGAGGTCACCAACGCCCAGTTCGCCAGGTTCGTCGAGGCGACGGGTTATGTCACCGTCGCCGAACGAAAGCCCGACCCGAACGACTTTCCCGGCGCACCACCCGAGGCCCTGGTGCCCGGCTCTCTAGTCTTCACGCCGCCACCCGTTGACGTTCCGCTCGACAACCACTTGATCTGGTGGAGCTACGTGCCCGGCGCGAGCTGGCGACACCCCTCGGGGCCCAACAGCGACATCCAGGGCAAGGACAATCATCCCGTCGTCCAGGTTTGCTGGGAAGACGCGGTTGCCTACGCGAAGTGGGCCGGCAAGCGACTCCCCACCGAGGCCGAGTGGGAGTTCGCCGCCCGGGGCGGACTCGACCGGAAGCGCTACGTCTGGGGTGACGACATGTCGCCCGGCGGCAAGTGGATGGTCAACAACTGGCAAGGACAGTTCCCCGCCGAGAACACCGAAGCCGACGGCTACCGAACGACGGCCCCGGTCGGCTCGTTCCCTCCCAATGGCTACGGTCTGTTCGACATGGCCGGCAACGTCTGGGAATGGTGTTCCGACTGGTATCGGCCCGACTACTACAACGAGAGCCCAAGTCGCAATCCGAAGGGGCCTGACACCAGCTACGACCCCCTGGAAGTGGGCGTCCCCAAGCGCGTCCAGCGCGGCGGCTCCTTCCTTTGCAGCGACCTCTACTGCACGCGCTATATCCCAGGCTCCCGGGGCAAGGGCGAGCCCAGCAGCGCCGCATCCCATATTGGTTTCCGATGCGTCATGGACCCCAAACCCAGCCGCTGATTCCTGAAAAACGAGTCGACGTCATGAGGCTTCTGAACGGCCGCAGCGCGGCATGGGTTCTGGTCACGACCCTGGCGATCGCCGAACCGCGATGGATCGCCACACTAAGCCCGGCTCAAACGACCTCCAACGCCACGCGTAACACAACGGGAACCGCGGCCGACCTCCACCTCGAAGCGATTCCCAACGCGAAACCTCGCAACGTGATTTTCATCCTCTCGGATGATCATCGCTACGACGCGATGGGATTTCTCGGGCATCCATTTCTCAAAACTCCGAGCATGGACGCGCTCGCCCGGGGCGGTGTTCACTTCAAGAACGCCTTCGTCACGACCGCGCTTTGCTCACCGAGCCGCGCGTCGATCTTGACCGGTCTCTACGCCCACAAACACCGGGTTGTCGACAACAACAACCCCGTCCCGGCCGACATGATCTTCTTCCCCCAGTATCTCCAGGCCGTCGGCTACGAAACCGCCTTCGTGGGCAAGTGGCACATGGGAGGCGACAGCGATGCCCCTCGTCGAGGCTTCGACCGCTGGGTGAGTTTCCGGGGACAGGGAACCTACCTTCCGAGCCAGGACGGCCTGAACGTCGATGGCCAACACGTCCCCCAGAAAGGCTACATCACCGACGAGTTGACCGATTACGCGATCGACTGGCTGAACTCGCGCAAGGGGGACAAACCGTTCTTCCTCTACCTCTCGCACAAGGGCGTGCACGCCCACTGCATCCCCGCGGAACGACACCGTGGGCTCTACAAGAACGCACCGGTCGTTGCCCCGAAGACCCAGGCCAATTCGCCCGAAAACTACGAAGGCAAGCCGATGTGGGTGAAGAACCAGCGCAATAGCTGGCACGGCGTCGACTTCCCCTTGCACAGCGACCTCGACATCGCCGAATTCTATCGGCTTTACTGCGAAACCCTTCTCTCGGTCGACGACAGCGTCGGTCGCGTCCTCGATTTCTTGAGGACAAAAAACCTCCTCGACTCCACGCTGATCATTTACATGGGTGACAACGGATTCCTGTTTGGGGAGCATGGCCTGATCGACAAAAGAACCGCCTACGAAGAGTCGATGCGCGTTCCAATGCTCATGCACTGCCCTGAGCTATTCCAGGCCGGAACGACCGTCGAGGGGATGGTCGCCAACATCGACATCGCCCCCACGATTCTCGAAGCCGCCGGCCTGAAGCCGCCTCCTCAACTCGACGGACAGAGCGTCATCCCGCTCGTTCAGGGGAAGACGACGCACTGGCGAGACACTCTGCTCTACGAGTACTTCTGGGAGCGCAACTTCCCCCAGACCCCGACCATGCACGCGATCCGAACCAATCGCTACAAGTTCATTCGCTACTACGGCCTCTGGGATCTCGACGAACTGTACGACATCGCGTCCGATCCGCTCGAAACAAGAAACCTGTTCGTCGACCCCGCCCATCGCTCACTTGCCGATTCGATGCGCCGCCAGTTGTTCGATGTCCTCGAACAGACCAACGGCATGTCGATTCCGATGCGGCCTGACCGCGGCAACGCCATGAACCTTCGCAAAGCCACCGGCAGTCCGCCCGCCAACTTCCCTCCGCAGATGATGAGGCCGAAGTAGCAACCCGATCCGAATATCCTTGAGTCGTTGATTCGGAGATGATTCTATGAAATTGCGAGCGATACTGGCTTTGCTGGCAACCCTCGCCGCCCCGTCGATCGTATTCGCCGCACCCAGGAAGAACGTGGTTCTGTTCGTCGTTGACGATCAGGGCATGGAAGCGGGCTGCTACGGCAACCCCGTGATCAAAACGCCCAACCTCGATCAACTCGCGGCCCAGGGAACCCGGTTCACGAGCGCCTTCTGCACGACGGCCAGTTGCAGCGCCAGCCGCGCGGTGATCCTCAGTGGATTGCAAAACCACGCGAACGGCCAGTACGGCCACCAGCATGGATATAATAATTTCCATAGCTTTTCGCACGTTCGTGGTTTACCCGTCTTGCTCCATGAGTCCGGCTATCGGACCGCCTCCGTCGGCAAGTATCACATTCAACCGGAAGCGAACTACCACTTCGACGAATATCTTAACAAGGGAATTCCCGGAGGCGCGCGAAGCCCGGTCGCCATGGCCGAGAACGCCCGCGATTTCATCGCGAAGAAGGACGATCGACCGTTCTTCCTGTATTTCTGCACGGCCGATCCCCATCGCGCGGCCAAGGGATTTGCCAACGACCGGAAATACCCGGGGGTCGAGGAAGTCACCTACGACCCCAAGGACGTGATGGTTCCGCCCTTCTTGCCCGACACCAAGGAGGTTCGCGAGGAACTCGCCGAGTATTACCAGGCGGTCTCGAGGCTCGACCAGGGCCTGGGCCGGCTCATGCGGATTCTCAAGGAGACCGGGCACTGGGACGATACCTTGATCCTCTACCTGAGCGATAACGGCATCGCGTTCCCAGGCGCGAAGACGACGCTCTACGAGCCCGGGATGCACCTTCCGCTGGTCGTTCGCTCGCCAGACCAGAAAACCCACGGACAGACGACCGACGCCATGGTGACCTGGGCCGACATCACGCCCACGATTCTCGACTTTACTGGGACGAAGGGACCATCCTACCCGCTCCACGGCCGATCGTTCCTCTCGGTTCTCGACGATCCGCACCCCAAGGGCTGGGACGAGGTTTACGGCTCGCACACGTTCCACGAGATCACGATGTACTATCCCATGCGCGTCATTCGAACGCGAAAGTATAAGCTGCTCTTCAATATCGCTCACCCGCTGGAATTCCCGTTTGCCTCCGACCTGTACGAGTCTCCCACCTGGCAGGGCGTTTTGCGGCGGGGTGACACCATGTACGGCAAACGCACCGTCGAGGCCTATCTCCATCGCCCACGGTTCGAGCTCTACGACCTTCAGTCCGATCCTGACGAAATCAAGAATCTCGCGAACGACCCGGCGCACGCTCAGGTTCTGGCCGAGTTGCAGGCGAAGCTCAAGGCCTGGCAGAAAAAGACCGACGATCCCTGGCTGCTCAAGTACGACTACGAATGACCAACGACCCGTCGCGCGAGAACCGCCCGGCACTACCTTGAGGATTTCTCCACCCATGAGGAAGCGCATCGTTTGTTCGGTTGCCTGCACTTGCATCCTTGGAGGAGTGTTGCTCGCGTCGGCTCACAAGGCCCTGGCCGCTCGAGACGACGCGGACAAGCGGCCTCCCAACGTGGTGATCATCTTCGCCGATGATCAGGGTTACTCCGACGTTGGCTGTTTCGGCGCCGAAGGTTTCGAGACCCCCAACCTGGATCGAATGGCGCGTGAGGGCGTGCGATTCACCGATTTCTACGCCGCTCAGGCCGTCTGCTCGGCCTCTCGCGCGGCCCTCCTGACCGGTTGCTACTCCAACCGTGTGGGGATCCTGGGCGCGCTGGGGCCGAAGTCGAAGGTGGGCATCAACGCCAGTGAAACGCTCCTTCCCGAGGTGCTCAAACCCCTCGGATACGCCACGGCGATCTACGGCAAGTGGCATCTTGGCGACTCACCCCAGTTCCTGCCAACGCGCCACGGCTTCGACGACTATTTCGGCCTTCCCTACTCGAACGACATGTGGCCGAAGCATCCGACGAGCAAATCCTTTCCTGATCTCCCCTTGTTCGAAGGCGAGTCGATCATCGAGTTCAATCCCGATCAGCGCAATCTCACCACATGGTACACGGAGCGAGCGGTTCGTTTCATCGACAAGAACAAGGATCAACCTTTCTTCCTCTACGTTCCCCACAGTATGCCGCACGTACCGCTGCACGTCTCCGACAAGTTCCAAGGCAAATCGAAGCAAGGAATGTACGGCGATGTCATCATGGAGCTCGACTGGTCGGTCGGGCAAATCCTCGACGCCCTGAAACGCAACGGGCTCGACGAACAGACCTTCGTCATCTTCACGTCCGACAACGGTCCCTGGCTTTCCTTTGGCGATCACGCCGGCTCGGCCCGTCCGCTCCGCGAAGGCAAGGGCACCAGCTTCGATGGCGGTCAGCGCGAGCCCTGCATCATGCGATGGCCGGGCAAGATTCCCGCGGGCTCCGTCTGTCACGAGCCCGCCATGACCATCGACCTCCTCCCGACGATCGCCCGACTCACGGGAGGAAACGTTCCCGAACACATCGATGGCCTCGACATCTGGCCGCTCATTTCCGGCCAACCCGGCGCGAAATCACCGCACGAGGCGCTCTACTTCTTCTGGGGACGCGAGCTTCAGGGGATTCGCAGCGGACGCTGGAAGTTGCACTTCCCGCACGAGTATCGCAGCCTGGCCGGCAAGCCGGGCTCGGGCGGCAAGCCCGGTCCTTACACGCAAAAGAAGATCGGCCTCGAACTGTTCGATCTCCAGTCCGACCCCGGTGAAACCACCAACGTCGCCGACCAGCATCCCGAGGTTGTCCAGCGCCTTAAGAAGCTTGCCGATGCGGCGCGCCGTGACCTCGGAGACTCCGCCACAGGCCAGAAAGGGGAGGGGGTTCGGCCGCCTGGCCAGCTTTGATTTGCCTCAACCGGAGGCCTGGCGACTGGGCGATCACGGCGAGTTGTCCTGAGTCTTTCTTTGGATCACGGCCGGGGCGTGCGTCCCGGCCGTGCCTTTGCGCACGATTCGCAACGGGCCCATCATGGCAATCATTCCGGTCACCGATCTCAATGATCCACGAATTGCATTATATCGCAACCTCAAAACGACGAACCTCACGCGCCG
Source organism: uncultured Isosphaeraceae bacterium (assembly GCA_964599655.1). Taxonomy (GTDB): domain Bacteria; phylum Planctomycetota; class Planctomycetia; order Isosphaerales; family Isosphaeraceae; genus CAZRGV01. Next base: position 27,088 of record CAZRGV010000004.1, on the reverse strand, counting down.
AGGTTCTCAGTTTGTGGTCGAGGGGGAAAAGCTCTTTGAACGATTACTTCAAAGCCCATTCCCGATCACCTCGGCGCTCGTGACTGATCGGCAGCAGTCGCGAATCGCGAGGCGCCTGCCCGATGAGACACCGCTCTACGTTGTGCCACACTCCCTGATCCATCTCCTTGTCGGCTTCAACTTTCATCAAGGCGTCCTCGCGTCGGGGCTTCGTCGTCCCTGGCCAGAGCTCGCCGAGATCGTGAAGCACGCGGGGCCCCGCTCGACCGTTGTCGTCTGCCCCGAGCTCTACAATCCGGAAAACCTGGGAACACTCATTCGAATCGCCGACGTCTTCGGCATCGACGCGATCCTCGTGGGCCGCGAGTGTCCCGACCCGCTTTCCAGACGTGTGCTGCGCGTCTCCATGGGCATGGCACTCCACCGGCCCGTGATCGTCTCCGATAATCTCGTTCGCGATGTCCAGCGCCTTCGCGAAGACTGGGGCGTTCAGTTCGCCGCCACCGTCACCGATCCTGACGCGGAGCCCCTCGACCAGGCCGATCGCCCGGACCGCTTCGCCCTGCTGCTCGGCAGTGAAGGGCACGGACTGAGCCCCGAATGGGTCTCCCGTTGCGACCGTCGGATCACAATCCCGATGCGCCCCGGTGCCGAGTCGCTCAACGTCGCAGTCGCCGCGGGCATCCTGCTCTATCATTTCACCCAGAGATTTCGCGAGAGATTCGGGACACATTGAGCGACGCGCACGACTCAGTGACCGCGCCGCAAGGCCCGACCCGGACGTGCGCCTGTGTGTTTCCCCTGGTCAAGTACCACCTGGCCATTAACGATTACGTACAAGATGCCCTCTGAATATTGGAACGGTTCGAGATACGTTGAGCGATCGATCACGGTCTTCGGATCGAACACGGTCACATCGGCGTACTGACCGGGCCGCAACAATCCACGATCGCGAATACCGAGCTTGTTCGCGTTCAGCGAGGTCATTTTGCGAATCGCGTCCTCCAGGCGAAGCAGTCCCCGCTCTCGCACGAACACACCCAGCACCCTCGGGAACGTCCCGAAGTTGCGAGGGTGGGGATGCCCTCGACGCAGCGGGCCCTCGATGGCGTACGCGGACCCGTCCGAGCCGATCGAGCACCAGGGTTGCATCATCGCCCGGTCGCGATCGGCCTCGGTGTGATGGGCGTAGATCGTCGAAACCGAGCCGTTCTCCTCAATGAGCAGGTCGAACAACTCGTCGAGCGGGTCGGGTGCGGGGCTTCGGCCCTTCGACCTTGCCTCCAGGACCTTGTCCATCGTCTGTCCCTGGAAGGCCCGGTTCTTTTCGGAAAGCTTTGCGCTGATGAGCATGCGACTCCAGTCGCCGCCAACCGCCAGGTAATGGTTGTACCAGCCGGGCAGGCCGCTCAAAATGTCCTTCTTCATCCTCGCCCTCTGCTCGGGATCCTTGAGCCGGGCGAGCAATGCCTCGCGACCTCCTTCGTGGGCCCAGGATGGTATGATGCTTACAAGATCGTTATTGCCTCTTGTATAGGGATAAATGTTCGCCTGAACGTCCACACCCCGTCCTCGGGCCTTCTCGATCAGGTCGATGATCTCCCCCATCCGGCCCCAAAGACGCTGGTCGGCAATCTTGATATGAATGATATCGACCGGAACCTTGGCTCGCTCTCCAATCGCGATGGCCTCCTTGATGGCGTCGAACACCTCGGTCCCTTCGTTCCGGATGTGCGACGAAAAAATCCCTCCTCGCTCCCGGAGGACCCCTGCCAGGTCGATCAGGTCATCGGTTGTCGCCACCATCTCCTGTGGGCTGGCCAGCATGGTCGAAAGGCCGAACGCGCCATCGTCGAGCGCCTCGGCTAGAAGGGCTTTCATTTCGGTGAATTGTGACGGCGACGGATGCTCGAACGAGTCACCCATCACGCAACCCCAGAGATTCCCCAGTCCCACGTACGAGGCCGCGTTCAAGGCGATTCCGGAGCGATCCAGCGCGTCAAGGTAATCGCCCAGGGTGGAGATCCGGACGACCTCGCCTCGTATCTTCATTTCAACCGGTGAACGTCGCCCCTTGTTCGGACCGCCTGAAGAATGCTCGCCAAGAACCTCGGTCGTCACGCCTTGTCGGATCTTCGCCTGGGCATCGCCGTCCTCAAGGAGCAACCAATCGGAATGAGAATGCATGTCGATAAAACCAGGCGACACGATCATCCCACGCGCATCAATCACCCGGGCCGCCGGCTCGTTCGGCGAGATCCGTCCGATGGCCACGATTCGATCACCACGAATCGCCACATCGCCAAAATACCAGGGATTTCCCGTGCCGTCGACGATCTGGCCACCACGGATGATAACGTCGTAGGGATCGGCCGCGTACGCAGCGGAACTCCCGAGTCGCGGGATAACCAGCATCGCGCTGATCGCAACCAAGTAACAGTTCGTTTTCAATGACATGATTATGTCCTCAACTCAGTATGCAGCAGCATGTCGCGCGGCCTTTGGATCCCCCGCGGCGTCAATCCGGCCAGTCGACGGGTCGAATCGCATGACGGTGGGATGCCAGAGGGGCGGTTGATGCGTCTTCACCACATGACCTCGCGCTTTCAAGGCGGCGAGCACGTCCTCTCCCACCTCGGCGTAGATCTCGAGAACGCCCGGTTCGGGTGGAGTCTGTCGGAACGAACCCACGAGTTGCTTCGTGACGAACCGCGGCACCGTGACCGCCTCGACGGGTGACAACCCGAAATCGATCAGATTCAAGAGCATCTGAAGCGTGACCTGATCCTGGCCGTCCCCCCCGGCGACACTCACGGCGATCACCGGTTTCCCCTCCTTCAACACCAGGGTCGGGGTCAGCGTGATGCGCGGACGCTTGCCCGGTTCGATCACGTTGGGATGGCCGTCCCATATGTTGAAGCTCTGAAGTCTCGACCCGAGCCAGACGCCCGTCTCACCCGCCAGCACGCCCGACCAGCCGCTCGGAGTCGCCGCCACCACGTTTCCCCAGCGGTCGGCCGTCAGGCATGTTGTCGTGTCGTGGGCCGGCCCGGAAATCCCTTGCCGACGATTCACATGCGAGAGCAAAGGCTTACCACTCCGTGGATCTCCCGGGCGCTGCTCGAGCGACGCGTGCTTTCGATCGATCAGCGTCCGGCGCATCGCCGCATAGTCAGGCGACAGCAGCGCCCCCAGAGGCACGTCCTCGAAGAGCGGATCTGCGTAATACGTATCGCGATCGGCGAGAGCCAGTTTCATGGCCTCGACCGTCACGTGAATCATCTCCGGCTGGTTGTGCCCCATGGCGTTCAGGTCGAACCCTTCCAGGAGTTGCAAGGTTTCGAGGAGATAGGGGCCCTGTGTCCATGGGCCACACTTGTAAATGGTGTGGCCGCGGTACTCGATCGCGACGGGTTCTTCGACGTGAGTCACGTGGCGTGCCAGGTCGTGATAGCGAATCAAGCCGCCATGCGTTCGGGACCAGGCATCGATCTCGCGAGCGATCGGCCCTCGATAAAATGCATCCGCGACGAGCCGCAGCCCGCGCCTCCGGTCGTTCGATGACGATTCGGCATCGATCAGCCGACGGATCGTGCGGGCCAGGTCGGCGTGCCAGGCCTGTTCGTGCCGGTCGAGGATGCGGAGTGCCGGCGCGGCCGCCTGGGCGAAGGTCAACGTCCCCGAGCGATCCAGAGCCGTCAGGCACGCGTCGAGCGCCGCGGGCACGGCGGCCGCCTCGATTCCCTGGCCGGGGATACCCCCTCGCGCCTCAAAGTATTCACGCGTCGCCAGCCGAGGCGCGGCACCCTGACCGGCGATCACCTCGACGACCTGCCGCCGCGCGTCGTAGATCAGGATCGGAACTTCGCCGCCGAAACAGAACTGGTTGGCGTCGGTCACGCTCAAGGCCAGCAAGGTCGCCACTGCGGCATCGACGGCGTTACCCCCTTCTTTCAGCACGCCCAAGCCCGCCTCGACCGCCTCCGCACCTCCCGCGACGACCGCGCCGTTCGTTCCCGAGGCATTCCACCGGCGCGTGGCCGACTCGACGGGTCGTGTCGGTCTTGGACGCGTCTCGCGTGCCGTCTGCCCCGGCGCGGTCGCGACGCACAACAAGATAAGAGCGATCGATCGAATGGCGTGGCGTGTCATGGCTCTGGTCCTGGTCCTTACGTTCCGAAGCGACCGGCGCGCATCGCACGCTGGGCTCGGCGCGGTGTGACGACTCATTTCGGAGGCTGTGTCGACCGCAGAAAGGCAAACAGGTCACGCACCTGCTGATCGTTTAAGTCATTGAGCAAACCCTCAGGCATGATCGAGACCGGTGTGGCCTCGATTTCGTCGATCTCGTCGACGCGAATCGTCACGTCACGCCCCTCGCCGGTTCGCAGAACCACAACGCCTCGGTCCCGGTCGACCAGAATCCCATTGATGGTACGACCGTCAAGCGTCGAGATCAGAACGTTGGTGTATCCCTCGCGAATCTCCGCGCTCGGATTCACGATGCTCAGCAACATCGTCGCGGTATCGCCTCGCTTGTACGCCGTCAGATCCGGCCCGACTTTGCCACCTTCGCCAAAAAGCATGTGGCATTGCGAACATTTGTTTTTGAAGATCATCTGGCCCGCTCGCGGGTCGCCCGTCCCTTTCAGAAGCGTCACCATCGCGCGGTCGATCCGCTCTTGCAATTCCTCCGATGTCGCCGGTCGTACCTCGGGCCATAGCTTGCGTACGCGTGCTTTCACCTGTTCGCTGGAAAAGCGCTGCAACCGCTGAACAATTGGGATCGGCACGCTCGACCGATTGATCCGCCCGGTACCGACGGCTTCGAGCAACTCTCTGGCCCACAGCTCCCGGCTGGCCAGCAGGGCAAGGGCCTCGCTTCGCACATCGTCGGTCATCTCGGAGAAGGACTCGAGGACGACCGTGCCAATCTTCGGGTCCCGGTATCGCTGCAAGGCGGCAAGGGCCGCGCCTCGAAGCACGTTGTCGGGTGATTGACGCACCAGGTCGAGCAGGACAGGAACCGACTTCGGCTCGTCAATTTCCCCAAAGATCTGGATATACTGAAGTTGTCTGGTCTTGTCCGCCTTCGGGTCGGCGATGACCTTCAGCGCCTCCGCCACGGCCTCGGGCTTCCCCTGCCGCAGGCCAAGAAGGACCGACCCGCCTTGATAGGTTTCCAGCGCCTCCGCCAGCTCGACGGGTAGTCCGGTCAGGACGGGGCCCGCCATCGCTGTCTCCAATCCAGTCAGCAACCGCCGGGCATGGTCCTCGCCGGGAGCCATTTTCAACAATTCCGCGCAGGTCAGCAGGTTCTCGCGGCCGCCGGCCGCTGCGTAACGCCTCATCAAGCGCTCGGCGATCGTCTGCTGAATGATGGCTCGGTCCCAGAGCGACCGATCGCGGAACAAGGCCACCACAGCCGCGCGATCGGACTCGGCCTTCGCTTCGATCGCCCACCAGAGCAGCAACGGAAGGTGCGAATCATCGGCGTCTTCGTCGTGCGCCAGCAGGTTCCGCACGATCGGCAATGCGTCGTTCGCCGGCAATCGCCTCGCCGAGCTCGCGAGTTGACTTCGCGTCTCGACGTTCGGCTCAACCTTCGCGCGCTTCGCAAGTGCCGCGGCGATTGTTGGTGAAACCTGCCTGGCGTCCCCGAGCAATCGGACCGTCCAGATCCGCACGAACGGATCCTCGTGGTTGAGAAACTCCAGGGCGACCGCGTCATCGAACCCGTTGCTCAGGTTCAACCCCCAGAGGGCCTCCAGCGCGGGCTGACCTGTCGACTCTCGTACCTTCCGGAAGAGCAGGGGAATGGCCGCACGATCCTTGCGATCGCCCAGCATCCGCAACGCGGTTTGGCGGAACCATTTGTTTTTATGATCGAGCAAGGCGACGAGTTCCTCGGTCGAGCATTTCGCCAGGTCAAACGGCGCGAGCGGTCGGGCTTCCGCCGCTTCGAGCCGATACACCCGGCCATTCTCCTTGTCGATCTGCCCCTCGTGATTCCGATAATGATTGACCTGATGATCATACCAATCGGCAATGTAAAGGGCTCCGTCCGGGCCCGTCTTGATATCCACGGGGCGGAACCAGGGATCGCTCGTCGTGACCGGATGGTCGATATCCCTTGTCTGAATGGACGAGCCGTCAGGCCGTACCTCGCTTCGCACGACGTGATTCAACAACGGAGCGACCCCGAACAGGCATCCCTCGTAGGGCTCGGGCAGTGCCCCGCCTTCATAGATGATAAATGTGTGCGTGAATCGTGGAACGTTGTTATGTTTCATGGCGGGGAAGTAGCCGAATGCGTACGGGTTCGAGAGCGGCCCGTGCTTGTCGAAGCCTTTCTGGTAGTAGCCCCCTTGAACGTAGTGAAATCCTCTCGTGTTGCCGCCGTTGTGTCCTGAAAAAACGCGGCCCTTCGCGTCGAACTCGACACCGAAGGCGTTGCCGCCTCCCTCGGCGAAAACCTCGTATCGTCTCGTCTCGGGATGATAGCGCCAGATCAGTTGACCGAGCGAGTGGACGGGCACGTCGTCCATGGAAGGCCGCTTCACGTCGCCGCTGACTGTGCTTCCCTGCGCCGCGTAAAGCCAGCCATCCGGACCCCATCGAAGGCTATTGACAACAGAATGCGTGTCCTCGATTCCGAATCCTTCGAGATGCACTTCGGGATCGCCGTCGGGTACATCATCGCGATCGCGGTCGGGATAGAACAGGAGGTAAGGCGGGTTCAGGACCCAGACCCCGCCTCGTCCGTGCGCCACTGCGGTCACGATGTTCAATCCGTCGACGAACGTCTTGTGCCGGTCGAATGCGCCGTCGCCGTCAGTATCCTCATGAATCGTGATCTTGTCCTTGCCTGGGAAGTGGTGCGGCGGCGGCGGCGATACCTTGTCGTACACGATGCGCCAAACGCCATCGCGGCTGAGCATCTTCAGGCCCGCTGGTTCGGGATACTGCAGGTACTGCACGACCCAGAGCCGCCCTCGTTCATCGAAGCTGAGCGAGACCGGCTGTCGCACGGTCGGCTCGGCCAGCACCTGTTCGATCCGCAGGTCGGGCGGCACCCGGAATCGCTTGAGCGCTTCGTTCGGCGAGAGCGGTCCGTCCTCCTCGTCAGCGGCCTTCCGCTCTATCGACTCCGCCAGCACCACTTGGTCGAAATCGGCCAACTCCGGTAATCCGTCGAGGTCACTCGATGCCCAGGCTCGGTCCTCGCCCCACCATCGCTCGGGCACCCGTACGCGACAACGGTACCAGGCACAGCCGTCAAGATCCGCGAATCGGGCGCCGGAGACCTCTTCCCAGGCGCCCGGCACGCGGATCGTGCTCCAGGATGTGGGTGGGTTGTCCCCGCCCACCCCCGTCGCGCCGAACGCGGCCACGATCCGCAAAGTCAGCAGAAGCGTCACGATCAGAGACCAGACAGTCCGCGGCACGTTGGGAGCTCCCGGTTGGCAACGTCTCAGGCGGGGCACGATCCTGTGGATTCGGCTCGACGGATCGCGAGCCGTTCGGGGCAATTCGTCGGGTGATCGTCAACGGAGTCAGACTAACCCTCCTGACGCTGGCTCGCAATGTTTCGAATCGTCGCGTCGCGATCTTTCCGACGACCACTCCCCGGTCGAATTGCTCTCTCGATGCCGTCTATACCGCCCTCAGCCCGACATTTTTGGAGTCTTTTTCCAGATTCTTCGTTAGCCGGACGGGCTTCCTTCGATGTTAACAGGTGTAAGGAGCACGAACGTAAGGCGACTCGAAGACGCGCGGAGCTCCAAATCCGACGTGTGTTTTTACTGAGGACGACAGCATGACCCTTTGCATCGACAACAACGTCGTTCAAAACGACTCATTTCATGTCGCTCTGTTTCACGACCTGACCCCCGAAAGCGAGGCGGCCGCGCTCGCCGCCCGGATCACGGACCTGGAACACGACCTTCAGCCGGCCGACCCGTTGGAACGATCGCTTGTCGTCCTGACGGCCCGGTCGTCGTTTCAGGCCGATCGTTGTTATCACCTGGAAAACGCCGAGCGATCCAGACTCGCCGAGCGGGCCGCCCTTTGCTGGGACGACGACCGCGTTCGCGAGGCCGAGGATCTCGGCGCGACCCTCCACCGAAATCCCTCACGCGTCGTCTCGCACCTGAAGGCGACTACGCAAGGCTGCCGCTGGTTGATTGACCGCTGGCAACGCCTGGCCGACGTCGTTCGAGCCGAAGGCGAGATCAAGGACGCGAGGCGATCCCTCGCCCTCGACCTGCTCGGAACGCCTCGAGATCTCCGCGCCGGTGCCCCGTTCGACGAGGGGGGTCTCGACGCCCTCATTGCCCTCGCCGAATCGCAGATTGCCGAATTGAAGACCCTTCAGCGCGACGTTCTCGACGAGCTCGACGCTCGCGATCGCGAACGAGCCATGCGAGGCCAGGGGCTTGGAATCAGCGACGAATCCCGCCGGCTCCTCCGTCGCGAGTCCGCCGCCTCACGCGCCTTCTACTGGGCGATCGACCGACTTCGCTCCTATCGAAAGGAGCGAGCGACCACGCCACCGGTCCCGGTTTCCGCCCTCCCACGATCGAGCGAACCGAGGGTCGCGGTCTCCGAACCGAAGCCGCCGCAAACTCCAGCGGCGGAACCCCCGCTCGTGGTTGACGACTTCGAGTCGTTACTCGCCGAAAAACCGGCGCAATCGTTCGCGCTGTCGCTGGGTCATCCGGTCACGACAACGCTCTCGATGTCGATCGTGAAGCCGCCCGATCGACCGAACGGCAACCGCCGAGCCCGGAGAGCCAGGCTCCAACGCGCCAGGCGTGCCACCTGAGCCGGCTTGCTCGGGTTCGTTTCGCGAGTCGATCAGTCGGTCTCGTCCAGAAGAAAGCGCTTCCAGAACAGGATCTCGACGGCCTGAAGGTAGTCCTGGTTCGCCTTCTTCGCGAACCCGTGTCCCTCGTTCTTGCCCAGAACATACCAGACCGGTCCGCCGTTCTTTCGCACCTTCTCGACGACTTGCTCGGCCTCGGTCCTCGGCACCCGTGGGTCGTTTTGACCTTGCACGACGAGAATCGGCGTCTTGATCTTGTCGGCGTTGGTGAGGGGGGATACTCGTTCCAGAAACGCCCGCGTCTCGGGATCTCGCTCATCGCCGTACTCGGCGCGCCGGAGGTCGCGACGATAACTCTGGGTGCTCTTCAGGAAGGTGACGAAGTTGGAGATACCGACGATGTCGATGCCCGCCTTGATCCGGTCGTTGTAGTTCGTTTGCGTGGCCAGCGACATGAAGCCGCCATACGAACCACCCGTCACGCCGACGCGTTTCGCATCCAGGCCCGGCTGTTGCGCGATCCAGTCCAGCAGGGCGCCAATGTCCTTGACCGCCCCCTCGCGGTTCATGCCGTTGTCGAGCGTCAGGTACGACTTTCCGTAACCCGACGAACCCCGCACATTCGGAAAAATCAACACAATCCCCAATTCGTTGATCAGGTAATTGGTCCGTCCCAGAAAACCGGGCCGGAACTGCCCCTCGGGCCCGCCGTGAATGTTGATGATGACCGGTCGAGGCCCCGGAAACTTCGCCGTGCCTGGCCTGTAGACGAACGCGGGAATCTCGCGGTCGTCAAAGGTCTTGTAGTGGATCAGCTCGGGCACCGCGAATGAGTCGGGATCGAGGCCGCCCGTCTCGCTCTGAGTCCATCGCGTTAGGGCAAGGTCAGGGATGCTGAAGGAATAGACGTCGGACGGTGAAGTCGCCGAGCTCATGGTGAAGGCGAACTCATGCGATCCAGATCGGTATGTCAACCCAGAGATTTGTCCACGCAAGTCTTGAAACGTAGCGGGTTCACTTCCAAGCTGATTTCTTAATAAATAGATAGTCGAGATGCCGTCCACGTTGGCCACCACTGCGATCCACTCGCCGTCATCCGAAACGTCGAATTCTTCGATATCCCAGGGGATCTCTTCGGTCAGTGTGGTCGACTCTCCCGACTCCAGGTTATACCGAGCCAGTCGTTGGAACTCCGAATCCCGGTCGGTCGTCCAGTAGAGCGACTTGCCGTCCTTGGCCCATCGGACGTTGCCATACGAGACCTTGGGGGCGTCCCTGTCCTTGCTTCGAGGCGTAACCGTCTCAACGTTCCCGGTCGCGAGTTCGATCAAATGGACATACGACTCGTTGATGGAGATGTACTCAACCGCCGCGACGCGCCGGTTGTCGGGCGACCAGTCGGCCACAGTCCAGGTTCCCTCGACCTCATGAAACCGGCGGACCAGTTTCGGGTCGGTGGCGGACGAGACGTATAGATCCAGGTCCCGGCCGTTCCGGGCGTTGCTGCTCCAGGCCAGCAGATCGCCCGAGTTCGACCATCGCGGTCCTGTGTTTCGCGAGGCGCCATCCGTGAGCCGCACCACGTCACCGGTTCGCGGGTCGTCGAGGAAGATCTGGTAATTCTCGGCTCCGCCTTCATCCATGGAGAAGACGAACTGGGCGTGGTTCGGCCTCGCCGAGGCCCCCAGCACGCGCTCGGGAAAGAAGGTCAACTGCGTTCTCGCGCCGCCTGGCATGGCGACCTGATGGACCTGGTTGGTGTCGGCGAACCGGGTGAGAATCAGCATCTCCCGGCGATCCGCCACCCAATCCTGGAACGACGCGGTCCGGATGTTCTGGTAGCGGTTGAGCGACCGAGCCAGTTCCTCGGGAATGTCGGGAATCCCCTCCGCCACGATCGAGTCGGGCACAACCTGGCCGATGGCCGCCGGCGCGAAGGGGAACGCGAGGACGAAGCCGAGTGCGACGATCCGGTTTCTCATGGTCTTCCTCAATGGTCCGCGGAGACGCGAAGGGTCGCGTGCCACGAGCCGGCGAAACGGATTGAGTGTCGATCATGCGGCGACGACCGTTGCCGGTCAACGACGCGCCAACGATCCATCAACGATGCGGTCCAGGTCCATGCAACGAGGCCGGGGGATGTCCCAGCATCACCGAGCACATCCCCCCGCGCTGGGCGACGTTGACCACTTGCTTCTGCGAGGCCCTCGCCAGGATCGCCAAACCGTTCTCGGTCGCCGCGAAGCCCATAACCGTGTAGAACGGCTCGACATGCAGCCCGCCTCCGGGGCCAATCACCGGGAACTCGCTGACCGGGATGCTCGCCAGTTGCTGGACGACCCATCGTTCCTCGCCGGTCACGATCCGCTCGATGGCCGAGTCCCACTCCGACGGACTCAACAACCCACCGATCAAGACACCGGTACCACCATAGGCCCGGTTCGGTTTCAGGACGAGCCCTTCCTGTTCCCTCCGAATAAACTCGAGCAAGTCGTCCGTCTCACCGCCCGGAACGGTCGTGCGCCGATCCGACACCAGGCGAGTCCACAGAACATGTCGCCGGAAGACCTGTCGTTCCGAGGCATGGAAGAAGCGATCCGTGAATCCTGGATCGGTCAGGATCTCCCAGCAGCTCTTCTGGTCGAACTCGCCGGTGATGGAGGAGATGATGCGGTTCTGCCGGAAGAGCGCCCGCATCGGTTGGATGTCGACCCCCTCGCGCTCCAGGGCCAAGAGGTCGCGAACCTCATAGTCACGATAGGCCAGTTCGACCGGCTCTCCCTCGCAGAAGACCTCACCGGCTCGATGGCCCAGGTCGGCGGGGTCGGCGTGCAGAACCCGAAGTCCGTACCGATCATGATAGTAACGCGCCAGCGCCTCTTGCTCATCGGGGCCACTGCCCGCGTGGGTCGGCTCGACGAAGCAAAGATTCCTCGCGGGTCGGCCGAGGACCTGCAAGTGGTCGAGCATCTCCTGCATCAGGAGTTCCCGGATGTCCTGGGCAACTTCAAGACGAAGGCTCGGGTCGTTCGCATGCAAGACGGGTCGAACCACGTCGGCCACGATCTCGTCGCAGGTGGGAACCAGGTGAATTCCGCCGACGCCGCAGAGGTTCGGTTCGAGAAACCGCAACGAACTCTTCCACATCGGGCTGATCAGGTCAACCACGGCATCGAGCCGTCCGAAGACAGGGTCGTTGTCGCGAGGCCCTTCACTCCAGCACTCGCGAAACCACGCTTCCTCGTCCGGTTCAAGTTGCAAGACCTCCCGGACGCTCCGATCCTGAAGGTACATCTCGGGAAGCCGTCTCAGCGCGTTCAGAAGCGTCAGCGAGACCGAATGAATGTAAGCGAGCTGATCGGGCAGCACCGTGAGCGGACAAGGCAAAATGCGGATCGTCTCGGGCTGACCTTCTCGCAGGTAGATCAGGTGCCGTCGAGTGGCTTCCTCATGGACACGGTCCAGTAGCTCCAGCAACGTTGGCTCCGAGATCTTGAAGAAGGCCCTGCGAACACGGCTGGCCAGGCTCAGGCCGCTGAGGCCCAGTTCTTCGGCGGGCGTGAGCACGGGGGGCTGGCTCCATCAAGGATCGAGAAGGGCACGCTCGGTGTCCTTCCATTCTCATCATTGGCCGGATCTCGCGAAAGTACCGTCTCGCGAGCCGGAGAAGATCGCTAGAATCAAGGTCGACAGGTTGCCGATCGTGCCCGAATCGAGTAGACTCATCATTATGAACACAGAAGCAACGTACGAAGAACTTGTCCGGCGTTCTCATGAAGTCGCGGTGCTGGCGTCGTGCGCCTCGTTGCTGAGCTGGGACGAGCAAACCTACATGCCCCGTGGCGGCGGTGAACATCGGGGCAATCAGCTTGCCTTGCTCGCGGGTTTGCACCATGAGAAAGCAACCGACCCGAAGATCGGCGCGCTGCTCGAAGCGCTGGAAGCGTCCGACCTGATCGCCCAGCGGGATACGCCCGCGGCCGTCAACGTCCGGGAAATCCGACGTACCTATGACCGGCTGACCAGGCTGCCTCGCTCGCTCGTCGAGGAGCTGGCGCGTGCCACGTCGACCGGCCAGCAAGCGTGGGTCGTCGCCCGCCGCGACCGCGACTTCGCTCGGTTCCGTCCTCACCTTGAGTTGATCGTCGCTCTCAAGCGGCAAGAGGCCGAGTGCCTGGGTTACGGCGATCTCGCGTACGACGCCTTGCTCGACGAGTATGAGCCGGGGGCCCGTGCCCGCGAACTCGCGAGTCTCTTTGACGCCCTGAGGCAAGATCTCGTCCCCTTGGTCGCGGCCATCGCCGAGGCGCGCCGCAAGCCCGATCAGACGATTCTCCATCGCGAATACCCGTTGGATCGTCAGCGCGTCTTCGGGGAAATCATGGCGGCGGCTGTCGGCTTCGACTTTCGCCGAGGACGGCTCGACACGACCGAGCATCCGTTCTGCAGCGGCATCGGACCGGGCGACTGCCGCATCACCACGCGGTTCGATCCCCACAACTTCGGCGAAGCCTTTTTCGGAATTCTCCACGAGGTAGGCCACGGCCTCTACGACCAAGGTCTCGACCCCGAGCACTACGGCACCCCAATGGGTGAGGCCGTCTCGCTGGGCGTCCACGAATCGCAGTCGAGGCTCTGGGAAAACGCCGTGGGCCGAAGCCGCTCGTTCTGGAATTATGCGTTCCCACTGGCTCGCCAGATCTTCCACGAGGCCCTCTCCGACGTTTCGCTCGACGCCTTCCACTTCGCGGTCAACCACGTCGAACCCTCGCTCAACCGCGTGCGGGCCGACGAGGTCACCTACAACCTCCACATCCTCGTCCGGTTCGAGCTGGAGCAAGCCCTCCTCAGCGGTGACTTGCAGGCGGCCGACGTGCCGGCCGCCTGGAACGAGAAGTATCAGGCGTATCTGGGAATCACCCCGGACAATGATGCCGAGGGCTGCCTGCAGGACATCCACTGGAGCGCCGGCCTGATCGGCTACTTCCCAACCTACTCACTCGGCAACGTCTACGCCGCACAGCTCTTCGAACGCGCCAACCAGGATCTCGGCGACCTCGACGTGGCGTTCGCCCGCGGCGAGTTCCTCGGCCTGCTCGGCTGGCTTCGCGACAAGGTCCACCGTCATGGCCATCGCTACCGCCCCTCAGAGCTGGTCGAGCATGTCACCGGCGGCCCTCCCGATCATCGCCCGCTGATCCGGGCAATCAGAAAGAAATATACCGAATTGTATGCTCTCTAAGAATGTCTCATCCTCAGATCAGTGTGGCCTTTGAATTCGTTTCCGTCCAAGCTTGAACAGTTCCACGATCAGTACCGGCGCCAGCGAAGCCGCGCTGACGAGCAGGAATTCCATCAGGGTGGGCGAAGTCGTGTGCAGTACCCGTCGCAGCAAGGGCAGCGTCACCGCGACGGTCTGCAACAACAGGCAGACCGCCACCGCCGCCCAGAGCCAGCCGTTCGTAAAAAGTCGACGAGTGAAAATACTCTCGCTTTTCGACCGGGCATTGAAGGCGTGGAAGATCTGCGAAAGGGCCAGGGTCATGAAGGCCAGGGTCTCCGCCCGCCGCAAACCCTCGCCCGAGTCCCCATACCATCGCAGACCGATGGCGAACACGGAGAGCGTCAAACCGGCGAGCATCATCCCTTGCCAGGCGATCAAGGTCACAAAGTCCGGCCGGAGAAGTCGCTCGTTGGGCTTCCGGGGTGGTTGCCGCATCATGTTCGGAGCCGATGGCTCCAGCGCCAGCGCCAGCGCCGGAAACACATCGGTCACAAGGTTCATCCACAAGATCTGCAACGGCCCCAGAGGCAAGGGCCAACCGATCATGATCGCCACAAAGACCGTGATGATCTCGGCGAAGTTACAAGAAAAGAGATAATGTATAAATTTCAATATATTTGCATAAATAATTCTTCCTTGTTCCACGGCGTTGACGATCGTCGCGAAGTTATCGTCCGTGATAATCATGTCGGCTGTTTCCTTGGCGACCTCGGTCCCCTTGATCCCCATGGCCACACCGATGTCGGCGGTCTTCAGGGCGGGCGCGTCGTTCACGCCGTCCCCCGTCATCGCCACGATTTCCCCCTGACGCTGAAGGGCCTCGACAATCCGGAGCTTGTACTCAGGGGATACCCGGGCGAACACGGCCGACTCGCGGGCGACACGGTTCCACCCCTCGTCGTCGAGTCCATCGAGGTCGCTGACATGCACCGTCTTCAAGCGGCGGCCTTGCAGGTCGTGATCGAGATCGAGCTGGCGGGCCAGCGCGGAGGCGGTGGCGACCTGGTCTCCGGTGATCATCACCGTGCGAATCCCCGCCGCGCGGCAAGTGGCGATGGCCCCCTTGGCCTCCTCGCGCAGTGGGTCGATCATCCCGACCAGGCCGACGAACAGATAACTCTCGTCGAGGTCCGACTCGTCGTACTCTTCGGGGAGTTCGCGGTACGCCAGGCCGAGCACGCGGAGCGCCTCCTCCGCCAACGCCTGATTGGCCTTCAGGATCGCCTCGCGATCAGCGTCCGTCAGCGGCTCGACGCCATGCCCGGTGACGCGGCCACGGCAGGATTCGATCACGGCTGCCGGAGATCCCTTCATGTAGGCAATGGTTTCACCATCGCTGTTCCGGTGGACCGTCACCATGCGCTTGCTTTCACTGTCGAACGGCACCTCGTTGACCCTTGGCTCGTCGCGATCGAGGGCCTCGCGATCGATCCCGGCCTTCTCGGCGGCGATCAGCAGGGCCCCTTCCGTCGGGTCACCCAGGACGATCGAGGCTCCGTCGCGATGTTCGATCCCGGCGTCGTTGCACAGCGCTCCGATCCGCAAGGCGAGACGAAGGTGAGCGTCGGTTTTCGGGTCGAGCGTCCGGCCGTTTTCTCGGAACTCGCCGGCCGTCGTGTAGCCACTTCCGGTGACTTCGATTCGTCGGTTGTCGAGCACGAGGGCCTGCACCGTCATCTCATTCTTGGTCAGGGTGCCCGTCTTGTCGGTACAGATCACCGTGGTCGAGCCCAGGGTTTCCACGGCGGGCAATCGCCGCACCAGGGCTCGCCTCCTCGCCATGCGCTGCATGCCGATGGCCAACGTCATCGTCGCCACCGCGGGCAGGCCTTCAGGCACGGCGGCGATCGCCAGCGAGATGCCGACCTCCAGCATCGGCAGGAAACCAAGACCGCGCCCATAACCAGCGATCACAATGATGCCACAGAGCACCAGCACAATGGCGATGAGCGAGTGACCGAGCTGCGTCAGCTTGCGTTCGAGCGGCGTCTGCTGGGTCGTGGCTTGCTCGATCAGCGCGCCGACTTTGCCCATCTCGGTCTGGCCGGCAGTCGCCGTGACAAGAATCCGGCCTCGCCCATCGGTGATGGTGGTTCCCATGAAGGCCATGTTGCGTCGATCGCCGAGAGGTGTGTTCGGCTCAAAGCGGCTGTTGGTTTCCTTAAAAACCGCGTGCGACTCGCCGGTCAGGGCCGCTTCATCGATCTGGAGCCGGACACTCTCGACCACCCGGCCGTCCGCCGGCACACGCTCACCCGCCGCGACCACAACAAGATCGCCCGGCACAAGCTCGGCTGACGCGACGCGCTTCTCCGTCCCGCCACGAATGACGTTCGCCTCGGGAACCACCTGCTTCTGCAAGGCCAGCAACGCCCGCTCGGCACGCCACTCGGTCAGAAACCCGATCACGGCGTTCAGCAGGATGACGACCACGATCGCCACCGCTTCGAGCCGCTCACCCAGCAGCAGCGAAATCAGCGCCGCGGCGACCAGCAACCCGACAATCAGGCTGCCAAACTGGGCGACGAGGATGGAAAACGCCGAGCGTCCTCGGGATTCCGCCAGACGGTTCGGTCCGAATTGTTGCCGCCTCGCCTCCGCCTCGGCATCCGTCAGACCCCGATCCAGGCTCGACTCGAGTTGCCTGGCAACCTCCTCCGGAGCCAGTGCATGCCACGACCGGCCAGCCAAGGAGACCGTGTCCAAGCCCGTTCGTTCCCGTTTACTATCATTCATCACTAAAGAAAGTCCATCTTTACAAGAAATGTTAAAATATTAATATATCCTGAGATCCAATGCTGCCGGCTCTCAACTTTGATAATAGATCATTGCGAGGGAGCCGAGCACAAGTCCGATGACGAGCAAGCCATCAGGCTCGATCAGTCGTACACGCTCTTCCGACTGGTAGAGCTGCCCCATTACCACGAACGACGTGACCACGATCGTGGCCATGCAGGTCAATCCGTGGGTCGTCGAAATCGCGCCGAACAGGTTGCCGGTGTAGGCAAAATCGACGGGTACGAGCAAGACCATGTTAAAGACGTTGCTGCCAAATACATTGCCGAGCGCGAGGTCGGGAGCCCCCAGGCGAAGAGCGGCAAGCGATGAAACCAGTTCGGGCAACGTGGTTGAGAGGGCCACCAGGGTGGTTCCCACGAAGGTCCCACCCAGGCCGGTCCGATCCGCGAGTTCGCCGGCCGCGTCGGCCAGGTAGGGGGCCGCCGCCACGATGGCGGCCGCCGACAGGCTGAATCCGACGATCACCCGGATCAAGGCGGCCGGCCGGACTGACCGCGGCGCGGCCCCTGGCGGCTCGACGTGCGCCGGTAACGCCAGCCGCTGATCGAGGTACATCAGCCGGATGCCGTAGACGTACGCGAGCAAGATCGCCAGACTACCGGCTCCGACGCCGTAGATGGAGAGCTCGGCCCGGGTGACGATGGCGATTCCCGCCAGCGCCGTCAAGGTGATGCTCAGCGTGGCCGGCAACGCGTGGGCGACCGAGATGCGCGAGAGCACCCGCCCTCGGGACGAAGGAAACAAATCGATGATTCCCAAGGTTAGCAGGTTGAAGAGACCGGCGCCCATGAGGTTACCCACGGCGATGTCGGGCTGGCCGATCCGGGCCGCGTTGATGTCGACCGACAACTCCGGCATCGACGTCGCGCCGGCGAGCAAAATACTCCCGATCAGCAGCCGCCCCAATCCGGTGCGCTCGGCGATCGCGTCGGCAAAGTGCGACAGGAACGAACCAGCGAGAATGATGATCGAGGCGGAGATTGCGAATTGCAGAACTACGGCCGTCATGCGCCGTCCTCGTCGGTGAGGGGAATCACGTTCTCCACGCCTCGCGACGACGCAAGACCGACGCCTCGACGGTGGGTCCGACACAACGCCCGATTCACGTCACGAGGCCTCGGCGCTGACCGGTGACACGAAATCGTCCGGCTTGACGGCCAGGACCGAACAATCGACCTGTCGGAGGACCGCCTCGGCCGTGTTGCCAATGACCAGACCGGGGATCCCGGTGCGCGCCACCGTTCCCATCACGATCAAGTCCACGCCTTCCTGGCTGGCGAACCGGGTGATCACCTCCGCTGGATCACCCTTGATCATATGCACATTCTCTCTGGAAACCTGAGAAGCCACGCGTCCCAGCAGCTCGTCGAATGCCCGTTGCTCGGAGTCTCGCATGGCCTCCACGTACTCGTCGACCTGCTCCTGGGTCAGGTGCGTTTCGCCGCGCAGCAACGACTCGCCCGGAACGAACCAGGCGTGCAGAATGTGCAGGTCGCTGCCTTCCCGTTCGGCCAGCGCGCTGGCGATTTGAATGATCTTCGTGTTGAGCGCCTCGCGGTTTTCCTTGGTGCGAAGGTGAAGGACGTCCGTCTCATCCGGCGGAGGGGTCGGGTCCACCGCGGCAAGGATGCGACGGAATGGTTCGGCCCGCTGCGAGGGCTTGACGATCCAGACCGGGCAAGGGCAGTTGCGAAGAAGCTGCATGTCGGTTGAGCCAAAAAGCGGGTGGCCATCGGCCTCGGCATCCTTGATCAGCAGGTCGTGCGAAGACATGAGCACGTCCTGGATCGCCGCCGTCGCGGGGCGTCCCCGGAGCACGCCCGTGGCCACGGACAGCCCCTCCTGGCGCAACGGTGCCACGATGGCATCAAGCCGCTCGATCCGACGCTGAACGATGACGTCCTGAAGCTCGCTCGAGGACGGCAAGAACAGCCGGGCGTACCAGGGAAGCCCCTCGACCACGCTGACCACCTTGAGGACGGCCTGGTCGTTCGACCTGGCCAGTCGGGCGGCTCGTTCGAGAGACGCGTGGGCCGGCGCCTCGATGTCGATGAGGACGAGGATCTTCTTGAACCGCTGCATGGATCGGGGTCTCCGCGCTCAGGGCGTCGTATCCGTCGCGACGGAATCCGTCACGACGGATCTCGAGGGTTGTTTTCGGCCTCAATGGTCGAGAAACAGCGGAGCCGGGCTCTCCGCGATCATGCGGCTCGTGACGGAACCGAGAAAGAACTCGCGCAGGAAAGGCTGGCCGTAGGCTCCCATGACGACCAGACCGGCCCCGAGCTCTCGCGCTTGTTCCAGCACGACGTCCGGTGGGGATTTGTGGGTGACGATGGGGCGCGCCTCGGCGTTCAAATCGTGCGACTTCAAGAAATCCACCGCGACCGCCGCGCGCTGGTTGGCGGTCTTCTCGTCGGAGGCGACGGTGACCACGAGCACGGGCTGGCTTGGCCGCAGACCCGAGGCGCAGAAGGAGGACATCGCCCTGGCCGCCTGAATGCTGCCGTCGTACGCGACCATCACGGTCTGGCTCTCGGGCAATGGGGTGGGCACGGCCACCACGGGCCTCGGGCTGTGCTTGATCACCTCGCGAAGTGTCTCGTCGGGTTCGTCCTGCGTCTCGAATCGGAACCGGGTTTGCTGACCGAGCAAGATCAGGTCGAATCGCTGAGCCTCGCGAAGGATCTGGGCGACCGGATCGCCGACGTCTCCCATCGCCTGGCTAACCACACCGGCCTCGCCGCAACGGCGATTGAATTCGCTGAGGATTTGCTCGACCTTGGCTCGCGCGTCGGCCAGAAGCGCCGAATCGCGAGCCTCCTTGAACGCGTCCCCGCCCAGGGGCACCGCCTGGGGATGCCGGATGCCCGGTTCATCAACAACGGCCACTCCCCCCAGGGGCACCTTGAGCTGTTTCGCCCAGCGCAAGCCCAGTTCCAGCGCGGCATCGGCGTGCGCGGAGCCATCCAGACCGACCAACAGGCTTCGGAACATGGGAATTCTCCCTGTTTTGTCCGTGGAGCGACATCCTGCCGACCGAGTCGTTTCCGTACGTCGTGGCACGATCGACCCGCGGATCGGCCCCGTCGCGCGTGATCGCGTTCCCTGGATCAGGGCTCGGGGGAACGTGGTCGAAGCTCCGATGGATCGTGGAACGTTCGACGATCGACCCGCTCGGAGCCAGGCCCCGAGTTCGTCCCACCGAGCGCCGCCCTGAAGCCCCAAGACGCGGCAGCGACCTCGTTGGGTAACGTCTCGGGAAGGCGATCACGGAGCCACCTCCAAGGAACTCGGGCAGCGCAGACGTCACCGCCGACCTTGTTGCGGCAGCCATTACCGCGGGTCCGAATGCACGGGGGGAACGACGATCGGGAGGGCCAGGGATGGTGCCTCTGGTCGCCTCCGACCAGACCCGCCCCACCGCGCGTGGCGATCGCCCAGATTCGACCATCCTGGCCGGTCCCAATGGCCCGTCTTAAGCCGCATCGAGACACCTTCGAACTTAGCAGACGCTCGAAGCGCCCGTCAAGAATCGCGACGCGTCCGAACCATTTCGCCGAGGGCGTTCCACGCGTTTGCTCCCGATCGTGTCATATTGTCAGTTCTCGGCGATAACCAGCGACGACTCTGGCAGCCGTCGTCGCACGGAGAAATCACATTGAGTAGACACAACCGTTTGTGGAAACAACAGTTGCATCGATTCAACCACCCTCGGCACGACGATTGCTACCTGGACTCTCACAGGCGAATCCACGGGCAAGGCGGGGATGGCACGGAGCTGGACCAAGACCCTGCGACGCCTCTCGAATCCGAGGCGTTCGAGCGGCGGAGGGCTTCGGGCGCTCTGTCTCCCCGTCCTTCCGGGATCACGGACCGACCCATTCCCGCAACACGTTCCTCGAACTTCGGCTCGTCGAGCTGTCGCGGCAGACCGGCGGCCACCGCGAGGTTAAGTCGATGGCGACGGATACACGCAAGCAAGAATATTCGTTTCAGGCCGAGATCAAGCAGCTTCTTCATTTACTGTCGCACTCACTCTATCAGAGCCGGGAGATCGCCCTTCGCGAGTTGATCTCCAACGCGTCGGACGCGCTCGACAAGATGCGCTACGTGAGTCTCACCGACGATCGGTTCCGTGACGTGGGAACGCTGGAGATCGTCGTCGAGGGACGTCCCGATGACCGCCAGCTTGTGATTCGCGACAACGGCATTGGGATGACCCATGACGAACTCGTGGCCAACCTGGGCACGATCGCCCGGAGCGGCTCGCTCGAGTTTCTCAAGACGCTGGCCAGCCAGAAGGCCGCCGGCGAGAAAGCCGACCTTTCGTTGATTGGCCAGTTCGGGGTCGGGTTTTACTCGGCCTTCATGATCGCCGACAAGGTGACCGTTCGCTCTCGGAGCTACCAGGACGCCACGGGCTGGGATTGGGAGTCGGACGGCAGTGGCACCTTCACGGTCTCGCCCGCCGAAGGGGTGGAACGCGGCACCCAGGTGATTCTCCACCTCAAGGACGACGCAACGGAGTTCGCCTCCGAGTCGAGACTACGGGATATTGTCAAGCGCTACTCGAGCTTTGTTCCGCATCCGATCCGCGTTGGAGCCGAGATCGCCAACGACCAGAAGCCGATCTGGGTTGAGCCCAAGAGCCAGGTCACCAACGAACAGTACGTGCGCTTCTATCAGCACCTTTCTCATCACACGAGCGAAACGCCCCTCTGGCACGTTCACCTCGCCGCCGATTCGCCGATCCAGTTCCGCGCCGTGCTCTATTGTCCGCCGACCAACATCGAGCGACTCGGCTTCGCCCGCTACGAGCAGGGTCTGAACCTCTGCGCCAAGCGAGTGCTGGTTCAGCAGAATTGCCGCGAGCTGGTTCCTGACTACATGAGGTTTCTGTTTGGACTCGTCGATTCCGAGGACCTCCCCCTGAACGTCTCGCGAGAGACCCTTCAAGATAACACGGTGATCCGCCGGATTCGCAACACGCTGGTCAAGGGGGTGTTCGACCGTCTTGACACGCTGGCCAAGGAAAACCCCGAGGATTACCTCAAGTTCTATCGCCAGTTCGGGGCCATCCTGAAGGAAGGCATTCCGACCGACTTCACGAATCGCGAGCGAATCGCGAAGTTGTTGCGCTTTCACTCGTCGAAGGCCGCGGTCGACGATCGGCTTGTTTCGCTGGACGAGTATGTTTCGCGCTGCAAGGAGGATCAAACCCAGATCTACTACCTCGGCGGTCCCGACCTGAACTCGCTCCGCAAGAACCCGAACCTCGAGATCTTCCGCCGACGGGATCTAGAAGTGCTTTTCCTGGTCGAGCCGATTGATGAGTTCGTCATGTCGGCCCTCGGAACCTACCAGGGCAAGGCATTCACGTCGATTGACTCGGCCAATCTGAAGTTGCCGGGCGGCGAGGTACAATCCGAATCCAAAGCGGAGGAAACCCCGTCAAGCGGCTTCGGCCGCGTACTGCAACTGTTCCGCGAGGCGCTCGGAGATCGCGTCAAGGAGGTTCGCCGCTCGGATCGCCTGACCGAAAGCCCGTGCTGTCTGGTCAACGCCGAAGGGGGCCTGAGCACCCAGATGCAGCGCCTGCTGAAAATGGCCAACCGCGACGTCCCGCTCGTGGCGAAAGTCCTCGAGGTGAACCCGAAAGCCTCGTTGATCCAGCGCCTGGCGAGCCTGAGCGTCAACCCGGAACATGACGACTTCATCAAGCAGGTTGGTCTCCAGCTCTGGACGAATGCGTCGATCCTCGAAGGGGAATTGCCCGAGCCCGAGCAGATGGTCGCCCGGATTCAGACGATGATGGAGCAGGCGGCCGAGAAGCGGTCTCCGATCGTTCTCTCCTGAACGGGTCAGGCGGTTAACACAAACGGCGTGATGACAGGAGGATTCGCGGCCTGTCATCACGCCGTTTGTCCTTTTGAGAATCCATCACTGAGGTCCGAGATCGACCGAGAGGGTCGAGTTCGCATCCGGTTCGAGAGCCTCGACATTCTCGATCGTCTTCCATCGCTCGGTGCCAGGCTCGCCGACCTTCACCGTATAGCGACCCTTGTGGAAAACCTTGGGGCGGAAGGATGTGCCCTTGATCCGCAGTGTATTGATCACTTCATCATTCGATGGGTCGATCACCTGCACGACGGGGTTCTTCATCCCCTGGACCTCGATGGTGGGCAGCCAGGCCACGGGCGTTCGGCCGTCGTTGTCGGTCTGCGCGATGGTGATCGGCCAGCCATCGTAAGGCCGGCCTATCGAGGGGTCGACGTGCCGGGGCCAGACTTCGAGCGTGATCGTGCGGTCGGGCTTGTGGAACCGGACGATCCCGTAGCCGGTCCCCTCGCGGTAGAGTTCGACCGGTTCGGGAAACTGTCCGGGCTTCGGGTCGTTCACCGGATTGGCGACGGCCCGGATATCCAGCTTGTTGTGGAAGCCGTCTTCGTACCAGCCGGTGTACGGCGGCATGCCGGCCTTGAAGTTCAAAGGGGGGTAATCCGGGTTCCAGAACCGGGGATACAGATTGGCGATCGCTGGCACGCAGAGCGACCAGACGGCGTCGTCAAAGGCATCGATGCCGTGGTGGATCGCGCTGGCGAGGTGCTGATCTCCTGCGATGTGGACAACGAAGCCGCGTCGGAGCTCGCGAAGGGCCTTGGCCCGGCCGGTCTGGGGCCAACCGTTGGAGTCGAGGTCCTTGTCGAGCTGTCCGGCGGTCTCGCCTCTC
>CAZRGV010000004.1:0-3428 GCA_964599655.1 uncultured Isosphaeraceae bacterium | reverse complement strand
GGTTGCAGAAGATGGTTTGACTGAGCGCGGCCTTCATCGCCTGGCCTTGCCAATCCGAGGCGTAGTCATTCAAGAATTTCAACTGCCGATCGCCCAGCAGCGTGGCGCCGGGGACGTCGGCCTTTCGAGTGTCGAAGTCCGGTTCGAGAATATGGCTGTCGGGCGTCATCTTCGCATTGAGGATCGAAGGCGCCGACTTGAACTTGCGGTCCTCGAAGATGGCGAAGCCGATCTCGCCCAGAGTCATCGATGTGTAATACACCGTGATTCCCTGTTCGATGGGCGTGGGATCGAACGGATCGGGCAGGTGGCTGGTCTGGGTGCGCTGCATCATGTTGAGCCACTCGGGCGGCATGCCGTAGCCTCCGAGCAACCCGGCCGGATCGCCGGGGCGAGCAGGGTGCCCCCCCATGCCCCAGATGTTCCCCTGAAACACGTCGTGGTCGTCGGGGATGGTGATGCAAGGGGTATCACGAATCAGGTCGCGGAACGACCAGCACCAAAGAAACCACTTGTAGAGATAATCGAGCATCGCCTCTTCGACGGGAGCCCGGACCGGCGGCGTGGGATTCCCCTCGTAGATCTGGTCGCCGGCGAAAAAATAGAGATCGGGCTTGTGCCACGCGAGTTTTGGCACGAGGTCGGCGTGAGGGAACCAGGTGCGATCGGCCCAGGGAAACGAACCACCGCCTCGGGGGCCGCCGCCGAACTGCTCGCAGCAGCTCAGGGCCGCGAGAACAATCGTGTCTTTTTCCACGGGATCGTGGCGAATCGTACCCGACCATGAGGATGTGGTCTCGCCGTCGTCGCTCTTGAGCCGGTAAACGACGCGGTAGGGTATGTCGCGATGTGAATCCCACCCTTCGACCCGGAATGTCGCCGTGTCGCCCGGCACGACGATCCGGGTCGTGGCGATGGTTTTCCAGTCGGCACCGTCGCCAACCTGAAGCTCGACGATCGGATTGTCGCGCTCGCCGATCGGGGCCATCTGCGCGGTGAGTTTCAGAATGCCGCGATGCACGGTGTATTGCGACGCGAGAATCGGTCCGAAGGCCCGATCGGGATGCGCCTCGACTTTCGGTCCAGAGAGGGTCCAGTTCTGGAACCAGTAGCGCGCCGCGTTCGAGCCGCTGCCGGGATGCGAAACGACGGCCACGCTCCCTTCGAGTGACGCGGGATCGACCACCGGCTGGTGGGATCGCCCAAGCTCGCGCCCCGTCTTCGAATCCAGAACCGAGAGAACGAGATGATATTGATCGCCGTCTTTTTTTCCTTCGAGCCGGAGCGTTACGCTCTCGGGCAGTTTCCCCTCGATCTCGGGTGGGCCGCCGGTTGCCTGCCGTCTCACGGGTGCCTCAAAACCGTGAAAAACCAGGTGCCCCGCAAGGTCGAGTCCCACGAAGATCCCGCCGCCACGCCCCGGATTGCGATGCACCATCGCCGCGGCGCGATAGTCCATTGTCCGGCCTCCGACCCCGATCAGAAAGCCCGTCGCGGCGTCGCCGCCAGGGGCCCCGGAACCCGGAACCAGGCCGGTCCGCACCGTCATCGTGAACGGCTCGAGGCCGGGCCCAAGCCGGTGGGTGAGCAGGTGGACCGTCCGCATCGGCTCGCTGACGCGGGTGGAAACGCATTCGAGTCGACCATCGTGAATCCGCCAGTCCTGAAGCCGGTTGGCCCAGAACGCCGGCCCAGCCCAGACGCGGTCGATCCGCGCGGGAAACGCACTCGCGAACTCGGCGCCGAACACTGGATTCGACCCAATCGCGAGCAGCACCATGCCGCTCAGCAAAGACCAACGTGTTTTGCGCATCATGTCCAGCCTCGATCAATGGGTCCGTGACAATCTTCTCAGTCCGTGAATCGATAGGAGAAAAGATCCGCATCTTTCAGGACGAACCGGAGGCGCACCGGCTTGCCGGCAAGTGACGACACATCGCCGCCCGACGTCCAGGCGTAAGGCCCGTTGATCTCGTCGCCAAACAGCTCGGTCGCGTCGGCCAGTGAGAAGCCCGGAACGGGCGTTCCGTCGGGCTTCTGAATCTCCCCCATCACACGGCCCGCGGCCGAGGTCGCGTAGTTCAGCAGCAAGGTCTTCCCCTCGAAGCGCAACGGAGTCGTGATCAGCTCGCCGGCCGATCCGCCCGCGTGCGCCGAGGCGATGCCGTCGAGCCGCAAGACCCCGCGGCGAAGGCGGTAGGAAGGATAGCGGTAGTTTTCGCTGTAATAAATCGACATCTCATCGGGTGCCGTTTGGACGAGCCCCCAGGCGGGCATCATGCTCCGGTCCCCCCAGTTGAGCCGATCCCGGCCGGGTCGGATAAACGCCTCCAGAAACTCGCGGTCGAAGTGCAAGCCGTCGCGGCTGCTCAGGAACACCGCGTCGGAGATGCCCGTCTCGGCGTGCTCGGGCAAGAGTTTGCGGCCGGGGTTGAATCGCTTGGGGAACGCAAAGTAATAGTGTGGCGCACGAAAATAAGTGGTTGTGGCATTGGTGTAGAAGTGTTCGGGAGGCGTGTCGCCCAGGTCGATCGGCTCAGGGTCGGACCAGGCGCGGAAGTCGTCGGAGTGCGCGGTGGCGATGGCGCGCACGCCGTTGGTGAATATGCGGTAGAAGGCCACGTAGCGCTTCTGGTTCGGGTCCCAGAAGGCGAGATTTTGCGAGTCGAACGCCCCCTTGGTCATCACGGGCGTCTCGGCCAAGAGCCGCCAGTGGATCGCATCAGCCGAGGCAAAGGCATAAAGCGGGCCGCCACCGAGGGCCTTGTAGCGCTCGTCGTCGGGCACTCCGGGTCGAGTGTCCTTGAAGGCCGCAAAGTTGTGAGTGCCGCGGCTGCCGGGACCTTTCCAGAGAATATTATTCTTCTTGGATCCCTGGAACTCGAACAGGCCGAGGTCGGGCTTGGTCCAATGGATGCCGTCTCGGCTCTCCGCGTAACAGGTCACCTGCTCGCCGCTGGTGCCGATGTCAGACCATCCACGATAATACATGCGAAAAAGTTCGCCATCGCGGAAGACCGTCACATACGCGCTGAATGGGCCATCCCACGGAGAATCGAACGAAAGGGCGATCTCCTTCGGCTCGGGGTGATGGAGCCTGAGCTCAACGCCGTCCATCGAGGCGATTCGATGCCGGTCCACGAACAGTTCCAACCGTTGCCCGATGTCGGCGGCTGGCTCTTCGGCGGCGAGCCGGGCAGGGGGGGTGATCACGAGGATCACGAGGCCCAGGATCCTTCCGATCGCTCGAATTCGGTCATTCGTCGCATGCATCGCGGCTGCTCCCGGCGGGGGTACGTGGCAACGGTTGGAGAGGCGACACCCACGTCTCGAACCGCGACGGGCTGCCGCGCGATCCTCGACGGCGAGCTTGATCCGGGCCGAATCGCTCCGGCCGACCTCAGCACCATAACGGCTGTCGTGTTCGA
>CAZRGV010000003.1:51444-96011 GCA_964599655.1 uncultured Isosphaeraceae bacterium | reverse complement strand
AAGAAGCCGAAACCGAAACGGCGACGCGGACTCCGTTAGCCACGGCCGAGAACGGCCGGGCCGAGGACGCCGTGTCGTTTTCGAGGTCTCGGATCAACTTTCGTTGACTTTGCAAGATTGCGCCCCACGCGAGCGGTCCGCCCACGATAGAATACCCTGATCGCGGTCGGTCTCGATCCGTCGGACGTTCGTTCGAGACGCATCGCAACCGGGGAACTCTTCAGGAACCTCAAGCGTCCAAGGCCATTGATGACCGCATGTCATGACGAAAAGTTCCTTGTCGACGCCTGTCGAGCGGGGGAGTCGGAAGCCTTTGGACTCCTGGTGCGTCGCTACCAGGACCGGCTCTATCCGACCATCCTGCGCCTGACCGGCTGCGCGGACGACGCTCTCGACCTGTTGCAGGACGCGTTCCTTCGCGCCTTCGAGAAACTGGACCGATTTCACGGCGACAGCTCGTTCTACACCTGGGTGTACCGGATCGCGGTCAACCTTGCCCTGAGCAATCGGAGGAGGCGCCGGCTGGCGCATCGCGTCGAGGCGCCGAACGGATTCGATTCGGAAAGCTCCGACGACCCGAGCAAGAGCGATCCCACCTTGCCGGTCGAACGGGCCGAGCGCGACCGCTTGATCCAGAACGCCCTCAGCCGGCTCCAGCCCGAGCAGCGCGCGGTAGTCGTCCTGAAGGATCTCGATGGTTTGCGGTACGAAGAGATCGCCGACATCCTCGGCATTCCCATCGGCACGGTTCGCAGTCGATTGCATCGCGCCCGAAGCGAACTTCGAGAACAACTGCGTTGGGTTCTCGACGAGGAGCCGGCCCGAACGGTCTCTCGACCTCTGGGATAACCAGTCCGCCTTGAGACGACGGAGACAAAGACACAACGGACCCGCGGCAGGGATGGTCATACCTCATTTTCGCGTGTGACGAGTTTTTGGTTTTTTCGGCTTTTTCCTTATCCGACGATCATCATGAACCTCGACGATGAATCCCTGCTCTCCGCCTACCTCGACGACGAGCTCGATCCGGGCCGCCGTTCGCTGGTGGAGGCGGCCCTGCAATCCAGCCCCTACCTTGCAAGACGTTTGCGAGAGATTAAGGGCGTGCGGGATGCTCTGGGAGGATTGGCCATTCCTCGGGTCGGCTTCGACCTGGCACCCGCAGTCCTCGATCGGCTCCAAGCCGCTCGAGAAACCCGTCAGCGGCGATCCGCCACGAGGTGGCGAGGTCTTCGCCGCGCGCTTGTCGTGGGGCCGACCATCGGTCTCGCCGCGACCTTGCTGTTGTGCTGGTCGTTCGGACTGTTCCACTTCGGCCCGAGGAAGCCGGCCCACACGCGAGGGCCCTCGCCCCACGTTGCGAGCCATCCGGCGGACTCGGAAACGGCGGTGTCGCCAGTCAAACCCGATCAACCGTCGGAACCATTCGCGGTCGCCTCCACCGGCACGCCGAAGTCTGAAGCGATCGCCGAGTCCAAGGCCGCGACCCCGCCCTCGAACTCGGATGTCGCGCTCTCCAACGACGTCGACATCGAAAAGGAGCGTCAGACTTTGAAATCGCAGGACGAGCTACGCGAGCTCCTCGACCGTCCCGACGTGAGGCGGTTCCTGCTGGTCGTCGACGCGCTGAACGCCGAACCCACCCAGAAAGTCGACCAAGCGATCGGTCAGACCGACCGCGCCAACCCGCGTTACGCCAGGTTCCGCGTCTGCCAGGGACTCGCCATCGACCCCCGGCATCCCGGCGAGGCGATCGTCTACGCCGTGATTCTCGACGATACGGAGCTGAACAATTTCAAGCGAAATCTGTCGAAACAGTTCCCAAACGCCCCACTCGACACCGATCCGGTATCGGCTCCGATGGTCTCTCAACTGACGGAGACGGACGGAATCGACCTGTTCGAAGGGCAGGCGGTCGGAACGATCCTGGCCGACGCGCCGGCGGGAACGCCCAGGTCGCTCGCGCGTCGGGAGGAGATTCCTCAGCCGTTGGGGCGCGCCGTGGATGTCGGAGGACCGGGGTTCTCCGGATTCGATTCGACGTCGGTTGGCGGCTCCTCGACTCATCGAGTTCCGATCGCCCGGAACGATCGACCCCGGTCGACGGCCGGGTCGGCGGTGTCGACGCAGGCCGGGCAACCCGAAGCCCCGCCGGTCGTCGAACCGTCTGAGAGCCGTCCCGCAGTGTATCTCGTCTGGGTGACCACGGCGACTCCGGCCCTGAACCGTCGCGAGTGAGCCGGGCCGTTCGCCCGTCGCTCAACGGGCGAGCAGAAGTAGGCGAGGCGTCTGGATGGTCAGTGCCGCGTCGGGGTCGAGCGTGAGGCCCGGACGCGGCGCTGGCGTGGATGTACCAAAAAGGGTTTCGAACGGGCTCTTTGGCTTGGCGTATCGAATGACGCGGAACGACTCGATCCGGGCGAGCCTCTGCGCGTGCAGAATGGCGTCGTCCTGATAGCCGATCTCGTTGATAAGCTTGAGTTTAAGCGCCTCTTCGGCCGTGTAGACCTTACCGTTGGCCAGCGGTCGCACGACGCTCTCAGGCAGCTTGCGCCCCTGGGCGACCACGTTGACGAACCGGTCGAAGGTCTCGTCGATGATTTCCTGCCATCGCAGGCGTTCGCTGGGCTTCATCGGCCGGAAGACCGACGGCGAGTCCTTCCACTCGCCGGTCGTGAGGGTCTGGAACTCGACCCCCGCCCACTTGAGCAAGCCGCTGATCTCGGGGATCTCGAGGATCACGCCAATCGAGCCGGTCATGGTCGTCGGCTCGGCCAGGATATAGTCGGTCGGGGCCGCCACGTAGTAACCTCCCGACGCGGCGAGGCCTCCCATCGAGGTGACCACGGGCTTGTTCGCCTGCTTGAGCAGTTGCACCTCCCGCCAGATTCGGTCGGCTCCCGACACCGTGCCGCCTGGCGAGTCGACCCGGAGCACCACCGCGCGAACTCGGGAGTCCTCCCGGGCCTGACGGATCTGCTTGATGGCGAAGTCGACCTCGTCGCCCATGATGAGACCGCCGACCTGCACGATCGCGATGATCGGCCCAGTCAATTCCCCCGCGACGTAGTGCTCGTTCAGCTTTTCCGGAAGCCCCGACTCTCGACCCATCGAGCTTCCGAAGAGGTAGGCGAAGAAGAGCAACAGGAGGATCGGTCCGATGATTCGGGAAATCAGCCCGCCTCGTTCTCGCCGGTCGATGACAATCGTCTGAGCCGGCGCCGAGGCCGGCTGCGATGGGTTCTCGTTCCGTTCCATGGGAAGTGTCCTGACTTGGGAGCGGTCGGGAATGGAAGCGGGTCAACCCCGTCGCGGGGCAGCGGCCTCGAAGTTTGCCGGTTGTTCCACGGTTTTGGCCCGTCGGGAGTTCCGTCGCGGCCTCTCGGGTTCGATTCTACTGATCGGGCCGACGAAGGTCGAGCCACGCCGCGCGTCCGGACCGCCGATGGTCGTCGAGGGCCTCGAAGATCGAACGGATCGGCGGCGGGTGGCTCAGGCCAAGCAGGGCGTTGGCCCGCGCCCCGCTGGCGTGGAGCCGGAGGAACCCCCCCGCCACGGCCGCCGCTGAGACGTCGCCCGAGGGGCTCAGGCCGAGCCGGTCGACCAGACCCGATGTCCAGCCGAGCAAGCCTCGAAGGAATTCGGGCACGACGATGAGCCGACGAGGCCAGCCCGCCACGAGGGCGACCAGCCTGGCCATCTCCAGGTAGCTCAGGTAAGGGCCCGCCACGATCAAACGACGGCCGGTCGGCTCGACCTCGAGCGCCCGCTCGTGGGCCATCGAGAGCACCGACGCGTCGACCACGGGGATGCCGCCGCGTGGCAGGACCGCAACGGGTGTCGCGGCCATTTGAAGAAGCAGCCGGGTCGACGTGGGACGGACGTCTCGAGGACCAACCACCAGCGAAGGGCAGAGCACAAGCGTCCGCAAGCCGCGACGGCCATCGTGCTCCAGCACGAGGCGCTCCGCCTGCCGCTTGCTCTCGGCGTAGGGGCTCTGGATCACCTGAAGATTCCAGGGAGTATCCTCATCGGCCGGCCGTTCCGGTGTGCCGGCGGCGACGGTCCAGAGGCTCGACGTGTAGACGAGCCGCTCGACGCCGCTTGCTTCGGCCGCTTCGAGAAGGGCCTGGGTCGCCCCGACGTTCACGGCCAATGCCTGCCCCGACCGGTCGCGGCCCAGGCGGACCCAGCCAGCCGAGTGGACGACGAAGCGCACCCCTTCGAGGGCGCGCCGACGATCCTCGGGCCGAACGAGGTCGCCGATCAACCAATCGATGGGCGGATCTTCGGGCTCGACCGAGGGAGGCCGTCGAGAAAGGCCCCGGACCTCCCAGCCCGACGCCGCCAGCCGCCGGGCGACATGCCCGCCGACGAATCCTCCCGCCCCCGTCACCAGGACCCGGCGGGCACTCACCGGGCACCCAGCCTTGTCACGGTCGGGTCGGGCTGCCACAAGTACAGGAATGTGGGCATCTTCGTGCGTTCCAGGCCGGGGTAGCTGAAGGGAACCATCTCGCCCTGGATCGGCGTGTTGGGGGTGATGGCGTAGATCGACCGTCCTGGATACGACTGGCGCTGAAGCAGAACAATCTCGGGACCCGTGACGCCGGCCAGCCGCGACGCTTCGGCGATGGCGTCGTCGAGGTAGCCGATGGCGTCGATCAGGTGCCGGTCGAGGGCCCGGGGAGCGGGCAGAACCCGACCATCTCGGATTGCGTCAATGTCCGACGGGCTCATCCCCGTCCGGTGCTGGCGGACCCGGGCCAGGAAGCGGTCTCGGAAGCCGTCGGCCATCTCCTGGAGCAAGACGCGGGCCTCGTCCGAGAGCGGAGCCATCACCGAGCCCATATCCACAAGATTGCCTGTTTTTACTGGTTCTGACAGGATGTTGAGCTGGGCCATGGCGTCTTGCAGGTTGAAGTGGTTGATGAGGGCGCCAACCCCGCCGGTGATCGTTGTCGGATGCGCGAGAATCCGGTCGCAGCCGACGGCCAGGTAGTAGGCTCCGCTGGTCCCGAGATCGAGCAGGCAGGCGACCACGGGTTTGCCTGTGGTGGCGCGGAAGCGTCGCAACTCTTCGGCCAGGATGTCGGTGGCCGTGACCCCTCCGCCGGGCGAGTTGATTCGCAAGACGACGGCCCGGATCCTCGGGTCGGCGGCCGCTTCTTCGAGCTTTTCACGGAAGGCCGACACCGGGTTCTCACCAACCGAGTAGAGCCCGGTTGCGTTCTGGTTGAGGATCAGGCCGTCGACGTCGAGGACCGCGACGCGGGGCGAGGCCGGTCCGGCGGCTCCTGGTTGGACGACCACCGGCACCATCGGGCCAGGGTCGGGCGCGGTTGGCACCCGGACGTCAACGGTTCCCTGAAACCGAGCCGCCACGTTCGCATCGGCGCGGATACCACCCGAGATTGGCAACGGGGTGCAACCCCCGACGACGATCGTGCCGAGCATCCCAAGAGCGATCCAGGCGCGCGTCAGGAGTCGGACGGCGCCTGGCATAAGGGGCCACCCGTCGCCTCTCCGAGAACGACCACGATCCTCGACGGCCACCCCCCCCAACGTACTCCCCCTTTCGACGGCCAAGGGCCCGATCGGCGCGACGGCACCGGGCTCCTCGTGGTACACTCAAGATCGGCCGATTGTCCGGATTTCTTGGTTTGGACCACTCGACGCGAGGAGGACTACCGGCATGACCGTTGTTCTCGCTTCTTTTTGCGCAATCGCTATTCTCGCCGCCGATGTCGAGCCCGAACATTCCGGAAATGCACTTTATCGAATCTTACTCAACGAGGGACTGACCTTTGAGGGCGAAACCTACCGATTTCCCCAGCCGATCCTCTGGGATGAACAATCGGCCGAGGCGCAGGAAGCCGCCCTGGTCGAACAGGCTGGGTCGAAGGCCCGCGCGGCCGACCTGCTGCGGGACTCGGTTTCGGCCCCGTTTCTGCTCAAGCTCCATGATGTCAAGGCAAAGGATGGCTCGATCCTCCGCGCCGCGGATCTCTGGTTCGCTCTACGTGCCGACTTGGAGAATCTCGAGCCGGACGACGTGACGCTCGGAGAGAGCCAACCGGTTGAGGCCGGGAACATGCGGTTCGAGGGGCGATTGGTCCCGGACGAGGACCTGAAGGCCCGAGGGATCACGCCACCGAATTCGCCGAAAGGCTCCTTCCCTCGCACGGCCTTCTTGCACTCGACGGCTCGATTGCTCGACCGGCTTCACGTCGAATCGACGGCCCGGATCGTTGCGACCCGTTCGAAGGACTCACTCGTGGTGGCCTCACGAACCGACCCGGCCTTCCGGGGCGAAGGGCCGTCGCCGAATGTCTGGAGGCCGTTGAAGGGGACGGTGCCCGGCCCGGTTCATCCTTACGAGGGGGGTGGCGGCTATGTGAAGATCAGCCGCTACAAGCCGGAACCCGGCGTCTTACTAGTCGAGGCCCACTTCGTCTTTGACGAGCCGCAAGGCTGGTTCCAGGGGGCTCCCATCCTTCGTTCCAAGATCGGACTGGTGGCGCAGGACCAGATTCGAAGCTTGAGGAGAGAGCGGAAAGCCAGGGAATCGAGGTAACTTCCGAGCCGCGAGCCCCTGGCAATTCCGCGGGCAAAATCGTACCTTCAGGCATACTGACCGGGCGACTCGAGAACCGTCCGGAACCTCTGTCGGCGTTCCAAAGTACCATGATCCAGGTGACGCAGCTTTCCAAGTTCTACGGCGCCTTCCAGGCCGTGGACCAGATCAGCTTCTCGGTTGGCCGAGGGGAGATCGTCGGGTTCCTCGGGCCGAACGGGGCGGGCAAGACGACCACGATGCGCGTCTTGACCACCTATCTGCCCCCGACGACCGGCCGGGCCAGCCTGGCCGGTCACGACGTGCTCGACGACCCGCTGGCCGTCCGCCGCAAGCTCGGATACCTGCCCGAGAGCGTGCCGCTTTATCCGGAGATGCGGGTGCGCGAGTACCTCCTGTTCCGGGCCCGGCTCAAGGACGTCCCTCGCTCCAAGCAGCGATCGGCGGTCTCGGGCGTCATCGAGCGTTGCCGCCTCGGCGAGGTCGAATCCCGCGTGATCGGCCACCTTTCCAAGGGATTTCGCCAGCGCGTCGGGTTGGCCGAGGCCCTGGTGCACAATCCTGAGATCCTGATCCTCGACGAGCCGACCGCTGGCCTCGACCCGATCCAGATCCGAGAGGTTCGCGACCTGATCCGGGAGCTGGGAAACCAGCACACAGTGCTGCTCTCAACCCACATCATGCAAGAGGTCGAGGCGGTCTGCGGCCGAGTGATCGTCATCGTCGCTGGGCGGATCGCCATCGACGACCGGCTCGACCGGCTCCAGACAAGCTCGGCCATCGTCCTGGAGGCCAGAGGCCCCTCCGACGCCATCCGCAAGGCGCTCGAGACCGTGCCGGGCGTCTCCCGGGTCATTCCCACACCCGGCCCGGACGGCACCTCAAACTTCGCGATCCACCTGAAAAAGGACGCCGACCCTCGCGAGGAGCTGGCCCGCAAACTCGTTCAGAACGGATGGGGCCTGCTGCGGCTCGACCTGCGCCGGTCGTCGCTGGAGGAACGATTCGTTCAGGCTGTCCGCGATGCCGCCGTCGGCGGCGCTCCCGAGATCGAGGCGGCCTGACCATGCGACACGTTTCCACCTTGCTTCGTCGCGAGCTGGCGGCCTACTTCCTCAGCCCTATGGCATACATCATCTTGCTGGGCTTCCAGATCATCGCCTGGGTCGACTTCTGGCGGCTGGTGAGCATGCTGGGCGACCCTCGATTTATGAACGAATACTCGAATCTTCGAGATCCGATGAATCTGTATATCTCGGGCAGCACCGAGTTCTGGTTCGCCATTCTGATCGCGGTGCCGGCGTTGACGATGCGGTTGATCGCCGAGGAGCGCCGGACCGGGACGATCGAAGGGCTGTTGACCGTCCCGGTCACGGAGACCGAGATCGTAATTTCGAAGTGGCTGGCGGGGGTTGTCATGTACCTCGTGCTGCTCTTGCCCTTCGCGATTTACTTGCCGTTCCTCCGAACGTTCGGCAAGTACGACTTCGACCCGGGACCGCTGACGTCGCTGGGGCTGGGCCTGACGACCATCGGCATGATGTTCGTCGCGATCGGGCTGTTCTTTAGCGCTCTGAGCCGGCACCAGATCGTGGCGGCCATCTGGACGTTCGTCACCTTGTTTGTCATCGTGCTGATGACCTTGTTCTTTTATAACGTGGCGATGGATCAGCGATCGCCCTGGACGGCGCTCATCGGGTTCGTGAGCGTGGTGGTGCAATCGCACGGCTTCGGCGCGGGGGAGCTGGACCTTCGGTTCCTGGTGATGCACCTCTCGGTGGCCGCGGTAATGCTCTATCTGTCGGTCAAGATTCTCGAATTCCGCCGGGGGAAGTGATTTCATGTTGGGTGGTGTGGTCGGACTCCTTTCAAGGCCGGATGTCTGGGTCGGCGGCCTGGCGCTGGCGGCCTTCCTGACGATCTCCTGGGCCCTCCGCGGCGCGCCGATCGGCCAGGCGGCCATCGAGGAACGTGACGCGACGGCCCCTTCGCCTCGCAAGCGCGACCTGATCGTGGCCGCGGCGGCACTGGGCGTCGTGTTCGTCCTGTGCGGGGCCTACGTCGCGCTGGCCTTCGGGGTGCCCTGGTCGATGCCCGTCTTCGGCCTTGGGTTCGGCCTGATCTTCTGGACGATCCAGGCGAGCCGGCCGCACCGGCATGCGAGCCCGATCTTGCGACGGGTCTTGCGCTTCTCCGAAACGGCGCTGACGGCCTCGCTCCTGGGCGGCGTGCTCGTGATCCTGAACGTCGCCGCGTTCCGCTACGGCGATCGGGCCATCGATGTGACGCGAGAACAGGTTCACAGCCTGGAGAGCCTGACGATCTCACAGCTCGACTCGCTCAAGGTGCCCGTCCGGTTCACCGCGTTCTACTACGGAAGGCTGCCGCAGGCCCGCAAGCAGGTCGACCGGGTGTCGCAACTGCTTGACCTGTTCAAGGCTGAAAATCCACAGAAGGTTTCCATTGCGTACATCAACTTCGATAGCAATCCCGTGGAAGCCGAGGAGTTGATGAACCGCGTGCCCGACGTGGCGGTCTCCAGCGGGGGCGTGGTGATCGAGTATGGCGAGGGGGACGAGACGAGGCGCGTCGTGGTCCGCAACAGCGAGATGTTCGGCGCGGCGACGGCCGGTCCGAACGCCGGCCGTGTCGAGACAAGTTTCAAGGGTGAGGAAGCTCTGACCTCAGCCCTGATCCGGCTTCGCGAGGGAAAGAAGACCCGGATCGCCATGACGACCGGACACGGCGAGGCGCCGATCGACCAGCTAGACGCACGCCGCCACGGGGCCGGGATGCTCAAGGCGAGGCTCACCGACATCGGCGCCGAGGTCGTCGAGGTCGACCTGTCCCGCCAGGAGATACCCGAGGGAACGGCCCTGCTGATCATCGACGGCCCGCGCTCGGCGTTTCCTCCCGAGGAAATTAAAAAGCTCAAGGCATACATGGATCAGAATGGCCGCATTCTCTTAATGCTCAGCGGTCGGGACACGACGGGGCTGGAAGACTTTCTCAAGGGATACAACGTCGAGATCGGCAACGCGCTTGTGGTCGAGCCGCCGTCGAGGCTGGCGGCGCCATCGACGACCGTGCTGGCGAGGATTCCCGACTCGGCGCATCATCCGATCGTCCGGCCGTTAGTCAACCAGTCGGTGATGGTTCCGGGCGCGACCCCGTTGACGATGCGAACCGTGGCCAACAGCGGGCCGACGGGCCCGCCCAACCCGGCCGTCGGGGCCGAGCCGATCCTGCTGACGAGTTCTCAGGCCTGGGGCGAAACCTCGGCCGACCCGTCGAAACTTGAGTTCGACCCGGCCAAGGACATCCCGGGACCGATCGTCGTGGGAATCGCCGTCTCCGACGCGACCGGACCGGGCGGCAGCCCGAACGAGGAGGCCCCTCGGCTGGTCGTCTTCAGCAGCGCGGACATCGCGAGCAACCGGTTCGTCAGCATCGTCGGCTACGAAACGAATCTCGACCTCGTGGTGAACGCCGTCAACTGGCTTCGAGGACGCCCCGACCTGGAGGGGATCGCCCCCAAGACGAGGGCCGTCGCCCGGCTCGACCCGGACCCGAACGTTCAGGCCAAGCTCGTGCTCATTCCGACATTGATGGCCGTGTCAATCATCATCGGATTGGGCGTGGCCACGTACATGGCGCGCCGGATGTAATTCCTGGGTTTTCCGATCTCTCGCATGCAAGACAATTTATCTCGAAACCCATGAAGAACCGCGTCACGATCTTGCTGTTCCTGCTGTTTTTTGGTGGCCTCGCGGGTCTCTGGTGGGCCGAATGGGCCAGGGTACCGACTGCCGAGGAGCGCCAGGCGCGCGCCGGTCGAGTGCTGCCGGACCTGATGGAGGTGCCGCTGAAGGAGATCCGGCGGGTCGAGATCGCCGGTCCCGATCGGCGGATCGTCCTCGAACATGAGAAGGATCGCTGGCGGGTTGTCGACCCGATCCAAAGCGCGGCCGACCGAACCCGGATCGAGGCGTTGCTTCAGGCTTTAAAGGCGCTTCCCCGACCGATCGACGCCGAGCCGCTCTCGGGACGGCCGAAGGAGTACGGCCTGGAGCCGCCTCAGTGGACGGTTCGGGTCCTCGGTGAGGAACAGGCGAGGCCCCTGGCCGAGCTCGAGGTCGGCGCGACGGTCCGCGACCGCCGGTATGTCCGGGCCAAGGGAACCCGTTCGATCGAGGTTGTGGACGCGAAACCACTGGCGTCGGTCGATGGTGATGTGAACACTTGGAGGGATCGAGACCTATTCCGAATGCCCGGTTTCGACGCGCAGGCCGTCACGGTCTTGGGGCCTGGCAAGGAATTGAGCCTGCGGCGTGATGGGGATCGTTGGCGAATTCTCTCGCCCATCCGGGCGCCGGCCGAGTCGAGCAAGGTGGAGGGCCTACTGGGCGACCTGACAGCGCTCCGGGCCGTGGAAGGGCCCGACGGGTTCGTGGCCGACGGGGTGAAGGACTTCGCCCCTTACGGGCTGGACAAACCGGCGTTGACGATCGTGCTGGCCGGGGAAACGTCGAGCGGGGTTCCCGAGGATCGCGTCTTGATCGGCAAGCCGGTGCCAAACGAGCCGGGACATTTCTACGCCCGCCGAAGCGACGAGAACGACGTCGTCAATGTGGACGCGAAGGCGATCGTCGACCTGGGCGACGACCCCCACGCCTTCCGGAGCCGCCGCGTGGCCGACCTCGACCTGGCCAGGGTCGATTTCCTCACGATCCGGGCAGGCGAGGTGGAGCACGCGCTGGCTCGGACCGAGAAAGGCTGGCAGGTGCTCCGGCCGGTTGAGGGGAAGGCCGATTCGACACTTGTTCGCGAGTTGCTCACGGAGCTGAACAAGGTGGAGACGAGCGACCTGTTCGCGGCGAAGGACGTGCCGAACGCGGGGCTGGACCCGCCCGAGGCGGTTCTCGAAGTCTGGCAAGGGGGCCTGGCAGGCTCGAAGGGGCAGGGAGCCGGCGCGACGCGGCCGAAGGGCGAGCCCGCGCTTCGGTTGTCGCTGGGACGGCGAAACCGCGTCGGGCGGGTGCTGTACGCGACCGAGGCCGGGGACCCGGCGATCCTCGCGCTGCCGGTCGACGCCTTCAAGGTGCCGTTCAACGACAGACTTGCTTTGCTTGATCATACGATCATGACCGAGGACGCGAATCGGATCAAGCAAGTGACACTGACGAGACGAGGTCAGACGTTGGCGCTGGCGGCGTCCCCGGAGAATCCGGGGGATTACGCAGCGTGGCGGCTGGTGGCGCCCGTCGAGGCGCCCGTCCAGCGCGAGGCGGTGGCGATGCTGGTGGTACTGCTGTCGCGGCTCCGGGCCGAGCGATTGGTGGAGCAGGGGACCCCGGACCCCTCGGTGTTCGGCTTCGACGCGCCCGAGGTCGTCGTTCGATGGACCGGCCGTCCGGCCGCGGACCTTCCCGAGGCGGAGCACACGCTGGAGATCGGCAAGGAGGTGCCCGGGGCAGCCGGCGCTCGCTTCGCGAGGGTGGTGGGACAGCCGCTCGTCTTCACGTTGAATGCGAAGGCACTGGAGATTCTCGACGCCGAGTTCCACTCGCACCGGGCGCTTGAGTTCCCGGCCGACGAGGTGGCCCGGCTGATCTTGCGATGGCCGGATCGAACCTTGACCCTGTCTCGATCGAAGAAACCATTTGACCAGGGCATCGACTGGAAGGCGGAAGACGGAAGCGACATTTCCGGTTACGACCCGACGCAATTCGACGTCCTAGTCGGTGGGCTCTCGATTCTCGAAACGACGAGGTTCACGCAGTATCAAGGGCCGTTCCCCCCGGAAAGCGGCCTGAATCGGCCCGTTCTGACGGTCGAGGTCGACCTGAAAGGCGGGCTCGGCACGCGACGGCTGAAACTCGGCGCGCTCCAGAACGAGGGCCTGCGGTACGCGACAACCGAGGCGGGGACCTCCGGCGTGGTCTTTCTCCTGCCCGAGACGGGCCGGGAACCCTGGTCGCCGTTCGAGAAGTCGGAACCGGCCGGCCTGCCGGCAAATCCGTTCGCCCAGGAGCCAGCGGGGACCGGGCCCTGAACGGCCCGAAACGCGGTTTCGATCGGTTGGCTTCGCCGGCTCCGAACCCTATAATTGAGCACAAATTCGAACAGCCCCCCAGGAGAGCGTTTGTGTTGCGGATCGTGACCTACCCCCATCCCGCGCTTCGATTCGAGTCGGCTCCCGTGCGGCAGATTGACGACACGCTGCGCTCGCAGGTTCGGGAAATGTTTGAATTGATGTATGAACATCGTGGAATAGGTCTGGCGGCCAACCAGGTGGCGTTGCCCTACCGGTTCTTCGTCCTGAACCTGACTGCCGACCCTGAGCAGGCCGATCAGGAGCGGGTTTTCATTAACCCCGAGATCGTCAAGCGGCACTCGTCGATGGAGGACGAGGAAGGCTGCCTGAGCTTTCCGGGGCTATACGGCAAGGTGCAACGGGCCAAGCGTATCCGGGTCAAGGCGTTCGACCTGGAGGGGAACGAGGTGGAACTCGACGCCGAGGATCTGCTGAGCCGGGCCATCCAGCACGAGACCGACCACGTGCTCGGCCGTTTGTTTATCGACTATTTCGCCCCGCCGGTGCGTTCGGCGTCGGAGGCGAAGATCAAGGAAATCGAGACGAAGTTCCGCGCGTCGCAGGCCAGCGGGGAGTATCCCAGCGACGACGAGATTCTCCGGCAACTCCATGAGATGGCGAAGTCGAGTTGACCGGACGATCTCGGAGTCGGCGAGACGGCGCCGCGCTTCGAAGCGTTCGCGGACCATGCACGATACGACGAAGTGAGGGCCTGTCGATGAAACTGGGATTCGTGACCGCGATTGTGCCGGAGCTGTCATTCGATGAGGTGCTCCGACTGGCGTCCGAGACCGGTTACTCGTGCGTCGAGGTCATGTGCTGGCCGCCCGGCAAGGCCGAGCGGCGGTATGCGGGTGTGAC
This sequence comes from uncultured Isosphaeraceae bacterium, assembly GCA_964599655.1. Lineage (GTDB taxonomy): Bacteria > Planctomycetota > Planctomycetia > Isosphaerales > Isosphaeraceae > CAZRGV01. Next base: position 82,476 of record CAZRGV010000003.1, on the reverse strand, counting down.
GCATCTTGACGTGCTCAGCCTTGACGCGGACGGCGTGAAGCGCGTCCAGGACCTGACGGCGAAGTACGGCGTGGAAATCTCGTCGCTGGGGTTTTATCCCAACGCGCTCGATGCCGACCGGGCGACGTCGGAGGCGGCGGTGTCGCACATTCGAAAGGTCATCGACGCCTCATCGGCGCTTGGGGTCGGTCGGATGACGACGTTCGTCGGTCGGGACCCGAAGCTCTCGGTTGACGAGAACTGGCCGAGGTTCCTCGAGGTCTGGAGACCCTTGATCCAGCATGCCGAGGCCCAGGGGGTTCGGGTCGGGATCGAGAACTGCCCGATGCTGTTCACGGCCGACGAGTGGCCGGGCGGCAAGAACCTGGCGATCAGTCCTGCGATCTGGCGTCGGATGTTCCAGGACATTCCGAGCCCGAACTTCGGGCTGAACTACGACCCGTCACATCTGATCTGGATGGGAATGGACTACGTCGCGCCGATCCGGGAATTCCAGGACCGGCTGGTTCATGTTCACGCGAAGGATGCCCGGATCGACCGCGGCCCGCTTAACGATCACGGCGTGCTGGCCTATCCGAAACTCTGGCACACGCCGAAGCTTCCGGGGCTCGGGGACGTGGATTGGGGGGCGTACGTCGCGGCCCTGACCGACGTGGGCTATGACGGTCCGGTCTGCGTCGAGGTCGAGGACCGGGCCTTCGAAGGAACACTGGAGCGCCGGAAGGCATCCCTCGTGCAGAGTCACAGATATCTGTCACAGTTCATTATCTGATCGGTGTCGCGTCCTCGAAACGTGGGGTGGGTGGGACCAAGATGGCCGGACCCGACGCAGTCCAGACGCCCGCCGAGGCGGGTTCCGCGCTTGACCTTTCGGTGCTGGTGCCGGTGTTCAACGAGGTCGACAACGTCGAGCCGCTGCATGGGGAACTTGCAGGCGTGCTGGGGAAGTCGGCCCTGCGCTACGAGCTGATCTTCGTCGACGACGGCTCGACCGATGGGACAAGGGGCCAGCTCGAACGGATCCAGGAGGCCGATCCGGAGCACGTTCGCGTGGCGTTCCTCCGGCGCAATTTCGGCCAGACGGCGGCGATCTCGGCGGCGATCGACTTGGCCCAAGGAACGGTTCTGGTGCTGATGGACGGAGATCGCCAGAACGATCCGGCCGATATTCCTCGATTGCTGGCGAAGCTGGACGATGGGTTCGACGTGGTCTCGGGCTGGCGGAAGGACCGCAAGGATAAGTGGCTCACGCGGCGGGTGCCGTCGCGGATCGCCAACTGGCTGGTGGCCCGCATCTCGGGCGTGTCGCTTCATGACTTCGGCTGCACGCTCAAGGCGTATCGCCACCGGGTGCTCGAAGGGGTGCGGCTCTACGGCGAGATGCACCGGTTCATCCCGATCTTCGCCGCGTGGCAAGGGGCGAAGGTTACGGAGCTGGTGGTCAATCACCGGCCTCGCACGGCGGGCCAGACGAAGTACGGTCTCGGGCGGACGTTCAACGTCGTGCTCGACCTGATCCTGATCCGGTTCTACAAGCGGTATTCCCAGAAGCCGATGCACTTCTTCGGCAAGCTCGGACTGTGGTCGTTCTTGCTGGGAATACTCACATTTGCGTTGATGTTATATTATAAGTATCTGTATTCACCGCCAAAGACGTTTGTCGAAACGCCTCTGCCCGCACTCGTGGTAATGTTCTTCCTGGCCGGTGTCATGAGCCTGTTCGTGGGTCTTGTTGCCGATATGATGATGCGAACATATTACGAATCGCAGGCGAAGACGACCTACGTGTTGGGCGAGGTGCGGCAGGGGCGGAACGTCAATGGTCGGCCGACGGAGCCGGGGTCGGGGTCGGTAAATCCAGGTGCGGGTTGAGCCCTAGCGGCCGGTCGAGAGGTTCCTCGACCAGTTCCTCAACCGATTCGGCAAGGTTTTTCACCTGCTGGCGATTGGCCATGTAGACCAGGGCGCCGAGGCCGGCGGCCACGAGCTGGAGCAAGCGGAAGGCCAGCATCGTAACGGCGCCTCCCTTGAACTGAACGGCGCGGAAGAGGACCGCGCTGACGCCCTCCGAGGCGCCAAGCGCACCGAACGGCAAGGGGATGGCGGTGCTGAAGAGGACCAGCGGCACGATCATCAGGTCCTGGGTCAGGGTCGGGACCTCGGAAGCCGGAAACATCGCGCGACCGAGCCAGTCGAAGGCCAGGATATTGCCCAGGTGCGTGACGGCTCCGAGCACGATGCCGAGCAGAACAACGCCGAACCGCTTGCGATACGCCAGGCCGGTCGCGTGCAGCTCGGCGATGAGGAGGCCCGTCTTGCGGCGTCGCGAGAGCCGGCGCGCGAGGGGGCCTTCTGGGTTCAAGGCGAAGCAGAGGACAAGGATCGCGGTGGTGATCGCCAGCGCGATCCAGGCGGCGATGACCAGGCGACGGACCCGTCGGCCGAGGGTCGCCCAGAACCAGACGCCGGTCAACGAGGCCAGGAGGAATAGCCCGAGAAGCCCGACGATGCGGTCGATGACAATGGTGGCGATGGCCCGTTCCTTGCGATCTTGTTCGCGGGCGAGATAGGCCGCTTTGACGACGTCGCCGCCAATGGCGCCTGGAATGACCATGTTGAAAAGCGTGCCGATCATGCCGAGGCGAAGGGCGTCACGCAGTGTGAACGGCAGGCCGATGGCGCGGACCAGGAGGTACCATCGGGCATAGGCGAGCAAGACGCCGGAAAAATAGAGAGCGAATCCGACCGCGAAGAACCGGTAATCGGGTCGATGCGCCAGAACTTCTTGAATCTGGTCGCGGCTGAGCCAGAGCGCCGCGCCCAGCAGGCCAAACGCTAGGGCAATCCGCGCGGCGAGCCCGAGCAGGGGATGTGCGTGGACTCGATTTCGACGGAACGTCATCGCAGGGGGCCCTCCGTGGTCGTTGGGGTCGAGATCGCGGCGCCTTCCACGATCTGCTCGAAAAGGGCGCGGGTCCGTTCGGTATGATGGACGGCATCGGCGAGCAGGGCCTCGACCGAGGCCTTCGGATCGGCCTGATCGTAATTCATCCGACGCGCCAGTTGGATCAGGGCGTCGGGGTCGTCGGGCAAGGTGACGTCGGACCGGTTATGAACGATTCGCAACCGGGCCTCGGCGGTCCTGAGGAAGTCGTAGGCGTCTCGAAGGTCGGTGTACGCCTCGGGGACCAGAAGAACCGTTTGCTTGAGAGCGTCGAGGGCGTCCCAGAGGTTGGGGCGAAGGATTTCGGGCTCGGCTGAAGCGTGGGCGAGCTGAAGGTAGTGCACAAGAAACTCGATGTCGAACTGACCTCCGAGACCGCGTTTCAGGTCGTGCGAGCCGCGGTTGGCGAGCAAGCGGCGTCGCATGTCGAGCACCTGCGAGGCCAGTTGGGCGGGATCGACGCGGCGGCAAAGTTGCTCGCGGACGACGCGGGTCACGTCGCGGCCGAAGGTTCCTTGCGAGAAGAGAACGCGGGCCCGCGTCAGGGCGAGGCGTTCCCAGGTCTGAGCGGTCTGCTGGAAGTAGTGGCGGAAGCCATCGAGCGAAACGGCTAGAGCGCCCGAGGCCCCATGAGGGCGAAGCCGGGTATCGACCCGGTAAAGGGCTCCGGAATCGGAGAGGGCCCGGATGACGCGTTGGGCGACCTCGGCGAAGAACTGGGCGTTCGAGATCGAGGGGCCACTCCCCACGGTCTGGCCGTCCTCGTCGTAGAGGAAGACAAGGTCGAGGTCGCTGTGATAGGTCATCTCGCGGCCGCCGAGCTTGCCGAGGCCGAGGATGGCCCAACGGGCGCGTCGGCCGTCGGAGGCGCGTCGAGGGGTGCCGACCTTGGCCAGTCGTCGCTCCCACTGGTCGCGAGCGACCTGGCCGATGATGGCCTCGGCGACATCGGCGAGTTCTCGGGTCACATCTCGAATAGGCTCACGTGAGAGAATATCGCGTGCTCCGATGCGAAGCCACTCCTTGTTGCGGAAGCTCAGGAGGATGGGGGCGAGGTCTTCGGCCCCGCGGCAGAGCTCGGCCAGCTCGGATCGGATGGCGGAGGCTGGCTGCGGGCGGTCGACGACGAGGGAGTCGATCAGGTCGTCGATCATGCCGGGGTTATTGATGAGGATCTCGGAGAGGAACTGGCTGGTCGAGCAGATTTCGACGTAGAGCCGGAGGCTCGGCGGGTTGATGCTGAAGAGTTCCCAGAGGATGGCCTTGGCGCCGAGCGAGGCGGAGACTTTTTCGAGGTTGGTCAGGGCCATGTCGGGATCGGGGGCCTTGACCACGGCGCGGAGCAGGGCCGGGGCGATGGCGGCCAGGAAGTGGCGGCAACGGTGTGGCGAGAGGAACTCGTTGTCTTCGCGGGCCAGGGCCATCAGGTTGCGATACGCGGTCGTGGGGTCGCGGAAGGGATACTTGCCGAGCGCCTCGGCGATCAGCTCGGGAGAAGGATCGGGGTCGAGCACGAGGTCGACCACGGGATCGACCGCCTCGCGAGCCTCGTCGTCCTGGAAGGCATCGTGAAGCAAGTGATTGAGAATCCGGCGGTTCAGGTCGGTCTTGGCCCGGTAATCGGAGAGGAAGCGCTGGGCGGGGCCTGTGTAGTCTTCCCAGGGCGAGGCGGGCGGATAGCCGAGCCGGATGGCCAGCACGCGCTGTTCCTCGGGATCGCGGGGCATCTCGTGGGTCTGGCGGTCGAACATGGTCTGGAGCCGGTGCTCGACCTTGCGGAGGAAGCGGTAGGTGTCCTCCATGATTCCGCGCTCCTCACGGGTGAGGCAGCCGACCTGTTCGAGGCGGTCGATGGCGATGAGCGTGTTCGGGTGTCGGACGCTCGGCTCGACGCCGCCGTGGAGGAGCTGGAGAAACTGGACGACGAACTCGACGTCGCGGATGCCGCCGCGGCCGGTCTTGACCTCGACCTCATCGGCTCCGGCGGAGAGGGTGCGGGCCTCGATCCGGCGCTTCATGGCGCGAATCTCGCCGATCTCGGCGGCGCCAAGGTAGCGGCGGTAGACGAACGGGGCGATCGCCTCGAGGAACTCTCGACCGAGCGAGAGGTCGCCCGCGATCGGGCGGCACTTGATGAGGGCCTGTCGCTCCCAGGTGCGACCGGAATTGATGTAGTAATGCAGGGTCGACTCGAGTGAACGTGCGAGCGGACCTTGATCGCCCTCGGGACGCAGCCGCATATCGACGCGGTAGGCCTGGCCCATCGCGGTGTGGTCGGAGAGGATTCGGACGATCTCGCCTCCCATGCGGGCGAAGAACTCGGCGTTCGAAAGGACACGAGGGCCCGAGGTCTGGCCCTCGGCCTCGTAGAGGAAGATCAGGTCGATGTCGGAGCTGTAGTTGAGCTCCTCGCCGCCGAGTTTGCCGAGGGCGAGGACGACGAACCGCAAGGGACGTCCGTCAGGGCCTCGGGCCTCGCCGTGCCGAGCCACCGCGTGAGCGCGAGCGATCCGGCAGGCGGCCTCGACGGAGGTCTCCGCGAGGTGTGACAAGTCGAGTGTGGTGTCTTCGAGCGGGAGGCCGCGAACGATGTCGTTGTAGCCGATGCGAAGCATCTGGCGGTGGCGGAAGCGGCGGATCGCGAGGCGCTGGGCGTCGTCGGAAGGGTCGACGAGCAGCTCGGCCCAGAGCTGTTCGAACAGGCCGTTGCGGTCGCGACGCTCGGCCCCGCCTCGGAGCCATTCCAGCGTCGAAGGATCGCGGATGATCAGCTCGCTGAAGTACTGGCTGGTGCTGAAAAGTTGGAGGAGAACCTCGGCGGTGCGAGGATTTCGACGCAGCCGGGACACCGCCTCCAGGGCATCTCGCTGGCCGGAGATGTAGCGCTCCAGGTTTGTGAGCGCCATGCCGGGGTCGGGACACTGGGGCAGGATTTCGTTCAAGCGGCCGAGCAGGTCATCGAGGAGGTCGTCGGGAAGCCCGCGAGCGGCGAGGTCTCGCAGGTCGCGAAGGCCGCGATCGGGATCACGAACCCCCAGCCCGGCGAGCCAGAGCCGAGCGGCATCGCGATTGCGCGCCATCGCAAGCAATCCCGGTGGTGAGGATCGAGACGGGGACGGATCGAGGCCCGGGGTAACACCGTCCCTGGTGTCGTCGGCGACTCGCGGGTTGTCCGTTCCCTTGCGCGTCTGGTCCATGTGCGTCTGATCACGTCTCGTGCATCGACGGTTCAGGATCGTCCTGGGGGGCCTCGCCGTTGGTTTCGGGACGGACGTGCTGGAGGTGGCGGAAGAGGGTTTCGACATCACCCCGAGTGATACCCAGCTCGGCGGCAATGGCCCGATCGTCGGCCTCTGGTTTCAGCAAGGGACGAGCCCGTGAAAGGAACGCCAGAAGCCGATCGGGAAGGGCGGGGACCGGGGCGCGACTGCGATGCTCAAGCCAGGGGTCGCCCATCGAGGGGAAGCCGGGATCGAACCAGAATTCACGGCCGCCTTCGCGCAGGAGACGGACCAGCCAGGCTTCGAAGCTCGGGGCAATCAGGCGAGGGGGGCTGCCCCGATCGTCGTCGCCCGAGGTGAAGATCGGGGAACCTCCGCCCGGCCACTCGTAGCCGAGGTCGATGCAGACGGTCTCGAGGTTCGGGTTGCCGAGCTCGAACCAACTTTCGGGCTGGACCACCAGTCCGGACATCTTGGCGAACGGGATCATTGGTCCGATGGCGGTGAGAGGATGGATCAACGGCCCTTCCCGGTAGAGGCCATCCGACAGAAGTAGCCAGGCGCGAAGAGCTCGAGGGAGCCGGAAGCCGTAGCGACGCTCCCAGGCGGCCACCTGGGAGGAATCCACGGCAGGGCGGCAGGGACCGGCCACCGAGACGCCGCCGAAGCCGGCATCGAGCTCCTCGGGCGAGGGGAGCCGATTGGAATCGATTCCGACGGCCCTGGCCCAGCGGCTGACGACCTCCCCGAGGGGAGGACAGAACGCCTCGACACTCACGCCTGCGCCCCCCGGGTCTCGGTGGTGGCGACCTCGCCGAAAAGGGTCACGGGGCTGGCCTCGCGAACGAGCACGGAAACCGTCTCGCCGATCAGTCGGGTATTTCCGTCGAAGACCACGATGCGGTCGCACATGGTCCGCCCGGTCAGTTGCGTCAAGGGTCCCTCCTCGTCGCGCTTCGCGGCGGTCTTGCTCGGTCCCTCAACCAGGACCTCAACGGTCTGGCCGAGGAACGGGCGGTTGTCTTCGAGGCTGATCGCGGTCTGGACGGCGAGCAGGTCGTTGTTGCGCCGCTTCTTGACCTCCTCGGGCACGTCGTCGGGGTAGAGGTCGTCGGCCTTGGTGCCACGTCGAGGGCTATACTTGAAAATGAAACTGTTCTTGAACCGGGATCGCTCGACCAGTCGCACGGAACGCTCGAACGATTCCTCGGTCTCGCCGCAGAAGCCGACGATGAAGTCGCTGGAGACGGCGACGCCGGGGATCGTCTCTCGGATGCGGGCCATCATGTCGTCATACAGCGCGACCGAATACATTCGCTTCATGCGTTTGAGGATCTCGTCGCAACCGCTCTGGGCGGGAACGTGCAGGTAACGGGCGACCTTGGGCAGGTCTCGAACGGCCTGGAGCAGGTCGTCGGTCATGTCGTTGGGGAAGTTCGTGATGAACTTGATCCGTTCGAGGCCGGCGATCTCGTGGAGACGCTCCAGCAGGTCGGAAAGGCGCGTGATGCGGCCGTCGGGCTCTCGGAACTTGTAGCTGTTGACGGTCTGGCCGAGGAGGGTAATTTCCTTGACCCCTTGGCCAGCCAATTGGCGGGCCTCGTCGACGATCGCGCCCGGCGGGCGGCTCTGCTCGGGACCCCGAACCGACGGAACGATGCAGTAGGTGCAGAACTTGTCGCAGCCCATCATGATGCGGACGAAAGCCTGGAAGGGGCTGGGCCGCATGGCGGGCTCTCGGAGCGGGTCGTACTCCTCGAAGCTGGAGGTGACGAGATCCCGGCTGCCGGCGCTCCGGGCGAGGCTGACCGCAAGCTGAGGGGTGCCTTCGACCCGAGCCCTGTCGATCAATTCGGAGACGCGGCCGATCTGCCCGGGGCCGATCACGACATCGACGTGAGGGGCGCGCTGGAAGATCTGTTTCTGATCCTTCTGGGCCATGCAGCCGAGCACGCCGATCGAGACCTCGGGACGGGTTTGCTTGATCCGCTTGATCCGACCGAGGGCGCTGTAGATTTTGTCTTCGGCGTGCTGGCGGACGGAGCAGGTGTTGTACAGGATGGTGTCGGCCTGGTGGATGTCGTCGGTGAGCTCGTACCCCTCATTGCGGAGCTTGGCCACGACCAGCTCGGAATCGAGCAGGTTCATCTGACAGCCGACCGTCTCGATGTAGAGCTTCTTCGGCGGGGTGGTTGGGGGTGGCGAGGAGTCCGCCATCAACGTGGCTCCTGCGAGGAAGGGCCGTGGCTTCCGAGGTGGGTTGGGGGATGGGCCGGGATATTCGGGCACCTCCTTGCGTCGCTGCTCCCTCGATGGAGTATTGTAACCAGCCTGTCGCGGCTTGGGAACCTCGGACGCCAGGGGTTGTCGCGTGCTGGGGAAAACCGCGCCGCGATTCTGGAGGTTTCGGACCGAGGACCAGTCCGAGTTCGGCTCGGGACCGAGGACGGACCATGATTCCACGGACGGATTGTCACAACATTCTGTCCTGGAAATGATTGCGACAACACAACGAGGAATTTGACGGGGGGCGAACCTGGGCATCGGGTCAAATCGAGGGGCATCGGGAAGGGATGCGCCCGTCGCGGTGTCGGACGACACGATACGACACGATTTGTGTCCTTGCGAGGCAAATCGTTGACATGAGGCATCGGGGCGGCCCTAATACGGGTAGATCCCCTGCTCGTGCTGAGTAGCTGGATCGAAGGCTAAGAGAGCCCCGCCGCGCGAGAACTCGTGCGATCGGGGTTTTTTTGTTCCGAAGAGCCGAAGGAGGTGGATGATGGGACTGGGTGTCGACGATCTGGTCGAAGGCGCGACCACGGCGGGCATTCTGGCGGGCATTGGGATCGCGGCCGCGGCTCCGTTGTTACTGCTGGGGACCTCGAAGTCGTCCAGGCCGGTCGCGAAGGCTCTCATCCACGGCTACCGCGACCTGGCCGACAAGCTGAAAGAAGTCGGCAGCGAGAGCATCGAGCGCTGGAATGACTTGCTGGCGGAGGTTGAAGCGGAGCGCGCGGCCCGTGCGGCGGCGGCCCGGACGGCCACCGCGGAAGGGGCTCCCGGCGAGGCGCCTGGGCCTGGCGGCGTCGGCTGATCGGATTTCAAGGAGACGGGCGATCATGGAGATCACGGTGATTCACGCGATGCCGGGCCGGATTCGGGTGCGGGTTCCGGAACTCAAGGCGAACCCGGACCTGGCAGCGACGCTTCAAGACAGGCTGGCGAGCCTGCCAGGGCTCCAGCAGTTGCAGGTGAATCCGATCGCCCGGAGTCTCCGCATGCACTATGACCCGGCCCATGAGGACACGTTCCTCGAGGCGCTCGGCCGCGCGCTTCCCGAACTCGACCTGTCGGAGTCCTCCGCGACGCGGTGGGCCCCGTCGAACAATGGGGCCACCTCCGATCCTCGCGTCGCCGAGAACATTGTTGCCTTCTTTCGAGCGTTGAACAGCAAGGTCGGCGAAGGCGCGGGGGGCGTGGACCTGAAGGTCCTGTTGCCGTTGGTCCTCGCGGGCCTTGGCGTGGGTGACCTGGTTCGACGGGCGATCTTGACAAGGAAGCTACCGGTTCCGAACTGGTACGAGCTGTTCTGGTTCGCCTTCGCGACATTCTTCGTGCTCAATCCCGACGTCGGTGGCCCGGGGCAGCACGCCCAGGAGGAAACTCCGCAACCCGCGGCCGAGCCCTCGTGGAGCGCCGAGCCAGGTGGATGATGGCCATTCGCTGCCAGCTGGTTCACGCGATTCGGGGACGTGTGCGACTCCGGATCGAGACGCCGGAGGTCCTGGACCATGCCCGGTCGTTGGAGGCATTCCTTCGCGATCAGCCGGGAATTCGTGACGCGAGGCTGAACCGGCATTGCCGAAGCCTCGTCGTCTCGTTTGATCCCGTTCGTCTTGGAGCCGACGGCATCGCGTCGCTTCTGGAATCCGTGTCGCTGGACCTGCTACGGCAAAGGCGATCGCCGAAAGCACCGGCCTCGACCGATCGGCGGCCGGCCGGAACGTGGTTCGCTCGCGCCCTGGATCAAGCCGCGACGTCGCTCGGCCTTCGAGAACCGGTGATCGAGGTTTCCGTCGCCTCCGGCCCGCGAGCCGTCGCGCCGCTCTTTGGAGAAGGGCCGAGACCTTCCACCAACGGAAACGGCCGGCCGAACAACGAAATCGGGCCGATCAAGCCGGAGCGCGAGCGTTCCGAGGACGTGTGGCATACCCTCTCTTGTGAGGAGGTGGCGCGCTACTGGGATGTCCCCCTCGAGCGAGGGCTGAGCGACGAGGAAGCGGCCCGACGACTGCGGAGATTTGGGCCAAACGTGCTCGGCCGAATCGCCAGCCGATCGCGATGGAAAATCCTGCTCGAACAGTTTGAAAGCCTGCCGGTGGCGCTCTTGCTCGGCTCGGCGGTTCTCGGCGTCGCGACGGGCGGGCTGGCCGACGCCGCGGTGATCCTCGCGGTCGTGTTCATGAACGCTGGCATCGGTTACACGACCGAAACGCACGCCGAGGAAACGATCCTGTCGTTGCAAGGGACGGCCCCCTCCCAGACCGAGGTGATGCGGGACGCGTTGCGTCGCAAGCTCCCGATGGAACAGGTGGTGCCGGGCGACCTGCTGGTTCTAAGCCTTGGCGCCTTTGTGCCGGCCGATGCAAGGCTCTTGACGGCCGAACGCCTGACCGTCGACGAATCGACATTGACCGGCGAAAGCATGCCCGTATCGAAATCGCTGGATCGCCTGAGTCGAGACGTGCCTCTTCGAAGCCGGCGGAACATGGTCTATCGCGGCACGGTGGTGACCGGTGGGAGCGGCCTGGCCGTCGCGGTGGCCACCGGGAGAGAAACCGAGGTGGGCAAGATCGAGCGCCTGATGGGGCAGACCCGTCCGCCCGAAACACCGCTTCAACGAGAGCTTGGCGAGATCGGGCGGCAGCTCGTTTACGCGTGTGGAGCGGTCTGCGCCGCCGTGTTCGTCGCAGGCCTTTTGCGACGTAACCGGCCCCTGGAAATGCTCAAGATGACGCTGTCGCTGGCGGTCTCGGCCGTGCCGGAAGGCCTGCCGACCGTGGCGGCGACGACGCTGGCACTCGGCGTCAAGCGAATGCGGGAGCGGAACGTGCTCATCCGACGGCTCGACGCGGTCGAGACGCTCGGGTCGATCCAGGTGTTTTGCCTCGACAAGACCGGCACGATCACGCTCAACCAGATGACGGCCGCTCGCGTCTTCGTGGGAATGGAGCGGTTCGAGGTGACCGAGCGCGGGTTGGTTCGGTCAGGTGAACGGATCAACGCACTGGCGAATGAGGATCTCCGACGGCTTCTCGAGGCGGTCGTTCTGTGCAACGAGACGGTCGTTTCCCAGCCCCTCGCGAATGGTCGGAGAGCATTGAAAGGCTCTCCAACGGAGATGGCGCTCGTACGGATGGCGCTCGACTCGGGTCTGGATGTGTCCTCGGTGCGCGACCGTTTCCCGATTTCGCGGACCGAGTACCGCACCGAGTCTCGTCGCTTTATGATCACATATCATATTAAGAATGACTATGGATATCGTTGGGTTGTCAAAGGGCGGCCCAGCGATGTTCTGAGTCTCTGCCGATGGTTCCGTAAGGACGGCGAGCGCCGGACATTGACCGACGCCGACCGGGCCCTGATCGAGCTCGAGAACGACCGCATGGCCAGCGAAGCGTTACGGGTGTTGGGCGTTGCGGATTGCGACGGGGAGTGTGGGGGATCTCCGTCCGATCGGAACCTCGAATGGCTGGGCTTGGTCGGCATCGCCGACCCGATTCGACCGGGCATGAAGGATCTGATCGCGGTGTTCCATCGCGCGGGCATCCGAACGATCATGATTACGGGAGACCAGAGTGCCACGGCCTATGCGATTGGCAAGGCCCTGCGGCTCGGCGGCGGTGAGAGGCTGGACATGCTCGACTCGACGCGGCTGGAGCAGCTCGATCCGGACGTGCTTCGGAGCCTGGCGCAGCAGGTTCACGTGTTTTCGGCGGTCAGCCCTTCGCACAAACTGCAAATCGTACAGGCACTCCAGCAGGCGGGTTTCGTGGTCGCGATGACCGGCGACGGGGTCAACGACGGACCCGCGCTTCGGGCGGCCGACCTGGGCGTGGCCATGGGGGGTCGAGGGGCGGAGGTCGCTCGGCTGGTGGCCGACATCGTGCTCGAGGACGACAACCTGCAAACGATGATCGCGGCCATCCGCCAGGGCCGGACGATCTACGGAAATATCCGCAACGCGATACTTTACCTGTTGTCAACCAATACAAGCGAGTTGATTGTCACTTTCGTTGGCGTGGCCGCGGGCGTCGGTCAACCCTTGAACGCGATGCAGCTTCTCTGGATCAACCTGATCAGCGACATTTTCCCCGTGCTGGCGCTGGCCGTGCAGCCGTCGGAGGCGGACGTGCTGGACCGCCCTCCGCGAGACTCTCGGGCACCATTCTTCAGCCGGCAAGACCTCGAGCGCGTCGGGCTTCAGGCAACCATCCTGAGCGCGGGCACCCTGGCCAGCCACGGTTGGGGGCGTTTCCGCCACGGGACCGGGCCAGAAGCCAGCACGATGGCCTTCTTCAGCCTGACCACGGCCCAGCTCTTTCATCTCCTGGGCGCCCGGTCCGAGCGGCATGGCCTGTTCGATTCCGACCGTTCTCCGACGAATGCCTACGTCCCTTTCGCGATGGTCGGAGGAATGGCCCTCCAGCTCTTGACGATCGCGGTGCCCGGCCTGAGACGGCTACTGGGAATCGCGCCGATCGACCTGCTCGACGTGGCGGTCTGCCTCGGGGGAGCGGCCGGGCCGTTCTTCCTGAACGAATTAATCAAAATGGCTGAATGTAAACAAATTCTGGAAGTGCCTCGGATCGCGCTCGATGCGAACTTGCCGGATCAGCCGATCGGTTCCGTGGAGGCCGGAATGTTATGAAAACTGAATTTATGTTCACATCAGAATCCGTAACGGAGGGGCATCCGGACAAGCTTTGCGATCAGATCAGCGACGCGATCGTCGGCCGGTTGTTGCGGCGGGACCCGACGGCGTCGGTGATCGCCGAGTGCGCGATTGCCACGGGAATTGTGTTCATTGCCGCCCGGGTGGGCTCGACGGCCGGCATCGACATTCCCAACACGGCGCGCGAGGTGATCCTTCGCGCCGGCTACGATCAGGATGGTTTCGACGTGCGGAACTGCACGGTGATGACGAGTCTAACCGAGCTGCCGCCATCGCCTCGGGGTTGGAAGAGTGAAGAGGACTTGGACGACGACGAGATCGAGCGGATTCCGGTGAGCGATCAGGTGACGGTCTTTGGTTATGCGTGCGACCACACGCCGACGTTCCTGCCGGTTCCGATCTGGCTGGCTCACGCACTGGCGAGACGGCTTTCGGAGGTGCGCCGGCAAGAAATCTTGCCGTACCTCGCGCCCGACGCCAAGACGCAGGTCGGCGTGGAGTTTCAGGGGCAACGGCCCGCTCGGGTCCATAGTCTCTCGATGGTGGTGAGTCAGCGGGGATCGCGGGCTCCGACGATCGAGCGGCTCCGGGAAGAACTGCTGGAGCACGTTGTTCGGCCGACCTTCGATTCTGAGTCGGTGCGGCCCGACGGCCAGTCGCGGATCTTCATCAATCCGGCAGGTCCGGTGACGTCAGGTGGACCGTCGGTGCATTCCGGTCTGACCGGTCGCAAGACGGCCGTGGATACCTACGGCGAGTTCTCACGGTATTGCGGGTCGGCCCTGAGCGGGAAGGATCCGACGCGGATTGATCGGGTGGGTCCCTACGCCGCGCGATACGCGGCGAAGAACGTCGTGGCGGCGGGGCTGGCGCGCGAGTGTGAGATCCAACTCAGCTACACGATCGGGCTGGCCGGACCGGTGAGCGTTCAGGTGGAGACCTTCGGCACGAGCCGGCTGTCCGACTCGGAGATTGCCGCTCGCGTCATCCGGCACTTTGATTTTCGCCTTGCGGGGATCATCCGGCAGTTCAGGTTGCGACAACTCGCGGCGAGGGACGACGAGGGGTTTTACCAGAAGCTGGCCACATTCGGCCATGTTGGGCGCTCCGATCTGGATCTCCCCTGGGAGCGCACCGACCGGGTGGACGAATTGCGCTCCTGAGCTTTCGGCGAGCGCGCTCGCGGACCTGAGCGGTGGCGGGATCGCCCAGGCTGCCGGATCTTTCGAGCACGACGATCAGGCGGCCTGTACGGGTGACAAAATCAAGGTGGGATGGGCGGCTGGGCCGCCTCCGACCACAATCAGATCCGCGCAGCGATGATCGATTTGGATGAATGAGTTCATGACCCACTCCGAGATTGTCCGAGGCGTCTCTACCCAGGAGACTCGCGCCACGCCGGATTTGTGGTCGCTCCGGCGGATGCCCAACGGAAGTCGGGTGGCGCGGCAAGCTCGGTGGCCGTGGGCGTTCCGGCTCGATCCGGCGTCGTCCTTTGGGTTCTGTCCAAGACCGATCGCTCGTTCGCTTCAACCGCCAGCGAATCTTCCGATGGATCTCAAGTTGGCGCGCGGCCTCTCCGACACAGAATCGGGATCTTCAAATCATAAGGTTGCCCCCCTGGAATCTGACGATCCGCGAAATCGATCAAGTTCGGAGAAGGCGGAATGCGTACGCAGACCCCCCGATCGCGGATCCTCCGTCGACCGTCGCGGCAATTCCAGCCGCGGCGTCCCACGGAGCCGCAACGCACTGGGCTCCGCCACTGGGAATCCTGGGTGGATGGGGCCATCGTGTTGCTCTCCCTTGTCGCTCTGGGGAATTGCGTCCGATTCCATTCCTCTTATGCAACCTGGCCCTTCATTCCGCTCTCGCCCCTGCTGTTGACGTCCGTATCCCGGGATTATCGCCGTCACGTCCTCGAACGCCTCCGCCGGCTTGGAGCCAGCCTGACCGACTTCCAGGCCACACGGCGCCGACTGCCCTGGGCCGCGACCCTCGTTTTCGTCGTGATTCCGGTGGCGCTGTTGAACCTGTCGAATCGGAAGAACCTCGGGGTGGGTGACTCCTTTCCGGTCGCCCCGACCGCTGTGAGTTGGGTGCTCGATCGGGACTCGGCCCTGGATGAACTGGTGATGGGTCGACCCTGGCGCCGGAGTGTCTCGCTGCCGCCGCCACTGCCCTACTATCTTCAGCGGCGTGGATCGCATGTCTACTCTTCCTATCCGGCCGGGATGGTGCCATTTGCCGTGCCGCCGGCCGTTTTGGCTCGCGTTTTCCAGGCTCGCCTGCACAAGCTCAATGTGCTCTTACGGATGGAGAAGTTGACGGCCTCGGTGGTCGCGGCACTGGCGATGGGACTTTTCTTCTTGCTGGCCTTGCAGGTGGCTCCGGTGCGGGCCGCGTTGGTGACCACGTGGCTGCTTGCGGCGTCCTCGGGGATGTGGACGACCTGCGGGCAGGGCTTGTGGCAGCAAGGCGGCGTGATTTTCTGGTCCACGGTCGTACTGCTCGTTGAGTTCCGCGCCTCGGAGCATCCGTCACGAATCGGGACATTCTTCCAGGGAGTGGCCTGCGGTATGCTCCCGGCGTGCCGATTGACGACCGCAGTCTTCCTGGTGCCGTTTGGCCTGTGGATCCTGGCGCGATCGCCTCGGCGAGCGGTGGCAATCGTCAGTGTGGCGCTGGTAACGTTCTTGCCTTGGGCCTGGTTCTACCAGACCACGTATGGCCATCTCTTTGGCCCGTCTTCGGGCTTCTTGGCCCTGAGTTGCTGGAGAACAGAGATCCTGGAATCTCTGGCGGGAGTTCTGTTCAGCCCTGGTCGCGGACTTCTGGTGTACCAACCCTGGATCGTGCTGGCCGCTCTGGTCGGCCTACCACTCGTTCGTCGGCTCGCAGCGGCTTCTGGTGTTGGATCCGGCCCCTTGGGTTGGAGGCTGTTTTGCGTTGTGGTGATCGCGCTGCAGGTGGTCATGATCTCGGCCTGGGGGATGTGGTGGGGCGGCCATTGTTGGGGATCGCGACTCATTCTTGAGGTCGTCCCCTTGTGTGCACTCTTCTGCCTGGGGCCGGTCGCCGTCTTGCTTCGGTTCCGCTGGGGACGGGCCTTGATCGCGTCGCTCGCCCTCGTCGGAGTCCTCGTGCAGGTTCCCTATGTTTACCTTGACGGCTTCGACTGGAATCGGACGGCGGACGTCGATCACCACCCAGAACGCCTCTGGTCCTGGTCCCGAGCGCCGTTTCTGTTTCCCTTGACCGGCCAGGCCCCCAGTCGTTCGGAGCCTGGCTTGACGCAAGTCATCTGGAATCGCCCGGAGGATTCGCGACTCATAGGATGGGCAAGGGCCACCGAACCCCTTGTGCCGTCGGAAGATCAGTGGGCAATGCCGACGCTGAGAAAGTCAACGGTTCCGGGTGATTCCGAAAAGCCGTTTCCCTCACGGAGCGAACCTACGGTCAGGTCCTCGCAATGGCATGGACCGGAAGAATCGCCTTGAGCAGCGCGTGAATGAGGATCATCGCGAGGTCTTCCACAACGTCTTGCAAGGGACCGGCGATACCGACACTGCGGAGCAAGAACTTGAGCAGGGACCGGAACAGGGTTCCGGACACGTCCTGAACAAGGCTCGCCCGTGCTTGGGACGGTTCCGTCTGGCGGTTCGGAGGGGAGAAACGAGCGGTTTGGATGACCGGCAACGGCTCCTGCGAGAACAGCGCGTGAGCCGGATCGACCCGCGTCACGCCCTTGAAGTGAGGAGCACGCGCGGTGTTCGGGGAGGGGCTTTCCGAGGATCGCGGTGGGACGACGGCGAAGATGGCTTCGAGAACCTCGCCTTGGTCGATCGTTTGAGGCGCGTAGTGGACGAGGAGGTTTCCGGTAATGGGATTGGCCTGGACCCTTTGAATGCCCTCTCGCTCTCGAAGCGACTCCTCGAGCCGTCGAGCGTGATCGGGCGAACGCTTCAGCGCGGCGACCTTGATTCGAAGCCGCCCTTCAATTGCGTGGATGTACTCGGTCGTGCCATTCATGAGGTTTGAACTCGTGGACCCGCACACGAATGCGTTGCTCAGGTGTGCCTGAGCCAGATTCTCGCTTCTTCGAATCGCGCTATTCTACGATGGCACTGTGCGAGAGTTTGGCCGGCGAACGATGAAGTTTTTATGAAAAACGCGGGGGTTTCGCGTTCTCGCCGTGATTGAAGGCACAATCGCATGAAGGTCCGCGAGGGACGGACTCACGCCTCTTCGCCGAAGCGGTCGCCAGGGAAGACGTGGTGGCCCCGGAGGAAGTCGGCCGCGGGCATGGGTTTCTTGCCAGCGATCTGGACGATCAAGAGGCGGACCGCGCCCGTTCCGGCGGCGACGATGAGGCGGTCTTTCTCAGCTTCGAGGACGCGGCCCGGCGGTCCCTGGCCTTCGACGGGCTCGGTCTTGTGGACGATCAGGCGAACGGGAGGCTTACCGACGTCGGCGGGGTGCCAAATGGTGGAGGCGATCGGCCAGGGCTGCATGGCGCGGACGAGGTTATGAATGTCGTGAGCCGATTTCGACCAGTCGATCCGGCCGTCTTCCTTGCGGAGCTTGGGGGCCTTCGTCACCTTGGAGCGGTCCTGCGGGATGACCTTGGCGGTGTTGTTGACAATGGCGACGATTGACTCGGCCACGAGCGGTGCGCCGATCCGGGCGAGGCGGTCCTCGAGCTCTCCGGCGGTTTCGTTCGGGTCGATTGGGGTGCGAGCGAACGCGATCATGCCACCCGCGTCGATGCGAGGCGTCATGCGGATCACCGTCACGCCCGTTTCGGTTTCGCCGTTCTGAATGGCTCGGGCGACGGGCGCGGCCCCTCGGTAGGCCGGGAGAATCGAGCCGTGGAGGTTGATCCCTCCGAGGGGCGGGATCGACAGAAGTTCCGCCGAGAGAATTTGACCGTAAGCGGCCGTGACGAGCAGGTCAGGGGCGAGCGCTCGAATCCTCTCGAGCGACTCGGGGGCGTTAACGTCCTCGGGCTGCTGGACCAGGATGTTCCGTTCGATCGCGGCGAGTTTGATGCGGCTCGGGATCCGCTCCTGCTTGCGGCCTTGAGGACGGTCGGGCTGGGTAATCAGGGCGACGATGTGGAACCCCTGGTCGTAGAGGTGAAGAAACGTCGGTAGGGCGAAGTCGCCCGTGCCCAGCATGAGGATTCGGGTGGGAGGCGCGTTCATGAGGGTTTCGTCCCTTCCTGAGCTGGGGAATCGCGAGCGGGCTTCAGGCGGTTTCCACGTCGATCCAACACTGTTGGCGGGCACTCGTCGCGATCGCCTCGCAGAGCAAGAGCTCGCGGTGGCCGTCGTCGAAGGTGGGAAAGGGGGGATCGGACGCCATACCCGAGGCGATCCAGCCGTAAAAGGCCCGGTTGAGTTGCTGGAACGAGTCGGGAAAGCCTTCGGCGTGGCCGCCGGGATAGTGGGTGTACGGCGCCGACTCGGGCGAGAGCAGGGCCGGATCTCGCAACAGGATCTCGTTCGATCGGCCTCGATGGCCGATCCAGAGGATTTCGGGCGATTCGCTGTCCCAGGTCAAAGCGGCCTCGGACCCGGCCACTTCAAGCACGAGTCGGTTCTTTCGACCCGCGAAGGTCTGCGAGACGTGGAAGGCCCCTCGAGCGCCGTTCGCGAGTCGGAGCAGGACCGCGCCGAAGTCCTCAGTGGTGATCGGAACAGGTTGCGTTGCCTGGATCCGACCCGGACCGCTGAAGGTATCCGAGGGGCCAGTCGGCTTTCGTCGCTCGGGGACGACGGTCATGAGATCGGCCAGCACCGACGTGATGGGCTGGCCAGTCACGAATTGGGCGAGGTCCATCCAGTGGGTGCCGATGTCGGCCACGGCGCGAAGGTTGGTGCCGCCGTCGGGCTCGACCCGCCAGTTGTAGTCGGTGGGGAAGAGCAGCCAGTCCTGAGTGTATGAGCCGGTGACACTCAGAACGCGGCCGATGTCGCCACGGGCGACCCTCGCCCGCATCTCCTGGCAGTGCGGATAGAACCGGACGTTATAGTTGACGCCCGCGGCTTGCGTCGGGTGTGCCGCGGCCAGCGCGACGAGTGAGGCGGTTTCGGCCGATGTGGTCCCGAGCGGCTTCTCGCAGACGACATGCTTTCCCGCCTCCAGGCAACGCGTGGCTTGCTGGACGTGGAACGGGTTGGGCGAAGCGATGTGCACCGAGCCGACGCTGGCATCGGAAATCAGGTCGTCGAGATCGCGATAGACGCGTGGAATTCCGAGCCGTTCCGCCAGTGCGGCGGCCCGATTGGGCGAGGAACCAAGCAGGCCGACAACCGGGATGCCGAGGCGTCGCAGGGCCTCGGCATGAACGGGTCCTATGAAGCCGCCACCGATGAGGGCGACGCGCGGAGGATTTTCGAGAACGTGTGGCGATCCCATGAGAGGTTGGTCCGTCTCAAGGTCAATCAACTCATCCGGAATCGCCTAGTTCCATCGTCTGATGCAGGGTGGGCACGGCTCACCAAATGGCGTTTTTGGCCGAGGGATCGGTGGGCGCGGCCCACCCTACAAGAGACGTCGGGGCAATTTCCGGGTCAGGTGGAGATAGGTCCGGCCAGGCGGGCGCCGCAACGGTCGCAGAAGCGCGCGTCGGGGTCGTTTTGGGTCTGGCAGGACGGACAAACAAGGCCGGTCAGAGACTGGCCGCAGCCCTTGCAGAAGCGGTCGTCGGGGTCGTTCCAGGCGCCGCAGGAGTGCTGGAGTCTGGCTGTGGTTGTCGACCCCTCGCCCCAGCCCTCCCGGGCGGAGCGGGCCACCTCTCGAGCCAAATGACCGGCGAGCGGGGCGGAGTGCCGCATCACGTCGTGAGCAACCGGAAGTGCCTCGCCGGCCTGGTAACGGAGAATTCTGCCGGCATTGCCAAGAAAGAGCAACTGCAAGCTCACCGCCGTGAGGAAGAAGCCGATGAACGCGAGGAACATTCCCGAGGCCGCTCGACCGAACGACAGGTCGAACGGGTTGTCGGAGAACAAGGGGCCCGCGAACATCCAGAGACCGGTCAGACCGACGCCGATCCCGACGGCCATCATGATCATGCCAGCTCTTGAGACGGTGGCGCGCGTCAGCTCGTGATGCGGGTCGATCGACGGTTCGGGTTTCATGGGGGGCTCCGTTCAAGCGTGGAGATCGAATCGAACGGGCCGAACCCGAGGTCAGGCCGCGTCGACCCGGCGCGGGACGGCTCGGCCGGTTTCCACAGTCTCTTCGGTCGCCTCCTCATGATATTCGGCGTCGGTGTTGACTTTCCAGGTATCGAACCGGCCCAGGCCGAGGATATTCCGGGCGGCGAGGAGGGCCGTCATCATCGAGTGGTCCTGGTTATTGTACTTGTGCATGCCGTTGCGGCCCGCCAGTTCGAGGTTGTCGAACCGCTTGAGCCAGCCTCGAATCTTGGCCAGGTGGTTGAGGTAAGCATCGTCGTAAACCGGATAGGCCTTCGGCATCCGAACAACACAGCCGTCGATGACAAGTTTGGCTGGGACAAGCCCGATCGCGTCGATCTCGCGGCGCCCCAGATTGATCAGGTCCGAGTCGCTCATCGTCCAGAGGTCGTCCCCTTCGAAGCAGAAGTACTCGAGCCCGAGGCTGGAGGTCTTCGGGTCGGGAACCATGTGGGGCGACCAGTTCTTGAAGTTCTGCACCCGGCCGAGACGGACGCCCGGCTCGTGGATGTAAATCCAGGTGTCGGGGAAGGTTTCGGGCAGGTCGACGATCAGAACAACGGTCAGGAAGTCGCGATAGTTGAGCGACTCGGCGGCCTCACGAACCTCGCGAGGCGGTTGGGGGCTCATCGACTGGATCAGGTGGCGGATTGGCAGTGTCGAGAGGAAGTGGCGGCCTTCGTAACGGTAGGCCCGGCCGTGCGTATCCTGGGCGATGAGGGCGGTAATGGCCGAGTCGTTGTGTTCGATGCGGACGACGCGGCGGTCGAGATGGACCGCACCTCCGGCCTGTTGAACTTTGTCTCGGGCCGCTTCCCACATCTGGCCGGGTCCGAGGCGTGGGTATTCGAAACGGTCGATGAGGGTTTTGATGATCTCGCCGTTCTTGCCGGACTTGCGGCTTCCGAACAGGGCGTTCCAGACGGCCTTCGTGAGGTTCAGTCCCTTGATGCGCTGGGCGGCCCAATCGGCGGAGATGGTCGAAGTGGGCATCCCCCAGACCTTCTCGGTGTAGGTCTTGAAGAAGATTTCAAAGAGGAGCCGGCCGAAGCGGTTGACGACCCAGTCTTCCAGGCTCTTCTCGGGCTGGATGGGTCGGAGCTTCGCTTTGAGGTAGCTGGCGAGGATGCGGGCGGATCGGATCGGCCCAAGTTTGAGGAGGGCGTCGGCCGGCTTAAGGGGGTAGTGGAAAAACTTGCGGTCGTAATAGATGCGGCTGAGCCGGTTTCGGGTGATGAACTCGTCGCCGAGGATCTCCTTCCAGATCCGGTTGACCTCGTCGCTCTTGGAGAAAAAGCGGTGGCCGCCGATGTCGAACCGGTAGCCCTTGTACTGGTCGGTCCGGCTGATCCCGCCCACGAGGTTCGGGTCGGCTTCGAGCACCACGCAGGCGTGGCTGTGCTTCGTCAGCTCGTAGGCCGCCGTGAGCCCGGCGGGACCGCCCCCGGCGATCACGGTGTCGAACGACGCAATGACCGCCTCACCGACCGGCGAATCGACGCGAGTCCACTGGTGCGGCAGACTTCCGTGTCGTGCCGTCTCGACGCGCGATCTCTCGGTACCCATTGCGGACTCCCCATCCTTGGTGGAGCGATCGTCAAGGCGCGGGTCATCGCGTTGCGCATTTTTTTCCCGCGGCCAGCGAGGCGAGGACCGTTTTATCGCCAATCGGGAGGGAACGGTCAAGGTCGCCCAGGATGGCGGAATCGGCTCTCGCACCGCCGGTGATCCAGTCGGAACGGCGCTTTGGATCCCGACACGAATGAGGAGCCAGGCGGAGGCCGCCTTCAAGGTTCGCGTCGCAAGCCGTTTCGCAACAGACCGTTCTGGCTCGTCGTTTAGCTCTGGCCCAGGATCTCAAGCGTGCGCTTCACGAAGGCCGAGGCTGCGGCGAGGTTCTCCTTTGGGGGCGTCTTGAGCCCTTGTGCTCGCTCGAACGCATGGATGTGCGAGGGGTCAAGCTGGCCGGTTTTGACGAAAAGTTCCTCGCAGGCGAGCATCAGGCAGCGGAGGCCGGCTTCGCGATAGCCTTTGCTGTAAACGAGGGCGCGGAGGCAGGAGAACATGGCCTCGTAGCTCAGGAAGCTGATGTCGGCGGGATCGCCCTGGCATGTGTCGTTGATGTTGGCCGCCGCTTCGAGGCGGTCGCCGGCGATGGCCAAGAGGCTGCCGACGCGGTTCGGGGCCTCTTTGTCCTCGAAGAGGTAGGGGCTTTCCAGGCACTTGGGGAAGGTATTGATGATCGCCATGAGGGTCGGTCGTCTCCGCGTCTGTTGGGATCGACGCCGGGGCCCGACTCGCAACGACGCGGCCGCTGGCCCCGATTCTCGAGAGAGAGTTAACGGTGCGGCCCCCCGCGCGGAGCGAGCGGAGGCGTTCTTGGCAGGTCCTGGTCTTGTTGCGGGCCGCCCTGGGAGGGGATGCCTCGACGTTTCAGGTCTTCGATCAGCTGTTTCTGCCGCTTCTCGAAGTCGATCACCCTGGCCTCGGCGCCAGGCTCGGCCGCAGTGCGGAACCGGCTGCTCGTGCCCGCCGAGAGCATGGGAATGGACGCGCCTTTCATCGTGTCGATCAATGGGGTTGGGAACAGTCCGAACCCAACGGCGACGACGGTGGCGGCCAGAATCGACCAAGCCACGCCCGAGGGAACCTTGAGGGCGGCCGGCGACTTCGGAGCGCGGAGGAACATGGCCTTGAGCACGCGAACGTAGTAGAACGCCGAGACGACGCTGTTGAACAGGCCGAGGGCGACCAGCCAGGTGAGCGAGATCTTGCCCTCCTCGCCGGTGTTCATCGCCTCCATGAACATGTAGAGCTTGCCGAAGAAACCGGCCAGGGGCGGCATGCCGATTAAGGAGAGCATGAGCAGTACGATGCAAACGGCCAGCAACGGGGATCGGAAACCAAGGCCGTTCAGGTCGTCGATCTCGTCGCTTCCCTGGTCGTGAACCAGCCAGGCCGCCACGGCGAAGGCGCCGATGGTGGCGAAGCCGTAGGTCACGAGGTAATAGAGAACGGCTCCGGCCGCTTCGTTTCCACTGGTGGAAACGGCCACCGCGAGCACGCCCACGAGAAGATAGCCGGCGTGGGCGACCGACGAGTAGGCCAGCATTCGCTTGAAGTTGCGCTGGGCCAACGCGGCGAAGTTGCCGTAGGTCATCGAGACGGCCGCGATCAAGGCGAGCAGGCCGACCCAACCCGGCGTGGTGATGCGATCGGGGTTGGTGGCCCAGGGGCCGAGTCCGAAGATCAGGACCTTCATCATGGCGATGAAGCTGGCGACCTTCGAGCCGGAGGCGATCCAGGCGGAGACCGGTGCCGGGGCGCCTTCGTAGGCGTCGGGGGCCCACTGGTGGAACGGCACGGCGGCCACCTTGAAGCCGAAGCCGACGAGAATCAAAAGGACGGCGGTTGCGCCGGCGATGTTGCCTTCCAGGCCAATTGAGGTCGGATTGCGGAGCAAACTGGCGTGAATCGCGGAGATTCGGGTGGTTCCGGTCAGGCCGTAGATCAGGCTCAGACCGAAGAGGAAAAGCGCAGAGGAAACCGAGCCGTAGACGAAGTATTTCAATCCCCCCTCTGCCGACCGCCGTCTCGACTTTTCGAGGGAGGTCAGCAGGTAGAGGCAGATCGTCATGGTTTCGAGGGTCAGGAAGAGGGTCAGCAGTTCCTCGGCCGCGATGAGGAGCATCATGCCGACGCCCGCCCAGAGTAACAGGGCGTAATACTCACCCCAGTGCTCGGTGAAGTTCCAGGTCATCGAAAGGGCGACGACCAGGGCGAGCAAGCCCACGATGACGATGTTCATCCAGACGGTCGATGCGTCGCCCGAGAGGGTTCCGAAGAAGAGCGACAAATCGGTCTCGGCGATGTTGACGCCGAGAGCCCCCGGCCGCAACGAAAAGAGCGCCGCGAACAGTGTGAGGATCGTTCCGGCCAGGGTTAAGCGGCCGAGCCGGAGACAACGTTCGCGGCTGGGCGTGCGCCGGAGGAAGCCGAAATCAACGATCAGGACGATCAGGCCCCAGACCGTCAGGAGGAGTTCCGGCGCCAGGAACAGAAGCTCTCGGGCGTCGGGGAGCATCGGTGTGATGGCGGTCTCTGGCGGCATCGGAACGGACCCTGAAGGAAAATGGGTTTTGACTCGCGGTCCACCGAGCGTCTGCCGTTCGGGGACGATCGTGGTTGTGCGAGTGGGTTCCCCTGGTCAGTTGGACAGACTGTCGTAGCGATCGACGTCGGCGGACTTCCAACGTCGGTAACAGAGCAAGATCAAGCCGATGCCCACGGCGACCTCGGCCGCGGCGATCGTGATGACGAACAGGGCCATCATGACACCGGTCAAGGGGCCTTCGCCCGCAGGGGGCGTGCCGTAGCGCCAGAAGGCGATCAGGTTGATGTTGGCCGCGTTGAGCATGATCTCGATGGCCATGAGCACGGCGATGGCGTTTCGACGTACCAGGACGCCCAGCAGACCGATCGAGAACGCGGCCGAGGCGAAGAACAGGAACCAGGTCAGGGGGATGTCGTTCGTCATCGCGTTGCGCTCGCGGTGGTCAAGGGGGCTTCGGTCCTGGACGATTCGGTCGAGCCGCCGACGGAGGTTGCCGAGGCCGGGCCTTCCCCCTGGCCATCGCCGCCGACCCGAGCGGTTCGGGCGGCGCCGGGCTGGAGCAATTCCTCGGCGGGATCGGCCTGAGCCAGTGCGATTGCGCCGACAAGGGCTGCGGTCAGCAACAGGCCGGCAACTTCGAAGGCGATGATGAAGCGGGTCATCATCTCATCGCCGACGACGCGGCCCATGTTGTTGATGGCCGGGGCGCGGTCGGTCGGTTTCCCGCTCGCGTCGGTCAGGGCTGGACGCGTGGTCATTTCCTTCCAGGCTTTCTGACCGCCGCTGCTCTTCTCATCGAGGATTCCGATCATGAGAACGATCAGCAACCCCAGCGCGACAATTACGGCGGGCAGCTTGCGAGCCCAGTGGCCGCCGGTGGTTTCATCCCCCTGGATGTTGCGGGTCAGCATGATCCCGAACATCAGAAGAATCGCAACCGCCCCGATGTAGACGAGGACCTGCATGGCTGCCATGAACTCGGCTTCCAGCAGGATGAACTGGCAGGCCACCAGGAAAAAGAAGCCGACCAGGAAGAGCGCGGCATGAACGAGGTTGCGAGCCAGGACGGTCCCCAGCGCCATGATCAGGCCGAGCGAGGAGACAATCAGGAACAGAGTGCGCATCGCGGAAACGTCTCCGACCTAAGGGCGGGCCATCAAGAGGCCGCCCGCCCGATTGCCTCGGTTCAACGAGCCACCAGCGCCGGCCGACGGACGGACTCCGGGACCGCCCCCGGCGCGGGGGTCGGTGCGGCGGCCCGGTTGATCGCGGCGACGAGCCAGAGGGTCAGCAGGACCAGGGGCAGCGTGACCACGACGCCGAAGAGCCAGGTCAAGTCGATGGTGAGGAAGAGGAACGACCAGGTTGAGTGCACGGGGGATCGCAGGACGATCTCATACCAGATGGCCGCGATCGGCAGGTTGATGATCGCCAGGGGAACCAAGTACTTCCAAGCGAAGTTCATCAGGCGGTCCACCCGCATTCGAGGCAAGGTGGCCCGGATCCAGAACATCACGAAGATCAGGAGGAGCACCTTGCCGAAGAAGACTCCCACGGTCAGACCGTTGACGAGCAGGAACGACGCCGTGGTGCCGGTGAGGATCGACTTGGGGAAACTCGTGAACGGCAAGGCCCCACCACCAAGGAAAAGCACCGAGCCCAGGCAGCTCACCGCGAAGACGTTCATATACTCGGCCAGGAAGAAAAGCCCGAACCGCATGCTGGAGTACTCGGTATGGAACCCGGCGATGATTTCCGACTCGGCCTCAGGCAGGTCGAAGGGGGTTCGGTTGACTTCAGCGATGCTGGCGATGAGCAGGATGGCGAACGAGAGCAGGCCGGGCGGGGAGAAGAGGAACCAACCTTCCTCGACCTGCTGGTTCATAATCGAGACGACGCTCAAGCTGCCCGCCCAGAGAATGACGGGCACCGTGGCGAGGACCTGCGGCACCTCGTAGGAGACGAGCTGTGCGACGGCCCGCATGGCCCCGAGCAGCGAGTACTTGTTGCGGCTCGACCAGCCCGCCAGGAAGACGCCAAGTGACGAGACGCTCGAAACGGCGATCAGGTAAAGGAGGCCCGACGGCAGGTCGACCGGGACCAGACCGGTCAGGTGGTTGTCCTCGGTCCGCCAGCCGAAGCCGACCGGCACAACGGCCAGGACCAGCATGGCCGAGATCAGCAGCATGACCGGCGCGATGAGGTGGACGACCTTGTCGGCCGCCTTCGGCACGAGGTCTTCCTTGGTAATGAGCTTGATCGCGTCGGCGATCGGTTGCAGCAAGCCCAGGGGGCCAACCCGGTTTGGGCCGATCCGGTCCTGAAATCGGGCGGCAATTTTCCGTTCGGCCCAGACCATGTAGGCCACGATGCCGGGGAAGGCCCCGGCGAAGCCCAAAAGCAGCCACAAGACCCAATAGAGCCAGGGCGGGCTCTCGGGAGTCGCTTGAGCCCAGATCCAAGGGAAGGCGCCCAGCGTCGCGATGTCGATCATGCCGATTCCCCGGGCCGCAAGCCGACGCCTCTCGCATCCGAGAGTCGTCGGGCGTGGTTGATTCGAGTCAAACCCACCTCAGGACACCCCTGGCCCAGGCGTACGCCAGGCCGATGGCCAGCATCACCAGAAAGATGACCATCTCGATCAGGGCGAACCAGCCCAGACCGGCGTAGCTGACCGCCCAGGGGTAGAGGAAGACTGTTTCGATGTCGAAGACGACGAACATGAGAGCGTAGATGTAATATTGAATGCGAAATCGCACCCAGGTTTCGCCGAGCGTGATCACGCCGCATTCGTAAGTTTCGGCCTTCGATCGCGATCGCTTTCGAGGCGCGACGAGGGCCGCGACGACCAGGGGCGCCAGGCCGAATCCTACCGCGAAGAGCAACAGAATCCCGATGAAGATGTAGCGGGTCAGGATCATGGCGTTGGGCTCGTCGAGGGGCTGGGACGTTCGATGGGCTCCACCTTCGTATTGGCATCGAGGGCGACAACGGTAATCTCGCCGTCGTCGTGCCGGAGCCGAATCGTCGGCTGGTGGCAGTACAAGGCCTTGCCGCCCATCTCCATTCCACCGACCGGCCGGATCGTTTCGGCCTCGACCGTGCCGACGACCTGGGTCGTCCATCGGCGATGGCCCACGCGGACTTGCTGGATCACCCGGACCTTGGTTCCGGGCTCGAACATCGGCTTGGGTGGACTGGGGATCATGGGGTCTCTCATTCGGGAGCGGCCAGCATATCGGCCCCTTCGTGCCCCCGCAAGGGGCGGCCGGAAAAGACCAATCATGAGGGGACAATCGACATCAAGAACCCGCAAAAGTCAATCGTCCGTCGCGGGTTTTTTTCCAGGCGGAATCACTCAAGGACGTCAGCATTCATGACACAAGAACCTGATGGATTTCTTGTGTGTCGATACGATCAGGATTTCTCGACCGCGACCGGCTTGGCGGCAGGTTTGGCCGCAGCGGCGGGCCGGCTGGTTGCCGCAAGGGCCTTCTGAAGCCGCTGGTCCTTCTTCTTCTGCACCTTCGCGCGCTCCGCCACCTCTTCCTCGCTGTTCCAGGCGTCGGGATGGGTGCGCGCGTAGAAGTCGCTAGAGACGAGCAGGTCTTGAAGACTGTAAATGTGCGTCTGGTGCCGTTCGTAGTTCGAGAGCTCGAAGTTCTGGTCCATCTTGATGGCGTCGAACGGGCAATACTCGGCGCAGAAGCCGCAGTTCATGCAGACGTCCATATCGATGAAGAAGTCTTCGGGCAAGGGAACCGGCTTGCCGTCGGGCCCCTGCGCGTGGGTCATCCAGATACACTGGGGTGGGCAGACCTTCGCGCAGATATTGCAGGAGGTACAACGGACGTTGCCGTCGGCGTCGTCGTACACCAGCATCGGAAGGACGCGGAACCGCTCGTAAACCGGCAGCCGCTCGTCGGGATACTCGACCGTAAAGAGGCCCTCGGTCTGGAAATCCTGCTTGACGGTCGGCTCCTCGCCCCGCTTGGGGGGTTGGAAGAGGTCGAACGGTTGGTGCCCTCCGCCTCGGCGCTGAAGCGTCTTTCCCGCGCCGACGAGGAACGTTCGAAGGAAGCGTCTGAGCGTGACCCAGTGGCCGATGAACAGACCTTTGCCGAAACTCATATCCTTGGTCCCTTGGTCCTTGCTCGGGGATTCCTGGTCCGGTCGATTCGAGGGGGCTCAACGCCGGAGGGGCGGTTCCGGGACAACGCCCAATCGCCAGGAATCCGCGATCATTGACGGATCATCAGCGGTCCACCTCACCCAGAACGATATCCAAACTTCCAAGAATCCCCACCACGTCGGCCACCGTGTGTCCCAGGCACATGGGCTCGAGGGCGGTCAGGTTGATGAAGCTCGGGCTCCGGACGTGATAGCGGTAGGCGCTGCCACTGGTTCCATCGGACACGACGTAGAAGCCCAACTCGCCCTTGGGGGCTTCGCTCCGGGAGTAGGCCTCGCCGGCTGGAACCTTGATCTGGTAGCTCTTCTTGCCGGGCAAGATCGGTCCGTCGGGAATGTCGCGAACGGCCTGCTTGAGAATCTTGACGCTCTGACGCATCTCCTGAAGCCGGACGTAGTAACGATCGTAGATATCGCCCTTGGTTCCGGTGATGACGTCGAATTCGAAGCGGTCGTAGATGCTGTAAGGAGCCGCGCGTCGGATGTCGTAGGCGACGCCCGAGCCTCGAAGGACCGGTCCCGACGTGGAGAGGGCGATGGCCTGCTCGGCGGTGAGCACGCCGACCCCTTTGCAGCGTTCGAGGACGATCTCGTTACCGGAGATGTAGCGGTCAAGTTCGTCGATCTTGCGGTCGAGCCGGTCGTTGACGATGCCGCGGCAGCGTTCGATCCAGCCGTTGGGAAGGTCGAAGGCGACCCCACCGAAGCGGTAGTAATTGCACATCATCCGGCTGCCGGCCGCCCACTCGAAGAGGTCGAGGATCAGCTCGCGTTCCTCGATCGCGTAAAGGGCCGGAGTGAAAAAGGCACCCAGGTCGTTCAGGAGGAAGCCGATCGACCACATGTGGCTGGCGATGCGGGTCAGCTCGGCCATGATGACCCGGATGTACTCGGCACGCTCGGGGACCTTGGCGTCATCTCCCATGAGTTGCTCGACGGCCAGGGCATAGCCGAAGTTGTTGGCCATGCTGGTGAGGTAGTCGAGCCGGTCGGTGAACGGGAAGTTCATGAGGAACGTGTTACGCTCACCGATCTTCTCATGGTTCCGGTGCATGTAGCCCATGACGGGCTTGAGCCCGGTAATCGTCTCGCCGTCGACCCGGAGGTTCATGCGGAAGACGCCGTGGGTGCTTGGGTGCTGCGGACCCATGCTGAGGACGAACGAGTCGGAGTCGATGGCGGTAACCTCAACCCCCGCGCCGGTCGGGATCAGATTCTTGCCCTTGACGTCGGCCTCGGGATCGAGCGATTTCCAGTCCTTGAAATCCCTGGGGATCTTGAGGTTGGTGCCATACGGGTTGAACTCTTCCGCTCGAAAATGCTGGCCGTCCTCGACTCGGCTGTCGAGCACCTTTGTCGGCCCTTCGTAGTAGGGCTCGAGGTAGTCCTTGCGAAGCGGATAGTAGGCAAAACCTTCCCACATGAGAATGCGGGTAAGGTTGGGGTGCCCGGTGAACCGGACGCCCATCATGTCGTAGACCTCGCGTTCCTGGAAGTCGGCCCCTGGCCAGACGGAGACGAGCGAGGGGACCTCCCCCTTGCCTTCGGCCTCGTCGGTCCGGACGCGAAGTTCGATCATCGTGCCGGGCTTTGAGGTGCTGTCGAGGTGGTAGTTCACCTCGATGCCATCCTGGTAGTGAACGCTCTGGACCGTGGCGAGATAGTCGTACGGGATCTCGTTCCGGTCGCGAAGGTAACGGGCAACGTCGAGCAGCCTCTCGGCGGGAATCAGGAGACCGGCCTGGATGATGGTCGAGGTCCCCTCGCCGAACGTCGCGTTGAGGCGGTCGTTCAGAGCCTTGAGGCCATCGTCACCGAGCCAACGGAGGCTCGGCTTGGCTTCGGCCCGTTTGACCTTCTTGGCCGGCTTACCGGCTGGTTTGGCGGGCTTGGGCGCCGCTTCGGCTTTGGGTTCCTCGGCCGTTTTTTCGCCATCCGCCCCCTTGATCTTGCCGCGGATCAAGTCCAGCTTGCTCGGCCCCTTGGCGGCGGGGGCGGCCTCGTTGGATTCCGTGTCCGATTCGGATTCCGGTTGAGGCGCCGGGAGCTTCTCGGGCTTGGTCAGGGTGGCTTCCCGTTCGTCGATCAGCCCGAGCGCGGTTTTCGCGGCGACGATCTCGAGGGTTCTCAGGTCAATCAGGTCGGGGCCGAGGACGGGCACGGGAATGTCACGATCGACCTCGGGCCGATACCAGGGGGTGTTCCCTTTCTTGATGTTGCCGAGAACGGGAACCGTGATTTCGAGCTTTTCGCCGTCGATCTTTTTTTGGAGCATCATCAGGCCGTGGATGAGGGCCTGAGGGGTGGGCGGGCAGCCGGGAATGTAGACATCAACGGGTAGGTACTTATCGATTCCGGAGACGACGTTGTACCCTTCCTTGAAGGGTCCGCCGCCGGTG
>CAZRGV010000003.1:21440-51371 GCA_964599655.1 uncultured Isosphaeraceae bacterium | reverse complement strand
GAGAGCCGGCCCGCCACGATCATCAGGTCCGACTGACGGGGGCTGCCGCGGAAGACCTCGGCCCCGAAGCGGGCGATGTCGAACCGGCTGCTGGCGGTGCAGATCATTTCGATCGCGCAACACGCCAGCCCGAAACCGAGCGGCCAGAGGCTGGAACGCCGTCCCCAGTTATAGACCGTGTCGATCATCCCCAGGAGTTGGTTCCAGCTCGTGACGAGCACGTGCTGCTCGAGCTCCTTCTGGAGGACCGGATCGATGACGGTCATCCATTCGGGACGGGTGATCGTCAGGTCGGGACGCGGGGCGGTCGGAGTCGGTGTCGCCATGGCTATACTTTGCTCATCATGAGGCGAATCGTCGGGACGGTCCGCAGCAACTCGCGGCGTCGATACGACCTGCGACTCGACCGATCCCTGAAATCGGGGGACGTCCGTGAAGGACCTGCCTCGCGTCTCCCCCGGATGGAGCGATCATCCTAAACGGCCCGATGACCCTTCGCCAGGGGGTACCGGGACACGGCGAGGGGGCGAGCTTCGTGAAATCTTACACGAAGTCGAAAAGGAATGGAATTGCCTCCCTTTTCCCTCGTGCCCGTGACGACCATAATGCTAGGTATGGAACGACCCAGCATGCAGATCAGCGTGGCGACACTTCTTGGCCTGGTGGCGTGTGTCGCCTTCAATTTCTGGCTGTTTCGTCTGGGCGCCCTTTGGGGCATTCTCGGACTGAACGTGACCAAGCACATTCTGATCGCGGCCCTCTGTCAATCGCTGGGAGTTGACAAGCGGGATCCTCAAACCAGCCGGGCACCCAATTCGGCGGCCTCGCCGGCCCAGGTTCCGTCGTCCTGAACCGGGAACGTTCAGCCTCCGAACCTGGGGTGGAGGGTGTCGTGCGCAGGGCCTCGACGTAGGAATGGTTTACGCGCCGAGCCGGTCAACGCAGGCCCGTGTGTGATTCTTGTGTGGGCGCATTTTGCCGAGAACGATAGGATACTCCGGCCACGGACGGCAGGGTGAGGGGCACGATACCCCGACACCGATCCCGGACCTCCCCGAACTCGAGGAGTCTCGGCCCATGGCTCACCAAGGACGGTTGCTAGTCGTCGAGGACGAGTCGGTTCTCCGAGGGCTCGTTGCTCAGTTTCTTCGAAGCGCGGGCTACGCGATCATTGAGGCTCAGGACGGCCCGGAAGGGGTCGAGCGGTTCCTCGACTCCGGCCCCTTCGACCTGGCGATGGTCGACCTGAATCTGCCCGGCTTTTCGGGTGTCGAGGTCTGCCGGAGAGTGCGATATCATCATCCGGAACAAAAGATCTTGATCTGTAGCGCGGCCGTGACGGCCGACAGCGAACGGTCCCTTCACGCCCTGGGCGTGGATCATTACCTGACGAAGCCTTATCATCCTGAAGCCCTGTTGAGCCACATTCGTCGCGAGCTTCAGACGGCTCCCGTGGGCGCTTCCCCGATGGCCCGTTAGGTCGTGGATGTTGACTCGTCGCGACCCGGCCTCGCCGTCGTGAATCTAGAATCTCGCCTGAGATTTGATTACGATCGACCGGGATAAGTTCGTCGAAGGTAGGCCCCCATCGCCGGGTGGTTAGACGCGGCTTCCAGGAACCTCACTTCAACAACCTCGAATCTGATAAGGACGTCTCGATGGCTGGGAAACCTCGCAACCGATTCGAACTGCGACGCCAGTACGACGCCGCCGAACCTCTCGACCCGA
Source organism: uncultured Isosphaeraceae bacterium (assembly GCA_964599655.1). Taxonomy (GTDB): domain Bacteria; phylum Planctomycetota; class Planctomycetia; order Isosphaerales; family Isosphaeraceae; genus CAZRGV01. The sequence continues at coordinate 49,643 of CAZRGV010000003.1, read as the reverse complement.
TGGAGGACGACGCCGAAGACATCATGGAAATGGCCGAGGAAACCGAGGAGACTGAGGCCCGACCGAAGAAGAAAGCCAAGGCCCCTGCGAAGAAACCCAAAGCCACCAAGCCCGCCAAACCAGCCGCTCGCATGCGGATCGTCTGGCAGGTTGTTAACGACGCGTTCAAGCCCGTCGCCACGTTCGAATACGCCCAGAAGGAGGCCGCCGAGGCCCGGGCCGCCGAGCTCACCGCCAAGGGCAAGGGAACGCACTTCCTCCAGAAGGTGAAGGAGCCAATGCCCGACGACGCCCCAGGACTTGGCGCCGCGATCCCGAGGACCGCGCCGGCTCCCTCACCCCGGGCTCCGGAGCCTGAGGCTCAAGCCGAACTGGAAGAGAACGAGGAAGAGGAGAACTTCGAAGAAGTGGACGAGGAAGAGGAGGATCTTGGCGACGACGACGAGGAATAACTCGGCTCACTCAGTCTCAAGCTAGGGTCAATCGAGAGCGTGAGCCGCATTGCGTCGGCCACGCTCTCGTTCGATTTCGCAGAAGTAACCGAGGCCGCGAATTCGCCAGCGGATCGGAGAGACGGATCTCTCAGCTCGTTGGAAAGACCGATCACGAATTGGGCCAGGATTGACGTCAACCTATCCCGATTTGGAGGTCTCAACGATACAAGTGGGCGCACGAAGATTCGAACTTCGGACCTCACCCTTATCAGGGGTGCGCTTCGGCAAGCCTGGCAAACCAGGCAAGATTGCATGAGGTAGACTTAGGCCGGACGATCGATCCAGGTCGGGGAGTCTCCTCAGATGCACAAGTGGCCGAAAGCGCCCGTAAGCAAACGAACGCATGCAAAACCGAAACGCTTCGGAGGGATTCCGGTCGATCGCTTCGCGGGGGAGATCGAGGCGATTTACGGGTCGCGGGCCCGGACCACCCGTTGCCGGATGCGGCAGGCTCTGAGAGAGCTTGTCGAACTGGCGGGGCCGAGGGCGACGACGGGCGAGATCACGGCGGGGCTGGTCGCGCGATTCGCGGCGAATCACCCGGAGCGCAAGGCGGCGACGACCAACGGGCTGCTCGCGGCGGTTCGGGCGGCGGCGAACCTGGCGGAGGCGCGGGGCTGGATCGCGCCGGGGCAACTGGCCGGGGTCCGCTGGTCGGTGGCGGAGACCGATCCGCCGAGGCGGAGGCATCACTCGGCCGAGGAGATCGGCCGGGTGCTGGCGTGGCTGAAGGAGCGGTCCAGAAGTTGGACCGGTCAAAGACTTTACGCCCTGACGGCGGTCTGGGCGTTCACGGGGCTGAGGCGCATGGAGGCGCTTCGGCTCCGGGTGGAGGATGTGGACCTGGAACGGGGGTTCCTGTTCGTGCGACCGAACGGACGGAGCCTCAAGACGTTACGGTCGGCGTCGCCGGTGCCGATCCCGGCGGCGCTGGAGGGGATCCTCCGCGATTGGATCGGGCGGCTGGGCGGGTCGGAGTGGCTGTTTCCGGGCGAGAAGAAACGCGGCCCGTGGGTCGGGGGAGGGACGGGCAAGAGGGCGGGGGACCGGCTCCGCCAGGCGGGCGAGGCGGTGGGGGTGACCGGCATGACGCCGCACTCGCTTCGACACTCGCTGGCTACGATCCTTGCGGCCCGGGATGGCCGGAGCGAGCGGCAGATCCAGCTCTTGCTCCGGCACTCGAACTCGCGGACCCAGGCCCGCTACATCCACCCCGACCTGCAAATCCTTCGCGGGCTTCTCCGGGCGTTCCGGTTCGAGGGTGCGCCTCCGGAAGTGATTCGCCGCGAATCGCGCCGGGTGCTGCCGAGGCGCAGACTTCGGCGGAAGACACGGGTGGGCAAGCCACCCGTGGCACCCGAGATCGAGGCGGTCGACGGGCGACGGATCGCCTGATTCGAGACCTCGCCCAGGGATGGGCGCTGGGCGGAGAGGAGGCGCACCCATGGACGGGCTAGGCGCTCCCTCTCCGCCCCCGGAAACGGCGGCGGCGGCGACGATCACGCTGGCGATCTCGACGGAGACCATGCCAGCCTACACCGCGCTGCAGGTGCTGGCCATTGGCAAGGATCCGAGCGGCGCGTCGTTCCTGTTCGGCTGCGGATGGGGCGATCTCCGGCGCTGCCTGCTGCTCACGCGGGAGGGCAAGCCGGCCCTCGCGGTCAAGATCGAGGACGTGATTCACGCGATGTTCGACCTCGAGCAGGGGGGTGGCTCATGATCGCGACCGAAGCCGAGGCCCCGACCCTGACCGAGCAGGCCGAGCTGAAGGAGGTCGTTCGAGCCGAGGCCTTGGACCGCCGCAACCGCGTTCAGTGGGATCGCGGTGGCCAATACGTTCACCGCGAGCCGGAGCTGCCTGTCGACCTGGCCGCTCGGGTGGCTCGCTACCTCGCCGAGTGGCGGGCCTGGAGGGCCGGCGTCGGCCCGAACCCGCTGATCGCAATGGGCGAGCCTGGCCAGGTCGAGGAGGACGATTGAAATGCCGGTCGTGACCTTCCTGAATCAGAAGGGCGGCGTGGGGAAAACCAGCTCGGTGCATCACCTGGCCGGGGCCCTGGCCAGGGAAGGGGGGAACGTCCTCGTCGTCGATGCCGACCCGCAGGCCTCGCTCACGCAGGGGCTGCTCGGTCCGGAAGCGACCTTCAAACTGGATCCGCGAGAGACGGTCGCGGCGGCGTTTTCGGGCGCCCTTTCCGACCTGACCGTCGTTAGTCAACCGACGTTAGTTGCCGGCGTGGAAATCCTGCCTGGATCGCCCACGCTTGGCGAGTGGAACGCGGCCCGTCCGTTCGACGAGCCGCTCTCGCAACAACGGTGTCTGGCCGAGGCCCTGGACCTCGCGAGCGTGGCCTTCGACTGGATCCTGATCGACTGCCCGCCGAACCTGCATCTCTGCTCATGGGCGGCGCTGGCGGCATCGACGCACTTCGTGATTCCGACCCAGCTGGAGGATTACGGGTCGCAGGGCCTCGATCCGGTACTGACGTTCGTCGCGGCGGTGAAGGCGATCAATCCGCACCTGGCCGAGGCGGGGATCCTGGCCACGCGGGTCAATCGACGGGCCTCGCTGCACAAGCTGTATGAGACCCGCCTTCGCGAGAACTATGGCACGCGGGTCTTCGACCAGGTCGTGCCTCAGTCGATCGTGTTCCCCGAGGCGGTCGCCCATCGCCGGCCGCTCTCGCACTACGCGCCCAAGCATCCGGCGACGGCGGCGATGGCGGAGGTGGCGGAGGAACTTTCCCATCGCGTCGCGGGCATCAACACGATCCCCGCGCGGCTTCTGGAGGGCTGAGATCATGGCGACGGTGTCAAGCTCGAAGGCATCGCGGCTGGCGAGGACGGCCGGACGAAACATCAACGAATCGATCGGCGTGAGGAAGCAACCGCGGCCGAGGGAGGCGAAGAGTCCGGCGACGGTTCGGCCGGCGCGGGGCGTGGTCGAGATCCCGCTCGAGCAGTTGCAGCGCGACCCGAAGCAACCGCGGCGGGTGTTCGACGAGGAGGCCCTCGAACGGCTGGCTCTTGCCCTGAAGACGCGGGGCCAGCTTCAGCCGATCCGCGTGTTGCGGCCGACGCGCGGGACGAAGTACACGATCGTCGCCGGCGAGCGGCGATGGCGGGCGGCGAAGGTCGGGCTCGAGACGTTGCTCTGCGTCGTGGTCGACAAGCGGCCGACGGAGGCCGAGCATCGGGCCGACCAGCTCGCGGAGAACTGCGCGAGAGAGGACCTCGCGCCGCTCGACCTGGCCCTGGCCCTCTCGGAGCTGGCGTCGACCCATAGCTGGTCGCAGCGGCAGATCAGTCATGAGACGGGGCTCTCGCAGTCGAGCGTGTCAAAGGCGCTGGAGCTGCTCGAGCTGGCGGAGCCGGTGCGGGAGCTGGTCGCCGATGGCAAGCTCGCGGCGGCGACGGCCTACGAGCTACGCGGGCTCGACACGTTTCATCAGGTCGAGATCGGCGGCCGGGCTGTGGCCGAGGGCCTGACGCGCGATCAGGTCCGCGACGCGATCAAGGCCGGGCTTCGGCCAGCGCCGGTGATTCGCGGCGAATCAGAGATGACGCAAGGCGAATGCGTTTCGCAAGTCAAAGAGGACCTCTCGCAAAGCCGCGAAGTCGCAGAGAAGCCGCGGAAGAAGGAGACGTTCGCGGTCTGCCTGAAGGGCAAGGAGCCAACCTACTTCGTGATCGCGGAGGATCAAGACGACGCCGAGGCCTACGTTCGCTCGCAGCATCCGGGCGATTCCAAGCTCGAAGTGAGGCCTTACTTCGGCGTGATTCCCAGCGGAGGCCACTGGGTTCGGGACATCACCGAGGGCGAATTCGCGGGCCCGGAGCGAACGCCTTCGCCTCGTCGCGAGGACGCGACGCCGGAGCCGGAGTTGAAGGCGCTGGTTTCGGATGACGAGCCGGAGCCGAACGCCGTCGTGAAGCGGCCGGTCGAGTGGATCGTGACCGACTTTGGGAGCAAAGGCTTTGACACGGCGGTCGCCTTTCGGCGGGAAGGCTTCGTCGTCTCCGTGCTCAATCAGCCGGGCTGCAAGGTCGGCCTGGTCGAGGCACTAGAGAAAGCCCTCGACGAGGCGAAGCGAAAGCAATCGGGAGCCTCGGCGTTCGAGGTCGGAGCCCGCGTGCGGATCAAGGTGAAGCATCGATACCAGGGGGCGGTCGGGACGGTGCGGAAGCTTCCCGGCAACTCGAACCCGAACCTCGTCTGGGTGGCTCTCGAGATTGGAGCGGCGACGCCGCTGAACCTGCCGTTCTCGCCGGCGGAGATCGAGCTCATCTCGCAAGGCGAGTTTCAGAAGGGCCTGCCGAAGGCGAAGAGCACGAGGAGGAAAAGGGCGTGATGAAGATGCTGCTCGAATTCTTCAAGTGCTTTCAACTCGACCTCTCGCAGCTTGCGAGCTGCCGGTGTTGCCGGCGGCTGATTCTGGTCCATCGATTTCGGACCGTCTCGGGCCGGCATGACGAGATGCGGTGGAATCCGGACGAGCTTCAGCGGCACGTGATGATGAAGGCCGTCGGGGTTGACCAGGTCGGGAGGCAAGGCTTCGGGCCGACGGCGTCGTTGCACATGTGCGGCCTGGCCGGGGAAGGGGCGAAGTCATGATGTTCGGCCTCTTCTGGGCCGGGGCCTCGTTCGACGACATGGCCGATGAGGTGCCGACCATTCGCACGGTCTATGCCGTTGATCGCGGCGGCGGATTGGGGGAAGGGCTGGGCCGTGGTCGAGCTCGACCTGGCCGTCGAGGAGGCGGAGACGGGCGAGGCGCTGGTCGGGCCGAGCGGCATCGTGATCTGGCCCGTGCTGGGTCGGATCGGCAACGCCTACTGGGTTCGCGGCGAATTGACGGAAGAGGACCTCTTCCATTCACGGAGCATCACGCGTGAGAACCACACCTTCGAAGCCGCGGCGGGCGGTGCGGACGGCGACGCGGACGGCGATCGCCGGCGAGGACGTGCTGGCGGCGGCGATGGACGCCGAGTTGCTGAAGCTGGCCCTCGGCAAGGTCGGCTCGCCGACGACGTGCCTCGGCTGTCGCCGGCCGGTCTACCTGATCAAGCTGGGTTCGACGAGCTATTTGGTCGAACGCCGAATCGTCCCCCGAAACGGAGGCCTGTCGCTTCCGGTCCACTCTTGCCTCTTGGGAGCTAGCGACTCATGAACCACGCCAATCCTTCGACCGAGAAGACCTGCGAATTAACACCCACCGAACGCAAGGTGATGACCCATCTTCGCGAGGCGTGGCGGGCGTCGTTCCAGCTTGACGATCACCAGTTCGAGGAGGTCGATCAGGTGAGGAACCACATCCACGCGATCGAATGCCTCATGGCTCATCGGCTGGCGAAGCGCGTTTGCTCGGAGTTCCGGTGATGCCTCGGCCGAGGCGGAGCTGGTGCATCCTGATCACGGACCGGCTCCGGATTGGGAGCATCATCAAGGCGGCGTCAATTCACGGCGGCGCGACGGAGCGCGAGGACCTGGTGCGGCGGTTCACTCGGGCGGAGGCGAAGCGGTTCCTCCGCTCGCTGCCGAGAGATCCGAAGCGGCTTTATACCTTGTTTCGAATCGAGGAACGCGATGGGAATGAACGTGGTCGGCGCGGACCGAAAGGCGGTGAGGCTTCACGATCCGGATCGGGTCGAGTTCCGGCCGGAGTCGATCGAGCTGGTCGACGAGCTCGACGTGACGATGCGGCTGGAGGGAACCGAGATCGTGATGTGCCTTTCGCGGCCGGTGACCCGGCTGAAGGCGACGGCCGATCAGGCGATGGAGCTGGCGCTCTTGCTTTGTGACGCGGCCGGGCATGTCGACGGCGAGAGCATCGCCCGGCTCTAGGCGGAGGCCTCGATCATGAAACGCAAGCGAGAACCGACGGGCCACTACCTCGGCCCTGGATACACGATGCCGGTGGCTGTTTGCCCGAACTGCGGATATCGGCCCGACCGGGCCAGCATGCTCGACGGGCATCGCCGGCCCAGGCCCGGCAATTTCTGCATCTGCATCAAATGCGGCGAGGTCAATATCTTCGCGGAGGATCTTTCGATGCGTCGGCCGACTGCGGGCGAAACGTTCAAGCTCGTCGCGTCCGACCTCTGGCCGACGATTCAGGCGACGCAGCAGTTCATCAAGGAAAGCCGAGCCGCGGAGAAGTCCTGAAACACCAAGACCTCGCCGGCATACCTTGGCGAGGTCTTGATGCATTGGAACCCGCGTGGCACGGCTTGGTTGGTCACCGAGCAACGCACCCAGTTTCCGACGTGCCGAGGCCGAGTTTACCGCGCGAGGTTCGAGGGCGCAAGTACCGTTGGATGGGACATAGTTAGGAATTTACGATGCCATGCGACGTTCAGGCTGAGCACATTGGACCTTGCGGGGTCGATTGCTTGATCTATGATTTCTTTGCAAAGGAAAAGCAGGCCGAGAAGCCGACGACGGAGCGCCCGGCGATGCAACAACATTTCCTCGTCGCCATTCGCCATTCAGGGATGCCGATCGAGCAGCAATGGCGATGGGTGTTGGACTGGGCCGAGGAGGCACGAGTCGAGGCCGAAAGATTGAGGGCCTTGCTTCGAGTCGCCGAGAAGGCCCTTCGCAGCTACCAGAACGGCAACTCTGCGATCGACCTTGCGGAGGAGGTCGCTGACGCCATCGTCACCGCGCTTGCCAAGGGGCAGTTCCCATGATCTATGACGATGATTACGACGATCTCGAGTTTGAGTCGATCCCGACTCAGGAGGAGCTTGACGATGCGATGATCGAGGACACGGTCCATTGCGGAAGGTGCAATGTCGCGTGCTCGATCACGGACACGTATCAATTCGATGATCGGTCGGTTTGCGTCGAATGCCTCCAGGAGGAGATCGACGAGGTTCTGAAAGCGCTTGACGATAGCGTCAAGCTGCAAAGCCATTATGCGCGGCTTCTGAACATTTACGATGACGGCCGGCGCCTGACCTTCAAGGACGCGGCCGAGTGGCTCGAGCGGCTCCGATATTGCCGGGAAATCAACGGCGAGTCGCAGCCCGGCGATACGTTGCCAGGGCCTCCGACCTGAGATCCCGCCGCGAGTCGGCGGAGCGCCAGGCGTCGAGCAGCTCGGCGCGTTCGGGCTCGAGGTCGGGCGGAACTTTGGGGTCCGAGTCGATCGGGCCGAGGTCCTCATAACCGGCGAATTCGCCGTCGTCGTCGCGGAGGATCCGCGAGAGCTGGCCGTCGACCGCGAGCTCGAGGTGGGGGGTCTTTTGCCAGGGTTCGAAGATCGACCTTGCGAACATAGCCATATGCGCAAGGTGCCTCAGTCGTCGTCGCCGGCGAGGCCGCGGGCGATGTCGCCGGCGACGTCGCGGCGGGCGTCGTCGTAAATCAACACGGTGTCCAACTTCGAGTGGCGGCTGAACTTGCGGACCTCTCGGACGTCGCGGCCGGCGTCGAGGGCCCGGGTGATGGCGGTGTGGCGGAGGCCGTGCGGTCGGGCGGGGCGGGGCAGGCCCGCGTCGCGGCCGAGTCGTGAGACGATGAGACGGACCGCCTCGCCGGTGAGTCGGCCGGTGGTCTTTCGGCCACGGTGAACGCCGTGGAAGAGCGGGCCGGGTGATTCGCCGCGAATCACTTTCCAGGCGCGGAGGGCGTTGCGAGTCGGCTCGGGAAGCGTGATCCGCTGGGCCTCGGTCTGGCCCTTGCCGATGACGGCGACGGTCGAGGCCTCGACGTCGAGGTCGACCAGGTCGAGGTTACAGACCTCGGCCCGGCGAAGGCCCAGATCCGAGAGCAGCCGAATTATCGCGAGATCGCGGACCGGCTTGGGCAGGCCGGCCGAGGCTCGCTCCTTCGCGAGGGCGAGCATCTTTTTCCAGCCGTCGGCGCCGGGGCCTCGCGTGTCGCGGTAGGGCGTGGCCTTGGGTCCGGGGACGTCGAGTCCCCAGGAGATGCGGCCGATGCGTCGCGCGGCCTTGCAGGCGGAGCGAAGGGCCGAGAGGCGGCGGGCGATCGTGCCGGCCTTGATGCCGCGGTCGGCCTGGTGGATCCGGTATTTGAGGACCGTCGCGTTGGCGCGGCCGGGGCCCATCGCGAGCAGCTCGGCGATCGCCGGCGACGGGTCGAGCTGGCCGCGCGGACCGGCGTGGCCCATGAAGCGAGCGAAGTCGCGGTAGTCGGAAAGATAGCAGCGGGCCGTGCGGGCGTTGAGGTTCGCGAGGATCGCGGCGACGAGGTCGGCATCGACGTCGACGGGTTCCAGGGCCCGGCCGGTGACGGGGTCGAGCGCGTGGAGGTTTTGGCTTAAGAGAATTTCGAGGCGTTCGGATCTGGGGTTGATGGGCTCGGGGCCCACCTAGGCGGCCTCCTCCGAGCGTGGTCGCCGGCGGGGCCGGAACTCCTTACCCCAGAGGTCGCAAAGGAGACAGTAGCAGTTCGGCGGAAGCCAGGAATGATGGCAGTCGGACGCGGGCCAGGTCTGGCTGAGGCCGATGAGGAAGGTCGGAAAGCGAGGCTCGCCGGGTGCGTCGAAATCGGGGTAGGGGTCGTTGATGCGACCGGTTTGCGAGGCGAAGGCGAGCGGCTCGTGCGGGTCGGCGATCTGGGCGACGTCGACCTGGTCGTCAATGCGAGGGCGCTGGATTCGGTCGGGACGGCGGCGGCGCCGGGCGGTTCGCCAGAGGGGAATCGTGCCGGAGCCGCGGAAGTACGGTTCGACGCGGAGCGTGGTCGCTCCGAGGGGGCTGAGGATCACGAGCGGGCCCAGGTCGGAGTCGGGCTGGTCGAGGGTTTCGAGCCAACCGCTCACGTGAAGCATTGCCAGCATGTCTAGACCATGGGAAAGCTCCAGTCGTGACATGGAAACGAGCTGATGGGCGGGGCGTCGGACGGCGGGTCCTGTGGCCAGCGATTGACAGAGTCGACGCCATTCCATCGGGTTGGCCAGCTCGGTGGCTCCGGGCATGTGCGTCAGGCCGGCGTCGTTCATGCAGGCTCCCTCGCCACTTGGTCCATTTCAATCTACGACGTTGATGGTTCGAAACGAAGTGTGATCCATGCGCGCTTGAATTTACGCCGAAAATGTGATCTTCTGGATACTACGTCCAAGTCTCGCGGCGACGCGGGGTTGCGTCTGCCGGGGCGATGTCACGCCGCCGATTAAATGGCCAGGGATGGCCCTTTTCCAAACCTGCCTTATAGAGGACCTCCGCGTTTTCCAGACAACGCGAGATGAGTCGATGCGGCTCTCCATGATGAGGCGACTCCATGAGAATCGATGCCGACGAGGAGCCGGCTCGCGGGCGGCCGAGGATGGCCGATGACCCACGGCTTCGCGCCCGAAACAAGCGATGGCTGCGGCAGATCGCCGAGGGCGAGATGACGATCGGCGAGATTTGCGTGGCCGAGGACGTCAGCCCGAAGACGGTGCGACGCGCCCTTAAGGACGCGTCGACGTATCCCGAGATGAGCCACTGGATCCCGCGACTGGCCCCGTTGGGCGTTCTGTCCCACTGATGGGCCCGTTCGAACGTCGCACAATACCGCTCGCCGATCGAACGCGCCCGCTGGGCCGGTTCGAGGAGGCGGTTCAGTCGCTCGCCTATGGCGTGCACGACGCGCGCGAGGTCCTCGTACTGTCCGACCATCAAGGGAGCGTCGCGGCGGTCTTGCCGTTTGACGAGTTTCGGCGGCTCAAGCGGCTGGCCGGGGAGGACGTGTCGTGAAGTGGATTCGCACGGTGGCGTCGCGGGTCCTGTCGATCTGGGACCGGCTTCATCCGCGTCGCGTGATTTCGTCGGCCTACCCAATTGCCTGGCCGGGCCACAAGCGGCGACGGCCGCGGATTGACTGGGACGGCCCCGCGTGGCGACGGTTTCGCAATGAGTGGAATCTGAGCCGGAGCTGGCGACGGCGACGGCGGAGCCCGGTTTTCGCGTGAGTCAAAGCATCGGCGTCGAGCGGCGTTACTGGCACTTGCAGAGTGCCGGCGGCGTCACGTATCACGACGACGGCCAGGGCTCGCACGCGTTGCGAGAGTTCATCAAGCGGCTCAACTATGAGCAAACGGGCCGATGTGATCCGGTCCGCTGGCCCTATCCCGAGAAAAATAAGGGCGGATTCGCGATGCCGAAGCGCGAGCTTTGGCCTCCAGAAGTTCCCCCGGGCGACTGACCGAACACCCATCGCGAAGGCCCCGGCCGGCAATCCGAAAGGGCCCGGCCGGGGCCGTATTACCATTTTACCGTTAACTGTAAAGTAGGTATCTTCTGATGTGTAATGCCGTCTCGCACGCCTTTGCCGACCCGGTGACCAAGGTTCAAGGTGGAATCTCCAGCGCGATCTCGGGTACCGGCACGCTGGTCGCCGCGATGACCAAGCAACCATCTTGGGTAGTGGGTCTGGGCTTGGCGGCCACGTTCCTCGCGCCGTTTGTTCATGCCGCGGTGCGGGCCCTCGCCGATAGCTGGGGGCAAAGCCGTCGGGACATGCGGGCGGCGATCCTCCGCGCCGAGCTGGCCGAGGCGCGGCAGTTGATCCAGGCCTATGAGCAAAAGCTGGCGGGCCAGGCCTCGGCATCATCGCCCACGAAGTGAGGTACCTCGTTTCGGCCACGGTGGTTACGCTCGGCCTCTTCTGGTTGGTCCGCTCGATCCTCGTTCCGTTCCTGTTTGGCTGCCGCGCCGGATACCGACCTATCGTCCACCCGGTGCCTCGCAAGGGCGTACGGCTGCGCAGCGGGACTATGACCGGCTTCGCCGGGATCCCGAAGCGAAGCGGTTCTACCACTCGGCGCGGTGGCGGAAGGTGAGGCGATTGAAGCTCTCGATCGCTCCGCTCTGCGAGCGGTGCCAACGCGAAGGCCGGACCGTGCTCGCCAACCAGGTGCATCACCTGCGAGAGCGGGCCAATCACCCGGACCACGAGCTCGATCTCGACAACCTGGAGAGCCTTTGCCGAGCCTGCCACAACCAGGTGCATGCCGGCAAGGGGTCCGCATAGGTGCATGCACGGCATAAGTGCATGCATTCTGTGAGCTACATGCATGCACTTATGCCCACCCCGGGGGGGGTGATTTGGCTACAGCCTAATCGGCTCCGACCGACCAGTCAGGCGCGCGCGTTTTTCTGTGGTTTGGCGGTTCCGTTTTTTATGAAAACTGATATGGCAATGGGTTTGGGTGATGACGAAAGGTCGTAAGGCCGCTCCCGAAGCCGTCCGGTTCGCCAAGGGGACCGCCTCCGTCCCCGCGCCTCGAGGCGAGCCGACCATGCCGACGTGGCCCTGGGCGATCGCCGAGCACGCCTCCGCCGAGTGGGCCCGGCTCTGCGACGAGCTTCGCCAGCTGGGATCCCTCTCGACCGCCGATCGCGGCTTGCTCGAGCTCGCCTCATCCTCCTATGGCCGCGCGACCCAGGCCGAGGAAAGGGTCGACGTCGAGGGGCCCGTGCTCGAAAGCGACCTGGGCGGCGCGAAGGCGAACCCCTGGGTCATGATCGCCGACCGCAACCGCAAGCTGTACCTCCGGTGCCTGGCCGAGCTGCGACTGACGCCCCGCTCCCGGCCGACCGCCAAGACCAAGCCGCCCGAGGACAAGCTCGACAAATATCTCGAGGGAACTGGCTGAGACTGTGCTGCCCAGGGTCGCGAAACAGTGGATCCGTGACGCGAGCGACGAGCTGGCCGTCAAGGAAGGTTGCTTCTTCGACGAGTCCAAGGGCCGTCGTGTCCTCTCGTTCCTCGGAGACTTTTGCAAGCAATCGAAAGGGGAGTGGGGCGGCTCGCCGCTCTCGCCCTTGCCCTGGCAAGAGGATTGGACGCTTCGCCTCTACGGCTGGCGGCGACCCGACGGACGCCGCCGGTTCACCCGCAGCCACGTCGAGATTCCCAAGAAGAACGGCAAATCGACCTGGCTGGCCGGCAAGAACTGTTACTGGATCCTCGCCGATGGCGAACCCGCTCCGGAAATCTACCTGTGCGCGGTCGACCGAAAGCAAGCCGGCATCGTCTATGAAGAGTCGAAGCGGATGGTCGCCCAGAGCCCGGAACTCGATCGACGGCTGATGGTCGTCGCGTCGAAGAAGGAGATCCACGACCCCAAGGGTTACGGCAAGATCCAGGCCTGCTCGGCCGACGCCCCCTCGCTCGACGGTCCCAGCGCCTCGCACATCGTCTTCGACGAGCTGCACCGCCAGAAGAATCGCGACCTCTGGTCGGTGATGGAGTATGCGTCGGCCGCTCGCCGCTCGCCGCTCTGGGTGAACATCACCACCGCCGGCGATGAGGACGGGCTCTGGAGCGAGCAGCGCGACTATTCGGAGCGGGTCGCCTCCGGCGAGATCCCCGACACGACCCACCTGGGCATCGTCTACCGAGCGCCCGAGGATGCCGACATTGACGACCCGGCCGTCTGGCGAGCCGCCAACCCGTCGATGGGCCACACGATCGACGAGGAGCGGTTCGGCCGCGAGCTGGAGCGAGCCAAGCTCAACCCCCTCGAGTTCCAGAACTTTCTCCGGCTCCGGCTCGGGATCCGGATGGCCAGCTTCGCCGGCTTCTGCGACAAGCCGACCTGGATGGGTTTGGCCCGCTCGCCCGACCTCCGGGAGATGGCCGGCCGCGATTGTTATCTCGGCCTCGACCTCTCCGGGACCACCGACCTCACCGCCCTCGTCTTTCTCTTCCCCGATGACGACGGCGGCTTCGACCTCTTTGTTCGCTTCTGGCTCCCCGACGCCCATATCGAGGAAAAGGAAAAACGCGATCGCCAGCCTTACCGAATCTGGGCCCGTGAGGGAATCCTCACCCTCTGCCCCGGTGGCGAAATCGACTTCGGCGACGTCGAGGCGGCGATCCTCGAGGCCAGCGAACGCTTCCACCTGGTCAAGCTCGGCGGCGATCCCTGGCAATGCCGGGGCACCCTCCAGCGCATGGAAGCCGCCGGCATTGAGTGCCGGGAAGTCCGTCAGGGCATGGCCTCACTCGCCTATCCCACGGCCCAGCTCGACGGCGCGATTCGCGGCGGACGCCTCCGCCACGACGGCAACCCTTGCCTCGCCTGGTGCGTCTCCAACGCCGTCGCCGAGTCGGATGTGAACAAAAACATCCGCCTCACCAAGAAGAAGTCGCGAGGCCGGATCGACGGAGCCGCGGCCACGGTTAACGCCCTGGCCGCATGGACCGACCAGCAAGGCGACGACGACGGCGAGACCCCTGGCATCATCCTGCTCTGAAATGAAACGACCTTCGCTCAATATCCTCACCGCGCCGTTCCGCGCGATCGCCTCGGCGTGGGAGCGTCGCGTCGATTTCAAGCAACTTCGCCGGGAGGTCCATGGGCTTTTGCCCAACCTCTCCGGCGTCAACGTCACCCCCTGGAATGCGCTCAACTTCGTCTCCGTTTACGCGTCGATCAATACGATCGCGACCGACAGTGCGTGTCTGCCGCTCTCGGTCTATCAGACCCAGCCCGACGGCAGCCGTCTCCTCAACGTCGCCCATCCGGCGCACGACCTGGTCCACTTCACGCCCGACGGCGAAGCCACGGCCATGGGCTTCCGTCAGTCGCTGCTCGCCCACACGCTCGGGTGGGGCAACGGCATGGCCGAGATCGAGTTCCTCAAGAGCGGCTTCCCCGGAGCGCTCCACCTGCTCGCGGCCCAGACCGTCGCCGCCCGCGATAAGCAGAACCAGCTCTTCTACGATGACGGCCGCAAGAGCTATCCGGCCCGCAAGATCATCCACGTCGCCGGCCTTGGCTATGACGGGCTCTCGGGCTATTCCCCGATCCGCATGGCACGCCAGGCGATCGGCCTGGGCATCGCGGTCGAGACGTTCGGCTCGGCCTTCTTCGGCAACGGCTCCACGCCCAACGGCATCCTCGAGTCGCCCAAGACCCTCAAGGAAGACACCGTCAAGGAACTTCGCAAGCAATTCCAGGAGCTACACGGAGGCCCTTTCAACGCGGGCCGTGCGGCCATTCTTCATAGCGGCCTGACGTGGAAACAGACCACGATCGCTCCCGAAGAGGCCCAGTTCCTGGCGACCCGCGAGTTCCAGCGCACCGAGATCGCGGCCCTGTACCGGCTCCCTCCGCACAAGATCGGCGACTACAGCCAGAGCCACCTCGCCAACCTCGAGGAAGCCAACCTCGACTATTTGATCACAACCCTCATGCCCTGGCTCATTCGGGTCGAGCAGGCCATGAACCTCAAGCTCTTCACCCCCGATGAACGCCGCAAGGGCCTTCACGTCGAACATGACATGAGCGCCTTCCTTCGCGGAAACATGAGCGCTCGCGCCGACTTCTACACGAAGATGTTCGCCCTCGGCATGAGCGTCAACGAGATCCGTTCTCGAGAGGGGATGAACCCGATCGCCGACAAGGGCGGCGGCAACAAGAATTTCGTGCCCTTGAACATGATCACCCTCGACAAGGCGGGCAACGAGCCCGTGGGGGACCCCAATGCGACCAAGCGCGACTCCAGCCCGGTCGATGGCGGCGATGCCCGAATCGAGCCGCGGGATGCCGCCTGACCTTCTGGAGCGACGCGTCGTCGTCAAGGGCGGCAGCCTCCAGCTCCAGAAACGCGACGCCGACGAGGCCGGCGTCACCATGCCCAAGATCGGTGGCTATGCCGCCGTCTTTGGCGTCTGGGCCGACCTGTACTACTTCGAGGAGTCGATCCGCCGCGGCGCCTTCTCCAATGCCATCAAGGAAAACCAGGACGTCCGCGGCCTCTTCAACCACGACTGCAACATCGTCCTCGGCCGCACGTCGGCCGGCACGATGCGTCTCTGGGAAGACGACCAGGGCCTCGCCTATGAGATCGACCCGCCGGCGACCGACGCGGCCGAGGATCTCATCACCTCGATCCAGCGCGGCGACGTGACCCAGTGTTCGTTCAGCTTCATGGTCCGCAGCGGCGGAGCGATCTGGACGATCGTCGAGAACGGCGACGGCACCGAGACCTGGCGTCGCGAGCTGCTCGACCTCGACCTCTTCGACGTCGGACCGGTCACCTTCCCCGCCTACACCGAGACCTCCGTCTCGGTTCGTTCTCTCGATGACGTCTCCGCGGGGCTCCGCGCGCTCGACGCCGAGAGGATTCGTCGCGGCCTGGCTCCGCACTTTGCCGCGAATCCGCAGTCTCCGCCCCCGGCCGGCCCGGCTTCCGGGCGCTCGCAGCGAGCGTTGCAACTCCAACTGGCCCAGGCCCGCTGGGGCCGCTGACGCCCCGCACGCTTTGACGTCTCCCGAATCGACCTCATCCCCGAAGCACAGGACCCATCGCAATGCGACGCCCGCTGAACGAGATCCGGCAAGAACTCACCCGCCTCACGCACGAGGCCCGCGACATCTGGAACCGCCATGCCTCCGACGGCCAGGAGCACACGGCCGAGGAACTCGCCCAGTTCGACCAGCGCACCAACCGCATCACCGAGCTTGAAGCCGAGGAGCGTGAAGCCGCCGCAATCGAGGCGCGCGGCAATCGCATCAACGCCCTGCTCGCCCGCCAGAACGAGAGCGAGGGCCGGACCTCCGACCCGCTCCCGCACAACGATCCCAGCAACACCCGCAACGGGCTTCATGGCTATAGCCTCTTGAAGGCCCTCCGCCAGATGGACCCCTCCAACAAGCGGGACGCCCTCGACGGCCTCGAGCTCGAGGTCCACGCCGAGCTGGTCAAGCGGCGACACGTCGGCGGTCACCAGCTCGGCGGCCTGCTGATTCCCTGGGACTTGCCCGTCGATCGCTCGCGAGCCGCGGCCTTCGCCGGAGCGACCGGCCTCGAACGCCGCGATCTGACCACGACCACCGGCACCGGCGCGGTGATGACGACCACCATGCCGACGATGATCGAGCTGCTCCGCAACATCACGTTGATGAACAAGCTCGGCGCGCGGACCATGGCCGACATGCAAGGCAACTTCAATTTGCCTCGCCAGTCGGGAGCCGGCACGGGCTACTGGATCAACCCCGAGAGCGCGACGATCACCAAGAGCAACCAGACGATCGACAACGTCGCCTTCAGCCCGTCGACGCTCGGGGCCCAGACCGTCTACTCTCGCGCGTTCCTGCACCAGACCTCCGTCGACGCCGAGATGTTCGTCCGAGAGGACCTCTCGCTCGTCATCGGCATCGAGCTTGACCGGGCTGGCTTCAACGGCAGCGGTTCCGGTGCCGAGCCGACCGGAATCATCAATAACGGCAGCGTCGGCGTCGTCGCGATCGGCACCAACGGCGGCGCTCCGACCTGGGCCTCCGTCGCCGAGTGCGAACGCGACGTCGACACGGCCAACGCCCTCAACGGCTTGCTCAACTATGTCACCAGCCCCAAGGGCCGGTACAAGCTCAAGACGACCGTCAAGGATTCGAACACCGCCGCCAAATATCTCTGGAATGAGGACGAGGCCACGGTCAACGGCTACCCCGCGTGGTCGACCAACCAGATCCCGACGAACCTCACCAAGGGCACGGGAACCAACCTCACGGCGCTCGTCTTCGGCGACTTCACCCAGGCCGTCTATGCGTTCTGGGGCGGGCTCGACACGATCGTCAACCCGTTCACCAGCTCGAACAACGGCGCGGTGGAAATCACCGTGCTTCAGGATGCCGACTTCCAGCTTCGCCATGCCGGCTCGTTCGCCGTCATCAAGGACCTCGACCCGGCCTGATCGCCGACGCCACGCAACGCATCGCGGGGCGGGGGAGTTCGCTCCCTCGCTCCACTTTCCCCGACCCGAAACCCTGACCGGAGACCTTCGTCGTGGATCCGCAGCCGATCTTCATCAAGCTCAAGAAAGACCACCTCACGATCAATAGCCGGACCTATCCGGCCGATGCCGTGGTCGAGGTCGACAAGACCCTTCGCAAGCGACTCGTCGAGCACGGCTTCGCCGAGGATCACCCCGGGCCGGCGTCGCAAATCCCACGCGCCAAGGGCGGTCCCGAAAAGCGCGGCTGATTCTCTTCGATCCCGACTTCCTGACGCGACAGAGACATCGTCATGGTAACGCCGATCACGCCCGGCTATGGCACGGGCTGGATCTACGGTCCGCTCACGCCGCTCCACCTGATCGGCGACGACGCGGTCCGACTGATCACGGCGCCGGCCGAGGAACCGCTCACGCTCGCCGAGGCCAAGGCCCAGGCTCGCGTCGAGACCTCATTCACCGATGACGATGCCCTGCTGACGAGCCTGATCACGGCCGCTCGCCTCGAATGCGAGAGCCGCCAGAGCCGTGCCCTCATCACGCAGACGTGGGAACTCCTGCTGACAGGCTGGCCCGTCGAACCGAGGATCCGCCTGCCCCGACCGCCCCTGATCTCGGTCACCTGGATCAAATATCTCGACACGTCGGGCACCGAGCAAACGCTCGACACCTCGCAATACAAGGTCCGCACCGGAACCACCGGTCCGGGCATCATCACGCCGGCCCGCAACGTCACCTTCCCCGCGCTCTCCGACGAGCACGACAACATCACCATCCGTTTCGACTGCGGCTACGGAGCCGCGGCCGATGTGCCCGAATCCACGAAGCAAGCCATGCGGCTCTTGATCGCGCATTGGTATGAGAACCGCGAGGCGGTCCTCACCGGCACCATCTCCAAGGAAATCGAGTTCGCCGTCGATAGCCTGCTCGCGACCGAGGACTGGGGACGCTACGCGTGAGGCTCGCCAGGCTCCATCTGGGATCGACGTACCTTCTCAACTGGATCCGCGAAGGGCAGCGGATTCCATCCGTTTGCCTCGAGGGAATCCTCCCGGCCGACGCCGAGATCGTCGACGCGAAGGTTCACGACCGGTTCTCGAACGTCCTCGTGCTCACCCTGGCCTCGAAGCGGTTCCGCGACCTGGCCGACGGCGAGCCGATTCCCACGCTTCCCGACCCCGTCCACCGAGCGATGCCCTGATGCGAGCCGGCCGTCTTCGCAAGCGGGTCGCGGTCCAGTCGCTCTCGGAAACCGAGAACGGCTTCGGCCAGAAGACCAAGACCTGGTCGACCTCGGAAACGCGGTGGGCGTTTATCGAGCCGCTCTCCGGCCGCGAGCTGGAGAAGGCCCGTGCCGTCCGCTCGGACGTTACCCACCGCGTCACCATGCGGGCCGGCGGCTTGACCGTCACGCCCGAGCAACGGCTGCTCTTCGGGTCGAGAATCCTCAACATCGCCTCGATCACCAATACCGAGGAACGCAACCGCGAGCTGATCTTCATGTGCACCGAGGTCGCCGCTGGCCGCTAGGGCACCCACCCGCAAGGCGGGCATCGGCGTCTTCCTCAGCGTGCTTGGGGCCAAGCCCGTCGAGCGGGCGTTCAGGCTGTTGCCGAAAACGGTGGCGAGAAAGGTGGTTGTTCAGGCGATGCGCAAGGCCATGAAGCCCATCGCCTCGCAGGTCAAGATCAACGCGCCAATTCGCACGGGAGCCACGGTGACCGCCGTCAAGGTCAAGGCCGCGAAGCGGAGCCGCAAGGGCTTCGGCATCGACGTGCGGATTGGCGAGGGCGACTTCAAGGGCGACCAGTTCTACGCGGCAATGGTCGAGTACGGCACGAAGGACCGCCGCAAGAAATCCACCGGCCAGCACGTGGGCAAGGTCAAGCCGCGGCGCTTCATGCGGCGGGCCTTCCGGCAAAAGGCCGATATGGCCCGGCGGATCGCCAGCAACGAGATCGGCCGCGGCATCCTTCGCGAGGCGAAGGCCCTGAAATCCGCGGGTGAGACCACCCCCAAGTGATTCGCCGCGAATCACCCTGAGGCGCAAGAATGAGCATCGCACACCGCCAAACCCAGAGCCTCGCCAGCGACAACGGCTCGGGATCGATCAGCGGGTCCGTCGAGGACATCGGCACCACGGAACACACGATCGACAACCTCTTCGCGGCCGGCACGGACACGGCCTATGCGATCGCCTTCACCGGTTCGAACGTGCAATCGTTCATCTTGCTTGCCTCGCAGAACATGACGATCGAGGTCAACAACGGCACCACGCCCGACGCGACCATCACGCTCGTCGCCGGGGTTCCGCGCGTCTATTCCGCCTCGTCGGCCTATTACACCAATCCCTTCTCGGGGATCACGGTCGCGAACTTTTATATCACGAATACGTCGGCCAGTCGTCTCAAGGCCCGGATCCTCGTGAGCTGAGCATATAGCCGTCCATGTCGACCGCATTCCACAAGCCGAAGCCGAACATCGCGACCACGCTTGCCGCGGCCTATGCCGCGGGCTCGGGGTCGATGACCGTCGCGACCGGCTACGGGGCCAACTTCGGCACGCCCTCCGCCGCGCAGCCGCAGTATCTCGAGGTCTTCGCCGCATCGGCGATTGATGCCTATGGCCGGATCACCGACCTCAGCGGCTATGCGCTCTACGAGGTTACCGGCATCGCCGGCGACGTGCTCACCGTGGCCGTGGTCGCAGGCTACGCCGACCTCGATTTCGCCGTTGGCGACAAGGTGTATGGGTTCCTGACCGACAAGCACTTGCTGGAATTGCAGACCGCCGTCAACGCGCTGGAGGCCGGCGGCACCACGCTCCCCGACCAGACCGGCCATGCGGGCGAGTGGTTGACCACCGACGGCACCTCGGCGAGCTGGGCCTCGATCACGATCGACGCGTCGGCCATCACGTCCGGCACCATCGCGGTCGCGAGGCTCCCCGTCCTGGTCGGCGACACGGGGGCCGGCGGCACGGCCGGGATCGTGCCGGCGCCGGCCGCGGGCGACGCCTCGAAGTTTCTCCGCGGCGACGCGACCTGGGTCACCGCCATCACCAGCCCCGGCGGATCCGACTCGCAGCTCCAGTACAACAACGGCGGCACGTTCGGCGGCGATTCGCACCTTACCTGGGACGACGTGACCAAGTCGCTGACCGTGGGCAACGCGGCCACGTCGGGCGGCGGCCTGTTCACCTGCTACACCAATCAGGGCAACACTAACGGCTTCAAACTGGTTCAGGCAAGCCCGCTCGGCGGCTACGGGACGGCGTCCGTCAACAGTGCGGCGATCTTCCCCAAGAGGGCCAATAACCGGGTTTCCTTGCTCCTGAACTCGGACAGCGGCTGCGAGATCCTTTTCAATAGCGCCGACTCGGGCACCATTCTGGCCTGGCTTTCCGCCACGCCCACGTCCGGCCTGACGGTATCCGGCCAGGCGGCCTATCCTCCGCTCATCGTGCAAGGGGCGTTCGGGCAATCGGCGGACACGTTCCGCGTGGTCGATTCGGCCTCGGCCACCCTGTTTGCCGTGGACTCGGCGGGCTACCCGATCCTCAAGAGCGGAGCGGGGGCACCCGCGGGCACGCCCGCCGACGGCGGCCTGTATGTCGATACGACGGGGGACGCTCTGTACTTCCGATCCGGCGGGGCCTGGCACACGCCGGGCGGCTCCGGGACCGTGACCAGCGTGGGCCTGTCGCTTCCGTCGATTTTCACCGTGTCCGGCTCGCCGGTCACGACCAGCGGCACACTGACCGGCACGCTGGCCACGCAGGCGGCCAACACGGTCTTTGCCGGACCGACCACGGGGGTTGACGCAGCCCCGACGTTCCGGGCTCTGGTGGCGGCGGACGTCCCCAACCTGGACGCGGCTAAGATCACCACGGGCACCTTGCCCGAAGCACGCGGCGGCACGAATCAATCGACGTACACACTTGGCGATTTGCTGTACGCCAGCGCGGCGGACACGCTGGGCAGACTTGCGGGCAACATCACGACCACGCGGAAATTCCTCCGTCAAGTCGGAGCGGGGGCGTCCAGCGCCGCCCCGGCGTGGGACACAATCCAGGCGGGCGACGTGCCCGTGATGGTCGGCGACTCCGGAGCGGGCGGCACGGCGGGACTGGTCCCCGCCCCAGCCGTGGGGGACGCCACCAAATATTTGAAGGGCGACGGCACCTGGGCCACCGTGACCGGCTCCGGCTCGCCGGGCGGCTCCAACACGCAGGTCCAGTTCAACGATTCGGCCGCGTTCGGCGGCGATAGCGGCTTGACCTACAACAAGACGACCAACGTCCTGACCGTCGGAGATACGACCGCCGGGCAATTGCAGGTCGACACGACGAATACCGATCCGCTGGCCACGTCCGGAGCCCACATCTTCCTGAACAACGCCAGCGCCGTCGGCCAGAATTGCGTGTCGTCTTATATCAACGGGTCTCTCGCGGCGAAATGGCGGACCGACTATCAGAACAATGTCAACTGGATCGCCGGTTCGTCAGGTGCCCATATCTTTTATGTCAACGGCGACTACGACGTCGGCACGGTCTGTCTGTGCATTCATTCGAGCGGTCGCGTCGGCATCGGCACCGGCAATCAGAGCAACGATCCCGCGGGCCAACTGCGGATCTTCGGAGCCAGCAATTCGATTCCGGTCTTGATCACCGACGGCTGGGGCTCCTCGCAGACGGGCCATTACTGGACCCTCCGCGGTTACTCCTCCACGACAACTCAGCGCGACATGGCCTACGTCGACGCCGCCTGGGCAGACAGCACCGACGCCAGCCGCAAGGGACGGCTCCTGTTCTACACCGTCGACGCGTCCGCCTCCCGCGAAGGCCTGCGGATCGAGACGGACGGCTCGGCGGCGAAGATCGGCTTCCTCGGCGCGTCGGCCGTCACCAGGCCGACGGTCACCGGCTCGCGCGGCGGCAACGCGGCGCTGGCCAGCCTGCTCACCGCGCTCGCCAATCTCGGCTTGATCACCGATTCCACGACGGCATAAAGGGTTCCATGAATGGCTGTTGATCCCTCCACCAAGCAAAAGAATTTCGTCTCCCGGCTCATCGCGGCCAACGTCGCGATGCTCGACGCCATCAACACGGCGGTCGAGGTTTCCGGCGAATACACGACCGACGCCTTCGACGGGTCCGACCTCCAGAATCGGCCCGAGTATCAGATCACCGACGCGTTCCTCGCCGGCGTCGATGCCTTCAAGCATCTGAACGCGCTGAAGCTCAACCAACTGGTCGGCGGGATCAACGCGCTCAAGGCCACCCGCGACGCCAACGCCGGTTACCTCGAGGCCGCTCGCCCCTGATGTTCGGCGCCTGCTTCAACGGCACGCCCAAGCTCGGGGCCTCCAGCTCCCCCTCCTACCTCGAGCAGGCGCTCGTGTCGCTCTTGAATTCCTCGACCTCCGTCACCGACGAGGTCGGCGATCGCATCCGGCCCGACTATCGGCCCGAGTCCGACGATGTGCCCGCGCTCTGTTACGAGGTCCTCTCGGACACGCGTGATCACCATCTCAAGGGCACGTCCGGCACGGCCAGGGCCCGCGTCCGGCTGGCGATCATCGGCGAGGACCGGGCCGATTGCAGCGCCACGCGCGAGGCGGTGAAGAACCTGCTCGACGGCTACCGCGGAACCGTCGGCTCGCTCTTCTTCATCCGGATCAAGCACGACGACCAGGCCGACAGCAGCGAGGACCGCGGCGACGACTCGGACGAGTTCTATCACGTCCAGAGCCTCGAGTTCGTGATCCGCTACGGCATCGCGTTGCCCTCTCACACCTAATTTTTTCTTGATACGTTTCGAGGAGTAACCCATGGCGGGCGTCGTTCGCACCGGTGAGGGGACCACCCTCTCTTACAGCTCTGATGGCGGCACGACCTATATCGAGCTGGTCAACATCACGTCGATCCAGCCGCCCGGCTTCTCCCGGCCCGCGGTCAGCACCAAGCATCTGAAATCGGCCTCGGCCACCAAGCGTCCGGGCAAGATCCCCGACTACGGCGACGTCGCCTTGCACGTCCTCTACAAGGTCGGCGAGGCCTCGCACACGACCTTGCTGGCGATGGCGACCGATCTCGTCTTGTACAAGTGGAAGATCGAATACTTCGATGAGACCGGCACCGCGGCCGGCACCGACGTGTTCGATGGATTCGTGACTGAGGTCGGGCCCGACCAGGTCGAGGACGAGGCGAACCACGGCTGCGACGTCACGCTCGCGGTTGCTGGGCCGGTCACGCGGACGTAATCGATCCCGGAAAGATTTCTCGCAAAGACGCAAAGCCGCGAAGAGAAGATTCTAGAGAATCTTTATTTCTTTCCTTTGCGGCCTTTGCGTCTTTGCGAGATACCCTCTTCCTCTTCTCCCAGGAACCCCATGAGCGATTTGAAAGCCAGGATCAAGGCCGCGAATGACCGGCCGCTCGAAGCCGTCGGCGTTCCCGAATGGGATGTGACGATTTACTTCCGGCCGATGAGCCTGCGAGAGCGGCTCGACCTCCAGGGGCTGATCGGCGAATCGGGCACGATCCAGTTCAGCCGCTTGCTCGCTCGCTCGCTTCACGACGAGAACGGCGAACGGATCTTCACCGATGACGAGGCGGCGATCCTCGAGGACAAGCATCCCGACGTGGTCGGCCGGCTGGGCGAGCATGCCATGGCCTTTCACAAGCTGCGTCCGGAAGACACGGACGCCGCGGCAAAAAACTCCGAGCCGAGCCCCTCCGACTGACCGCGATGCGTCTGGCCCTCGCCATGGGCCGGACGCTCGCCGAACTCGCCGAGTCGATGTCGGCCGACGAGTTCGTGGAGTGGCTCGCGTTCAACCGCGTCTTCGGCCTGCCCGATTCATGGGGCGAGGCCGGAACCATCGCCGCCGCGTGCGAGCGGCCATGGACGAAGAAGGGCGTTCGCCCGCGAGAGGCTCTCGACTTCATTCCCGCCGAGCGTCGGCCGAAGCGACAGAGCGTCCGAGAGATGCGAGCCGCGATGGCCTCCGTCGCCGCGCGAGCCAACGCCGTCGCCGCCCGCACGAAGGGCCTCGGCTTAACCCAGACGTCCGGCATCGTCTCAATCTAGGAATCGAATCGAATGGGCGCGGAAGCCAAGGTCGGCACGATCTACATCGGCATGCGTGCCGGCGTCGGAGGTCTCAAGAAAGACCTCGGCTCGGCAAGGGCCGAGCTTTCCGGGTTCGAGAGCTTCGTCGGCGGGCTCAAGGTCGCTGCGGGTGCCTTCGCCGGACTCGCCGTCGTCAGGGGATCGGTCGGCTTCCTGGCCGACGCCGCCCGTGCCGCGAGTGACCTTTATGAGCAGATCGACGCCGCGGGCGCGACGTTCGGGCCAGCGTCCGCCAAGATCGACGCCGGGGCCAAACAGATGGCCCGCGACTTCGGCGTGGTGAAGAAGGAGTTCTACGAAAGCGCCAACGGTCTGGGAGCGATCTTCAAGTCCAGCGGTTTCACGGCCGACTCCGCCGCGGGAATGGCGGTCGAGTTCACCAAGCTCGCCGCCGACCTCGCCAGCTTACGCAACCTCTCGTTCGAGGAGTCGCTCCAGAAGATCAAGGCCGGCCTGGTGGGAGAGGCCGAGCCGCTCCGCTCGGTCGGCGTGCTGCTCTCGGAAGCGGCCGTTCAGCAGGAAGCCTACACCACCGGGATCGCCGCCTATGGGGCCAAGCTGACCGAGGCTCAGGCCCGCGCGGCGATCATCACCCACCAGCTCTCCGACGCCCAGGGAAACCTCGCCCAAACCTCTGGCTCCGTGGCCAATCAGATGAAAGCCCTGACCGGCCGCGTCGAGAACTTCAAGGCAGACGCCGGCGCGGCGATCGCCAGTGTCACCAGCGCGCTGACGACCGGACTGAATGTCGCCTTGATCAAGATGGCCGGCCTCTGGGGCGAGAACAGCGACGGAGTCAAAGCCTGGGCCGACGCCTCTGTGAAGGAAGGCGGCTCCGTCTCCAACGCGATCTCCGTCCTCGCGTCCGGGCTCGGTTTTGTCGCCGACACCCTCCAGCTCGTGAAGTTTGGGTTCCTCTCGCTTCAGTACACCGTCACCAAGTTCGTGGCGGTTGGCCTGGCACTCCTCGGCAACTTCGCGCTTGGCCTCGAGCGGACCATCAAGGATCTCACAGGCATCGAATTCACGTTCGGCCGAACCATCGACGCCATGGCGCGCGGGGTCGACGCCGCGGCCGAGGAGCAATACGCCAACCTCAAGTCGGAATGGTCCAAGCCGTGGGCGTCGGAGGGAATCACGAAGTTCTTCGACGACCTGAAGCAAGGGGCGGAGTCGGCCACCGTCGCCGCGAGCAAAACGACCACGGCCGTCGAGGGGGTGGCCTCCGCCCAGGTCAAGCTCGCCGGCGACGTCGCCGCGTTGACCGACGACCTGAAGGAACAGGTCGCGACGTTCGGCATGAGCAGCACCGAGGCGAAGCTCTACAAACTCGCCCAGGAAGGGGCGACCGAGGCGGACCTCGCCCAGGCGAAGGCCCTGGCCGGCCAGCTCCAGGCGATGGAGGCCTCGGCCGAGGTCCGCAAGCAAATGGAGGCGGACGCCAAGAGCCTTTTCGAGTCGACCCGCACCGACGCCGAGAAGGCGGCCGTCGAAACGGCCAAGGCGCAGCAGCTCCTCGCCGCCGGCCTGATCGACCAGAACACGTTCGACCGGGCCATCCAGGGGCAGGCCGACACGGCCCGGGCCCCGACTGCCGGGGCCCTCGAGGCCGGCAGCCAGGAGGCCCGCTCGGCAGTGCTCGCCTTCCAGCGGCAAGGGACCGGCAAGGACCCGATCGACGACGTGAAGAAGAACACCGGCCAGCAAGTGCAATTGCAGGCCAGGACCAACGACCTGCTCGGCAGCCTGCTCGATCGGCTCGCCGCGGCCGGGTCGGAGGCCGTGCTCGACCTTTTCCCCGCGGCGTGACACCGGAACAAGACGCCTCTCGCGAAGACGCAAAGTCGCAGAGAGAAAATCAAAGATTCTTGAATCTTTCTTTTGCGGCCTTGGCGTCTTTGCGAGAGATCTCTTCCTCGTCTTCCCCCATAGCCACCCATGGCCACCTTCACCGTCAATGAAATCGCGAGCCGCAAGGCCGCGGTCGATTCCACCGGCCAGCGCACCTATGTCCGCCGCTGGCGGGTGATCGCGCCCTCGGCCGAATACGGCGCGCGGCAAGTCGTCGCCCAGGTCGGCGTCGGGCTCCGCGACGCCTACTCGATCGGCACCGAAGGCACGGATGATTTCTTCGAGGAAGACATCCTCGTCTATTGCAACGGCGTCGAGGCCGAGCAATCGAGCGTCGATGGGGACGAGGACGGGTGCGACTGGATCGTCACCGCGACGTATGGATACATCGACTATCAAAAGACCGAGAACCCGCTCGAAGATCCGGCGGAGCTGAGCTGGTCGTTCGCGCCTTACAGCCGCATCACCGACCAGGCCTATGACTCGAACGGCGACCTCACCGTCCCGATTGTGAACACCGCCGGCGACGCGTTCGACCCGCCGACGGAGATCGACGATCCCCGGCCCGTCCTCACCGTCGTCGTCAACCTGCCCTATCCCGACGGCTTCGATCCCTTGCGGGCCTACGAATATCGCAACGCGGTCAACGGCGACACGTTCTTCAACGTCCCACCGGGCTACGTGAAGGCCGCGCCGCCGGTGGCGACGCGCATGTACCACCCCGAGTGCGGGTTCTACTGGAAGGTGACATACGAGTTCCACTTCAACCCGGACGGCTGGGTGAGGACCCTGCTCAATCAGGGCACGCGCCAGCTCAACGCCGCGGGCGATGGGTACGAGTCGATTGTCACCGAGACCGGCCAGCTCGCGACCGACCCCGTCCCTCTCGACACCGACGGCGTGGCGCTCGCCGCCGGGGCCGACCCGGTGTTCCTCGACTTCATCGTCTATCCGATCAAGGACTTCGTGCCGTTCTACGGCTTCGGGGGCTCGGCCTGACATGCCCCGCCTGAGCGCCCGCGACACCACGCGGCTGGTCAAGACGATCACGCTCACCGAGCGCAAGCCGGTCGGCGGCGGCGTGCCCACCCGCCAGCGTCGGGCCAACACGATCACGGTTCCCAAGGCGCTCGTGTACGTCGCCGGCAGCGTCACGATCGCCGCGCGAACCGAAAGCGGCTCCGATGTCACGCCCGGCAGCGGCACGGCGACGTTTTGCGTGAGGACCTCCACCGGCTGGGCGATCGGGCACGGTCTACAACGCGTCCAATGGCGATGTGATCGGGCCGGTCTACTGCCAGGTTTGCTGGCTCGACGGCCGCTGGACGATCGACGTGGCGGATTGCCCGGCGTGACATTCAAGGTCGGAAACCCCGGCTGCGCGTGCTGCGGCGGCGTGGGCGAGGTCTGCGTCTGGGTCACGTTTTGCTCGACGGTCGTCTATCCCGGCGCCACGGTCACCATCAAGAATTCCTCGAATGTCACCCTCTGCACCGGCACCACCGATGCCGACGGGAAATTTTGCTGCACGTTCACGGCAACCGATGATTATACGATCACGGTCACCTCGCCCAACGCGACCTATTTCGACGAC
Source organism: uncultured Isosphaeraceae bacterium (assembly GCA_964599655.1). Lineage (GTDB taxonomy): Bacteria > Planctomycetota > Planctomycetia > Isosphaerales > Isosphaeraceae > CAZRGV01. Next base: position 21,870 of record CAZRGV010000003.1, on the reverse strand, counting down.
GCCACGACGACGGTCACCCTCACGACCGGCAGGTCGAAGAGCGTCTATCTCTCGATCCAGCCCAAGACCGGTTATACCTGCTGTGACCCGTGTTTCAATTACGCGACCGACACCTTCGATCATTTCATCCCGCTCCCGACCACGCTCTATCTGACCGACGACCTGGGCGGTCCGATCACGCTGACGTGGGGCGGCAGCGCGACGACCGGTTGGACCGGGTCGACGACCAACACCCTCAATTGCGGCTCGCCCGTTGGACCGAAGCTGGTCACGGTGAATTACCGGCTCACCGGTTGCGGCTCGCCAATGCAGATCCTGCGAAGCTGCGATACGTGCAGCGGCTTCGGCACGAACGGCGACCTGGCGAGCATCAACGCCGGATGGACCTGCGCTCCCTTCTCGGCGGTGTTCACCTATCCGGCGACGACCT
>CAZRGV010000003.1:19796-21325 GCA_964599655.1 uncultured Isosphaeraceae bacterium | reverse complement strand
ACACCGGTCATAAGCATTTCTGCCCTCGCGTCGCGGCCGATCCCGAACGATGGTCGAAGGCGATTCGCGCGCACTCCCTGTCACTGGCCGGCCGGGCCCTCCCGGCGGATCCGCGCCACGGAGACCTGGTCGCACCGTGGGGCACGCGCGACCTGACTCCGATCACCACCAACTGGCCGCATGAGGGGCGCCCGCGAAAGAAGCCCTGGCAATATCGAGTCACGGCGACGTTCGCCCATCTCAACACGCCGGAGCTGGTGCCGCTGGTGGTCGAGCTGCTTCGGCTCCAGCGCGAGCGGCCTTACATTGTCGTCGTCGACACGGGCAGCGACGAGGCGACGTGCCGGCGGCTCGAGGCCAGCCGAGCCGATGACTGCGAGATCCACTATCTTCGCGGCCACGCGTACAACCACAGCTCGGAACCGGTGGCCCTGGCCTGCGATCTCGCGATGATCCGATGCAAGACGGAGTATCTGTTTTTTACTCACGCGGATTGCTTCCTGCGCCGTCGCCGCGTGCTCGGCGACTTCGTTGCGCGATGCTCCGCCGCGAACCCCGTCGTCGGGTACCAGCTCACCGACCGCTCGCACATCACGGCTGAGTGGGCCTGGATGGTCGGGCACACGGCCACGATGGTCCACATGCCGACGATGCACCGGCGGGGCCTGGGCTGGGGCTGGGACTGGGGCCGGCACAACGGCGTCCGGCCCGATGGCGAGGTCTACTTCGACACCGAGACGGAGTTCAATTGGGGCCTGCGCCGGGCCGGTATCACGCCCGATCTGGTCGGCACCGAGCGGAATTACGCGCGCAATCTCAACGACGACTTCGATCACCCGCGAAGCTGGGCCTCGTCGCGGATCTACCGCAACGAGAACGAGGAATACAACCGCCACAAGGATCAGTGGATGGCCGACGCGATGGCCGAGGCGCGGCGGCGAATCGCCTTGTGGAAGAACCTCGAAACCGCGAAGGCCCGCAAGAGCGACTGCGGCTGCCAGGGCCGCGCCTGATGCCCAAGCTCAGAAGAAAGACCGATCTCTCGCAAAGACGCCAGGGCCGCAAAGGGAAGAAATCAAGAATCTCTTGAATTTGCTCTTCCCGACTTGGCGTCTTTGCGAGAAACTCCTCTCCGAAAAACAACCATGGATATCATCGATTGCGGCGCGATTGAGGGCGAGGCGAACGCGGCCACCACGCGGGCGGCGATCCAGGCCGCGCTCGACCAGCTCCCCGGCGATCGGCCGGGGATCGTGCGGATCCCCAGCGGCGACTGGTGGGTCGATCGACCGATCCTCGTCGATCGGTCGGACATCACCCTCGTCGGCGAGGGCCCGGCGTCAAGGCTCATCCGCAACAACGATCACATCGGCGACGTCCTCCTTATCGGCATGAAGCGCCGACCTCTCGCAATCAATCACCTCGATTCGCTCGTCGGCCGGCGGGCCATTCGACTGCGAGGGGACACGCGGCTTGCCTCGTTCGGAGGTCCTCTGGATCAGGGCGGGCCGACCGGCTATGAGTCGCTC
>CAZRGV010000003.1:0-19728 GCA_964599655.1 uncultured Isosphaeraceae bacterium | reverse complement strand
CGCGCGTGAATTGATACTGGCCCTGGTTCGGGTGAGCAAGACGCTCGACCCGAACCAGGGCCAGTATCAATTCACGTTCGCGACGGTTGGGCCCGACGGCACGCGCGCGAGGACTTCGGCCCGGTTCGCCGCGGCGATCTCCGACGCGGTCCGGCTCTCGATTCAGGTCGACCTCGCGACCGGTGTCGTCGGCGTCTGGGTCAACGGCCAGGCCGTGCCGGTGACCCTCGCCGGCGATCGCCTCGTGCGCAACGCGCGATTCGCCGCGAATCACCTGAGTCCGTTCGGACTGGGGGCGACGGGGGCCCAGGCGTGGGGCGGCGGCGACTGGTTCGGCACGGCGCAAGACCTGATCGTCGCGGGCCTCAAGGTGAGTGGCGCGGCCCTTTATCAAACCGCCGATCCAACCCTGCCTCAGACGCGTCGCGACCGCCAGCGGCTCGATGATGGCCGGCGTTATGACGCCTGGGAACCCTCGATCCTGGGTCGGCTCGTCGTGCCCGAGGCGCCTCCGAACGATCGACTGGTCGACGTAATCACCTCGACCAGCCAGCGAACCACGATGCTCTGGCTCGACCTGCCGGACCACGGCGGCTATGCGGCCGGATCGGGCAACGTGACGGTTCAGGACCTGACTCTCGAGGCGCGCGGGATCGCCCTGGGGCAGGGGATCGCCCTCGGCCAGGTCATCAACCTGCGACTCGGAAACGTGACCTTCCACGGCGGCTCGCATGGGCTGGGCTGCAAGCGGTTCGGTGTGGTCTATCCGATTCGCATTCACGACTGCGACTTCGCCTACCAGTCGGCCAGCTCGATCGACCTCTTCAGCGCGACGGCCGTTTCGCTTCGCGACCTGCTCATTCAGGGCTCCGGTCGCAGCGGGGCCCTCGTCGCCGGGCGTTCGAAGCTCGTCTTTGAGAACGGCTTCATCTCGGGCTTCGGCCAGCCGACGGCCGTGCTGCGATTCGTCGACTGCTCGGCGGTGGCCTCCGACGTCGGGGCCGACTATGAGGGCGGGCCCTATCCGTCGAGCGCCTACGTGCTGGCGGAGTCGACGGGCGACCGCGTGGATGATTCGCCGCGAATCACGCTCATCCGGTTTGGAGCCGCGGCGGTACCCGCCGGCTCGGCCGTGCTTCGGCTCTCGGGCCCGGGCGAAGGCTCGGCCCATTACGAGGACGTTTCCCTTTCCGTCGCCGGCGGCCAGGTCCTCGCGGCCGACGGCCCGCGGTGGACGCTTCCCCAGGTCAAGGATCCCAGCAAGCCATGAATCAGCTTCTCTACTTCAGCTACGCCGCCAAGGCCCAGTATGCGATCGTCGAGCGGATCTCCGACGGCAAGTTCCTTCAGTGGGACGGCCAGCAAACGACGACGCCGACGTGGGTCACCGACGCGACCACGGTCAAGCGGCTCGAGCTGACGGCCAGGTCGGCGCCCTTCAGCAGCGTGCGATCGCTGACGCTCGAGTTCCCCGCCGAGCAGCTCCCCGCCGGCGACTACCTGATGCACCTCTTCGACGACGTCGCGGCCGACTCCATCGGGCTCGACTATGGCTATGTGCCGCACGGCTCGAAACGCGGAGGCACCATCGTCATCGGCATCGGCGGTTGAGTAAAAGGACACTGAACGCGCTCTTGCATCGACGCGCGTGAAGGGCTAGACTCCCAAACGGTGTGGGTCTAACCAGCAAGGCCTCCGCCGGCTCATGGATCGCGTGCCCCTTCCCGGGACGAACGGGAAGGGGTTTTTTCATGCGCTGAACCTGCCCCGAAAATCCGATGCATGCATACGTGTGATCGGCCGTCAGAAGCGCGCGCGAAAAAACCGGGATCTTTTTGTCTTTTCTGGGTTGACAAGCGAATGAACGACGCTATACTGTAAGTGTGGGACGGACGAAACGAGACGCGAACCGGAGCCTGAAGATGAACGCGACCCTGACCCAGACCTGCACCTGCAAGCGATGCGACGAGACGATGGACCGGGACGACTTCGTGATGGCGACCGGGCTCTGCCTCGAGTGCGACGCGGCGACCCACGACGAGGCCTGGGAGGCGGTGACCCGGCTGCTGGATCGCGAGGACAAGGCGGTCGAGGTCCTCGCGGCCCTGAAGGCGGCGGGGCTCCTCTGAGCCCCGGAAGGGAAGGGGCCAGGGATGGCCCTTCCCGTTTCGTCGCCGAAAGCACATATGCATGCACTAGGGATCGCGGACTTGTGACACGTATGCATGCATCGGATTTTCGAGGATGCTCGGGAGGGGGTCATGCCTTCGACGAGTCTGCCGGATGACGAGGCGAGGGCCCTGGGAGCCAAGCTACGGGCCCTGCTCGACCGTCAGGGGATCACGGTGATGGAGGCCTCGGCCCGCACGGGCTGGAGCCGGGCGGCTCTCTATGCGGCCTTCACCGGCAAGTCGACGCCGGGCGTGGTGATGATCCGCGACCTCTTGCGGCTCACGGACGGCCGATGGGCGGATCTGGATTAGCGCTTCCCGTCTCGCCCCAAACAAGCTGCCGGGGCGACGTGCTCCAGACGGATCGGACCGAGTCGCCTTCCAGATAGAACATAAGATCATAGCCGCCTTCGAAGCGGACCGTCTGTCGTCGACCTGATGCCCAGTCGGGAAGGTCGGCCGCGGCGATCGGCGTTCCGAACTCGCGATGTTCCTTCAGGAACGCGGCGATCGGTGGCAAGAGGACGGCCGGTTTATCGGCGGGCTTTGGGAGTGGCTTCACCGTCGGGTGTGCCGGCGCGTCTCGCTCGGGATCGTCCTCTCCCCAATGCCCAATGCCGATCATCAGGAAAATGAAGAGCAGCGTGGCGCAGCCACAGCCTTTCTTAAGAGGCTGAGTTCCCGATGCTTTCGAACGTCTCCCTTGTCGAAGAGGCAGGCCGATTTCGGCCCCCATCTCATCAAGATCCAGATCGATGCGAACACCGAAGTGGCCGCGATCCCCATCCCCCCGATCCCAACCCCCGAGTATCAGCGCCTCCACGCCAACCATGCCACGGGGCACGACGCGTTTCCTCATCAGCATGCGATAGTACGCGGCATCCTCGCGACATAAGTAGCCAACCGTGTGACCGTCGATCGCGACGCGGATTGCATTTGCATCAAATTTATTATCATCTTCTGGTATGAGATAGGCTTTGCAACGATGTCGCGCTCCGTCCGGCGTCACACCGCCGCAGATGGCCGTGAGGGCCTTCTGATAATGCGACTCCCCCACGACCTCGCCGACAAATGAGCCGTCGCCATTGATCGTCGGAACGCGGCTACCGGTTCGTTTTGCCCGAATCTCGACCGGCTCTGGATTAGGGATTGGAGCCGGAATCGATGACGAGGGCGATTCGGGAACATAAAAGGGAGTCTTGCAGACGGGGCAGGCGAGCTTCTTCCCGGCTGCTTCAGCCCGCAACGTCATCGTGCGGTCGCAGCCGGCACACTTGACCTTGATCGGCATCGATCACCGCTCCGGTGGGGCCTTGAAGCCGACGAAGCGGGCGTAGAAGGCGAGGGCCCGATCGACCACGCCGCTCTTGTCGGTGCGGTCGAACCAGGCGAGATCGCTGACCCACTGGGCCCAGGCCTCGCTCCCTCGCATCTGGAGCACGAGCGGCTTGCCCAGCCATTGCTCGGCGGGCTTGCCCAGAGGGACGGGCTTGACTCCGCGATGCGCCTTGCGCCTTGGTCTCGCCATGGTTTTTTTCACGCTCGCTGGAACAAAGGTCATGTCTCGACGTAAGTATCGTGTCGGATGCCATTGACCTCTGTCAATACTGAGGCTAGATTTGCTCGGTTGAGGGTAGAACCTACTTGGCGCCAACCATGCAGCGCGGTAGGGTTGACCACGAATTTTGGTCTCGGGCTGTGTGAGCGGTCCTGATCAGTTGAACTTGGCGGGGCTTCGGCTCCGTCGAGGGGATGCCGGAGGCGGGGTGCTCACACACCTCGTCCCGGCATTCTTTTTTTGGCGAGAGGGCGTTTCTCTCGTTTCGCGGTGGGTCCCCTTCCTTCGGTTGTCGCCGGCGCTCCGTGCAAAAGAGTCCGTCCGGCGAGAGCCCTGGTAAAGTAGGTCGAGACATGTCGCAATTTGAATCCTCGCACCATGCCCCGGGCATGGACGCTGATCGTCCGCGCTCCGATCTTCGGGCCCTCTCGCGTGGGGCCAACACGCTTATCCTGCGCATCGGCGGCGAGTCGTTCGTCGTTCATCGCAGCCGCTTCGTGCCCGGCTTCGTGCCCGCGGAGACGGTTCGCTTCGCGCTGTGCGGCGCCTCGGGCCCTGCGATCGTCGTCACTCAGAACCTCGACTTTCACGAATGCACCTGCCCCGAGTTCCTGGGCGACGGCCGCATGGACTGCGCGCACATCCACGCCCTGGTCGAGGTCGGGCTGTTGACGCCGATCGGCGTTCACTGGTCGATCGCGGACGCCACAGCCTAGGGAGGGGACCATGCGGCGTGATTTCCCCGAGGCCCCATTCGTCTGTGTGTTCGAGGAGCTTTCCCTGGACCCAAATCTTAGCCACGCGCGGCGCTCGGTCGTTATCGCGCTGAGCTGGTTTGCGGGTTCGGGCTACTCCTGCTCTCCGACGCGTGAGGAGATCGCCGAGAAAGCGGGCGTTGGTCTATCCACGGTTTCGCGAACGATCCAATGGCTGATCAGGATCGGCGCCATTGTCGTTGAAGACGATCCATTTTCACTTTCAGGACGCGTGATTCGCTTCTCGAAGAGACGAATCGGTGACCGTAGACCCATCAACGCATCGACCGCTGGGCGCGCGCCGGGTGACAAGGGGGCGCGCGCCCAGGGACAAGGGGGCGCGCGCCCAGGGACAAGGGGGCGCGCGCCGGGTGACAACCCCCCCGGAGTGCTTTTTTGCGCCGAAGAGCAGACGTTGGAAGAGGTTGCGACGCGAGCATCTCGGCCGTCCTCTTTTAAGAGTCTGAAAAAAGAAGAAAAAGAAGAAAACGTCCCGTCCTCTTCCGTGACTCTTGAGCCCTCGCACGCGGGCGCATGCGAGGCCGGAACCGCTCGGAAGACGGGACGGGACGGGGCTCGCGCTGGGAATCCGGATCCGGACCCGGCGTCGGAGGGGATGCCGTCGGCCGAGCAGCTTGCGGATTGGGAGCGACTCAAGGCCGAGGGCAAGCCGCTCCCGCTGAAGGCCCGGCTCTGGTTTGCCGGCCGGGCCCAGGAGCGTGACGGCCTGGCCGGCGACGTGCCCTTGCCGGCCGGGGTGGCTCCCCTGCCGGCCTCGGTTCGCGGCGGCTCGGAGCCGTCGGCGTCGAGGTCCGCGCTGGAACCGGCCCGGAAACCGGCCCAGCTTCGACCGGATGAGGCGTTTCCGATTGCCGATGTCCTCGGCATGGTCCGCGCGATCGGAGAGCCTCAGACGGATCGTGGGGCGTTGGCGCGGCGGATCGGAGCGCACCTCGCGGCGCGGTACCGCGAGGCGGGCAACCCGGTCACGATCCAGACCTTCGCCGCGGCGGCTCTCTGCCTCACGGCCGACGAGCTGGCCGGCGAGATCCGGGATTGCGAGCGGGCCGGCGTCCGGCAGCCGGGCCGGTTGCTGGCCAAACGACTCGGGGCGAGTCTGGCCCGGGCGCGGGGGATTGGGGAGCGGCCGGCCGGGCTCCGTGCAAAGTCTCCCGACCGGCCGCCTGGTAAAGAGGCGAGCAATCCATCGCCTAGTCACTTGTACACTGGTGTCGTTCCAATGTCAAGCGAAAAACGACGGATTGGTTCAGATTCTCCAGGTTTGCCGGTTGGCGAACCTGGGGGATCTGAGTGGGCGCACGAAGATTCGAACTTCGGACCTCACCCTTATCAGGGGTGCGCTCTAGCCGACTGAGCTATGCGCCCTCGACCGTCGTAGGTGGAACCCATTCTAAGCCGAGATCGCTCTGAGTCAACCACCTAGTCCGACTTGATCCTGAGTGGCCGGCAAGGGACGACCCGTGTCGCGGGTGACGACTTGCAACGGTGACGCATGGATCTGGGCCACACGTCGTGCCAGGTCACGGATCCGATCGCGAAGCTCGCGCGGCGCCAGAACTTCCACCTGATCGCCGTAACGCAGGATCCAGTATTGGATTTCGTCGAGTCCATCTACCGTGAACCGCAGATCGAGACAGCCGTCGTGCCGGTGTTCGGAGCGCTGGGTGGGGTGCCAAACGACCTCTTCCATTTCGGGGGCGAGGGCAGGTGAGAATCGGACCCAGACCTCGTAACGCAGCGGCCCTCGAACGAGCCGCCAGGCGTTTCCCAAATAGCGATCCAGACTGAATCGCGGAGGAACCTCGTACGAGTCGTCGGTCAGAATGGCTTTGCGAATCCAGGGGACGCGAATCGTCTGAATGGCCCGATGGAGGCTCGATCGTCCAATGAGACACCAGACGTCACGATCGAAAACCAGGCGATAGGGGCTCAACTTGGTGACGATCTCCGACAACGACACAGGCTCCTGATACCAGATTCGCACCTGTCGCCGCTTTCCGAGGGACTGCAGGATGGTTCGGAGACGCTCCGCTCGAAGAGTGTCGATGTCCGTGACTTCCACGCGGTCGCGAACAAGTTCCGAAAGGGCCAGGGCGTTTTGTCTTGCTGCCTCGGGTAGACCGAGGAGGCACTTCGTGGCGGCTCTCAGCGCCGCACGTCCCAGGCCATTTCGCTCCAAGACGTCAATGCGATGGGCCAGAACGATCAGGGCTGTGGCTTCTTCCTCATCAAGGCGAGGCGGATCAAAGAAGAAATCCGGGGCGAGGTAATAGCCCTGCCGGTCGGAACGATAGCGAACGGGCACACCGGCGATCGCAAGCGCCTCGAGATCCCGGTAGATCGTTCGCCGGCTGACCTCACAGGTCTCCGCCAGTTCGCGTGCATTGGGATAACGACCCGATCGCAAGGCCAGAATCAGTTGCAACAAACGGGTCAGCTGGGATCGACCCAGGACGTTGGCGGAAATGACCGAGCCTCCCTGATGAACCACGACGATTCGCGCAAGGATCAACCATTTCGACCTTAAGACATCCCTCGGGCTTAGGTGAAGTCGCCTCCGGATTTCGTGCCGGAAATCCTTATCCGAAATGAGGTTCCCGATTTCGAAACCGGCAGGTGATTGACAAAGCGGCGCGCCGGGGTTATCGTCACATCCGTTCATGCCGTCGGGCAGGTAGCTCAGTTGGTAGAGCATGCGACTGAAAATCGCAGTGTCGGGAGTTCGATTCTCCCCCTGCCCATTGGACTTACGACAAGCCGAATCGCCCGTTTCCCCATCAGCCCGCGTGGCCCTCTCGACCCAGGGAAACAAGAGGGAGGTCGCACTTACCAAAGCCTCGACGAAGGTTGTCGAGCTCGTGGTAAGGTTGCTCGTCGACGGCGAGGCTGGGACGGAGTGTCGAGATCCTCTTCGACACCTTCATTCACGACCGCAATCATTTCCGGCGGTTTGTTGAGGCCCTCGGATCGATGCAGGCGGAAGAGATCAGGACGCGTCACGCACGTCTCCAAGCGACTTCCAGTCGCCCTGCGGAATCGCCTCCATGCCTCTTCTTGTCTCTTCTTGCGGATGAGTGGAGAGAGAACGCCGCACGACCGATGCGGAATCGGTGAGGCGTGGGTTGTGTCCAACCAACGAAAGAGGACAGTTCCATGTGATTCCGTGAAAGGCGGATTCGAGGCACGACCGCAGCGCCACGCCCGTCGAGTTCAAGAAAGCGTTGGCGAGTCGGACCGGAGCGCGTGAGAGTCCGCGTTCCGCTCGATCCGACATTTCCCGTCGCGTACCCCCTCCTCGAGGATGATCCGACGGGCGCGGTCTTGCGCCCGTCGGAATCGGAAGGGCGTTCTCGCCGGTTCTCGCATCTATCTCGATGGCCGGTCCGTGAAAATCCGCTGGGCGAAGAGATAAAGGTTGTTTTTCCACTCCGTTGGGTCGTGCGCGTGGCCGTCGACGTGCCAGATATGCGGGACGTCTTTTTCCTTGAGGTAGGCATGCACGCCCTGACTAATGCGGATCAGGTCATCCTTGTTTCCGCAGGCGAGCCAGAGCAGTTTCAATTGCCGCCGGGCGGTCGCTGGGTCGGGCACCAGCTCCGCCGCTGGTTTCGTGTTAGGCGCTGCGGAGAAGGCGCCGATCCAGGCGAAGGTATCGAGGTGAGCCAGTCCGAAGTTGAGCGACTGGCCCCCGCCCATGGACAGGCCGGCGAGAGCCCGGTGTTCGCGGTCCGCCTGGACCGAATAGCGCGACTCGATCGCGGGGATCACGTCGTTCAGCAGATCTTGCTCGAACGCCGCGAAGGCCGGGGCGCTGGCGAAGACGTTCCCCTCCGCCCGATCGTTCTTCTGGGCACGGCCGTTGGGCATGACCACGATCATGGGAGTGGCCTTCCCGTCGGCGATTAAGTTGTCGAGCACGAGGTTGGGATGCGCGAAGCGCTGCCATTCCGTCTCGTCGCCGCCGATGCCGTGCAGTAGGTACAGCACCGGGTATTTCTTCTCCACGGAGTAGCCTGGTGGCGTGTAGACCTGCATCTTTCGCGTGGCGCCGACTGACTTGGAGTCGTAGGTAACCATCTCCAACCGCCCGTGGGGCACGTCCTTCTCCTCGTCGATCCCGGCTGGCGGATCGGGGAAGGCGGGCACATCGTCGGGGTTCAGGACGATGGGCTGCCGCGGACGCTGCGGCCGTCTGGCCTGGCCGACCGCGGAGGTGTTCACGAAGAGGAGCGGGGCGAACTCGCGCAGGCAGCGGCGCCAGGTCTGCCACTCGTGCGAGGTGCCGGGTGACTCGTAGTAAACGTGCTTGATTCCGGCCTTCTCAAGCGCCTCGTGGTAGTTCTTCACGCTCTCGTACATCCGCTGCGGTTCGGCCGTGCCGATACCCAGCCAGACCAGATGCACCTTCTTGTTGAAGTCGTCCGCGTCGGCCATGACGCCGCCGTGGGCCGTCTTGGGGTCGAAGGCGCCGCCGCCGAAACCCCCGCCGCCACCACTGAAGCCGCCGATGTAAGAAAACAGATCGAGATGTTTGAGCGTGATCTGGAACGTCTGCATGCCGCCCATCGAGAGCCCGGCCATCGCCCGATGCTCACGATCGGGGATCGTGCGGTAAGTCGCGTCGATGAACGGGATCAAGTCCTTGACCATCACGTCCTCAAACGCGCTGAACATTCGGCTGAAGTCGGGACGTGGAGGGGGATTCTGTCCGGGTGCAGGTTGACGCGGCGGGCCCGGGAAGGCGGCCGTGTCGCCTGGCCGACGCGCGTAACCTTGCTCCATGACGACGAGCATGGGCCTGGCCTTCCGCTCGGCGAGCAGGTTATCCAGGATGAAGCTGACCCGCCCCTGGTTCGGCCAGCCCCGCTCGTCCTCGCCGCCGCCGTGTTGCAGGTACAGCACCGGGTACCGCGTATCGCGGTCGTTGTCGTAATCGGGCGGGGTGTAGACGAAGATTCGCCGCCACCCCTGGGTTGTGTTGGAGAAATACCAGCGCTCCCGGACCTCGCCGTGCGGCACAGCTTTCGGGAGGTAGAAGTCGACGCCCTTTTCCGGAATCTCGATACCACTTGTGTCCTTGCCGGTCCCATAGAACGTCTCGCTCGACGGGTCGTTGACCTCCGCGCCGTCGATGAACACCCGGTAGTAATGGAACCCTGGCACCTGGGGTTCCGTGGTCGCGGTCCAGTAACCATCCTCGTCCTTTTTGGCGGGATACCGCTGGCTATCAAAGAACCCGAAGACGACCTTCTGAGCCTCCGGCGCCTTGATGCGGAACGTCACCCGCAGATCGGGATGGATCCGGGGATACTCCGCGCCCCGGATATTGGTGGACGCGGGAACGGAGTCGGCGGGATTGGTGCTCTCGGCCTGAATGGGGGCCGGGGCTAGGACGAAGGGCAACAGGCCGACAAACAAGGTGATGTTCATTAAGTGTGTTCTCCCCTGAGAGGCTGGATCCGAAGCCTGGTCCGTGACGTGAACGCAGGACACAGGGCGCGTCGCGGAGTTACCGGACGCGATCACGACGTCATGAAGCCACGCCCTCTCGACGTCTGACACGAAGAGCTTCGAGCGATCCGCCATGCACCGGATCGTCAAATGGCAGAGACTTGCCCACCGGGAAGGCCCCTTCGGTCAGGAGGACGAGCCCTCGCACACGTGGCAGAACCTGTTCCATGTGCGGTGGACTCCGAGTTCCACTTCGTGATCACTCCGAAAAATACCGGAGGATGGTCTTCCACGGAAGGGTGCAACGACAAATCGGCGTGATCCTACGGGAGTTGTGCCCTCAGCGACGGATCGACTCGGCGGAAGGGTATGCGAGGCCCGACGATCTCCACCTATGCCTGATCATCTCGCCCAAGGACAACGCGCCCGAGGCGATCGGCTTCTTGAAGGGCAAGTGTGCCTTCGGAACCACCGGAATTTCCTCAAGAGCGTCGGTTGACGGGGCGGCACTTCCGGGCAGCCGGGTTTTGCGTCAACGATAAGATCGACAACCGCAAACCGATCCACTCCTCGCTGTGGTTCTGGATCCTGGCGGGCTGCGAGGGCCGATTGCGTGAGGTGTCCTCCGCGAGCGCATGAGTGCGTGTGCTATACGCTCCGGCTATTTCGTGTCCGGGTTCGGGGACTCGCTTCGATCTTAGCGCATGAGCGAATCCCAAGTCGTTCGAGTTGCAAGGTGGCTCACGGAGGCGATGGTCAACTCCGCTGGGAGTCCGGCGTTGCTCAATGGTGGGCGGATGTAGACAATCGAACCGTCGCGAGCCTTGCACACTTCATTCACTCTCGTCAGAGTGAGTCCATCGCGAACTCAAGGGACGCCCAATGATGCGCCGTTCGATTGCCCTAGTCCTGATGCATCTCTTTGGGTCGTGGGTGTCCCTCACGACCTTCGCGGCGGAGCCGCTCGTTGTCGATCTCTGGCCCGGCCAGACACCGGGCGACGTTGGGATCCAGGGCAAAGAAACGAGCCGGATTTACCAGTCGCCGCTCGTGGGACCGACGAAACTGATCACGAATGTGACGAAGCCCACGCTCACGGTCTACAGACCGACTCCCGAAACGAACTCGGGAACAGCGATGATCATCTGTCCGGGAGGCGGTTACTGGGACCTCTTCTGGGAACTCGAAGGGGAGGAAGTCGCTGCCTGGCTGAATTCGGTCGGCATCACGGGCATCATCCTCAAGTACCGTTGTCCTCGCCGCCCCGGGGACATCAAAGGGGAGCCTCCACTGGGTCCTCAGCTCGACGCGCAGCGGGCCATGCGCCTCGTGCGAAGCCGAGCCAGAGAATGGGGGATCGACGCGGATCGAATCGGGATGGTCGGGTTCTCCGCGGGCGGACACCTTGCGTTGGCGACCGCGATCAATTTCAAGAAACGCCTGTACGATCCCATCGATGCCGTCGACGAGGTCAGCAGCCGGCCCGATTTCGCGGTGCTGTGCTATTCGGGTTATTTCAAAGCCAAGGAGCAGGAGGGCATCCGCTCCGACATTTCGATCCCTCCCGACACGCCGCCGATCTTCCTGGCCCACGCCTCCGACGATAGGGAAAGCTATGGCGGCTCAAACGCGGAGAATAGCGTTTTCATGTACATTGCTCTGAAGCGCGCCGGAATTCCCGCGGAACTGCACATCTATGCGACGGGCGACCATGACTTCGGTGTGCGGCAGAACGAGAAGCTCCCATCGAGCTGGACGCGGCTCTGCGTTCGATGGCTCCAAAGCTTCCATCTGTACAAACCGGCCTCGAACCCGACTCCGTCGGAGTCGAAATTGGAGCCCTAATCGCGTCTGGAACTTCGCTAGTCCCAATGCCACCTTTGCCTTGGAACCGTGACGAGAGGGCCAGACGATCGCGGTCTCGCGCGGTGAACGCTCTGAAGAGTTTCTCGCAACGCGTCGCGATGCGGTCGATGTATCATAAGTGACGGAGGAGTGACGACGTCGACCCGACCCATGGACCCTCGCGATATGAACGCTCGGCGCGGTGAGGAAGGGCTGGAGCGACCTTCCATACGTTTTCAGCGGCAGGCTGGAACGCTGGATGCGGTTCTGTCCGTTTTCAGCGATCTTGTTTACCTTTGCGATCGCAACGGGGTATTTCTTTACGTAAGTCCGGCCGTCGCTCGGGCCTGGGGCGAGGGGCGAGCCGACCTGATCGGAAAGACGCTGGAGGATCTCGGACTGCCCACCAGCGTGCGAGCGATTCTCGACGCCCAGCGGAACGACGTTTTCGCCCAGGGCCGAACCCGGTCGGTCGAAGTCGACTGGCCCTCGCAAGACGGGACGAGGATTTTGGAGTCGATCCTGACCCCGATTCACGACGCGACCGGCAAAGTCGAGGCAGTGGTGGCGGCCTTCCGAGACGTCAGCGAACAACGACGCTTCGAGGAGGCGCTCCGTCGTAGCGAGGAGCAGTATCGCCTACTCGCCGAGCATATCACCGACCTCATCACGCGACACGATCCGGACGGCCATTATCTGTACGTCTCACCGGCGTGCCGGAACCTGCTCGGCTACGAGCCCGAGGAGCTCGTCGGCCGGTCACCGTACGACCTGATCCATCCGGACGACCGTGACGAAGTCGCCCGCGCACACACCAGGGTGCTCGAGGAGCCCGACATCATCACGGTGACCTACCGAATTCGTCGCAAGGACGGCGCGTACATCTGGTTCGAGTCGACCGCAAGGGGCGTGCGCGACGCGACGACCGGCGCGTACCGCGAGATTGACTGCTCGTCTCGGGACGTGACGGCCCGGAAAGAGGCCGAGGAGAAGCTCCGAGCGGGCCGGGAGTTGCTCGAGGCCGTCCTCGATAACTCGACGGCGGTGATCTACATCAAGGATGCCGAGGGGCGCTACCTCCTGGTGAATCGCTGGTTCGAGACGCTCTTCAAGATCACCCGAAAGGAGATCTCCGGCAAGACCGACTACGACCTGTTCCCGCAGGAACGGGCCGACGCCTTTCGCGCCAACGACCGCAAGGTCCTGTCGGCCGGCGTACCGATGGAATTCGAGGAGATCGCCCCGCAAGAGGATGGCTTACATACCTACATCTCGATCAAGTTCCCCATCCGGGATGCCGACGGCCTCGCCGCCGTCTGCGGCATCTCGACCGACATCACGTCCCGCATCCGCGCCGAGGAAGCCCTGCGGCAGCAGTCGGAGGTGCTCCGCTCGATCCTCGACGGCATGGCCGACGCGGTCATCGTGGCCGACCAGGACGAGCATTTCCTGGTCTTCAACCCGGCCGCCGAGGCGATGTTCGGCATCGGGGCGACCGAGACGACCTCCGACGAGTGGTCCCGCCAGTACGGCCTGTATCTCCCCGATCAGCTCACCCCGTTCCCCGCGGAGCAGCTCCCGCTGGCGAGGGCCGTCCGCGGCGAGGAGGTCAATGACGTCGAGATGTTCGTCTGCCACCCCCGGGCACCCGAGGGCATCTGGGCGCTGATCAATGGCCGGCCCTTGAGGGACGGGCAGGGAAATCCGCGTGGCGGAGTGATCGTCTGCCACGACATCACCGAACGCCGACGGACCGAGCAGCAGCTCCGCATCCAGAACGAGCGACTCCACGAGGTGGCCCAGTCCGAGCGGCAGGCCCACCAAGCGCTCAAGCTCGCCGAGAGCCAGCTCGTCCAGGCCGAGAAGCTCACCGCCCTCGGACAAATGGTGGCCGGAGTCGCGCACGAGGTCAACAACCCGCTCTCGTACGTCACCAACAACCTCGCCGTGCTCCGCCGCGACCTCGGCGACCTGCGACGGCTCTTCGAACTCTACCAGCGGGCCGACGCAACGCTGGCCGCCCACCAACCCGAGCTCTTCGAACGCATCAAGGAACTCGCCGACCGCATCGACACGAGCTATACCCTCGAGAACCTCGAAGGGCTCGCCACCCGCTCGATCGGTGGCGTGAAGCGGATCCACAAGATCGTCAGGGACCTCCGCAACTTCGCTCGGCTTGACGAGAGCGACCTTGAGGAGGTCGACCTCAACGAATCCATTGCCGTCACCGCCGAGATCATCCGCGCCCGGGCCAGGGATCAGGACGTGGAGCTCCGGCTCGACCTCGAGCCGCTGCCGCCGGTGGTCTGCTACGCCGGCAAGATCAATCAGGTCGTCCTGAACCTGCTCGCGAACGCCATCGACGCCAGTGAGGCCCGAGGACAGGTCGTAGTCCGGACCCGTCAGAGCGCGAACGGCGTCGAGATAGAGGTGATCGACAACGGGCACGGGATCGACCCCGCGATCCGGGAGAAGATCTTCGACCCGTTTTTTACGACCAAACCGGTCGGGAAGGGCACCGGCCTAGGGCTGTCGATCAGTCACGGGATCGTCGAGTCGCACGGCGGCCGGATCGGCGTCGAGTCGACGCCGGGGCAGGGGAGCACGTTCACCGTCTGGCTGCCGCTCGTACCCCCAACGCCGACGAACAAACGCGAAGACACCTCGGATTGATATTGTGCGCGCATGTTTACGTTGAATGCATTGAAAAAAGCACATCTCCCAAACCGATACGCTTCGACCGATGTGAGCTTCGAGTCCACTGGGGCCACAGGGGCCACGACATGGAAAACCCATCACGGCCGATCGAGACAGCGTTGGTTTCCGTCTGGCTGAAATTCGGTTGGCGAGCGGGGCGCATCCCGAGCGCAATCTATACCATGGATGTCGATGGCAAGCGTATGGGAACCAGCCCCAATGGGACGGTCTCCGCCAACGTCCTCCCCGTGGGGCCGCACACCGTCGACGTGGTGATCACCCCGTGGGTGTCCGATATCATCCCGCTTGACCTCAACGGTGGCGATCACGTCGATCTCGCCTGTGAGATGTGATTCTGAACAAGCACAATGTCTTCAGATTCTTATAATTAACATACAGCAGAATTATTACTTCATAGTCTCATGCCCCATTTGCCTCTGCTGTCCTTATGACATTTATTGAACAAAACTAGATTTTTGAGTTCCTCGCCATCTCGTTTCTGGCCCTCCTCGGGATTTACCTCAACATGCCGAGGTCGTTCTCCCACAAACCTGGGGCCACTCTCTCGTTGACGGCCCGAGTCGTCGGCGCGAAGGAGAGCTTGCCGCTTGAAAGGTCGGCATCGGAAATCACCTCTGGAAACCTTCAGCGGCTGATGGCCGAAGGCGCACGTCCTTTGCTTCGTATTCCCACCCGAACTCCGAGGCATTGTCACGCCAGGCGACGTACCGATCGACCAGACCATCCCCAAGCTCCTGCTCCCCTTGCCAGTTTTCATCAGCTCGGGATTCCTCGACACGGTGGGCGTTCTTTTCACGACGCTCCCGAGACCCCCGCCTCCGCCGTCTCCCTTCTGACTCCTGATCATCACCGTGAACACCATCCTGATTGGCGGCTTGCACGTGCTCGAGACGGGGTTTCTCGTGTGGCTCCGAAAACGCTGGCAGGCATGGAGGGCAGCAAACTCCGCCGACCCGTTCCGTGGTGATGCGACCCAGCCCGGGTTCCCGCCATGAGCGAGGTGGACGAACGATCGGCCTACCCTCGCGGAATCGTTCAAGCCGGTCGATCCAAAGGGGGCGGTGTCTGGCCGACCTGTCGATTCTGTCGTCAGGAATCCCCAAGGTTGACTTTTCGCTCGGACCGTGCGAAAAAGACAAATGTCATAGGAGTGAGTCTCGCCGCGTTCCCTCTCGGGTCAACATCGCCGTCTCACGTTTTGTCCGGGACTCGGCGCGGATAAGCCTCGTGACGCCGCGAACGTGCGCGTCCGATCCGTGTGGTTCCGGGCAGTTACCTACCGGCCGAGAGAAACTTTTCCAAGAATCGCGGGTAACTGGCGAAGAAAATGCGGCCTGATCGCCTGTTCTTCCGTGCCCTTACTGGCATCACGATTTGGAAAAGTCCGTGTAAGTTTCCTGATGCATGAGATCGTGCTTCTGTGGTAACATGACGGGCTCGAGTCCATCGTTTGCCAGCGCTCGGCGAAGCACACGGACATCTCGAACGCGCTTTCAAGACCACGTCGGCGTCGATCCTTCTCGGAGAGAGACTCGGCATGTACGCGATGAATCGCGGCACGTCCCCGGCCCAGGTTCCGACGTCTTCGTCGAGGATTCAGGAGGATTCCCGAGTGATCCAGGCGCTCGAATCCTACATGCAGGAGATCAACGCGGGGCGGCTCCCCGATCGTCAGGAGTTTCTCAAGGCGCACGCGGCCATCGCCGAGGAGCGGTCGGCCTGCCTCGACGGGCTCGAGCTGGTTCAATCGCTGGCTCAGCGGCTCCACCCGCCCGCCGATGCTAAGGTCCCGGCCACGATCTTGGGACGGGGCTCGGACCCGACTCCCTCGGCGAGACCACCAACCGATGGTCCCACCAGAGTCAACTCGAGTTCGCCCGACACGCGATCACGATCGGCTCAACGGCCCGTACAAGCGGGCGGTCCGCCGGACGAGCCAATCCCCTTGGTTCTGGGGAGCTCGCGCCCTCGCAAGCTGCCCATCGCTCCTTCAACACCCGAGGGAACCAGCTCTGCGAACTCTTCGACGAGTTCTCCATCGTCGGTCATCCTCGCGCCGAGGCGCATCATTCGACCCCGTGTGCAACGGATCGTACCGGTCACGCCGGGTTGACGATCCTCATCGATTCGATCCCGTCCCCGGCTCGTGTTCGCACCTCAACGCGCGGGCCCAGCCTCGCTCCGCGCCACCTCGTGGCGGCTCGATCCCACTTGTCGTAGAGTGTCGGTCGATTGGGAACCGATCGGCTCGAATCAGGAGCGAGTCTCATGCGAGATCAAATGGTCCGTTCCGTCCTGGCCGCATTGCTACTGGGCATGGTGGCCCAGGGGGCCAGGGCGCAGTCCCTTCCCGGCACGACCCTCTGGGAAAACCGGGGTGATCCGGCCTCGGACATGGTCGCCGGGATCGGCCGCTATCTCGACCGGGCCCTCTCGGCGAGCGTCGAGACGCGGGCCTCGCACTGGAAGCGCGACACCTCCTCGGCCGAGCTCTACGCGAAATCGATCGAGTCGAATCGCAAGCGCTTCGAGACGATCGTTGGCGCCGTCGGCGAGCGCGTCTCGCCCGTCGAACTGGTCTTCGTCTCCGCACCCGACTCGCCGGCCGTGGTCGCCGAAACCGGGCGGTTTCGCGCCTTCGCGGTGCGCTGGAGCGTCTATCCTGGCGTCGACGCTGAGGGCCTCTGGCTGGAGCCGAAGGGCGAGGTGAAGGCCAACGTCGTCGCGATGGCCGACTGCGACGCGACCCCCGAGCAACTCGCCGGACTCACTCCTGGGTTGGGAGGCAACTCGCAGGTCGCTCGCCTGCTGGCCGAGGCCGGTTGCCGCGTCCTGGTGCCGACCTTGATCGACCGCTCCGACGAGTTCTCGGGCCATCCCCTGGTCCGCATGACGAACCTCACCCACCGCGAGTGGGTCTACCGCATGGCCTATGAGACAGGCCGGCATATCATCGGCTACGAAGTTGACAAGGTGCGCGCGGCCTTGGACTGGTTCACACGCGACGGCGAGCCGAAGCGCCCGATCGGCGTCGTTGGCCACGGGGAAGGGGGGCTGATCGCCTTCTACTCGGCGGCCGTCGACCCGAGAATCGACGCGGCCTGGGTCGCCGGCTATTTCGGGCCTCGCGAAGGGGTCTGGCAAGAGCCGATCTACCGCAACGTCTGGGGCCTGCTCGACGAGTTCGGCGACGCCGAGATCGCCAGCCTTGTCGCCCCACGCTCGCTCCTGATCGAGGCCTGTCGCGCCCCCGAGGTCGACGGCCCACCGCCTCCTCGCAATGGCCGAAACGACGCCGCGTCAGGCCAACTGACCACCCCCGAGGCGTCCGCCGTCGCCACCGAGTTCGACCGCATCCCGCCGCTCACGGGGTCGCTCCACTCGGCCACGCTCGTCAGCACGAACAAGGGGAACGATCCATTCAATGCCTCAACCGAGCCCCTTCGATTCTTCCTCAAGCAATTGAGAATCGAAGTGGGTGAAACCACCGGCTCCAACCAGCCATCGTTGACCGACGCCCGCGCCCACTTCAATCCCAAGAGCCGCATGAAGCGGCAGCTCCAGCAGCTCGTCGACTACACCCAGGGGCTCATCCGCACCTCCGAACTGCGACGCTATGACTACTGGTCCAAGGCGGATTCGTCCTCCCCCGCAAAATGGGCCGAGACCACCGCGCCCTATCGCGAGGCCTTCCACAAGGAGCTGATCGGTCAGCTTCCGCCCGCCAGCGAGCCCCTCACGGTGAAGACCGTCGCGCTCTTCGACGAGCCGAAGTGGACCGGCTACGCAGTGCAGTTGCCCGTCTGGCCCGACGTCGTCGCGTCTGGCATTCTTCTGCTCCCCAAGGACCTCAAACCCGGCGAGAAGCGGCCCGTCGTCGTCTGCCAGCACGGGCTCGAGGGGCACGCCGAGGACGTGGCCGACCCGAGAATCCAGTCGGTTTATCATAGTTATGGCGCGCAACTGGCCGACCTCGGTTACATTGTCTACGCGCCTCAGAATCCGTACATCGGACACGACAACTTCCGCAAGCTCCAGCGGAGGGCCAACCCTCTCAAGGCGTCGCTCTTCTCGGTCATCGTCCGCCAGCACGAACGGACTCTTGAATGGCTCTCGACTCTGTCCGGCGTCGACCCCGACCGCATCGCCTTCTACGGACTCTCCTACGGCGGCAAGACCGCCATGCGGGTCCCGGCCATCCTTCCTCGATACTGTCTCTCAATTTGCTCGGCCGACTTCAACGAGTGGGCCGTCAAGTGCACGAACGTCGTCCGGTCGTATAGCTACATGTATACCCTCGAGTACGATATGTACGAGTTTGGCCTGGCCGAACGATTCAACTACACCGAGATGGCCGCCCTGATCGCCCCCCGGCCCTTCCAGGTGGAGCGGGGCCACCGAGACGGCGTTGCCCCCGACGAGTGGATCGGCTACGAGTTCGCCAAGGTCAAGCGCACGTTCGACACCCTCGGCCTCGCCGACCGCGTCGACATCGCTTATTTCAACGGCCCGCACGAGATCGATGGCAAGGGCACCTTCGCCTTCCTCGCGAAGCACCTGAACTGGCCCCGCGGCAACCCCGACCGTTGACGACCCTTCGACGGCGCGAATCCCATAGCAACGAGGCGAAATCAGCCTACGGGCTCGCGGTCGATTTCGCCTCGTTGTTTTCTCGTCGCTGAGGTCGCCGCTCCGATCAGACACTCTCCCAACGGGTGAACAGCCGCTCGATCGCCGCAACGGCCTCCTCGAGATGGTGCTTGTCTTCCTCGTAGAGGTCGCCCACCTCCATCGGCAACCGCCGCGCGGCATCCGCGATCTGATCGCGCGCGCCTGACATCTGAGCCAGGATGCGTTCGGCGGCGGCTCGATCCTTCTTCGATCCAAGCTGTCCTCGCGCCTGGGCGATCCGATCCTCCCACTTCTGCAGGACGCCCATCCAATGGGCACGCTCTCGCACATGAACACGTTGTGGATACGAGGGGTTTCGTTTCGGGTCGGCCGTCTTCGTCGTCGGTTCGATCTGGCTCACGGGGTTCGGCTCCTGTCGAACATCACCAGTCGCGAGTCTTCTCCAAGAATCGTCACATTCTACCAGCGGCGCCCGGAACCGGCTATTCGTGTTGGGTTCGGAGGAAACGCCGTGGATGCAGTATGGGAATCTGGTCGCTAGCCTGCAGCTTGGCCCCCGTAGGAGTCGAGCTGTTCG
>CAZRGV010000002.1:0-174225 GCA_964599655.1 uncultured Isosphaeraceae bacterium | reverse complement strand
CCACCCGGAACGCGAACAGCCCGACGCCGACCCCGCGCGAGGTGATGACACGCGGGTAAGTGTTGAACTGAGGACCAACGCTGGCCCCGTAATTCGTGCCGTACGGGAACACGCGCATCCCCGAGTCCGACGGGCAAAGGAATGGTGACAACGACGTCAGGGACACCGTCGAGTTGATGGCCGTGTAATTCGCCGCCGCGCCAATCACGGCGGCCATGTTGAAGTTGAACGCGTTGGCCAGCGTCTGCTGCTCCATGTACCCCAGCAAGAACACCAGCGCGCTCGGGCCGTGCCCGGCTCCCGCGTCGATAATATTCGCCGCACCCGCCTGCCCCATCGGGAAGACGTCATTCGCCGAGTGGTAGTTGTGCAGCCCCAACCCGATCTGCTTGAGGTTGTTGGTGCACTGGGACCGACGAGCGGCCTCGCGGGCCGACTGGACCGCTGGCAGCAACAGAGCGATCAGGACGCCGATGATGGCAATGACGACCAACAATTCGATCAGGGTAAACCCCCGACGGACATGCAGCCTCATAGACTTTTCCCCCCTCGGAATGAACGATGAAACGGACAAATGGCACGAAGCCCTCCACTATCGAACCGGATTGATCCCCCCGGTAGTGCCGCGGAATCGCTATCTGAGGCACTCGAGTCGTGCGTCACGTCCGCGTCATGGAACGACTCGGCACCGACCTTGTCGGAAGCCGGCCGCGGCTTGAAGTCCGATCTGACCGGGCGCCCACACAGGTGGTGTCACGGCGTGCCGGCGGACAGGCTGAGATTGAGCACGCTCGGAAAAGCGTCGGGAGGTGGGATTGAGGTATGAACGATCGAAGGAGGAGGGAGCGAGCGGTTGCCAAGGCACGAACGGGCCTGCTCCGCATGCGACTTGCGGCGATGCCACTGGCCAGGAATGATCGCGAAACGCTTCAAGAAAAGAGTCCTGGACAGATCCTCAACTGATGAATTGACCGCGAACCCGCGCTGACCAAGCAGTCGCTTGATGGAGGTGGCGAGGATCAGTAGCATCAAGCGTGGAAAGGCACGAACGGGCCTGCTCCACATGCGACCTGCGGTTATGCCACCGGCCAGAAATGATCGCGAGATGCCTCATGCGATGGGTCCCGCACGAATCCTCAACTCGAGAATCGGCCCCTCGTTCGCACCGACCAAACCGTCGCTGAATGGGACTGGTAAAGAAAAGTAGAATCAAGCTACACTCATGTCATGGCCCGGTCAAGGAGTAAGGCGAATTATTTCGTAGAGGTGGACTCGTCTTTTGATACTCCTTGCCAATGTCATGACAAGAGCTCGACGTGCCAATCATGGAACGATCCCCAACAGCGTACCAGCACATCCTTTTCCGCAACCCATCCAATCACGATCGCATTTCGTTTTGACCAGAGAGTGCGGCACGTCGCCAGCCAGGGAGTGAGCGTGGTGGGATCCTCGTCCGAAGGAGGACATCGCTCGGAAGCCTCAAGCAGGGCGCAGGGAAGCCGCCGTGCGTTCCTTGCGCACCGAGCCGATGCGATGCTCACCGCCTTCCTCATCCTTGGCACGATGGTCCTGCTCGCCGCGACACTCGAAGATTATGGAATGGCCTGGGACGAGGGATTCACCGTCGAGCGCGAGGAGCGGCTCCGGGAGTGGTTCTCTCGTGTTGTTGGCGACCCTTCGAAAGCGTACCGAGCCTGGTCGCCGATCATGTCGAAGCTGGAACGTCGCTCGGAGTACCTGCGGCGCGCGGGGCCAGATGTTGCCTCGCCGTGGAGTCGGGAGTCCTTGCGGTTCTACTGGCAATTTGCCCGTGAGGAACCGAACGGACATCCACCTTTTTATGCCTTGCTCGGTCTGGCGGGGTGGGTGGTGACCCGACACGCGTTGCCACCACCGGCCGCGTACCGGTTCGGTCCCGCGGCGCTGTTCGCCCTGACAGTCGGCGTGGTCTATCGACTGATGGCCCGGCGCTACGGCCGGGCCGCCGGTTTCCTGGCGGCCCTTGGCCTGATCACGATGCCTCGCGTCTTCGCCCACGCGCACCTGGCGTCTTACGATGTGCCGACGCTCTGCCTTTGGTTCCTCTCGGTCGCCGGGTTCTTGAAGGCAGTCGATCCACCGATGGAGGCCCGGGACCGGCCGTGGACTTGGACCATCGCCTTTGGCATAGCCTGGGGCTGCGCGATGGCCACCAAGTTCACCGGCTGGCTCATTCCGGTCCCGCTAGCAGCCTGGGTGGTCTTCTACCGGGATCGCCGAGGCCTTCGAACCCTGCTGGTCGGGAGCGCTGTGGCGGCGATGGTCGTTTACGCCCTGAACCCGCCGTGGTGGGCCGAGCCGATCCACGGGGTCCACATCTTTCTCAAGTCGAACCTGACGAGGGAACAGCTCAGGCCCATCCCCACCATGTTCCTGGGCCGGCTCTATCGCTTTTCGCTGCCCTGGTATAACACGCTGGTGTGGACGGCAATCGTGGTCCCGCCGGCAACCCTGGTCGTGGGCCTGCTGGGGATTGGGCGGGTGCTCGCGGGCCGTTCGCGCGATCGGGCCGGAACGCTTTTCCTGATCTGCTGGGGATTCTTCATGGTGCTGCGCGCCTTGCCGAACGCCCCAGGGCACGACGGAGCCCGGCAGTTCCTCGCGGCCTTCGTCTTCCTGGCCTGCCTTGCTGGCATCGGGCTCGAGACGATCGGATCATGGTTGAACCGCGTCGCCCGTCCTGGAATCGCCCGGATCCTGACCGCCACGGTCCTGACCGTCGTGGTTGGTGCCGGGTCGTGGAGCACGTGGCGCTTCCACCCATTGCAATTATCTTATTATAATATGACCATTAATGGTCTATCGGGAGCGGCCCGCGCGGGTATGGAGCCGACCTATTACTGGGAAGCCGTGACCCCCGACGTGCGGGAGTGGCTCAATACACATACCGAACCCAGTGACTCGGTAGGATTTGACCTCCCCGCCGTGACTTTCGAGTATCTGCACCACTGGGGTCTGCTCCGTGCCTCTCCTCTGACCCCCGTCGGCCAAGGACCGCGTTGGTTCGTCGTGATGAACCGTCCGGGCCACTTGCTCTACCCTCCTGGCACACTGGGACAGTTCCTGCTCGATCATTCGCGGCCCGCTTTCGTGAAAACGCTCGACGTGGCGCCTGACGTGCCTCTCATCGCCATCTTTGACGGAGAGGAAGCGGTCGCGGCCAATCGGATCCGTAAACAACATTCCCCGGACCAAGCCGCGCCGCCGCCGAGTCTCCACACTCCGTCCGCTCCAGCGTCCCGGTGAGGAGCAGGCGCCCTCCGGACGGAACAGGCCCACCACGGCAACCGGATCGTCATCAGGGAGAATATTCAATGCGAGATATGCGAAAATCTTGTAAAATCATTATTGCAATAAACTTATTATCACACAACAATTATATGTTATATAAACATTTTAGATAACTAGGACATAAGGCGCGTACGCCAGGACCTGACTCCGCGATGAGGACCGAACGCTCCGTGGCCAACGCACGAGATAGTTATTGGATGCGACGAATGGGGCCGTCGAGCTTGGCGATCGCGTGCCTCACCGCGCTTCTCCTCGCTGTCTTCCGCCCGGTCTTGTTTCAGGACCGTCAGTTTGCCTTTCAGGACGCGGGCCACTATTACTATCCGCTTCTGGAGCGGATCCAGCAGGAGTGGAATGCCGGGCGCTGGCCGCTCTGGGCGCCGGAGGCGAGCGCGGGAACACCACTGCTGGGTAATCCCACGGCGGCGGTGCTCTACCCTGGCAAGCTCCTGTTCTTCGTCCTGCCGCATCCCTGGGCCGTGCGCGCCTATCTCGTGGGCCACGTCGCCCTGGCCTTTGCCGCGATGTGGGTCTTGCTCCGCGGGTGGAGGATTTCGGGGATCGGGTCAGTCCTCGGAGCCCTGGCTTATGCCTTCGGCGTGCCGGTTCTGAGCCAGACCAGCAACATGATTTTCCTGGTTGGCGCGGCCTGGGCGCCGCTCGGGTTTCTCGCGGCCGATCGCTGGGTCCGGTGCCGGCAGCGTTTGGGGTTGCCGGCTTTGAGCCTGGTACTGGCACTTCAGGTGCTTGGCGGCGATCCCGAGGCGGCCTACTTGACGGTGGTCTGCGCCGGCGGTTATGCGATCGGGCTCGCCGCGTCCCGGCCTCCTTCGAGGCTTGGTCGCGTCCTCCGCTGGCTGGCGATCGGCTTGAGTGTGGCTTACGTCGGGCTTCTCGGGCTTTCCTGGTGGTCAGCCCAAGCGATCCACAAGGAAGCGCTTGTTCTAGGAAGGGCATCGTTCCTCAAGCCGCCCAAGGAATCTCTCGTCGCCGCGGCCTGGGTCATTGTCGCCGCGATCCTCGTCCGGCGGTGGCGGCGGGGTCGGGACCCGAGTGGGATTCTGGTAACCACCGCCGGCCTGGTTGGCTCGGCGGTTCTCGCGCTGGCGATCACCGGCGCGCAGCTCCTGCCGATCCTCGAGTACACCGGCATGAGCTTTCGCGCGGCCGAGTCGGAAGGATTCCACGACATCTACCCGTACAGCACCCATCCGCTTCAGCTCCTCGACGCGATCTGGCCGGGTGTCTTCGGCCGGCTCGAAGGCGGCTACCGATCCTGGATCAATGCCCTGCCGCCGAAACCGAACAGCCGGCTCTGGATGCCATCGGTTTACCTTGGGGGATTGACGGCCGTCTTCGCCGCAGCGGCGGTCGGATTTCGCGGTGGACCACCCTGGCGAGCGTGGCTCAGTGCGGTCGCGGTCGTGAGCCTGCTGGCGGCTCTTGGTTACTACGCCAGCCCTTTGCTGTGGGCGCGTTGCGTGCCGGGCTGGAATTCCGTGCTCGGGCCGATTGAGCCTCCTTTTAGCTGGCAGGTCCGCAACGACGGATCTCTGCGAGACGGTGACGGCGGTGTTTACTGGTTCCTGGCGTCGGCTCTGCCTGGCTTCCGGTCGTTCCGGTATCCGCCGAAGTTGCTGGTATTCTCCGCGCTGAGCGTGGCTGGGCTCGCGGGCCTGGGATGGGACCGCCTTGTCGCTGGCCGCTCTCGCCGCGCCGTGGTTCTCTCCGCGTTGGTGCTGGCCCTGAGCGTGACCGCATTTGGAGGGTCGTGGGTCGTGTCCGATGCGTTGCGAGCCGCCTTCAACCACCTGACCGCGACGCCCGGGGCATCCGACGAACCGCTGGATGTAGCCCGAGCGATCGCCGACCTCCGCGCGGCGCTCAGCCACGGGGCCGTGGTCGCGGCGATGGCCCTCGGCCTGGCACTAGCCGCGTCGAGGCGCCCGGCGCTGGCCGGCGCGATGGCCCTCGTGGGAATGATGCTCGACCTCGGGCTGGCGAACGGGGATCACGTGGTCACGGTTCCGCAAACGGCGTTCGAGGGCACACCACGCGCCCTTGCGATTATTCAGGAGGCGGAACGGTTGAACCCGTCGCCGGGCCCGTTCCGCGTCGAGCGAGTCGGCCGCTGGTGGCCGTCGGGTTGGGCCGGAACAGAAACTCCCCGCGATTTTGAATCCATCACGCGATGGGAACGTAACTCGCTTCGTCCCAATTACCAGCTTCCGCTGGGAATTGCGTCCACCTTCTACCTCGACACGATCGAGCCCCTCGACTACGGCCTGTTCTTTCTCCCCTGGGCGCTACTCCCCGACGCGGAAATCGCCCGTGCGAACGACCTGAAGCCGGGGCAAAAAGTCTGGTACTACCCGCGACGGGGTTTCGACCTTTGGAACACCCGCTACTTCATCGTCCCGGCACGCCTCGTCTGGTCCAACCCGGTGCGGGGCTACGCATCGATCGTTCCGCGCTCGACGTTCCTTTACCCTCCGCCCGGCGCCTTTGACGGCCCGGACGGGCCGGAGCGGCGGGCCCATTGGGAAAAGACCGAGGACTTCCGCATCCTCCGTAACGAGGCGGCCTTCCCTCGCGCGTGGATCGTGCACCAGGCGCGTCTCCTCCCGAAGATTCACGGGCTGAAGATCGCCGACCGCAGCATGATCATGCAAGAGATTCTCTACCAGAATGACGAATTCTGGCGCCTCCCGGGCAGGACAGTCCATGATCCCCATAGCATCGCCTGGGTCGAGACCGATCGGCCCATTGAGATCGGCCGGTTTCTCTCCGGGGCCGAGCCCGACCCGACCGAGACCGTGTCCGTCACCCACGACGACCCTCAGCGCATCGAGCTGACCGCCCGGCTCCGCTCACCGGGTCTCGTCGTGATCTCAGACATGTATTATCCGGGCTGGACCGTGACCGTCGACGGTCGCCCCGCGGAGATCCTCCGGACCAACCGGGCAATGCGTGGCGTTGTACTTCCTGCGGGTACGCATCAGCTGATCTTCTGTTACAACCCCGTGTCGTTTCGCATTGGAATGGCCCTTACCCTGCTCGGACTGGGTACGCTCATAATGCTGGTGATCTGGGCAATCCGTAGCGGACACCAGAAGGTTCTGGAAGAGCCGAACCAAGCAGGGTCGACTTCGGGAAAACTGGAGTCAGATTAGGTGCATATATAAGAATTACAAGATATTTACTACGTTTCTCCTCCGTTGAGCACGAATGTCGGCGGTACTCAATCTGTGTGGATTTTTTGGCCGTGACGTTGTGGCGGAGCGACGGAACCGTTGCGCGCGGGCAACGTCCGACGTGGTCGATGCATGGTATGGCTTGTTGCCTCGTGTTTCCTTCCGATACAATCGGTGTCGATCCGTTGCAATCGGTGCCGCCCGAACGGTGCGCCAACGTGACGATCCTGATCGTCGGTTCGCGATTGTGCCATTCCTGGTTGATTCCGCGAGGCCCCCCGATGGAAGTCCAAGTCGTCCCGCCGCCGGTTCTCGACGAGGCTGCCGAGGATCTTGAAGTCTCCGTGGTAATGCCCTGCCTGAACGAGGCTCGGACGGTCGGTGTTTGCGTCGACAAGGCGGTGCGAACCCTGAAGGCGCTGGGAGTTCGGGGCGAGGTGATCGTGGCCGACAACGGCAGCAACGACGGATCTTGCGAGATTGCCGAGGCGCACGGGGCGCGTGTGGTGAAGGTGGAGCGTCGTGGCTACGGCAGTGCGTTGCAGGCGGGAATCGCCTCGGCGAAGGGCCGTTACGTGATCATGGGCGATGCCGACGACTCGTACGACTTCACGGCCCTGGAACCATTCTTGAAGCCGTTGCGGGAAGGGTACGAGCTGGTGATGGGCAACCGGTTCCGCGGCGGGATCTTGCCGGGCGCGATGCCCTGGCACCACAGGTGGATCGGCAACCCGGTGCTGACGAGCATCTTGAACCTGTTCTATCGCAGCCCGATCGGCGATGCGCACTGCGGGCTCCGCGCGTTCCGCAAGGAATCGTACGACCGGCTCGGCCTGAGCTGCTCGGGGATGGAGTTCGCCAGCGAGATGGTGGTCAAGGCGTGCGTAAACAAGCAGCGGATCGCCGAGGTGCCGGTGGTCCTGCACCCGGACGGCCGGGACCGGCCGCCGCACTTGCGGAGCTTCCGGGACGGCTGGCGGCACCTTCGGTTTCTGCTGATCCTCTGCCCGAGGTGGCTCTACCTGATCCCCTCGGCCCTGCTGATGCTCTCCGGCCTGGGCCTGATGGCCTGGCTGACGCCCGGCCCGAGGCATGTCGGCGGAGTTGAGCTCGACGTGCACACGATGCTGCTGGGGGCCTTGCTGTTGATCGTGGGCTTCCAGACCGCCTGGCTGGGAGCGTTCGCCAAGATTCACGGCTGGCTGAGCGGCCTGCTGCCGCCGGACGCGTTCACGGACCGAGCCTTCCGGATCATGAACCTGGAGCGGGGCCTCCTGGCGGGCCTGGCATCGCTGGCGCTCGGCTTTGGCCTGAACGCCTGGCTGGTCTACCGCTGGTGGTCGGTCGGCTACGGCCCGCTCGAGCTGGAGAAGACGCTGCGGGTGGCGCTCTGGGGCTTCACGGCGATGGTGCTCGGCGTGCAGACGATCTACGGCAGCTTCTTCCTGAGTATGCTGGGCATGTCGCACGAGGCGTCGAAGGCGCGCTGAGCGCCGTGTCGGCCCTGGGATCGCAAGCCGATAAAAGCCAAAGGTTGGTTGTGACCGTTGGTTCCGAGTCGCGTCTTCCGCGCAAGAAGGTGCACCCGATCGACGCTGATCCTGTTCGGGTTGGCGGCGATGGGATCGAGAACCCACAAAAGAGAATCGCCGAGGCCCATCTCCTCGAAATCCGGCCTTTCCAATATTTCTTGAAATGGATGACTATCCTCTTGGCTCACACACATAAAATTCAAACTACATGAGAAGATTCTAGTCCTAAATACCCCCTCTACCTACCTCCGATGGGAGTATCCGTGATGAGGTTGAGACGTGACTTCGCGACCGTGACTGCCGCAGTGGCCTGACGCGCGATGGCGGCGACTTCCCTTGCCGTGGCTGCGGAACCTAGCGGTAGCATCGCACCCTTAGGATGGCTCGGTGTCGGGCCGCGGGTAGTGGACCGTGAAGTGCGCCCCTGACCGAACACGCGTCAATCTTTCGAAGGGGAACCTCCCATGGCGACGACGCCCTCCAGCCCGAATCCCAAGCCGGTCAGGGCGAAGACCACGGCCTGGGCCGCGAGGAGGATGCAGAGCGGCTCGATGGAGTGGCGATAGCGGGTCTCGCCCCAGAACATGAGGTTGATGATCAGGCTGCTGGCGATCGCCAGGTGGATCAGCCAGCCGGGGTGCCCCGACCGGAGGAAGCCGACGAGGGTCGGGACGACGGCGATCAGGAAGAGGACAAGCACCGGTCCCCAGGAGAGAAGGGTCCCCAGGCGATAGAGCCTCGGCGAACTGGGCTGGAGAAACGGGGTCCAACCACGGACCAGCTTGGCGACGGCCAGGGAGAACCACTTGTCGGGGTTGTCCTTGAGCCACTGAATGGCGAACTGCTTGGCCCGGCGGTCGCGCTCGACCTCGTCACCCGCCGACTTCAACGCGTCGGCATATTCGGGGATTTGCGTATCCCAGATCGAGTAGCCGTGGTAGTCGGGGTCGGTGGCGACGATCCGGTTGTTCCCCTGGAGCAGGCCCGATCCCCCCATGGTCGAGAGGGGGATGAAGGTGTGGAAGACCTGGTAGTTGCGGACCCACCAGGGGACCATGGTGGCGATTGCCAGGACCGGAATGGCCAGCCCCTTGAGCAGGGCCCTGCGATCGCGACGGAACTGCCAGAGAGCCCAGAGGCCGGTCAAGGGGATCATGAAGACGGGGTTGGGACGGGTCAGGATGGCCAGTCCCAGCAGGATGCCGGCGACGGCAGCGCGGCCCCAGGTCGGGCGCTCGGCGAATCGCAGGCAAGCGAGCAGAAACCCGAGGAACAGCAAGGTCCCGAGCGGCTCGGAAGCGATCTGGATCGCGTAGATGAGGGAAAGCGGCCAGACCGTGTAGACGGCGGCGGCTAGCAGGCCGACCTTGTCGTTGAAGCAGCGGCGGCCGATGCCGAAGACCAGCAGAATCGTGGCCGCCGACATCAGACAGTTGCTGATCCGAACCACGTCGTAGCGATGGCCGAAGACCCGGTAGAGTCCCGCCAAGACCAAAGAGGGGCCGGGGGGCCGGTAGGCGGTCAGGTGATCCTGGTCGACGACGTCGGGGCTGAGGCCGCGATAGCCCCGGCCCTGCGCGACGTTCCAGGCGTAGGTGTCGTACTCCTTGGCGTCGGACCCGGGCTCGGGCGGCGTGTTCAGCCCGAGGCGCATTGCCAGGCCGGCGCGAAGGGTCGATCCCAGAACCACCAGGACCGCTAGCGTCCACCAGAGGCGTCGCCCTCGAGTCATTGACGGACTCCTGTTTTCACACAAGATCATTCTTGATCGAACTTCTAATCGATGATCGAGGAGCGATTATACTGGAACGGAACCGACGGATCTGTCACCTTCCGACAGGTTTCGATGAACACGATTTCTGGATCGTGGTCCGCCGAGACGGGTTCCTCGCTCCGATCGGGCCGTACGATTCCGAGTCGCCCGTTCCGGCTCCGAAGTCGCCTGGAACCGAGGGGAGGCACCGCAATCGAAGCGGCGTCGGAGCGTTCGCCAACGTTCAGTGGCGGCCCGGCGGGCCGCGTTTCAGGAACGGCCGGGGAATCACGTACTTGGTCGTCTACAAATTCCAGGGCAAAACGGATAAAGTGAGATTGAACGCCCTCCACGAATTCGCACCCAAGGTCCTGGCGCTCGTCACCGTCAACGGTTCCGATTCCACTCTCCTCACGACGCTCCATGGCGACCGATCCGCCTGCCTCCGGCTCTGGCTCCCCTGCCCCGGCTCGGCTCTGGGCGAGCGGTCGTTTCACGTTGCGCGTCAACGGGATCGGCTCGAACTGGCAGCGCGTCATCGAGATCCAGCAGCCCTACGGCGTGATCGGCCGGGGAGCCGGGGCGAACATCCTGATCGATGACCGGACCGTCAGCGGCCGGCACGTGTACCTGCACCTGGACCGCCGCGGCCTCTTCGCGGTCGACCTGGCAAGCCGGAGCGGCACGAGGATCGGCGAACGGGGGCTCTCGGCGGCCTGGCTCCGGCCGGGCCAGTGGCTCGAAGTCGCCGGCCGCCGGATCGAGCTGATCGGCCTGCAGGTCTCCGAGACCGATGCCGATCCCGAGGCAACAATTCGCGACGATCCCCTGGCTGACTGTCGCGACGACTCGCTGACCCGTGTGACCCTCTACCCGAGCCAGGATCCCCCGAGTCCCTTGGTGCTCAACTCGGAGCTGGTCTTCCTGGGTCGTTCGTCATCGTGCGGCGTGCAGGTTGAGGAGCCCTCGGCGGCGAGAATTCAGTGCGTGCTGGTGCGGGCCAGAACCGCGGCCTACGTCGTCGACCTGGCGGGACGGACCACCTGGCTCAACGGCCGACCCTTGCGAGGCCCTGCCCCTCTGCACGACGGCGATGTCCTGACCATCGGCTCGGCCCGTTTCGAGTGCCGGATCGAGCCGCCAGCAAGCGGCTGGCCCGCCACGGCGTCGACGTCGGTACCAGCCCGCGTCGAGGCCTCAGCGCCGTCGGTCGCTCCATCGTACCCGGCCGAACTGCTGCCAAGCCTACCTCCCGACCTCGTTCCGGCCGAGGCACAAGGGCAGGTCCTGGCCTGGATGATGGGAGTGCTCCAGGCCACGCAAGGGGAAATGCTCCGCCGCCAGGCTGAGTTTCAGAGCGACGTCGTCCAGGTTCTCCGCCAAATGAGGGACGAGAACTCGACCGTGCTGGGCAAACACCTGGAAAAAGTCGAGTCGCTGCACCGCGAGCTTTCCTCGCTCCGAGACGAGGTCCGCCGCCGGTTCGGACCCAGTGATGCCCCCAAGAGACCGGAACCGCCCAAGGTCCCACCCTTGCGAATCGCCCCCGCCACTCCGCCAGAGAACCCCGAAGCGGCCGCCGCCTGGCTGATCAACCGCGTCAACCAGATCGACCAGGAAAACCGCGCCACCTGGCGAGAGCTTCTGGGCCGCCTCGGCCCTCGAGGCAAGTAACCCTCCCTCATTTCTCACACCAAGCTTCGACCGGACACTTGCCGTCGACGAGACGAGCCCCACCCCCATCGAAAACCATCGCGAGGTGGTCGAAATTGGCCAGGTTTCCCGGCAATTTCCGGCCTTGTCCAGGGTTCCGACCCGCGCATCACGGCAAGCCTAGAATCGCCCAGGACGGCCGCGCCCCGTGTTGTCGCTGTTTTCCTCGATCATGCCTCTCCGAACGCCCTGGAAGGCCTCCTGGGGCCTCTGGAGGGCCACTCCGTCGAATCGGGCCGGCTCAAGGCGGCTCCAAACCACAAGATCCTCCCGCGCCATACCGTCAAACCGGACATACTTGGACCCGATTCGCCTCGTTCGGAACGCCAGCCAATCTTCGCTCGTACCGTCGCACCGGACATACTTGCGACCTGGTTCATCCTCCTCGGCCCATCTCATAGTGATCCGATGTCCATCACGTCATTCGGGGCATAGCCGCGGGTTTTGGACAACCGTATACAAAGTTAGACCGAGCATAGTTGGGTTGGCGACTCGGCCTGAGCAATGAACTTCAGTACATCGCGTTGTACCGGACATACTTGGACCACTTACGGCACGAGTGTATAGGCCGTTGCGCCGGACATACTTTCGGACCCGATCGGAACAAACGTACCTCACGTCAAACCGGACATACTTGAGCCCGGCATTCTGAACAAGAGACCATCACGTTGTATCGGACATACCTCACGAAATCGCCTCTGAACACAAGGCCACGTATTCCCCTCGGCCGAGCGATGCACCTAATGTACATAAGTATAGTAACGTTAGACCGACCATAGTCGAACTTTGTCCATACCGTTTTTCCGCGCATACTTAGAGCGTGCACTCACGTTACACCGGACATACTTTTACCGTTACACCGGACATACTTAGAGGGTGCACTCACGTTAAACCGAGCATACCACTACCGTTAAACCGAGCATACTTGCGCTCCCGAACTCGTGTTTTTTCAACACCTTGCGATGCGGAGACTTTGTTTTAGACTTCTGTTTTTAGACTAAAGACAACAACAGCGGCCCGCTGTTTTGTTGTTGCTTTTCGGCCTCAAAAACCGGAAAACCCCAAGATCCGGACGCCGGATGAGCGGGTAAAGGGGATTCTGATGCACGAGCCGGAGGAACGAGGAAAACTGTTTGAAACGGCAGACCGGGTTGGATCGGATGCGCCGGCGATCGAGAATGCATTCAAGGATGAATTGAATCTGGCGGAGTTCCCGATCGCCGCGCTGACGGATCGAGTGCCCGACGGCCAGACGACCCTGGTTTTCGAGGACCGACTGGACCAGCGGGACGGCCCGCCGATCGTGCGGCGCTTGACGATCATGGCCCCCTCGAAGCACGGATTGCCGGCGGCGGTCGACGACGAGGTGATCGTCGGCCTGATCCAGTTGACCAAGCGGCGGAACAATTTCACCGACCCGAAGGTCAGCTTTTCGAGGTATGAGCTGATCGAGCTTCTGGGATGGCCTCAGACCGGTCCGAGCTACCGTCGGATCGAAGAGGCCCTGCACCGCTGGGTCGGCGTGGTCCTGGTCTACGAGAACGCCTGGTGGGACAACGCGGCGAAAAGCTGGGTTGATGAGAGTTTTCACATCCTGGAGAACGTCAGCCTCTACGACCGGGAGCGTCGGCGGCAAGCGGGCAAGTCAGGCAAGTCGAGCACGGGGGGAGCCAAGCGAGGCAAGAAGGGAGACGTCGACGGAGAGCCCCTGCCCTTGTCGAGCTTTCGCTGGAACGAGGTCATCTTCCGGAGCTTCCAGAGCGGCAACCTGAAACAGCTCGACCTCGACTTCTACCTCAAGCTCAGGCTGCCGACAACCAAGCGGATGTTCCGGTTCCTGGACAAGCGGTTCTACCGACGAGAACGACTCGAGTTCGACCTTCGCACTCTGGCCTGCGAGCACATTGGCCTGAGCCGCTCGTACGCGCCGACCGAACTGAAACGACGGCTCAAGCCGGCCCTGGAAGAACTGGAACAGCTCGGCTTTCTGGAGCCCTTGTCGTCCGAGGATCGCTATGCGTGGGTCTCCCGAGGCTGCTGGCGGATCATCCTGATCCGGGGGCCCCACGGTCGGGAGTCGTCGGAGCCCTCGACGGTTGACGAAGCCAACGAATTAGTGGAACTGTTGATGGCTCGAGGGGTGGCCTCGAAGACAGCGAACGAGCTGGTCGAGGAACGGAACGGTTCGCGGATCCGGACGAAAATCGAGGTCTTCGACTGGATGGTCAAGAACGGCGACAAACGAGTCGGCAAGAACCCGGCCGGCTACCTGGTCGCCTCGATCCGGGCCGATTACCAGGCTCCGGAGGACTACAAGCCGGCCGCCGAGGCCGAGCGGCTAGCCGAGGACGAACGCCTGGCGGCCGAGGCCGAGCGGCGTCGCCGGGAAAAAGAGCAACGCGACGCCGAGGTTGCCCAACATCGTGAGGCCGACCTGCGACGCAAGTGGGAGGCCCTTCCTAGCACCGAGCGCGACGCGATCATGGCCCGCGTCAAGGCCGAGAATCCCGGCCTGAAACGCTGGAAATCGATGCTCGAACCGCTTTGCCTGGCGGAGCTGGGCCGCCGCCTCGACGCGGGAGAGACGGCGCATCCGCACGAGACCCAGGCGAGCCTCTTCCCCGACAACACCACCCAGGACTGACGCCAATACCTCGAACACAATTCACGAGTCTACCATGATAAAATCAATGAATTGAAAATTTTATATTATTGTAATTTAATAATAACATGAGTAAGTAAAGAGCGGCTCAGGTGACGCGGGAATAGGCCGTGGTGTGTCGCTCATTGTCGAACGCGGCGCGGGAAAAATCTTCCCGGAACTCCAGATTGGTCTGGAATTGCGCGAGGCGATCGACTCCAATCTGTGCACTTCGAAGGCCGGATCAAGACCAGAATCGTCTCGATTGATGATTGCCCGGCCGACCGCTCCAGATTTCAAATTCGGCCATGGTTCAGCCATCGGATCCGATGCCAATCGGGCCGGTTTTGCCCATTTTTTGGGATTTTTGTTGTTATTTGTGAACCAATCACCGTGATGGTTTTCGCGGTGACGAAGTCCTATTTGATAATCTACAAAAAGTAATTTTATATAAAGATAAAAAAATTTACAAAAAAAATACTGTAATATTATATTTTGTTGTAATTTGTTTTTAATTATAATATCATAGTCGTGAATCAATCTCCTCAATCCGTCTCCGTCGAATCCTTTCCTGCACCGAGTGAGCCCCCCATGCGATCGAGAAGGAAACCGCGGGCGACTTTCACTGGCCATTTTGATGTTCTGGAATCGCGGGCCCTGTTGAGTCTTGGCTCGATTCCGCCGTCCCTCCCAGCCTCGATGGTGGGGCCTGTCTCCGCCTCGCAACGGGTTCCGAATTTCATCGTGACCTCGTTGACCACGGACCCCAGCGGATTCACCGCGCAGTTCAACCGGGCGTTCGACGCGTCGGTGTTGAATCTTTACGGAACGCAATCCGCCGGTCTCGGCCCATCCGACGTGACGCTGATCGGTCAGAAGTCAGGGCCGGTGGTCGGCTCGTTGGTGCTCGGTTCGTCACAGGATTCGTTCCGGTTTCTCAAGACCGGGGGCGTCTTGCCGGACGATACGTACACGATTCAGATCCGAAGCGGCGCCGACGCATTCAAGGACACCAGTGGTATCCTGCTCGATGGCAACGCGGATGGCCTGGCGGGCGACGACTTCATGATGAACTTCACAGTGGCCCAGCCGTCGAACGTCGCGACGGTCAGTGTTCCGGACGTGACTCGTGGACCTGGGCAGGCCGTTTACACGCCGGCGAACACGATGACGGGCATGCCGTTGACGCTCAGCAACGTGGGTCCGGTCACGTCGTTGGACGTGACGATTCGGTTCGATCCCAGCAAGCTGGTGATTTCGGGAGCGACCCTGGCTCCTGGAATTCCTGGCACCCTGGCGTCTGGGGGAACCGGCCCGGACTTTGTTCGGTTCCTCTACACGACTCCCACCCCATTGGGAGCCGGGTCGAGGACCCTGTTCCATCTGATCGCCGGTGTTCCTGGCTCGGCGCCTTATGGTTCCGGAATGGCCCTGAGCCTGGAGAGCGTTTCGGTCAACGACGGTGCGACGCCCGCGATCGGCGATAGTGGCCTGTTCGGCGTGGCCTATGTCGGAGACGCCGACGGCTCGCGCGACTATGGGGCCTATGATGCGTCCCTGATCGCTCGCGTCGGGGTGTTTCTCGACAGTGGGTTCGCGGCGTATCCGCTGATCGATCCGACCGTGATCGCGGACGTGGATGGTTCGGGCGATCTCGGCAGTTCCGACGCGTCGCAAGTGGCCGCCAAGGCGGCGTTTTTGAGTGTGCCGCGGATTCCGGATGTCCCACCGCCCGATGGCGGCCAGGGAGCCGGAGCAAGCCTTGGCCTTCGCCGTCCCTTCCCCGATGACAACCCCTGGAACCAGGATATCTCCCAGGCACCGGTTGATCCGAATTCGCAGAACCTGATTGCCAGCATCGGCTTGACCACGACACTTCATCCCGACTTCGGCACGGTCTGGAACGGCGTCCCCAACGGGATCCCCTACATGGTCGTCCCGGGCAATCAGCCGTTCGTGCCGATCCACTTCACGCAGTACGGCAGCGAGAGCGATCCAGGTCCGTACCCGATTCCGCCCGATGCGCAGATCGAGGGTGGGCCGAACGACACGGGGGATCGCCACGTTCTGGTCGTCGACAAGGGGAACTGGAAGCTTTACGAGCTCTTCCATGCGTATCCCAACGCGGATGGCAGCTGGGATGCCGGCGGGGGTGCCATCTTCGATCTGAACTCCAATGCGCTGCGGCCGGCCGGCTGGACCTCAGCCGACGCGGCCGGACTGCCCATTTTCGCGGGGCTGGTGACCTATGACCAGGTCATGCTTCAGGGGTTGATCCGCCATGCGCTGCGGTTCACGGTCGCGAACACCAGAGCGGCCTACGTGGCGCCGGCGACCCACTACGCCAGTTCCTCGACCGATCCGAACCTGCCGCCGATGGGAATGCGGGTTCGCCTGAAGGCCAGCTTCGACATCACTCCGTTTCCGGCGCCGGTCCAGATCATCCTGAAGGCGTTGAAGACTTACGGGATGTTCGTCGCCGACAACGGTGCGAACTGGTTCATCAGTGGAGCGCCAGACCCCCGGTGGGACGATGGTCTGCTGGCTTACATCAAGTACGTGCAGGGCCAGAATTTCGAGGTCGTTCAGATGGGTCAGATCACCACTGGTGGAAACGCCAATGGAGGCGGATCGGGATCAGCCTCGACCTCGTCGGGTGGAGGCATCGCGGTCAATGGCCAGGGCGCGTTCGGAGGCGCGGGCCTGCTCGGAGGGAGTGCCGGGAATATCCTGGGCGTCGAGGGACTCTCGGGAACGGGCAGTACAAGCGAGCCTCTCGGCGGCAGCGGCCTGGGCACCGCGTTTCCCACGGTCGAGCGCGATGGGAGTGCGACGGGGAGCGGTTCCCTCAAGGCCGGTTCCCGGTCGGTTTCGGACGGAAAGACCTCGGAGCCGGCAGACTCCGTGGTGGTTCCTTGGATCGGATCAAAGGCAACGAGCCGGAACCTGGTGGTCGCCGACGGCGGTGATTCGGGCGGCCTGGCCAGGGGGAAGCGCGAGGCGGCTCGCTGGCGGATCTGGGATCGGTCGTTTTGACACTCCCCACGGCTAAAGCCGGGGGATTCTCGGTTCGACGCCGACAGCCTCGATGCGAGGTCTTCCATCGGCTCCCCGAGCGTTTTGACTCTCCGTGTGCCCCACGGCGAGGATTCGCAGTCCTTCGTCCCGGATGTTGATCGCGGCCGAGAGGTCTCGATCGTGGGCCATCCCGCAATCGCACACCCACCGCCGATCCGAGAGCGTCAACGTCTGGTTGATCGCCCCGCGGCCTCGGCAGAGCCGGGACGAAGGATAGAAGCGGTCGATGACCGCAAAGTGCCTCCGATTCCAGGCGGACTTGTACTCCAGTTGACGGCGGAACTACCCCATCGCGGCGTCTGCGAAGCTCTTGGCCAGCTTGGTTTTCGCCAGGCCCTTGAGCGACAGATCCTCGATGCAGAGTCCGTCGTGGTCGCGGACGAGATCGGTGGTCAGTTTGTGGAGGAAGTCTCCCCGCTGGTTGGCGATCCGCTGGTGGACACGGGCGAGACAAGCCTTGGCCTTCGCCCGCCGCTTGCTCCCGGCCGGGCGGCGAGACAGCACCCGCTGGGCCTTGCGGAGCTTCCGCCGCCCCTGACGGTAGAACTTCGGGGCGGGAACCCGCTCACCATCGGAGAGCACGGCGAACTCCTTGAGCCCCAGGTCGATACCCACAACCCGTTCGGGATCGGGGGCCGGGATCGCGCCGCATCGGGCATGTCGAACTCAGCCGTGAGCGAGACATACCAGTGCCCATCGGCGGCACGTCGGAAGGTTGCCCCTTTGGTCGGCTCCGCGACCTCCCGCGATTGCCGGATGCGAACCCAGCCGACCTCGGGAATGTCGACCTTGCCCCCGGCGACCCTCACCCGCTGGTGGATGCGGAACCGAGCCGCGTCCCGTTTCTTCGCTTGGAATCGGGGGAATCGTGCCCGCCTCTCGAAGAACGCCTTGAAGGCCCGATCCAGGTCTTTCAAGGTCTGCTGCAATGCCTGCGAGTCGGCCTCTTTCAGCCAGGCCGTTTCAGGTCGCCGCTTCAACGCCGTCAACTCGGCCGAGAGTTGACGGGCCGGGATCGTCTTGCCGTGCTCCTGATCGTACGCCGTTCGCCGGGCCAAAGCCCAATTCCACACCCAACGGCGAGCCCCGGCCAGCCGGAGCAGGTCATGCTCCTGCCCCGGCGTGGGTCGCATGCGGAATCGGTAGACCTTGCGGAAGACGGCCACGGATCAGACTCGCTTCTGGTTCTCGATGTACTGCTTGACCACGGACAGGGGCGATCCTCCGACGGTGCTGCAAAAGTCGCTATTGGTCCAGAGCGTCG
The DNA here is from genome assembly GCA_964599655.1 of uncultured Isosphaeraceae bacterium. Lineage (GTDB taxonomy): Bacteria > Planctomycetota > Planctomycetia > Isosphaerales > Isosphaeraceae > CAZRGV01. Next base: position 155,720 of record CAZRGV010000002.1, on the reverse strand, counting down.
GCAGGCGGCTCCTCAGTCGGGGAAACTCCTGCCTCAGCAGCCGGGACGACCGTCCCTTGAGCAACTTGACGAACTTGTGGATGCCAAACAGCGGATCGACCTCCACGAGCACGTGGACGTGATCGGGCATGACCTCCATGTTGAGCAGTTCGGATCGCGTCTCGACCACCACGTCCACAAGGATTTCCTTGAGCCGAGAATCGACGCCATCGGTCAGGACCGGGCGTCGGAACTTCGGGCAGAAGACGACGTGGTACTTGCAGGAGTAGACGACGTTTCGGTTGCTCTTGTAGGCAATGACATGAGGATATAAATAATGGACGTCGAATCAACGGGTTGACGACGAAAGACATCATGCCTTAGATCCCCATGGCTGAAACCGGGGCTTTATGGCTAATTTTGGTAAGAATCGCCCTCGGCCCGGATGGCCGTCACCGAGGGGTTCGCGACGCGAAGGATGGGGAACCGCCGCCCTTTTGTGAATCCTTGGAGCGGCGGCTCCCTCGATTCACGAACTGGCGTCACGTCGCATGCCGAACACCGTTGGCGATCGTCAACGATCGTCGCGAGGGATGAACAACTCTCGAGACCACTGGAATGCGCCGAGACCGCTGTCCTTGAGGGCCTTGTGAAAGATCTTGAAGGCGGCCGAGGCCTGGTTGGCGGTCGGGTAGCTGAGCCATCCTCGGAAGCGTCCCCGTTCACTCTGCGACCAGGAGGAAACGGCCTGAGTGCGGTCTGGCATGGCCTCGAAGATCCGTTCCAGGATCGGCAGGACGGTTGCGGCGTCGGGAGCTACCTGGCCGGCCGGGACCGAGGCGAATTCCCTGCTCGGCCAGGCGACGTTGAGGCAACAGCTCAGGTTGCGATCAGCTGGGTTGCCCAGAAGGAACTCCATGGGGTCGTTGACCTCGAAGCGGAGCAGGAAGAGTTCCACGTCGACGAGCCTGGCGGCATCGAGCGTGTCACGCACTCCGGGACGAGTCTGGCCTGGTTCGGGAGCGGTCTTGCGATCGGCGCTGGAACGAGGCGAGGGGCGAGGAGTCGCGAGTTCCTGCGAGGCGTGACCGGCGACCCTGGCGGTACTGAGGGCCTCGTACGAGCGTTGGAGAATCCGGAAGGCCCATTCGTCCCCCCCCTGGTCCGGATGATACCGCTTGACCTTGGCCCGGTAGGCCTCCCGGATGTCCTGGAGCGAGGCGTTGGGAGGTACGCCGAGTACATCGCTCGGATCGAGTTGAAACGCAAAATTCATCGGAGGCAGACTCTCTCGACAGAATCGGTCGGGCCAACGAGGGCGGTGCGACACGATCCGTTAGTCTGGAGACAATTCCGCGATTGTACGCGTTGAGGCGACACGCCTGGCAAGCGGGAGGGACACGGGTTGGGTTGCACGGTGGTCGAGATGCCACGCGGCGAGACCCGCGGGCGCGTCCGACTCGAGCTGGTTCTGTTGACGCGATCGCGCCCGCCGATGGATGGGGAAGAAACGTCGCCAGAGCCCAAATCGCGAGATCCGGCCAGGTCAATCGGAGGCTCCCCCCTGCCCTTCCGAAGCGTCGTTGTCGCTGGAACGTCCCGATCGTCGGTCTCGGGAGTCGTACAGGACCATCGAGGCGACGATCGGTCGAAGCAAATCGTTGATCACTTCCGATCGGTCCTTGCCCACGTGGATCGCGTAAAGCCAGAGCTTCTTGTCGAGCTCTTCCTCGATGGCAAACATTCGCTGGACCCGCCTTGGCTTGGACGGCTTGCTCCTCGACGATCGGGAACGAGACGAACCCGAGCTGGAGTTGCTGGAACTCCGACTGGCCGGCTCCGGTTCAGGAGCCGTCGCCTCGGCCGAATCGGGCAAGACCGAGACCGGGGATCCCCCCGATTCCGAGGCGGCCGTCATCGCCTGGCGACGTTCGAACTCGGCTTCCGACATCGCGGGCCGCACCAGTCCGGTTCGGCTTTCCGGTCCTGGGATACCTCCGCGTCGAGCGCTCATGGCTTAGCCCCCTTGCTCTGTCACGGCGGCCATGGGAGCCGCCGCCGCTTGCCTTCCCAGGAACGCTTCGGCCGCCGCGCGGTAGGCAGCCGCGCCGGGAGTGGTCCGATCGTAGTGCACCAAGGGAATTCCCCTGGCGTAAGCCTCTCGAAATTTCACCGACGTCGGCACCGACTTCTCGAAGACTAGGTCGCCGAAATAGGAACGCACCTCCGCTTCGACCTGCTTCGAGACGAGGGTCCGGTCGCAACGGGTCACCAGCACGCCGGTGATGGCCAGCGCGCCACCGTCGGTCAGTTCTTCCCGGAAGATCGCCACGTCCCGGATCAGATCCTCCAGCGCGCGAACACCCGCCAGCGCGGCCACGCAAGGGTCGATCGGGATCAGAACCTCGCCGACCGCGTAGAGGATCGCCACGTTCAAGGGCGTTAACACCGGGCTGGTATCGAACAGCGCGATGTCGTAGCCGTGAACACCTCGAAGCAATCGGCGGACCCGGAACTCGCGACCCTGGCCGAGCCCTTGCGTGCTTCCCATCTGGTCGGAGCACGACCCAAGCCTGTCTCCTGGAGGAATCAGGTCCAACCCCTCGACACCGCTGGCCAAGGCGATCTCGGCCAGGGGCCGGTTGTCCAGAAGCGCGTCGGCCAGCCCGATGGCAGGCGCTCCCGTGGGAACGAACCCGAGGGTCGCGTTCCCCGAAGGGTCGGCATCGATCAGCAGCACGCGGTGGCCCAAGTCGGCCAGCGATGCCGCCAGATTGATGGCCGTCGTGCTCTTGCCGACTCCGCCCTTCGCGTTGGTGATCGCCACGCTCCGCATGGCCTCTCCTCCGACGACATCCTCACCCGCTCCAGGCACGCTCCGGCAAGGAAATGAACGACCCCCCTGCCCTTCGAGTGGCGACCATTCGCCTGGAATCCTGTCTCTGCCAACAGTTTATCGGCGAAAGCTTGGTCTCTCGTTCAATCGATTTCTCGGTCCCAAGCCATCCTGTCAACACACTTCCAGGGTTCCTGGGTTCCCTGGTACTGGGATATTGAGGTACCAGGGAACCCAGGCAGCTCGATGCCAAGGAATCCTTGAACATCGATTCCATGAGGAATGGAAACCCAGCAACCAGGCCAACAAGTATCCCTGTTCTCTAGAACGCCAGTTTTCGGGGTTCCTTGAAGCAACGTGAAGCTCGATAGCAATACGCCATAAATACCTTGTTCCATGGAAGAAATAGATCAGCCAGGAACCATGTTCCATAAAAACCAAATGCTTCAAGGCACTCCATGACGACAAGGTGTCAAGGTCTCTTATTCACCATGGTTCCTCAGAAACCATGCTACTGTATGCTCCTTAATGCCTTGGTTTATAGATCGCTTGGAAATCTTCAAAGCCAGGTTGCAAGGACCACATTTTAACATGGCATTTTGATAACCAATGAGCCCTGGTTCTTAAAGTTCCATACGGCCAATTTATCCAGAGACCATGAAATCCAGGAGCCGTAGCAACAAGAAAAATGGGTTCCAATGTAACAATTACACGAGTAACATTGATTCCAAGAAATCAGTTCCAGTTGAATCATGCATCAAGTGGGGCTCAAGGTCATCGCAATCACGAGACACCAAGTCGGCTTTAATAACGTGACATCACGACAGACTGGGGACCCTGGTTCCAGGGTCATAAAACTCAACAAAGCAAACAGGCACCATGGAAACTTTGTAAACAAGACTCCTTGTCGACAATGGTTCCAAGGGAACTTGCGATCGAGTTTGCTTTGATCACTTGCTGCCTATGTTGCCCAAATTCAACATTTCCCAAGTTCACTGAGACGCCTGTCTCCCTGGATCAACATGATTCCAAGGTGTTGAAGGTCGCTTTGAGCCATGGGATGAGTTGTTGGATTGACCACCAAGGATCCAAGGGACCTGGACTCAACAGCTCCAATCTTCCAAGGGAACTTGGTGCCTTGGCGTCCGGCCACAAGGTGATTCGGAAACGATCGATTGCCAGTTGATCCAGCAGGATCGGTCGACTTTGGAGGTGGGCCGACGGCGGGATCCTCGTGAGAGAGGAACCCGGGGCGAATTGATCGGAAACCGTTCACCCAGAGCGGTCAGGGCAGGGGGGGCCATCCTCATCCGCGAGGATGTGGCCCGCCCCTCACCGCCAGCGCGTCCCGTGACATTCGACCTTCACCGAGCGATTTCCCTGGGTCGCGCGAAATCGCGATTTTTCGTTTGACCGCCCCTATCATGGTTGATAGCTTGACAATTTGCATTAGTTTTTTAGGAATGATTTTGGTTGTGCCTTTGGTAGAGATCATCGTGATTGTGTGGGTTGCTTCTTCTGTGTTGTTTCTAAGTTTGGCGGTGGACTTGGATAACTAGGAGAAATAGTCAACCTATTGACGGGCCCGATCGAAGCCTTCAAGCTTTTCTTATCCCCTGCGTTGAATTCGATATTTCGGGCAATGCCACCCAAGATTTCGTCACCATTGTCATCATTCTCTTCCGTAGCGGCACAACGAAGCGAGGTCGCCATCATGATGAATACGGCACCGGTCCGGATCCCCCCCTCGACGAATCGCGGTCGTGGAGGGAAACAACGGAGCAGGCGGAAGGGACAAGCCTGTCGGCAGCGGTTGCAGTGGGGTGCGCTGGAGTACCTGGAGCCGAGAACGTTGCTGGCAACGATACCGGCGGCGACCGTTTTGAGTCGAAATGATCTTTCCAACGCTCGGGGAGATGAGAGCAGTCCCTCGATTGCGGTCGACCCGGCCAATCCGCAGAAGCTGGTCGCGGTCTGGGTCCGCAACGATCCGTCGCTGGGTGGCGACACGAAGGTCCTCGTCCAAGGGGCCTACTCCACGAATGGCGGTGCGAACTGGTTCTCGTTCAGCGCGGTGCCGGTGGTCCTTCTTGATCCGGCGACCTCCAATCCGGTGAAGGCTTTTGCCCAGGTGACCGACGCCAGCGTGGCCTTCGACCGCAACGACAAATTTTATGTGTTGACCTCGCAGCACTCCGCTGATAACGCCAGCGGCGCGATTGTTCTCAACAAGTTCGATTTCAGTGGCGGTAGTCCTTCGGTGTCGATCTCGACCAACCAGGTCTATTCCTGGAATCGCTCCGCCGACAGTACGGTGCCGGAGGTGCTCAGCCCGATCCTGGCGGTGGACGATAACCTGAGCACCTTCACCGACCCGGACACCGGTCAGACTCAGACCGATTCGAACGCGGGCAACGTCTACATTTCGTGGATTCTCGACACGCCACCGCCACAAAACCCGCCAAGTCCCTGGAACCGCTGGACGATCGAGCTCCTTTCTTCGATCGACGGCGGAAGCACGTTCGGACCACGAGTTCGACTCAGTGGCGGGAACGTCGGGCCTCAGCACTATGGGGCGCCTCGGTTGACCGTCAGTCAGGGGACGGCCGACGGCCGGGTTCAGGGCGGGCAGGTCACGGTTGTCTGGGACGACTTCGGCACTGGGGCCTCATTCAGTCCTCCCGTCGACTTCATCCAGGCCCGAACCGCCCAACCAGATGGCATGGGTGGTTTCACTCTCCGCAGCACCACGACGGTCGCCACGACGTTGGTCATGGGTAACACAGCCGGCGCGTTCCCGCTCAGGCCGGTCGTGTCTCCCGACCAGGGGATTGGACCGGCGCCGACGATTGCCTCGGACAACACTCTGGGTTCGTTCAGTCCCTACCAGGGGCGGCTCTACGTGGCCTACGTGGGGCATACCCGCGTGATTGACGGGTCTGGGGGGGGCGATGCCAACCCGGCCGACAACACCGATATCGAGCTGGCCGTTTCCGACGACGGAGGCCTGACCTGGCAACACCTGCACGATCCCTGGTTGACGATGGGGTCGACCCCGGTCAACGACGACGTCGCCACGAGCGACGGCTTCTCCGAGGCGTCCTCCCGCTCCGGGAGGCCGCAGTTCCAGCCGGCACTCGCGGTGGACCAGTCGACCGGCACCCTGGTCGTCTCGTTCTATGACGCGCGTTACGACGCGGCGAGGGCCCGTCCGGCGATGTTCATCGCCACGAGCATCGATGGTGGCCAGACGTTCGGTCCGGAGATTTACGCCAACCCCTCCCAGACGGCCACTGACGCCATCACCGGTCAGACCGTGATCCTGGGGCCGATCCCTGAGAACGAGTCGGCGGGCAACGCGAACAAGGACGCGACGTTCAGTTTCGGCAGCCGCCAAGGCCTGGCCGTCGCCAACGGGCACGTTTACCCGGCCTGGGCAAGCAACTTCAACCAGATCACGAACAATGGCCAGGCCACGCTCGATATCCGGGTGGCGAACGTTGCGATCACGGCCGGCCCTCGGATCATCAGCAGCACCATGGGCCCAGTCGGCGAGCCCGACGATACGCTCAACAACACCAGGGCCGCCGACGGCACGCCCCAGGCCAGCAGCTTCATCGTCACGTTCGACCGCCCGGTCGATCCCTCGACGTTCCTGCCGGGCAACGTGACGGTGACCTACCGAAGCGTGACCACGTCTGGCACATCTCCTGGCATCAACGTGCCTGTGACTTCTGTTACTCCGCTGGATAACGGAAGCCTCGGCGCGACCCAGTTCCTGGTTCAGTTCGTTCCGCAAAGCGGGACGGGCACCTACAGCTACGCGATCAGTCCGAATGTCAGCGACCGGATCCGGACCGAGAAAAAGGTTGGCGACCCGATCCAGTTGGGCAACGCGATGGATCAGAACGCCGACGGAAATCCAGGCCAGGGCTCGGACGTCTACGCGACGCCCAAGCCCAATGGCTCGGTTTCCTTCGACCAGAACACGCTGCCCTTGATCGTGCCCGGGCCTCACGTGTTGACCAGCTTCATTCCGAATCAGCCGAAAACCGGCGACAACCTGGTTCTGAACAATACGGTCAGCTCGATCGACGTGGTCTTTGACCGGAACATGAACCCGGCGACGTTCGAGACCGACGGCCGCGACATCCTTCGTATCATGGGGCCGGCTGGCCTGATCAACGGGCCGTTCACGGTTACCCCCGATCCCAACGGTGATCCCGGCAACCCCGACCCCGACCCGACCCATCCGAGAACCTTCCGCATCAGCTTCCCCAAGCAGGAACTGAGCGGAACCTACACGATCTCGCTCGGGCCAGACATCCAGGACGCCCGGGGCAACCCGCTCGACTCGAACCTCAACGCTGGCGTGGCCGTGCTTCGAGGCTTCGATCCCAACGGCACGGTGACCCCCGTGACCGTCTCGACAGGCAACGTGTCGGTGCCGATTCCCGACGCCGTTGGCAGCACCCCCGGCGTGGCGACCTCGACCATCAACGTCACCGACAATTTCCTGATCCAGGGATTGACCCTGACGCTGAATATCAGCCACACGTTCGACCCCGACCTGGAAGCATCCTTGATCTTCACTCCGGCCGGGGGCGGCACCCCGATCACGATCACGCTGTTCACCAACGTGGGGCAGGCCGGGGGTGCCCAGGGGTTCTTCAACACGGTCTTCGACGACGCGGCGCAGACGCCGATCGCTCAGGGTGGCCGGCCCTTCTTCGGCACGTTCAACCCGAAGACCCCCTTGAGCGTGCTGAAGAATATGGGCTCGGCCGGCACCTACACACTGCAGATCAAGGATGATACGCCGGGGAACACCGGAACCCTCACGAACTGGTCACTGACCTTCCAGAAGCCAGTGCCGGGCACGGGTTTGGGCGAGCCGGTCGCCGACCGGGCGACGGTCAGCTTCCGGATCTTCACCATGGATCCGACCAACCCGCTGGCCAGCAATACCTGGACGGCCGTCGGTCCGGCCCCGATTGGCACGACCAGCGGCGGGGAAGGAGACCTCAACCATACCGGCGGCTCCTCGGGCCGCATCGGCGGCATTGCCGTCGACCCGTCCGACCCTTCGGGCAACACCGTCTACATCGCGGGCGCTAGCGGCGGTATCTGGAAGACCACCAACTTCCTCGATCCAGCCGGTCCAACCTACATTCCGTTGACCGACTTCGGCCCCACCTTCGGAATCAACATCGGCGGCCTCGCGGTCTTCGGCCGCAACAACGATCCCAACCAGTCGATCGTCTTCGCCGCCACCGGCGAGGGCGATACCAGCAGCCCAGGGGTCGGCTTCCTCCGATCGATGGACGGCGGGGCGACCTGGACTTTGCTGGACAGCCTCGATAACACCAAGCCGTTCAACCAGCGCGACCACACCTTTGCCACAAGTGGTGGGACGCACGCGTACAAGATCGTCGTCGATCCCAGGCCGTCGATCGACGGCAATGTGATCGTTTACGCGGCCCTGAGCGGCAGCCACGGCGGCCTCTGGCGCAGCCTTGACAGCGGCGAACACTGGCAGTTGATGCGGGCCGGCCAGGCTACCGACGTCGTGCTCGATCCCAACAGCGGCACCGGCGTGCAGAACGGCAACCTTCAGCTCGTTTACGCCGCGTTCGCTGGCGACGGTGTCTACCTCAGCCCCAACCAGGGTCAGGTCTGGAACAAGCTGCTTGGCGGCGTTGGTGTTCCCTTGATCCAGAACGTCACCACCGGCGGCTACCCCGTGCCCGTGGCCAACACGGCCCCCGGCTCTCCAGGCGCCGGGCAAGGGCGGATCGTTCTGGCCAAGCCGTTCCTGACCGGCAACCCGATCCAGGACCTGCAATACGAAGGCTGGCTCTACGCCCTGGTCGTCACGCCTGGCGGTGGTGGGTCGATCAACAGCGGCGGGTCGATGAACGGGCTGTACCTGACCAAAGACTTCGGCCAGAACTGGACCAAGGTCCTGCTCAAGACCATCCCGCCGGCGACGATCGGAGGCCTGGTCCAGCTCTTCGGGGTTCCGACCAACGACCCGACCAAGACCGACTACGACCCGTTCGCCGGTCCTCCAGGCAGCGGCTTCGAGGGTGGCCAGGGGAACTACGACGTCAGCCTGGCGATCGATCCAACCAACCCCAACGTCGTCTACGTCGGGGGCACGCTGGATGGTCCTCCCTCGGGCTACCTCCGGATCGACACGACCGGCCTGAGCGATCCTCACGCTCTGGTCGGCTACGACAACAGCAAGCCCGATGGTGGCTTGCTGATGCTCTCGACCACCGGCCGTGTCACGGCCAATGACCCGAACAACCTGCCGGCGCCGGGCGTTCTGGCCGGGCTTTTCCCCGTTCCAAACTGGCTGAACCTGATCCGCAACCCGTTCGACCCATTCAACGCCAACGCCACCATCAGCGTGGTCAACTCGGCCCAGTTCACCAATACGGGGGCCAATGCCAAGTGGATCCCGTTTGACATCGGCGGGACCGACCAGCACCGCGTGGTCACAATGGTCGACCCAGTGACCGGGCACGCCCGGATCATCATCGGCGACGATCAAGGCGTGTTCACCACGGTCGATAACAACGGCACGTTCCAGAACGGCATCGGCACAGCCGAGTCACCGATCGGCAGCCGCAACGGCAACCTCCAGATTACCCAGTTCTATTACGGGGCGGCGCAGCCGAGCAACCTGGCCGCCCAGATCGCCGGGGCCATGTTCTACGGCAGCGCCCAGGACAACGGCGGTCCGTTTTCTTCTGGAGATGTGCTCACGTCTGGCGACATCAACTGGAGCGGTCCCGGCGGTGATGCCGCCGGCGTGGCCACCGACCAGCAAGGGAAGGGGACCCTCTACCAGTATTGGTGGCCCTGCTGCGGCGGCGGCAAGACCGACTTCTTCCAAGTCAACGGTATTGGCCGGACCTTCGGCCTGCTCCAGCAGAGCAACTCCGGTCCCGTGCCCGACCCGCAATGGCCGTTCACCGGCGGGTCGAACTTCGCGGTCAACCCGCTCAACGGCGACCAGATCATCATCAGCTCGCAAGCGGGCCGGATCTTCGGCACCGAGACCCAGGGCAAGTTCTGGAACGTCATTGGCGATCCGGGGGCCCTCGACGGGACCTATGCCCCGGCGCTGGCCTATGGCGCTCCCGATCCGAACGGCCCGGCGGGCATCGGCAACCTGGACAACTTCCTTTATGCCGGCACCTCCGGGGGCCACGTTTACATCACCCAGACCGGCGGCGGCGCCAACGGCAACCAGTGGATCAACGTCTCCAGCGGCCTGGACGGATCGCCGTTGCAGATGATCGTCACCAACCCGACCCGGGGCAGCCACGAAGCCTATGCCGTGACCTCGACCGGCGTCTTCCACATTACGGATTCGCTCGCCTCCGGGGCGACCTGGCAGAAGATCACCGGCAACCTGTTCCAGATCAAGACCGTGCCGTTCGGCGACGCCTCGATGGCCGATTTTCAACTCAAGTACCTGACGGCGATCCAGGCGGATTGGCGTTACGTCATTCCCGACGATCTGAGCAACCCCAGCGGCCCGACGCATCCGATGCTTTACGTCGCCGGGGAAGGGGGGGTCTTCCGCTCGTATGACAACGGCAAGACCTGGACGCCGTTCCCCGACGCGAGTCTCAACGGCGCGCCAGTCGATGGCGGTTACCTGCCCAACGCTCACGTCACCGACCTCGACATGTCGCTGGGCAACATCGACCCGACGACGGGGCGGCCTGATGTCTCAACCGGCCCGAACATCTTGCTGGCGACCACCTACGGCCGTGGCATGTTCGCCATCCGGCTGGCGCCGATCGTCTTCCCCAACCAGGATGGCCAGCCTCGGATTCTGGGAATCGATCCGGCCAGCGACAGCGGTCTGTCGAACACCGACCAGTACACCAACGTTACCAACCCGATCGTCGACGGACTCAGCGAGCAGACCGCCTTCGGCAGCCGGGTGCGGATCACGCTCTACGACCTGACCGATCCGAACAACCCGCGTTATATCGGCGGCTACGATGGGACCCCGAATGGAGCCACCGACGTGGCGGCCAACTGGACCGACGCGGCCGGCCGCTTCAGCGTCCAGGTCAACGCGGGCGCCTTCGCCAGCGATGGTTCCAGCGACGGCCTCAAGACGATCGGCGTGCAGGCCACCGATCTTTCGGGGACCAAGGGGAACATGGCCACCTTCCAGTTCACCCTCGATACCACCCCGCCGGCCGATCCGCTCCAGCCCTTGCTCTTGCCGGCCAGTGACACCGGCCTGAGCAACAACGACCAGATTACCAACCTCAGCAGCAACCTTCAGTTCCAGGTCAACTTCTCGTTGACCGAGCAAAACACGCAGGTGACCCTCTTCCGCAACGGCGGGGCGGTGGGCACGCCCCAGCAAGGAAACGGCACGGTCACCATCGTCGATCCGGGACCGGTTTCCCCGGACGGCACCTACGCCTACAAGGCCCAACTCGTCGATCTGGCGGGGAACACGAGCAACTTCAGCTCGGTGCTGTTGGTTCGCGTCGATACCCAGAAGCCGGCCACTCCGGCGGCCCCCATCCTCGACCCGAACAACCCGTCCGGCGGCAGCGATTCCGGCGTCGTCGGTGACAACATCACCAACGTGACTCAGCCGTTCTTCACGGGTACCGCCGAGGCGAACACGCTCGCCAATCCGAACGACCCGATGGTCACCCAGAACAACCAGATCCAGCTCGTTCAGCAGGACTCGTTGGGGAACGTCACGGTCGTCGGCACCGCCTCGATCGCCTCGAATGGCCTGTACTCGGTCAAGCCCACCAACCCACTGACGCAAGGCAGTTATGATTTCCGGGTTCGCGTTCTGGACGTGGCGGGCAATCTCAGCGACCTGAGCCCGATCATTCACATCCAGATCCTCCAGCCCAACATCGTCACGCCGACGCTCAAACTGGTCGCCGCCGACGACTCGGGGGTCGTGGGCGACAACATCACCAACGTCAAGCGGCCAAGGCTCTCGGGCACCGGCCAGCCCGGATTCTATGTCCAGCTCATCGACGTGCTGGGCAACATCACCGGAACCCCTGGCGGGATCATCACCCCCACGCCTCAGCCACCGACTCAGATTTTCGGTAATCCGCCGATCATCGTCGCCAATGACGGGACCTTCACGGTCCAGTTCCCTAACAATCTGAGCGATGGCACCTATCAGGTGGAGGCACGCACCTCCGACATCGCCGGCAACTATGCGACCAGCAACATCGTCACGCTCCAGATTCTGACCATTGGTCCGAACATCCAGCCGAGCCTGATGCTTGCGCCCTCGGATGATACCGGCATCAAGGGGGACAACACGACGAGCCTTCGACGTCCCCACCTCATCGGCACGACCTCGGCCAACGCCATCGTGGACCTGATCGGCCCGACCGGCACGGTGCTCGACACGCAGATCGCCGACGCCATGGGCAACTTCGTGCTGCAACTGCCCAACGTCCTGGCCAACGGCACGATCCCGCTCCAGGCCAGGGTTCGCGACATCGCAGGCAACTCGGGGCCGCTCAGCAACACACTCAACCTGAAGGTCGTCACGATCGGAGGGGACTACAACACCGACGGCAAGGCCGATCCGGCGACCTACACCCCCGGCACCGGCCAGTACAGCGTAGGCTACACCGGCGGTGGCACGATCACCGTGCCCTCCTTCGGTGGAACCAGCGGCGACATCCCGTTCCAGGGAGACTTCGACGGCGACGGCAAGACCGACCTCGGCTTCTTCCGTCCTTCAACCTCGACGTTCTTCATCCAACAGTCGCAGAACGGGTTGATGGTTCGCCAGTTCGGCCAGGGAACCCTCTACGGTGGTCGTCCCGTTCTGGTCGTGGGAGATTTCGACGGTGACGGGCGAGCCGACTTCGGCGTCTTCCAGCCCTCGACGTCGACCTTCTACCTGTCCCGCTCAAGTGCCGGGAACGTGGCCATCCAGTTTGGCCAGGGAACGTTGTACGGCGGCAACCCCGTGCCGGTCGTGGCCGACTACGACGGCGACGGCAAGGCCGACCTCGCCGTCTTCCAGCCCACCACGGCGACCTGGTACATCCGCCAGTCCAGCAACAACCAGGGCCAGATCGTGCAGTTTGGCCAGGGAACGCTCTATGGCGGAACCCCGGTGCCGATTCCGTCGGACTTCGATGGCGATCACAAGGCCGATCTGGCGATCTACCAAGCCCCCTTGTCTTCGGGGCAGCAAGGCGCGTTCCTCATCCGGCAGTCGGCGACACTGCAAGGGAAGCGCATCTCGCTCGGAGCTTCCGGCGATATCCCGGTGCCCCAGGACTACGACGGCGACGGCAAGGCCGATGCCGCCGTCTACACACCGTCCACGTCCTTGTGGACCTACACGCAGTCGTCCAACGGCCAGAAGGTGACCCGGACCGTCGGTCTGCCCCTTGATGTGCCGGTTCCGATGCCCTATGCCTACAGCTCCTCGTCGTCGACCGGTGGTGGCTCAACCCTGTCCGTGCCCGGTGGTCCTGGGCTTGGCGGTGGCGCCGCAACGCAATCGGCCGCCGGGCTTCCGGGCGTCGGCGGCTCCGGAGGCGGTCCCTCGCTGAACGGATGGAATCCGGGTTCGTCGGGCAGCCCGACGGTCGTTCCCCCGCTCGTCTCGACTGGATCGTCAACGCTCACGATTTCGACGTCGAGCACCTCGCAACCGGGTTCCACGAAGGGACTGGCCCAGAACGTCGGAACGCGGAAAGCCAACACCATTGGCGAGCAACGGCTCGAGATGGTTCATCGCCTGAACGAATCCCGTCGTCAGCAAGGCCAATCTCCGTCAGTGGTCGGCCTCTTGTCGGCCTCGACGAGGAGCCCCCATGCGTTGCCGAGCGCGACACTGGCCTCCTCGCTTCTGAGCGGCCGTCGCGAGGGCAAGGGGGGCCTTTCCCGGCTCTTCCTGGCCTGAGCCAGCCTCATTTTTGACGGTTCTCGATTCCGCTTCCAACGCCGCCCTCCGGCAAGAAAACCTCCGGAGGGCGGCGTTCTCTTCGATCCAAGCTTGGTCCAGCAGGCCTTGACGTGCTAAGAGAATCCTGTTGTCGTCGATGCCAGGGCCCCGAAGGTTCTTGCTCTCCATGGGCCGGAGCCGACCTTGCGAGGCGGCCCGAGGCAGCGCGCCGCAGTGCTTGAGACGAGAGCGGACAGAATCCACCCAAGAGCCGTCCATCACGCCGAGCCAGATCCGACCCGATGCGAGTTCTTGCCTTGATCGCGGATCGCCCCGACCCACCCATCACGGGGGCCCGGGTGCGAAATTACCACGTGTTTCCCGCCTTGCAACGGCTGGGAGTCGAACTGAAGGTTCTGGGGCTGAATGTCCAGCCCGGGCCGAACCGGCCGCTCGACTGGCCTGGCATCGACGCCGAGTTCTTCACCTTCGGCTCCCGTTCACTTCCGTCCCGCGTTCACGGACGCTTCACCCGTTCCTGGTATGAATATCCGATCAGTACTGATCTTGTTCGCCGCGTGGATGAGCTGATCGAAACCTGGGCTCCGGACGTGGTCCACGGCGAAGAACTCCGAATGGCTTCGTACTTTCCCAGGATGCGCGACCAGCCGTCGAAGTTGATTCACTCGTTGACGTTTCACAACGTCGAGTCGGAGCTGTTCGAACGACTGGCCGATCCGGCCATTCCGATCGGCCGGAACCTGGCCCGTCGCATTCAGGTCGACTCGTTACGGCGCTTCGAGGCTCGAGTCGTTGGCCGGCTCGATCTTCGGATGGCTTACTCGGAGTTCGATCGCGCTCGCTACCAGGGGCTTTATCCCGACGTTCCCTGGCTGGTCACCCGCAACGGCACCGCGGCCCTGGCCATCAGGCCCGCGCCCCAGGTGGAATCGCCTTCGGTATTGATCCTGGGCAACTGGTCCTATCCCCCGAATCTCCAAGGGCTCTCCTGGTACCTCGAGAAGATTGCTCCCTTGATGCGCGTCAGGGCCACTCTGACAATCGTCGGTTCGGCGGCCAGCGACGACCTGAAGCGGCGACTGGCCCGGCTGCCCGGCGTGCGGTTCGTCGACACGCCGCTCGACCTCCGGCCCTACTACGAGCAGGCCGCCGTGCTTGCCGTGCCCTTGCTGGAAGGAGGCGGCACGCGAAGCAAGATCCTCGAGGCGCTGGCCTTTGAACGGTTAGTCGTCACCACTCCCAAGGGAGCCGAGGGGCTGGAACTGACCGAGCGCGAGGGAGTCCTCCTGGCCGAAACCCCCGAAGCGTTCGCCGCCCGTCTCGACGAGATGCTTGGGGCCCCCCAGGCCCGCGACGAGATGGCTCGCCGGGGCCGCCAGGCCATTCTCGACCGTTACGAATGGTCGGTCGTCGCGGCTGAGCTGAAAGCGAACTGGGACGCTCGCCTCGCCTGTCAGACCGATCCGATCGAAAAACGATGATATTCAGGGAACGCCAGGGCGCGGTCCTCGAGCCGGTGGAACTCGAATTGAATCCCTTGAGAAGTCACGATACGATAAATACCCGATCGACGCCCCAAGACGATGGGTGAGCCACTGAGCCTGGCAATCGAAAGGCGTCGAGACTCGTCAGGCACGTTGAGGCATCGGAGGAGCCGGTTTCCGTCCGCAACCGGTCCGGCTTCCTTTGGAGATGCGTGATGCCGGAACACACCGCAAGCTTCCACAACCATTCGGCGATCTCCACGGGCTACCCACTCTGGCCTTCGCGGCCAACCTTCCGACTATCCCCTTAGACGTTCTTCCCTCCTCGCGCCAGATCAAGGATCGATTTTCCAACGTCGGACGCAGTCCGCCGACCTCGATCGAGGAGAACATGATCCAGGACACGGGCTACGTCATTCTGCCCCTGGACTCATCATGAGACGACCAGGTCGTTATTGACCAACAAGGACGATCGGCGCGTCAGCGTCCAGGGAATCCCTGGCCGCAACGGGAACTTCGACGCTTTGCGGATCGCGCGACGTGTTTTCTTGACGCGAACGGAATCTTATTGTTAGAATGATCTAATCATTTAATAAATATATGAAGCAAAACAAATAATTTAACTCGATGTGACGAGCGGTGAAGGAGGAGCGACCTGAATGTGGTTGAATGTCGGAGGGGCGGCGGCCGTTCTCGAAGTGGGGGAAGGCCGGGTCTATCGCTGGATCGAGGAAAAAAACCTGCCGGCCGTCAAGATCAACGGTCAGTACTACTTCAATCGAACCGACCTGCTGGAATGGGCGATGGTTCGCCAGGTTCCCCTCTCGCCCGCGGTGTACCGTCTTGGCAAGCCGGACGTACCCGAGCCGGAAGTCGTCGACGCGTTGATGGCGGGAGGGATTCTTTACAACCTGGATGGCGAGGACCAGGAGACGGTTCTGAAGGCCGCGATTGCTGGCATGACGCTGCCTGAGAAATGCGATCGGGGGATGCTTCTGCAACTGTTCCTCGCTCGAGAAGCGTTGGGATCGACGGCGGTCGGCGACGGGATCGCGATTCCGCATCCGCGATATCCGGTGATCTTGCCGGTCGAACGGCCGACATTGACGCTCTGTTTCCTGGCCCGGCCGTTTCGGTTCGGTCGCGATACTCTGAGAGACGTACACACCTTGTTCGTGCTGGTTTGTCCGACGATCCGGTCTCATCTGCGAATGCTGGCCAGGATCGGCGGACTCTTGCGGGATGCCGGATTTCGCCAGGCTCTCGAGCGTCGCGCCTCGCCCGATGAGCTTCTGGCCGAGATTCGTCGTGTGGAGCGCTCGTTCGTGAACCCCTCCGGGAATGGTCCGAGCCAGGAGCACGCGTAACGATGTCGCTACTGATCGCCGCGGTCGCCGTTTTTCTGCTGGGAGGCCTGCTCGCACTGTCGGCGAGTCGTTGGCCTCTCTTGAGTACGATTCTGGGTGTTGCCGCCGCGGTGGCAGGCGGCTCGCTGGGTTTGGTCCCGGCCTTGGGCTCGCTCTTGCGAGGGACGACCGAACGGTTCCAGCGGCCCTGGGATGTTCCCTTCGGCTCGCTGTTCCTGGAACTCGACCCGCTTTCCGCGTTGTTCCTGATCCCCGTACTTGGCCTCTCGGCCCTGGCCGCGATTCAGGGAGGAGCGTATCTCTGGAAGTGTCGGGAACGGGTCGCGCTGGGACCGGCCTGGTTCTTCTACAACGTGCTGAGCTCGGGGATGGTCGTTGTCGTTCTGGCGCGCAATGGCGTTCTGTTCCTTGTGGCCTGGGAAGTGATGTCGTTGGCCTCGTACTTTCTCGTGACGCTCGAACACGAGCGATCCGAGGCGCGAGAAGTGGGCCGAATTTACCTGATCGCGACCCATCTGGGGACGGCGTTCCTGCTGGTCTATTTCGTTCTCCTGAGCGACCACTCGGGAACGCTCGACTTCGCGGTCGGAGGGGCCTCGACCGCGACCATCGCGCCGTCGGCCGCCAACCTGTTGTTCCTCCTGGCCCTGGTCGGATTCGGGACCAAGGCTGGATTCATGCCTTTGCACACATGGTTGCCAGGCGCTTATCCGGTGGCGCCCGGGTTCGTGGCGGCGTTGATGTCGGGGGCGATGAGCAAGCTGGGAATTTACGGCTTGATCCGAACCCTGTCGCTCTTGCCAGCCTCTCCGGCATGGTGGGGCTGGATGCTCATCGGCGTCGGCGTCCTCTCGGGCCTGGGCGGCATCATCGCCTCGCTGGCCCAGAGCGACCTGAAGCGGCTCCTGGCTTATAGCAGCGTGGAAAACGTCGGGATCATCGCCCTGGGCCTGGGGATCGGATTGCTCGGAACCAGCTCGGGCCGTCTGCCGATGGCGCTGCTGGGCTATTCAGGATCATTATTGCATGTTATCAATCACTCCATGTATAAGGGTCTTCTGTTTCTTGGCTCCGGAGTGGTCGAGCAGGCGACGGGTACCCGGGAACTGGACCGGCTCGGCGGCCTGGCCCGGAGAATGCCCGCCGCCGCGATCGCCTTTCTGGTCGGCTCGGTGGCGATTGTCGGTTTACCGCCGCTGAACGGTTTTCTCAGCGAATTCCTGATCTATCGGGGAGCCTTCGAGGAGGAAATGCTCCTGGGAACGTCGTGGGCGGTGCCGGCCCTGGGAGTCATCGGGGCCTTGGCGATGATCGGCGGCCTGGCCGCGGTGGCGTTCACCAAGCTGTTTGGAATCGCGTTCCTTGGCGAGCCGAGGAGTCCACGGGCCGCCGAGGCCGAGCGACCCGGGTGGCTCCTGACGGTGTCGATGTATGTGCTGTCGGCCTGCTGCGTTCTGGTCGGTTTGATGCCCACGCCCGTCGCCTCGGCGCTGGTTCCGGCGGTCGCGGTCGCGGCCAGGCTCGATGCGGCCAAGGTAGCTCCGGATGCCGCGGTCGCGGTGGCCCCACTGTCCACGATCGCCCTGGCGTCGTGGGTGGTGATCGGCGTGTCCTTGATCCTGGCGGCGATCCGGGCGGCCTTGCTCACCGGCCGGGAGGTCGGTCAATCGGTAACCTGGGGATGCGGCTATACCAGGCCGACGTCGCGGATGCAGTACACGTCGTCGTCGTACGTCCAGCCCGCGGTCACTTTCTTCAAGGCGATCGTTCGACCGCGCGTCCGGCTGGTGCCTCCCCAGGGCTTGTTTCCTCGAGAGTCGGCACTGGCGACCGAAGTTCCCGACCTGGTTCAGGAGACCTTCTATCGTCCTGTCTTCCGGTCGATCGACTGGATGCTCTCGCGGCTAAGATGGCTCCAGCACGGAAACTTGTATCTTTATGTGCTCTACATCGGGGCGACGGCCCTGATCTTGTTGATCTGGTATCTGGGAATCGCTCGGGGTTGAAAGGCGAATCGCATTCGATGAGGTGTGGTTCATGAATTTCGCGTCCGCCGTTCCATCGGCGATGGCCCTCGTCCTGTCGCCCTTGCTGATCGGCGTCATCAACCGGACGAAGGCGATCTTCGCCGGCAGGACTGGCCCACCGCTCTGGCAGCCGTACTACGACCTGCGACGACTCCTGGGCAAGGGGGCGGTCTACAGTCGCGCCACAACCTGGGTGTTCCGGGCGGGTCCAATCTTCGGGCTGGCGGCCATGCTGGTGGCGACGACCCTGGTTCCGCTCGGCAACTGTCCGGCATTGCTGAAGTTTCCAGGTGATTTGGTGCTATTCGCCTACTTGCTGGGTCTGGCCCGCCTGGTCACCGTCCTGGCGGCGATGGACACCGGCTCGAGCTTCGAAGGGATGGGGGCCAGCCGCGAGGTCCTGTTCTCGGCCCTGGCCGAGCCGGCGTTGCTGCTAGGCCAGGCGGCCATCGCGAGGGTGACCCAGGCTCCTTCGCTTTCCCAGATGCACGCGTCGATTTCGGCAGCCACCTGGTCTCACTCGAGCCTGACCCTGATCCTTGTGACCGTGGCACTCGTGGTCGTCTTGCTGGCCGAGAATGCACGAATCCCCGTGGACGACCCGAACACCCATCTTGAATTGACGATGATTCACGAAGTGATGGTTCTCGACCACAGCGGACCGGATCTGGCCTTCATTGAGTACGCCGCCGCGCTGAAATTGTGGCTGCTTGGCGCGCTGGTCGTGGGCCTGGTCGTTCCGGCTCGGAGCGGGATCGTCCTTGTCGACGGCCTGGTCGCTCTCGCGGGCATGCTGCTCCTGGCCGTGATGGTCGGTGTCGTGGAGTCGACCATGGCCCGACTGCGGCTGATCCGGGTGCCCCAGCTCTTGATCGGCGCGGCGATGCTCTCGGTCCTGGCGCTGATCTTGGTCTATGGGGAAATGCGGCCATGAGCCTCATCATCGAGCTGCTGCTGGTCTTCATCGTCCTGACGAACCTGACGCTGGTCGGATCGAGCCGGCTGGCCACCTGCATCCGATTGACGGCGGTGCAGGGGATGGCCATCAGCCTGTTGCCGCTTCTGGCCGAAGAATACGGATTCAGCCTCCGGCTGTTGCTTCTGGCGGTTGTCATCTTCCTGGTCAAGGGACTCGTGTTGCCAAAGATGTTGACGCGGACGTTGCGAACCGCCGACGTGTACCACGAGGTCGAGCCCTTGGTCGGATTCACGGCGTCGGTGGTGCTGGAAGTGACCTTGCTGGCGGTTTCGTTCTGGATGGCCTCGAGGCTACCGCTGCCACGTCCCGCGCCGTCGCCGTTGGCCTTGCCGCTGGCCATGTCCACGATTTTGACCGGCTTGTTCCTGATCGTCAGCCGTCGCAAGGCGCTCACTCAGGTTCTCGGTTACCTCGTGCTGGAAAACGGCGTCTACGTCTTTGGACTGGTCCTGGCGCCCGAGGCACCGTTCCTGGTGGAGATGGGCATCTTGCTGGACGTCTTCGTGGCGGTCTTCGTCATGGGGATCGCGATCTTCCATATCCGACGGGAATTCGACCACATCGACGTCGACCAGCTGACTTCGTTGAGGGACTGAAGACGTGCTGATTCTTTGCCTGATCTTCCTTCCGCTGGTCTCCGGACTCGCCGCGTTCCGTTGGCGGGACGACCGGAGCCGGCGGGCCCTGCTGCTGGGAACCGCGCTGGCCCACTCGGGCTTGACCGCCGCCGCCTGGGTCAACCGATCTGGACCAACGTTTGGTGGTTGGCTCGGGCTCGATCCGATCGGCCTCGTCTTCTTGAGCATCATCAGCACACTCTTCCTCGCCACGGCCGTCTATTGTGTCGGGTATCTCGCGCACGAGCGACAGATACGACAGCACGTCGACATCGAAGAGCATCTCTACTTCAGCAACGAGCCGGAAGCCGTGTTCACCGGCTTCCTGCTGCTCTTCGTCGCCTCGATGACGCTGGTGACCGTCGCCCAGAACCTCGGTCTGATCTGGGTGGCCATCGAGGCGACAACCCTGGCCAGCGCTCCCCTCATCTTCTACCACCGACACCATCGTTCGCTAGAAGCAACATGGAAGTATCTGCTGATCTGCTCGGTCGGAATCGCCCTGGCCTTGCTGGGCAACTTCTTGCTGGCGGTCTCCGCGTATAACGGCGACGGTCATCCCGTCGGGCTGTTTGGATCGGAGCTGATCGAGAACGCCGCAACGCTTCGTCTTCCCTGGTTGAAGGTCGCATTTCTTTTCTTCCTGGTTGGCTATGGTACGAAGATGGGGCTGGCGCCGTTGCATACCTGGCTGCCCGACGCCCATAGCGAATCTCCCTCGGCGGTCTCGGCGCTGCTCTCAGGAGCCCTGCTCAACTGCGCGTTTCTGGGAATCCTGCGGGCGCATCAGGTTTGTGCGGCGGCGGGTATCGGGTCGTTCAGCGGGGGCTTGCTGACGGTCTTCGGCTTGCTGTCGATGGCGATCTCCGCGGTGTTCATCCTGGGTCAGGTCGACTTCAAGCGAATGCTGGCGTATTCCAGTGTGGAACACATGGGAATCCTGGCGCTGGGAGTCGGCCTTGGCGGCTCGGGCGCGTTTGGCTCGGCCTTGCACGCGGTCAATCACTCCCTGACGAAAGCCTGTCTGTTCCTGGTCGCGGGGAACATTCTGGCCGCCTACGAAACGAAGTCGACCCGAGAGGTTGGCGGAATCCTGCGAACGCTGCCGCGATCGGGCGTTCTCTGGGTGGCTGGCTTTCTGGCGATCACGGGATCGCCTCCGTTCGGACCGTTCCTGAGCGAGTTGACGATTCTCAAGGCGGCGCTCGATAGCGGCCGGGGTCTCGTGGCCGCCTTGTATCTGGGGTTCCTGGCCTTGATCTTCATCGCAATGGCCGGCATCGTGCTGCCGATGGCCCAGGGGCGATCGACGGTTCCCGTAGACCGCAATCCCGATCGCCGAGAGGCCCTCTGGTCGATCCTCCCGCCGGCCGCGCTCTGCCTGCTCGTGCTCGTTCTCGGTTGCTACGTGCCACCAACCCTCAGCGCCGTTCTTCATGAGGCGGCCCGGACCCTGGGAGGACATTGATGGCGATCGCCTCGCCGAGCCGGTTTTACCACAACGAGCCGATTCCCCTGGCGGCGATTCCCCGGCTGGGGCCGGATGACTTTCGCGAGACCGTCCTCGACCAGGTTTCCGATGGGGGAAGGATTCTCGCCCTGTTCGGACGGCCTGTCAACGATTGCGTTCGTCTTCATGCCGTGCTGGGATTTTCCGAGAGCGGCACGATCGCTGTTCTGACGTCGGACGTCAAGGATCGCTATCAGGCATTGACGCCCGACTGCCCTCAGGCGCACTGGTTCGAACGCGAGATCGCCGAGCAGTGGGGTGTTGTCCCGGACGGCCATCCCTGGCTCAAGCCGATTCGTTTTCATCCGAGCTATCGCCCTGGCTTTGATGCGTGGGGTCGCGCGCCGGGTGAGCCGATCCTTCCGAGCGAGACCGATTTCTTCCAGGTCGAGGGATCCGAGGTCCACGAGGTCGCCGTCGGTCCCATCCACGCGGGTGTGATCGAGCCGGGACACTTCCGCTTCCAGTGCCATGGCGAACGCGTCTTCCATCTCGAAATTTCGCTGGGGTTTCAGCATCGAGGTATGGAGCGTTCCCTTGTTGGCGGTCCCGACAAGCGAACGCCGCACCGAATGGAAGCCATCGCCGGTGACACGGCCGTGGGCCACGCCAACGCTTATTGCCAGGCGATCGAGACCCTCGGCGGATGCGAACCCCCGCTTCGAGCCCAGGCCTTGCGAGGAGTTGCTCTGGAGCTGGAACGGCTGGCCAACCATACTGGCGATCTCGGGGCCCTGGCCAACGATGTGGGTTACCTGCCGACCGCGTCGTTCTGTGGAAGGCTCCGGGGGGATTTCCTCAACACGACCGCCGATCTGTGTGGTAGCCGATTTGGCCGCGGTCTGGTTCGCCCTGGCGGCGTGCTCTGGGACGTGGACGCGGCCAGGGTCGATCGCATGCTCTCGAGACTCGAACCGGCTTTGAGAGACGTCGAGGGGGCCTGCAAACTCCTCTGGGATTCCCTCTCGGTTCAGGCGAGGTTCGAATATACCGGGCGCGTTTCGCTCGAGGTCTGCGAGCAGCTCGGCCTGCTCGGCGTGGCGGCAAGGGCCTGCGGAGTCGACCGCGACCAGCGCCGCGAGTTCCCGACCGGGATTTACCGATTCGCCTTCATTCCCGTGGCGACCTGGCATACCGGGGACGTCTTCGCCAGGGCCTACGTCCGATGGCTCGAGATCCAGCGATCCGGCCAGTTCGTGCTCCAGCAACTTCGGTCTCTGCCTCCAGGGCCGATCCGGACCGAGGTCGGCGCGCTCTTGCCGGACACCCTGGCTGTCTCGCTTTCGCCCGCCTGGCGAGGCGGAATCTGCCACGTCGCGATGACCGATGCGACCGGTCGGTTCGCGCATTATAAGATTGTCGACCCATCTTTTCAGAACTGGATGGGGCTGATGATGGCGTTGCGGGATCAAGAGATTTCCGACTTTCCGCTCTGCAACAAGAGCTTCAACCTTTCCTACTGCGGTCACGACCTGTAAGGCAACGCGGCCAGGACCACCGGCATGATCAAGAGCATTCGGGAACGGCTCAGGCAAGGGAAGCGGACGATGGCGTATCCCGCCGCCGAGCCGACATTGCCGGATCGGTTTCGAGGCCTGCCCATTCTCGACGACGCCAGGTGCCCGGACGGCTGCCGGCATTGCATCGAGATTTGTCCCACCGAGGCCATCCGTCGCGATGACCAGGGCCTGGCGCTCGACCTCGGGCGCTGCCTTTTCTGCAATGACTGTGTGGCCGCTTGCCCCGAAGACGCGATCCAATTCACGCGGGACTACCGGCTCGCGGTTCGGCATCGCGAGGATCTGGTCGTCCGAAGCGGCCAAGTGTGGGAACCGGCGAAGCCGCTGGAGCAAACGATGCTCCGCCTCTTCGGCCGGTCGCTCCGGCTTCGGCAGGTCAGTGCCGGCGGCGACAACGCGGCCGAGGCCGACCTGAACGTACTGGGTACGATCGTCTTCGACATGAGCCGCTTCGGTATCCAGTTCGTCGCCTCGCCGAGACACGCCGACGGACTGGTCGTCACCGGACCGGTCACGGAAAACATGAGGCGGGCGCTCTTGAACGCCTACGAGTCGACACCCTCGCCGAAACTGGTCATCGCCGTCGGCGCCGAGGCCATCTCCGGCGGGCCGTTTCTGGGGCATCCCGAAGTGCACAACGGAGTGACCGGCCTGCTTCCGGTCGATCTGTTCATTCCGGGGTTTCCACCTCACCCGTTGACGATCCTCGACGGCCTGCTCCGACTCCTGAACCGCCTGGAAGGGCAGGGGAGGGTGTCCGAGCCGGGAACCGGACGGCCATCGTCTTGAGTGTTTCATCCTCGGGTTGGGTCGATTTCCTGGACCTCCGTGGGCGTCGAAAGGTCGGTCGTCCTTGTGTTGCCGTTTGACGTCTCGCGATCCATGGAAGGCCTCAAGTCCGGCTCGAACTGGGGTGAGACCCGCTTCGCCATGGTCTTCGGCCGAAGGATCTCGGCCATCCGGATCGCCAGGTTGGCGAATTCCTTCGGTGTGGTGGGCGCGTAAACGAGCCGGACATCGTCCGGGGAAAACGTGGCCTGGGGCGTGACCGGCATCTCGACCTGATGGTTGTGCAGGTTGAACACGCCGTAAAGGACCTCGATTTCCCACTTGCCGGCGCGCTCGACATCTTGCCGCAGATCGAAGGCCGCCATGGCCGCGTTGATGCAGACAGCCGACTCGATCAGAGCCTCGCGATAACCCGGCACCTCTCGAGCGTTGGGGCCCCAGACCACTTTCAGGCCATTGGCCGCCTCTCGAACCGCGACGAAGATCCGTTGCGTGATCGAGCGCAACCACGGGGAAATCGACTTCGACCAGAACTTTAGCGGCTGCAAATAAGCGTCCACGGCGCCCGTGACGGCACCGCAGCCACTGTGACCCAGCATGACCACGACCTTGACGCTATCCATCAGTGCGTTCAGGGCAAAATCGATACTCCCGAGGCAGACATCGCCCAGAACGTTGCCCGCCACTCGGATCACGAACAGGTCGTTGAATCCCTGGCCGAACAGCATCTCGATCGGCACCCTCGCGTCGGAGCAGCCAACCACGACCGCGAACGGCGCCTGCTTGGGCAAGCTGCCGTGAGCGCGGTTCATGCCGACTTCGAGCCCGTTGCACTGCACCACGTAACGGGGCTCACCCTTCGAAACGTCGTTGTTCCGGCAGCTTGTCATCCAGGTGGCGAACAGGCGGTTGCCGTCTTCGAGCGTTCGACGGGCGGCGTCCGCGTCGGGAGGGGGCGGCTTGATGCTCGGATTTTCCGGGTCGAATCGGTAGATGTAGTCGATCGTGTTCATTCGGCCGTACTCGGTTGATGGATCATTCGGACTCCGAAGACGCCAGGGCAGGGCGTGTTACGGGAGGGAATCCTTACTGTTCCTCAACCCTGATATTACGAGATGTTCCTGATGATTCCTACGCTCAACACGGATTGGCGCGTTCCGTGGACAGGAATCAGTAGGCATCGGCGCTGATGATCTCGCCGCCGTTGACCGAGCCGAGTCCTCGCCAGAGGAAGCCGTTGATGGTGTCTTTGACGAAGCGGACCGAGCCGTCGCCAAGCAGGACATTGACGCCTCCTGGATGGTAACTCCGGGCGGTCACGGCGGCGAAGCTGGGGCCGCCTTCCTCCTCTCGGAGAGAGACGAGGTCCACGTCGGCGAAGCTGGCACCGCCGCTGAACTGCCCAGGGGTGCGCTTGTTGGGGGGCCAGGCGGTCGTGAAGCCCGACTCGGGGATGTTCGCGTCCTCCCAACCGGCGTGGCCATAGTCAGGCCGAAGCTCGGCCAGGCCGCCGGAGCAGCCCACATACTGCGGGATGCTCGCCGGGCTGGCGTTGGGAAGCGGGATCGGCTGGGTGTTGACCGGCGTGAAGAGCAGGCCGTCGCAGTCCATCAAGAACGGGAAGCGCGTCTTGACCTCGGCGGCGAGGATCGTGCTGGAGAGGCCGTCCGTCAATTCACTGAACCGGACCGAGACGTTCGTTCGGAACGGCGAGCGAGGCGGTACCGTGGAGACGCGGCCGCCCCAGACGTACCAGTCGCCGCGGTTGACGCCATAGTTCGTGTTCTTGCGCGTGAGGCCGTCCTCGATCAGGGAATCGTCCATGCGAGGGTCGGACGGACAGAGAAACGTGGACGTGCCGGTGCCGGTCACGGTGGCGTTGAACGGCGACTCATTGGAGAAGGAGAAATTGATGGCGTTATACTTGTTCTGGCCTTCCATGAACGAGAGGATGCGAGCCAGGGCCCCCCAGCCCTGGAAAATGGGGCTGCCCGAGGCGCTCCAGGTGACGATCGTGGCGACCGGCAAGGCGTTGAACGAGTCGTGGTAATTGTGCATGGCCAGGCCGATCTGCTTCAGGTTGTTGCTGCACTGAGCCCGTCTCGCCGCCTCTCGAGCAGCCTGCACGGCGGGAAGCAGCAGGGCAATCAACACGCCGATAATCGCGATCACCACCAGCAACTCGATCAGGGTGAAACCACGGCGGGATGGCATCGGGAAATTCCTCGAAATTACGGGGGACGTCAAATCCGGAACGACGAACCCCAGGCAATCCGCGGACCGCGGAGCGAGGAACATCCCAAGTGCCGATGCGTTCAAGAGTTCGACGTGAGAGGCCATCCAGACCCGCGAGGGATGGTGGCGGCGGATTGTCCAGCGGTGTCGAATCGTTGTCCAGCCAGGCGCAAAATGGTTCCGGGTGGGCGGGTGATCCTTACCACTCCGGACCAAGCGACCAAGGTCCGATAATCGATCTTATGTCGCGAACACCTGGCGAACGACCGTCGGGACGCCTTGGCGATATGCCAGGTTTCAGAGCCGAAGCAGCCGGATGCCGGCCACGACCCAGACCACCATCAGGGCGATCAGCCCGCTCCATCCCAGCATCGGAAGCCGGGTCGTGATGAACAGCCAGGTCAGCAGGCTGATCAGGCCGCCGGCCAGGGCGATGCCCAGCGCGATCCAGCGATAGCGGCGATCGTTCCGGTCAGCTTCTTCGGTCCAGTCGGCTTCCACGTGGTCGGCCAGAATCCGGCTCCGGGCCCCTCGCAAGAGACCCGCCGAGAAGGCGCGCTCCTGGCGGTCATGCCCGGTGGCCATGAAGTAGCAGCCTCGGAAGAAGACCGGCTCGCTCTCCTTGTGGGTGGAGAAGGCCGATTCCATGATCGATCGCAGTCGTCTTCGATAGCGGCGGAACTCGTGGTCGAGGGTGACCAGTTCGGCGTTGCCTCTTTGGTTGAACGGATCGCCGGCCAGCAGGTTGAGCGTCCAGTTGTGGAACCAGCCCGAGAGCCAGGCGAGCCCACGCTGCACCAGGTCGCCGCTGAACTCGTGCGTGCCCGGCACGGCGAATCCGACGCGCTGATCGAGCATCTGGGGGGAAACCTGCGAGCTGAGCCTGCCGGCGAATTCGAGAAACCCGGGGACGGTTTCCATGCCAGGAAACAGGGCGAAGACCGGGCAGCCGACTCCCAGGATGCGCTGGATCGTCTGAAGATCATCGCGCACGGCGGCGGCTTCCCGGGTCGATTCGGGACGGGATGCCCAGTCGATCGGCAACAGCACGGAGACCCCTCGAACCAAAGGGCAATCGGGCTGAGCGGCCAGGAGCTTGCGGCAAAGATGCTCCAGTCGGGCGGTCGCTCCGTCGTCGTCGGGCGAGCCCAGCGACGAGGCCCCCGCGCAGCTCAGCAAGACGCCGTCGGAGGTCGCGTACGCGTGAATGGGCGCCGGCCCGGCCGGTCCTTGCGCGAAAATTTGCAAGCCGGCCGATTCCACCAGAGCCGCCGCCTGGTCTTCGTCAGGTCCAATCAACAGGTAGACGCGCTGCCGTGTCAGGTCGATCTTGGCCTGGTCGAGTCGGACCAGGATCTCCGCCCAGGCGGCATCCAGTTCGAGGAACGTGCCGGATTCGGGTTCAACCCGACGGGCTCGTTTCGCGGCCCGGAGCTGCGCCACCAGGCCAAAAACCGAGGCCATCGAAACCAGCAGGAACAGGAATATCCAGCCCCAGTATCCCGGCCGAAAAAGCTCCGGTAACGCCGAGTCACCAAACCGGTCCGTCGGATACTTCTTCGGCAGGAAGGCCAGGAAGAACCAGCCCAGGGCGATCAAGGCCACGCCGACGAACCACCATCGCAGTTTGGACAACTTGGCCCAGAGCTTCGCCGGCGCCAGCAAGGCGGCGACGAACACGAGAATGGCCGTCCCGATCACCATCACCCACTGTAAGACGTATCCCCCAAAGCTGCCCATGAGTGCTCCGCGTCCGGCCGGTCCGGGAACTTGGAATGATCGATTACCGTCCATCGATGGCCCACGTCGCGGCCATCGGACGCCGTTGTCCGGTTACCTCGTCTCGATCATCCCGCCTGGTCCTTTTGGATTCTTCGAGAACCACGCCACTGAGTGACTCAATACGTCCACTGCACTGTCAGGATGAAGCCGGCGAGCGTCAACAGCGCCGTGATCGAGACGAGCACACTGACGGCCAGCAGCACCGTCTTGCCCGGCAACGGAACCAGGCCGGCCGGCTCCGCGTCTCGAGGCTCGTCGGGCAGAAACCGATCGGGCTGCTGGCTTCCCGAGGCGATCCGGCCATAGGCACGCTCGACCCATCGCTGAAGCTCGGTCCGGTTGAAGCCCAGTTTCCCCTGAAAACCCAGCGCCACGCACTGGAAGAAGACTTCCAGAGGATCGGTGTCGGCCAGCCGCTCGGCTTCCTCGGCCTTGTCGTAGAACTTCTCGCCGCCGACATTCTCGCGATAATATTCCCATTCGAGAATATGATTGCGCCATTCATCGGCGTGCGACCATCGCGAGTTGATCAGCACCTCATCGCTCCAGTAGACCAGGGCGTACTTGGCCAGGGCGAAGTTGGCGGCCAGGTCCCGGGCCACGGCGGCCTTTTGCTCGGCCTCGCCAATGAGGCCGATCAGGTCGGTCTTGACCTGGTCGATCGTCGGATTTTCCCCGCGCTCCAGACCGCGCTGGAACTCGATGACGTACTGGGCGACCGGGCTGATGATCTGGGCGAAGGCGTCGTTCATCGCGAGGTCAAATGACGTAAAGGGCGAATTGAAGGTTGGCGGTTTTCTGACGCTGAGGGATCGCGACCGAGAGAATGCGGTCACTCTGGAAACTTGCATGCGCCAGGTTTAGGCGAATGCCCATCGTGTGCGAGTCGACGACGTCCCGCCAGAAGACCTGGTCGCGTTCCACCTGGAAATAGACGATTCCGGGGCCGGCCGGCAAGGCCCGGGGCGGTCGAGCGACCGGGTGCATTCTTAGCCCTTTGACCCGCTGTCGGAAGTAGTTCTCGACCTGCGAGCCGCTGCCGACCTTCATGTCCATCGCGTCGAGTAAGGCCTGGCATTCCTGGTCGCTCAGCTCGGTCTCGACGCCGAGGAAAAGCGACCGGGCGTTGGTCAGCCAGGCCGGCTCGAGGCTCACCTGGAGCCGCTCGCCGGTTCGTTCGAAATAGCGCTTCTCGAAGGCCGACGGAGCGATCGTGTCGAGGCCAAGCTGGATGTACTTGATGACCGTCTGGAAACAGCCGCCGAGGTCCTCGTGATCGTAAGGCGGCAGGTTCGGCGGCCGCCGCTCGTCGAAGAAGATGGCGAGCTGGCCGACCAGGCGGCAGAGCTCCTGATAAATCGGCAGCGGAGGGATGCCCCGGAGGTAGGCCGTCGACTCCAGGTAAGAAAAGGCCCCATTGAGGACCCAGAGTTTGAGCATTCGCTCGGCGTCGCCGGGAACCTGGCTTTCGAACGAGATTCCACGACCGATCATCTGGGCCGACATCTGCTCGATCCGGGCGCCGATCTGGTGGTGCAGCGCCTGGACCGATCGCCACAACGGAGGCCAGGCGCTGGCTGTCAGCAACGGCGGCACGAACGACAGGTCAAGTTGTGGAGGGGCCTCGAGCTGGGCCGACCGCTCAATTCGGGCCAGGGGCAGAACCTCGTAGCCGGTCTGGTCCTGGGTCGAAAGCAGGAGCCGGCAGCGGGTTCGGCGGACCTGGATCGGCTGCTCGCCGCCGCCGGTATTCTCGTCTTCCGACTCCTGAGTCTCGACCCAGTAGCGAGGGCCGTCAGCTGTCGGGTGCGGCTCGACGTTGCCGCGACCGGCCTGCAACGCGGGCACAGCGAGATAGACAGTGACCGATCCCGAGGAGCCGGAGAGGGCGTCTTTCAACTCGACCGGGTCGGCCGTCGAGTCGGCTGGAATCGAGAGCTTGGTGCCATCCTTGAACCGGGCCTCGCACGATCGGAGCGACACCTCGAAGTTGGCAATCGCGTCACGATCCAGGTCGATCGAGCGTAACCCCCAGTTGAACGGGTGGTACCAGTCCTCCGACAGTCTCCAGGCCTCCCGAGCGTAACGGTCGGCGATCTGGAAATGGTGGGGATGCAAAAACATGCCCTCGTACCAGTGCACCGGCCGAATCGGCATTTTCCTCCTCCCGACCGGCCCCGGCGGAGCAGGGCTCGTGACTGGCCCGGAATCACCGGGCGAATTCGAATCAATCCCATCACGAAGCCGGCATGGCTTTGGCCCGCTCGTGACGCCTGGCCTTCGGAGCGATCTGGCACCCGCTGCAAGCATATCCGAGCGGACAACCCCGCCGAAAGGCCCGGCTGCCCTTGGGGACAACTTCGTCGAGGGATCGTATCTGGTATCGGGGTTGGCTTCGTCGTTCTAAAATGACCGTTGCGATTCGAGCGTTGCTTCGGATCGATGATCCGCCTCCGGTGACGTGGTCGTTCTGAGTTGGTCGGTCCGGGCCAGGTTGACTCGCTTTGCCCCGATGGATTTCGCAAGCCGCGCTCCGCGCGAAGGAAAAGCCTGCCATGTCGAGATCCACGACGCTTTCCGGCAAGGCCGGCTCCGCGGCCTCCTCGACGCTTCGGCTCGCGAGCCTCTCGAAGCCGGAACTCTCGAGACTGGTCCTGAATGGAACCGCGGCCGTCATTTCGACGGTGCTGCTCGTCTGGCTCATCGTCTCGAGAATGCTGGCCGCGCCCTCGAGGCCCGCCGCCGTTCTGGCCGACGCGCTGACACCCCCCGAAACGCTTTCCCAGGCCGGTCTCTTCGCCTCGCGGGACGCTCGGCTGATCAGCAAAGGCGCGGTTCCCAGGGCCACGGCGGAAACCGGTCTGGCTCGGTTCGAGCGTGTCTTGAAGGAATACCTGGGCCGCAAGACCGGTCAGCCCGCCATCATCTATCTGTCGGCCGTTGGCGCGACCTGGTCCGACGACCGTGGCACCCACGCCTACCTGCTGGCCTCGGGCGACTCCCTGGCCAACGAACTGGTCCAGATTCCGATTGAGGATGTCCTTCGGCTCTTGCGAGAAACGGGGAAGTCCACCCCCAAACTGTTGATTCTCGACGCCGACCAGGTCAGCAGCGAGCGGGAACTCGGCGTTTTCGGCGACGGCCTGGTCGCCCGCCTCAAAGAGCTTGTCGGCGATGACAGCCGACTCGCCGTGCTGACCTCCTGCGCCCCTGGCCAGAAGAGCTGGACCGACGAGACGGCGGGCCACTCGGTCTTCGCCTACTACGTGGCTCAGGCGCTCGACGGCCAGGCCGGCTCGTTCGGCAGTCTCACGGTCTCCCAACTGCACGATTACGTGGCCCCCAGGGTGGCCCAGTGGGTGCGACAGAACCGAGGCGGAGCGATCCAGACACCGATGCTCCTGGGCCAGCGGAACCTTCGCGTCTGGCTGCCGAGATCCCGAGGCCGCAACGGCGAGACCAGAACGGCCGACCTGGCCAAGACCGCCAAGGCCGTTCGCGAAGCGATCCAGGCCGAATGGCTCGAGCGACAGAAGCTCGACCAGGCCAGCCCCCACCCTCGCCGACATGCCTCGACCCCCTGGCGGCACTACCAGTGGAGCCTTCTTGGGGCCGAACGATTCGCGAGGACCGGCGACTGGGCCGCCGCCTCGAGAGCCCTCAAGGAGGCTGAACGATTCCGAGGCGAGGTCAACAACCAGAGGCTCGGCCTGCCGTTGTCGAGGCCGCAGTCGCTGGCCATGGCTCGATCCGTCCACGTGGCGGGCTCGCTGCCGGTCGATCCCGACACCTTCGAGGCCGTCATTCCTCGCCTGATCCAGAACGCCGACAGGAAAGAGTCTCCCTCGCCCTCGAGGGATGAACCGGCCAAGCCCGAGCCGTCGCCGACCGAACCCGCCAAGGCGGAGCCCGCGAAGGACGAACCGGCCAAGGCCAAGGCCAAGAGCAACGGCAACGGTCAGGCCAAGAGCCAGAAGGCGCCCGCCCCCGCCGCTCCGGCGGAGGCCGCCCCCGCCGCCGATCCGCTCGACGTCGTCACCGGAGGGGCCGCCGCCTCGGGCGTGCCGCTCTTCGTCGAGGGGCAGGTGCCGGTCTGGTACGCCACCTTTGCACGGCTCGGAGGCGAGTCGTCCAACCTCAAGGATCTCCGGATCGCCCTGGTCGACCAGGCGTTCCGGGTCCGCAAACTGGCCGAGCAGGCGGTCGCCCGGGACGAGCGCGTTCTTTCCTGGATTCGTCCCCTCGTCGAACAGGGCGATCAGGTCCGTCGAGAGGCCCAGGACCGGCTCTTCGCCGCCGAGAAAACCACGCTCGATGGCTGTAAGAAATCGTTCAACGACGCTGAGGACCTTTACCGGCGGGCACTTGCACTCGCCGTCGCCTGCGCCGAGGATCTCGAACTGCTCGACGAGTTGCAGGAGAAACTGCCCTATTACGGCGACTGGATGGCCCGACGTCGCAACGGTGTCGAGAGCGAGTTCCTCGCCCTGCTCGAGAGCGCCGCCGGGCTGGCCGAGCTGGTCCTTGCCGATCCCGCCAAGGACCCTTCGCTCCTCGAGAGTCGCCGCAAACTTTCCGACACCTTGCGCACACGCTTCCAGAAGTTCGAGGACAATTTCCAGCAGATCGCCGAGCGAGCGGTCACGATCGACGACTGGCGAGAAGTCGATGCCTTGCTTTATGTACCAATGATCGCGCCAGCGACCCGTCAGAAGCTCTTCGATCATGTGGGCGACGAGGCCCTGAGCCCCTCGCTGGCGTCGGAGAGCGGCGACCTCGGCGAGATGCCCGAACCCGAATTCGATCCCGCCTTCTGGAATCAGGCCATCGGCCTGGCCCAGATCGAGGCCGGCTTGCTCAAGACCGCCGGCCAGGACGTGACCGCGCTCGAGCAGCAAATCGACCGGGCCCGGTCGGACTGGAAGAACAACGCGGCGACTGCCCTGGAGCGGATGAGCGAGGTTTCCGGCATGATCCAGCGGTACCGCAGCCGCTTGCTGGACCTGGCCCGGGACCGTTCCGGATCGCCCGGCGCCTGGGACGAGCAGGTGCTCGCCGCCGATCGCGCCGCCAGGATCTTGCCGGCCGTCGATCTCCGACGGCTGGCCAACGACCCGGTCCGTCGCCGCGACGAGCAGGAACGTCGCGCCTGGATCGTCTGGCAGGCTCGACGGCTCTGCGACGATCTGGCCACACGCGAAGCCCGTTCCTTGCTGGGCGAGGCCGCCTTGACCTCCGGCGACGATCTGCGAGCGGTTCTCGACCTGGCGAACGCGAGGGCCGCCGCCCGGCTCGAAATCGCCAGCCAGGGGCCGGACCTGGCTCAGGTCCGCATTGAGCGGCAAGGGGACCTCCCCGGAGGCCTCGCCGCCGTCTTCCTGGCTCACGATCCCAGCTCCCCGCTCGAGATGACCATCCGCGCCCCCGACGTGGCTGGCAACGTCGGCAGTCCGTCCCTGATCCAGGTTCCGTCCGACAAGCCGGCGACCCTCGGCTTCGACGTGGTCAACCGCGGGGTCGACCTCGACCTGAAGCCCGTGGCCTTCTACCGAGGCCAGTTCTTCATGGCGCCCCAGGGGGCCGTCCTGCCCGCCGCCGACCTCGTGACGGTCGAGATCAAGCAGCGCTACACCACCGCCGACATCCTCTTGAATAACCGTCGGATCGGTAAGGTCAGCTTCCCCGATCAGTTCGAGATCCATCCGAACCGAGGTTACCTCCATCCGGTCAACTCGCTCGACTACAAGCTGAAGATCACCAACACGTCGCATCAGAAGCTTCAGCTCTTCGTCTCGCACGGCCTGGACGGCCTGCCGCCCGACTCGGCCCGCTTGACGCTCGATGGCGGTGAGAGCAGCGAGGCGGTCGTTGGCAACGTCCTGCCCCACGACTTCCCCGACGAGAAGACGGTCCGGATGTTGAAGATCCGGATCACCGAGAATGACCGCAACGGCCGGGCGCTCTGCAAGGACGTGGAAATCCCCTTCCAGAAAGTCAACCCCGAGCCCTACATCCGGCCTCTCGTCTGGTTCGAGGGAGGCCGGATCCACATCCGGGTGGCGCATCTCCGAGACGACCCCGTGACCTCGCCCGCCGAGGTTTTTGTCCAGATCGAACCGTTCGACGCGATCCTCCAGGTCGACCGTAGTTCTCACCTGGTCCCGCTGGGCGAGTCCAGGGAGTATGTCTACCAGATCCTCAAACCGGTCGAGTCGCTCACCTGGACCGTGAACGCTGAGGGTGTTCTGGGGCTGATCAAGCAGACTGTGGTCATCAACCAGCTTCCCAAAGGTCCCAAGCCGGAGCCAGGAGCCCCCGCCGGCGCGCCCGGCGGAGCCGCGCCCCCTCCCCAGTTCTGACTCGAAGAGAAACAACGACGAGACGCCAGGGGGGCGAGCACAACCCGCTCGCCCCCCCTGCCCTTTGTCTCGGCCTGTCCGACCGGCCTATCGAGCCAGGGCGTCGACGACCCGGAGCAAGACCTTGCCGACCAGGAGCACGTCTCCCATCTCGATGGTGCTGGTGCCTCGAATTTGGACGAACGTGCCGTTGCGGCTGTTGAGGTCTTCGAGCCAGAACCGATCGCCGTCGCGACGGATCTGGGCATGCTGGCCGCTGGCCCACTCGTCGTTGGGCAAGGCGATGTCGACCGGCCTTCCAGGCCGAGGCTCCCGGCCGAGCACCGTCACATCGGGCTTGGTGATCGGGAATCTCAGGCCCGGTTTGCCATCGAGCCGGATGAAATCGAGGTAGGCTGCGGCGTCGAGGTCGCGGCTCCAGAAGATCTCCCCGTCCTCCGATTCCAGCGGCGCGCTCGGCGGCAACGGATCGGCCTGGTGAAACTCGATCACCTGACCGCCCACCCGAAACCGCTGACCGTCCTCGAGCGCGACCGGCTTCGTCACCTTCAGGTAGACGCCGTTGACCGAACCCAGGTCTTCGACAACGATTTTCGCGCCGTCCGGCCTGATCCGCATGTGCTTGACGGCCATGCTGTTCAGCTCTGGGAACTGCGCGCTTTTCTCGGTTCGCCCGACCTTCAGGCCGCCGGCGCCGATCGTCGCCCAGGGATGCCACTGCCCCTGGCCGTCGAGGATCTGCAAGGTCAAAAGGCTGGCGGGAACCTTCAAGCGGGCCAGATCCGCGCCGCTCATCATCCGGGTTTTCCCCTCGTCATCGTCGGACGAAGGCACCGGAGACGGCGCGATTCCCGAGGCCGACGGCGAGAGCGGGGGCGGATTCCCCTCCCCGTAAGGGGGCCTTTGCGGCGCCAGCGACGACGGTGGCTGGGGTTGCGGCTGCGGCTGATTCACCGTCCCGCCTGGAGGAGCCCAGGGATAGCCTGGTGGTGGTCCCTGCGGCGGTGGCGCGTAAGGATATCCGGCCGGCATTTGCGGTGCCGATGACCCCTCGGCGCTGCCGCCCAGCATACCGATCAACCAACGTCGAAGCTTACCCGGTGCCACGCCCGGCTGGCCTGGTGGCGCGGGATACGCCCCAGGGGGCCCCGGTGGCGGCGGATAGTAATAGGCGGGCGCGGGTGCCGGGGCCGCGTGCGGTGGGACTGGCGGCGGAGCCGGCGCCGGCGCGGGAGCCGCTTGCCGAGGTGGTGGCGGTGGTGGCGGTGGCGGGGCTGGTTTCGGTTTCCGTTTGGGAGCGGGCGGTTTCGCCGTTGGTGGCGCCGGTTCCGGCTCCGGGCTCGGTTCCGGAGGCCGTTCCCTCAGTCGGGGTGGTGGCGATGGCGGCGGCGAGAACGGTCCTGGAGACGGAGCCGGCCCGGCGGGTGTGAACCGAGGCGGCGGAATTGTCAAAAACGGGTCGATCGCTTCGCCGCAGGCCGGACACTGCGTGCTTCCCTCGTCGACGGTCGCATTGCACTTCGGGCAGACCTGCGTCATCACTCTTCTCCGACCCGGTCCGACGACCGCCAACGCCAACCCTTGGGAACAAACGGCCGCCTTTGGTTGCCGAGCGGCGGTCCAGCACGCCGTCGAGCGGGTGCCGTGTGCCCCGGCTCTGTCCCTCAACCAGCCCCTGGTGCGGACTGGGAATGGTCGCGTAACGGCCAATCGTTTCCCAGAAACCCCGGCAACGGGGCGGTCCGGCGCGAGGCGTGGCCGGTGCTTGGGATCGATTCGCCCGGAACCATTCTACCGGGGCGATTCCAGCGCGACTCGATCCGAGGCTCGACGCCAGAGAATCCTTGGCCGACACAACCCGATAAACCCTACCTCAC
The DNA here is from genome assembly GCA_964599655.1 of uncultured Isosphaeraceae bacterium. GTDB lineage: Bacteria > Planctomycetota > Planctomycetia > Isosphaerales > Isosphaeraceae > CAZRGV01. The sequence goes on along the minus strand of CAZRGV010000002.1, from coordinate 119,405 downwards.
TATATGATCTCAATCACCGCCACGGCCAGTCAAAACGATCCCCGACCGCCGATTCCGGCACCCTCCTCATTCCGAATACGAAGGACCCGTTGGCCGTGACCGGATCGGCGAGGGTTTTTTCTTTTTTCCGAAGGCCCACTCCCCCATCATGAGTCATGAACCAACCGAACGTCGTGGCACGGCGGGATTTCGAGGGAGGCGCATTCATGTCGGCGAAGCAACTTCTGGACGAAGGTAAACTCTCGGCGGCCCTCGAGGCCCTCACCGCCGAGGTCCGGGCTCAGCCCAGCGACCTGGCCCGTCGGACGTTCCTCTTCGAGCTGCTTTGCTTCGCTGGCGAGCTCGAACGCGCCGGAAGGCAGCTCGAAGCCATCGCCCATCTCGACAGCGACCCCAAGGCCATGGTCGGTCTGCAGGTCTATCGCACCCTGCTCGAGGGAGAGTCCCGGCGGGCCCGGCTCTTCTCCGAGGGCTTGCGGCCTCGATTCTTGCTCGAACCACCCGCCGAGGTCAGCCTCCACCTCGAAGCCATCGAGCAACTCCGGCTCGGCAACGCCAACGAGGCTCGAGCCAGGCTCGACCGCGCCGCCGAACAACGATCGAGCCGACACGGTCAGGTCGGCGAAACCCGCTTTGACGACTTCCGGGACGCCGACGACCTGCTGGCCCCGGTCCTCGAGGTCTATGCGCCTGCCGGCTATAGCTGGGTCCCCTGGGAACAGATCCAGTATCTCGAGGTGCCACCCCCAAGGTCGCTCCGAGACCTGCTCTGGGCCCCAGCCCGGCTCGCCTCGTTCGACGGCCAGCTTGGCGAGGTCTATCTGCCGGCCCTCTATCCAGGCTCGCACACCCATCCCGACGAGGCGGCACGACTCGGCCGCCTGACCGACTGGCAAGACGCCGGCGCCGGCATCATCCGAGGGGCCGGCTTGAAGACGTTCCTGGTCGGCGACGACGCTCGCACCCTCTTCCAGCTTGGCAACATCCAGTTCGACGCCCCCACCGGCGTCCCCGAGTCTAGCGATTAAGCGGCAAACGACCGGGAACGCGGCGGCGAGGACTTCGATCGTTCCGCAAAATCGTTGATAATAGAAACCGAACGGTCCCAACAGCCAGGCGATCGAACCGCAAGGCACGATCGCCAGCCGTTGGTCCGTTCTCAAGCAATGCCTGATTCCTTGATCCGCCGGCGTTCAGAACCATGTCCACCACTCCGGTCATCGACATCGACACCCTCCTCTCGCCGATTCCAGGCGACAACCCCTCGGGTCGGTCGCTCAAGTACGAGCCCGAGTACGATGCCATCCGCGAAACCCGGCGCGCGGACGAAGACCTCAAGCAAGGGGCCTGGCAGCGCGAGCTCAAGACCGCCGACTGGGAAGGCGTCCGCGATCTCTGCGTCGATTGCCTCTCGACCAAGACCAAGGACCTCCAGATCGCCGCCTGGCTGACCGAGGCCCTCATCCACCTTCACGGATTCGCCGGCCTCCGCGACGGCCTGACCGTGCTCAAGGGAATCCAGGAACGGTTCTGGGAAACCTACTATCCCGAGATCGAGGATGGCGACCTCGACTCTCGCGTCGGCCCCTTCCTGTTTCTCAACGAACCGGCCAAGGGGCTCCCCTTCCTCATCCGGTCCACCCCCTTGACCCACGGCAGCGTCAACGGCGAGCGCTACAATTACTTGAACTATCACGAGTCGCGAGAGACCGAGAACGCGATTCGCAAAGACCCCGAGAACGAGTCGAAGATCGCCGCCGGACGACTCCGCGCCAAGCAGTTCGACGACGCCGTGGCCCAGACCCCCAAGGCCTTCTACGTCCAAATCGTCGACGAGGTGAAGGCCTGCCTCCAGGCGTTCAAGGCCTTCGACGAGGACACCGACCAGCGATTCGGCCGCGACGCCCCCAGCCTGCTCAACGTGAGCAAGGCCCTGGACGATTGCAGCCGCCTGCTCGACCCAATCCTCGCCGCCAAGCGACAGGCCGAGCCCGACCCGGAGCCCGAGGTCGAATCGACCGAGGCCGATCCCGAAGCCAGCGCCGAAGACGCGACCGAGACCGATGGTCAGGCCCTGGCCGATGGCACCGGCGTCCCTCGCCGCCTCATCCGCACGGGAACCGCCCTGGGCCAGGACGCGCTCGACTACGGCCGCGTCCTCATCGAGTTCCGAGAAAAGGCCCAGGCCCTCGCCGAGATCGGTGCCCGCCTCACCGAGAACCGCGCGCAATACAACGAGCTCCTGGCCCAGCTCAAGCAGCTCGACGACGAGTACGACGAACTCTCACGAATCGTCAGCCGCAACCAGGAATGCTACCAGCTTCTCTCCAGGCTTCTGAAAATCTAGAGTCGCGTGCCCACGTTCCGGGCTTGCTTGAAAGACGAGCTGTATCTTCCATCGCCCGAGTGGATCAGCATCAACACCATTGTGAATCAATTCCCAGGGTGCCGTCCAACGTGCCCAGAGGCTTCGGAACGCGCGGATTGGTTCCTTTCCTTGGATCTTGGCCCAAAACAAGAGATCTTATAATCTTGTCACCAAGCCAAGGGAACGGGAGATCGAGAGAAATTTTTTTCAAGGAATACTCTTGCACCACGATAGTCGCGGATTAATAATCGTCGAAAGCCACTTCCCCTCCATAATGCAAGTCGAATTCCACATCTCCAAAATCGCCGTCCTACCTGTCACCAGGATCCACGATCCAGGTAGGCGTTTAGGGGGAAATGGCAAACATGGATATGCGAAACTCGTGATACTAGCGGGCCTTGTTCTGGTCGCTGGGTCTGGGATCCTCGTTCTCTCGGACGTGGGCTCTCGCTCCCCAGGTCGGATCATCCCCCAGGAGGATCTCGTAAGCTGGAAAGGCCCGGCAAGTCACAGCAAATCCTATGCGAAGGCAAGATTCGTGTTCTCGAATCCAGGAGGAAGTGTCGTTCGAATTGTATCCGTGGACACCGGGTGTGGGTGTATTGAAGCGAAGGTGAGTTCCGACCGAATTCCACCTGCCGGACGCGGATTTGTCGATATAACGGCAAGGTATTTTCCCGTGGGGGAGAAAACGATTCCAATCGTCCTGAACACCGACTCACTTATTACGCCCCAGGTGAATCTTCAGCTTCGCTTGATCGGAAGCCAGAATCCGCCACTTCTCCTTCGAGTGGATGGAGATTTAACTTACTTGGGGGATTTCGATCCCAACGAAACTCGTGAAGTCATCGTTAAAACTGTGGAGTCTGGCCCCAGGGAAAGGGTTCCTCACCTCACAAACTTACCCTCGTTCCTTCGGGCCGAATTGTCGGACGTCAAGGAAAGTCCTTATACCACACCGGGTACATTGGTTCGGAGCTACACCTACAACGTTTCCTTCAGAGGGACATCGCAACCTTCTGGGCATTCGGTAGACGAGATCAACGTCATCGATCCCTGGAACGGCGATCATGTGAAACACATTCGCGTGTACACACATTTCAATCCTCCGGTATGGATCATTCCATCCCTAGTTGTGCTCCGGGTAAAGGCTTTCGATCGTGAAGCGAAAGGTCGATTCCTCGTCGTGTCGCGCGAGGACATGGAAAACCTTCACGTCGAGACGGATTTCAGCGAGTCAAGCCCGATCCGCGTTACGCCACTCAAATCCTCTCGCTCCACGAGAAGCGCCGCATTCGAGGTTCGTCTGGAACCGAATTCCGATCTGAACAACGGCTCGGAACATCGTGTCCGGATGGCATGGTCTCCAAATCATCAGCTCACCGTGCCGGTCGTCGTCGTGAGGGAGGATGAGTGATGAGGTCCTCCTGTGTGATCGGCCGATTCTCCATGCGAAGTCGTGGATTGACTCTGGTGGAATTGCTGGTCGTTATCGGGATTCTTGGTGTCCTGATGGGGCTCATGCTTCCGGCCGTTCAGTCGGCGCGCGAGTCCGCGAGGCGTGTGACCTGCCAGAACCGACTCCGACAAATCACGTTGAGCCTCCATGCGTTCGAAGACTCATGGGGAGGGTTTCCCCCAATTTCCTACGAGGGCCTTTTCGATCGCTTTCACTGGCTATCACATATTCCTGACCCAAGGAATTACTCGATCCAGGTGATGCTCCTGTCCTACCTCGACCAGAGAAGTCTCTACAATAGCATCAACTTCGACATGCCCAATTTCTACTCGCCGCCGGCTCATCCATCCAATGCGACGGCGGCGGCGCAGACGGTTGCCGAGTTTCTCTGTCCATCCGATCCTTACATCGATGATTCACCCACAGGAAATATCAATTATCGCGCCAATGTGGGCATCTGCGCGGACTGCCCCCGTCTCACAACCTGGAATGGATGCTTTTCCGAGCAAATTCTGACCATGGGTGATTTTCGTGATGGCCTGTCGAACACGATCGCCTTCTCGGAAAAGCCGGTCTGCACGCCAAATGCAAAGGGGCCTTTCTCATCATTCCGAGACTGGTACAACTATCCAGAGACCGCCAATTGGCCCGTCGTGACCCCAGACAGCTGGGTGAACTACTGTGAGCATCATCCCAACACGGAATCTGGATACGTCCAGGCCGTATCGAGCCGGGCCGGAAGAACCTGGATGCCTTGCGGCGCGATTCACACCGCGTTTTTCACCAACGTGACTCCGAATTCGCGCATTCCGGATTGCGGAAACCATAACGCGGGTGGGCTCGGCGTGTTCGCGGCGCGAAGTTACCATCCTGGGGGTGTGAACGCCGCCATGGCTGACGGCTCCGTGCGATGGTTTTCCTCGAGCATCAACTTGCGGCTCTGGCGTGCTCTGGGCACGCGTTCGATGGGCGAGATCGTGCGAGATTGATGTATGCTAATTATGATGATATATTTGTCTGTTCAAGCACAGGTGTCAAGGAGATTTACGACCATGACGACGACCCGAAAGCAAGTCCTGGGGTTCGTCTGGATCACTGCCATTGTGGTATCCTCGCTGGGAGTGGTGTTTCATGTACACGGGCAACCGGGGTCACTCGTGGGGCCATGCTATCCCGACACGCAGGACGCCTGTGTGACCTGTCAAACCTCTGGGAATACCGAACAATGCCTCAATGGAGCAACACCGATAGAAGGCTACACCGTCGATGAAGTTTGTGGGAACATGTCGGGAACGTGCAACGCCACGTCGTACGACTGCGGGGAAAGGTACACGTGTGCTTCTCCTCCTGTTGATACAATGGTGCCATGTTCTAATAGCTTTCAATGCAAGAGCCCTTGACCAAGGTCGCGGACTGATTTCTTTGCGAAGTAAGACCATCCGCGGACTGATCGGCATGTCCTGGGATCATGGAATGATCTTGGTGAGACGACTCGCGGGTTGATGGCGCGGCGGGGCGGCTCTCGCCATTCGCGGATCATGTCACGCCGCGCCAAATTCCTCGTTGACCGGAAGGGCAAACATGGCGGACAACCTCTCTCAGATCGTCGGTCGCCTTCGCATGGAGATGAACTCCTGGACGTCTCTGGAGGTTCGAGTCCACCGAGAGCAAGAGATCCTGTCTCCCGATACTGGCGGTAGACATGGTTCCATCGAAACCCATTACATAGAAACCGCGCGAGATCAGCGACTGCTCGACGAAGTTTCGACCTCGGATGAGGGACGAAAGCGGCGAGATTCCAATTATTGTGATGGAACCCGTTGCGCTCACGTCCTCTACGATGAGTCCATGGAGCATCAGAAACAGATTGGAATCACCCACGATTTTTCCTACGAGAAGCAGATCAACATCACGGCGAGACCCATACCATTTTTCTACTTGTATATCGAGAAAACGCCCATTTACGAGGCCCTTCCCAAGGCCAGGTATCTCGGGAAAGGCCAGGCGATGGATCGAAATTGCGAGATGTTTCGCTTCGAGAATCTCAAGCCGATGGGAGTGGGAGAAGATCTGGTTTATTACCTCGATGAGGCCACGTCCATTCCACTCCGTGTCGACTCCTTCCCCGCGAAGAGTGAACACCGCCCCGATCAGTTGCTGAGCACCTGGAAGGCCCAATCTCTTGACGACGTGGGCGATGGGCATCATGTCGTCTTGACATCGGAGTTTGTCCATTACGCGCAGGGGCAGGACGCCGGGCGGATCAGCGATCGCGGCACGGATGTCGTCAAGGAGATCCATTTTGATAAGCCATTCGCGGCTTCGACATTCTGGCCGGTCTACGAAGCCGGAGTCGAGGTGGTCGATCAAACGCGACATACCACGACACGAGTCCCTGGGCCGGATCGTGTCGCCAAGAGAGAAACTCCCTCCCTCCCGGCGATGACGACGCTCGCTCCTCCCGTGGAACAGCCTCGGTCCTGGGTTCCCGCCCTGTCGATCACGGCGTTGTCCCTGGGCGTCGCCCTGATCATCACGGCCCTGGTATGGAAGCGGCGCGTCTCGTAACGGAGTCCGCGACCGGATTCGTCGAGCCGCTTTCGCGCCCACTCGGCCGCATCCCCAAAGAATCCGTTGTCGGGTTCAGAACGGGTTCGACCCTTGGGTCGCCTGGAAGATCGGGTACGTCGGCGGCTTGTCCTGGCTGGGGACCATGCCGAACTCACGAACAACCACGGACACCGTGGGATAGAGTTGCCGGAACGCTTGCACCGTGTAGGGCATGCACGTTTTGCAGACGTCGATCTCGCTGGCCAGGATGATTTCTCGCACGTGCTCGATCAGGCCGGGGCGCCCCAGCACGTTGCGAAACAGCTTCGGCTCGGTGTGATACTGCCCCATCCCGCCACAGTTGACCCCGAACTCGATCGTGTAATCAATCAGGGGCACGAACTCCAGCCCTTGATTGGCCAGGTAGCGGATCGACCGGTCGCTGAGCGACGACTGATCCGAATAGCTGTAGAACCGAAGCGCATGGCCCAGGTCGGTCAGCACCGACAGGAAGCAAAGGTTATGGGCCCAGGGATCGTACTTGGCCCGGTTCTTGACCGAGTCATTCAGCTCGATGCGCATGCCGATCAGCGTGAACTCGATGTCGGCCTCGGTCATGTGTGGCATCAGGCACCTCCGGAACGAGTCCTGGCCGCCGGTTCGCCACCGGCCGCCAGGTTCTGGGAAATGGACGCGTGTGCCAGCATGTTTGTTCTAGGAAAGCATCGCCTGAATCGCCGTTTCCAGCGCCTGATAATAAACGTCGAGCGCATTGGCGTCCCAGTTCTGGAAGACGATGGCCGGCTGGACTGGCTGATGGTTGGCGCGTCGCTTGATGGTCACGGTGCCGATCAGGCAGCTCAAGGCCCCCAGCGCATCCTCGTGAATCCCGTAGCAGCCCCCTTCGTTCTCCTTGTGATACACGATGTGCCGCATCGCGTTCGAGTCATCGCGGAGAACCCGGAGCTGGTTCAAGAGCGCGATCGTTCCGGTCTTGAGCTTGAACGTCACCACGAAGTCGTGCTGCACGCCGTTGCCCGGCGAGGCCTCGCTCGTGAAGAACCATTTCTCACGCTCGAGCTTGCCCGAGTACTGCTGGAACCCCTGGACCGTTCGCAGACAGTTCACTTCCGGCTCGGAGACGAATCGCATCAAGGTGTCATTGTACGTGTTGACGTTCGCCAGGGTCAGAAGCTGGCGGATCGGCGCGCAACGGGCGCGGACCAGCGGCAGTTCCTTTTGCCAGAAGTTGAGGCAGGCCTCCAGGTCCTGTGACTGTTTCGAATTCGAGATCTTCCAGTTCTCGTACGGTTTGTGGGGCGTCGCCTGCAAGATCGACACGGAGGCGTCGACCGCGCTGTTCAACTCGACGCACTTCGTGTAGGTCGTGTTGAAGAGGTTGTAGCGCAGGTCGCGGCAGAACGGGGCGAACAGCCGCTTGAGCGTGTTGTGATAGTGCTTCCCCTGCCGCATCATGATCGTGTAGCCGCCGGTATCCTGGAGCTGCCAGAGCAAGGACGCATAGCGCTGGATGTCGGTGCAGAAGACCGTCACCGCGCGGTTGTCCTCGACCTCGAGCTGGGACGCCCCCAACGGTCCGATGCCACGGCCGGCCAGCATCCAGCAGTCGTCGTCGAAGAGCTTGCAGGCCGCCATGACCTTGGTCCTCCCCTGGGCCCCGAAGTCCACCTGCCTCCCGGCCAGGGTTTTGATCGGCGTCGTGTCCGGCTCGGTGATCACGCCGGGAAACGCTTTCTTGAGGCACGAGACGAAGAGCCGGCTCCGGTCGGGCGCGGCCAACTTGCGAAGGAAGGCCTCCAGCAAGGCCAGCCGTCCCGACCCCTCGCTCTTGCAATACTGCTCGTACGCCTTGAGAAAGTCCGCAATCGTGAACTTCCCGCTCAGGATGTTGTCGTAGCCGTTCTGCGAGAGAAACGAATAAAAGTTCATGGCGCTCGATCGCTCCCTGAGAGTGCCCCCTGATCTCCGCGTCGTCGATCCGATTCGCCTTTATAAACGGCGCATCCCACATCACGTGACTCGCAAGAAACAAATCACAAAAACGGACAACCCCTGTGATGCATCCAAGCATGAAAAGCGGGTCGGCCGGTGGGTCAATGTGAAAAATTCGTGAAGAATCCGAAGGGTTTGGCCCCTTTCTTCGATGTTGTTAGATAAACGGACCGTCGATCTGGACCGGGCGACGTCGCCCGGCGTTGGCGGGCCGTTCCATCGTGCGACACCGCTGATGATGCCGTGCTGAGGTGACTTCGATGATCGCGGAAGACACTCGGGAATCTCTGGACACTCCGACAAAAGAGCAACCGTTCGAGGGCCTGCCGCCAGCCGGTTCGGCGGAACCGGACGAAGCCTCAAAACACGAACCGGGCGACACGACGATCCCGCTCGAATCGACCGAGAAGGCCCAGCGCCGGGCGGTCGACTGGGGAGACGCCCTCAAGCCCTCCAACGGCCTGGAAATCAGTCTGGTCGGCCTGGCCGCCATGGCCTCCGTGCTGCTCGAGCAGGTCCTGAACGCCGAGGCCGCACATCGGGAGAAAATGGCCCGGCGCGCCCGGCTTTGCTGGAACGAGGACCGATCGCTCCAGGCCGAGGAGCTGGGAGCGACCCTGTCCCGCAAGCCGTCGCTGGTCGTTTGCAAGCTCCGTCGGACTTTGCATGGCTGCGACTGGCTGATCGGGCGTTGGCGGAACCTGCTGCTCGTCCTCGATCGCCAGGGCGCCTGGAACAAGGCCCAGCGCGCGCTGGCGATCGACCTGCTCGGCACTCCTCGGGAGTTCCGGGAGTCGCACCCCTTGCAGGACGAAACCAATCCCGATGTCCTGGCCGAACTGGCTCGCCGAGAGATCGAGGCCCTGGAAGAGCGGAAGACGACCGCGCTCGAAGCGATCGACCAGCACGAGCGTCGTACCGCCGAGGCCGGTCTGGCCATCGACAATGGTGCCGAGACCCGCGCCCTTCGACGCGACCTGGCCGCCAGCCGACGAACCCTCGAATGGGCCTTCCGGCTGCTTCGAGTGGATCGCCGAAGTGACACAACCCGAAACCAAGCAAGACCAACCGCCAAGCCCTCAACGCCTCCGGCACCAACTGCCAAGCCCTCAACGCCTCCGGCACCGTTGACGGTGTCGACCCCAAGTGAGCCGTTGCTTGGTTCCTCAACGTGTCCGGGCCCGTCCCGCCCTGCCGTCAAGCCGGCGGAACCGGATCGGGTGGCCCGCGTTCCGGTGACCGCGGTCCCGGTTCCCGCCGTCAAGAAGGCGGACGCGCCCAGGGTCGAAGCGAAGCGGGGTCAAGCCTCCGTACCAGTCGTCGTGGGTCGTCGGGCCCGTCGAGAGCTGGAGGCAATGGCCCGTCGCCGACGTCGCCGGGCGTCCTGACGTCGTCGCGTCGTCGGCTCGCCGCCTCCTCGGGATGTCGTTTCGACACGTTCCGATCGTCCTGGAATCCGATCCCTGAAGTCGGCCGGTTCGCCGTCCGGCCCAAATTCGACGAGTGCTTCTCAAAAACCGCCGCTCCGCCAGCCGGAATCGGGAGTCGTCCGTAATAGGAAAAAGACGGCCGGAATTCACGGTCGGTCCGAGCCATTCCACGGCTCGAGGCGGGCGACTGGAACCCGGAACGCCGGCCGTTCGACGCAACAGGTACCGAGCGGCAGTTGCCTGTTGTGGCAAAACGAACCCGAAGCGAAGATGGGCGCGTTAAAGAATTCAGGGGATCGCGTCGATCTCGAGAACCCACCTGTCTCCGCTGGCGTTCAAGCAAGAATCGACTCGTTTTTTTCGTTGGAGTTGGTGAACTGTCCTTCTATGTTAGCAGCAGAGATGGCGGTTTCGTGGTCCGCCCCTGGATACCGCGCATCGACGCTTTGCACCTCCGTTGGAGACCACCGCCATGCCGGCCGAGAGCACACAACACAAGCTGGATCGCATCCGATCGCCACGAGTCCACCTGACGTACGACGTCGAGGTGGGCGGGGCCATCCAGATGAAGGAACTACCCTTCGTCGTGGGGGTTCTGGCGGACCTCTCGGGCAAGCCCGACGAACCGCTGCCGAAGATGAAGGATCGGAAGTTCATCGAGATCGATCGCGACAACTTCAACAAGGTTCTGGCCGGAATGAAGCCGAGGCTGGCCTACCAGGTGGACAACACGCTTCAGGACGACGGTTCGAAGCTGAACGTCGAGCTTCGGTTCCAGAGCATGGACGACTTCGAACCCGAGCAGGTCGTTCGACAGGTCGAGCCGCTCCGGAAGCTGCTCGAGGCCCGCAACCGGCTGGTCAACCTTCGCGACAAGATGGACGGCAACGACACGCTCGAAGCCTTGCTCCAGGACGTAGTCAACAGCACCGACGCGTTGAAGAAGCTGAGTGACGAGACCGGCCGAGGCGCCAAGACCGAGGGAGAAGCCTGACCCATGAGCACCGCCGATCAACCCCAGACCGCCGGAGCCGCCGAGGCCCAGACCCAGGAGCAGGAAGGCAGCCTCCTCGACAAGATCATTGCCGAGGGACGTCTGGCCCGCGACGAGGAACAAAAGGCCCTGGCTAAGGACCTCATCGGCGAGTTCGTCGATCAGGTCATGGCCGGCACGATGACCGTGTCGAAAGACACCGTCGCCATGCTCAACGCCCGAATCAGCCAGATCGACCGCCTGCTGTCGCGACAGCTCAACGCGATCATGCACCATGAGGACTTCCAGAAGCTCGAAGGCTCTTGGCGAGGCCTGCACTACTTCGTGCATCAGAGCGAAACCGGGCAGCTCCTGAAGATCCGAGTCATGAACGCCTCCAAGAGCGACCTGCTCAAGGATATGGAGCGCGCCCCCGAGTTCGATCAAAGCGCCCTGTTCAAGAAGGTTTACGAGGAAGAGTTCGGGACGTTCGGCGGCGCGCCGTACGGCGCCCTCATCGGCGACTACGAGTTCGGCCGGCATCCCCAGGACGTCGCCCTGCTCGAGAAGATCTCCAACGTGGCGGCCGCGGCCCACGCGCCGTTCATCGCGGCAGCGGATGCCAAGATGTTCAACATGGACAGCTACACCGAGCTGGGCAACCCTCGCGACATGGCCAAGATCTTCAACACCCCCGACTACGCCAAGTGGCGGTCGTTCCGCGACTCGGAAGACTCTCGCTTCGTTGGACTCTGCTTGCCTCATATTCTGATGCGATTGCCATACGGCAGCGAGACCAGGCCGGTCGAGGCGTTCAACTTCGAGGAGGATGTCGACGGCACCGATCACTCGAAGTACCTCTGGGGCAACGCGGCCTACGCCTTTGGCACCCGCTTGACCGAGTCGTTCGCCAAGTACCACTGGTGCGCGACGATCCGAGGGGTCGAGGGAGGCGGCCTGGTTCAGGGGCTGCCGACCCACACGTTCAAGACCGACGAGGGAGACGTGGCCCTGAAGTGCCCGACCGAGATCGCCATCACCGACCGCCGCGAAAAGGAACTCTCCGACCTGGGCTTCATCCCCCTGGTGCATTGCAAGAACACCGACTACGCGGCGTTCTTTGGCGCCCAGTCGGCCCAGAAGGCCAAGCTCTACGACACCGACGCGGCCAACGCCAATGCCCGGCTGTCGACCCAGTTGCAGTACATCATGGCCACCTCGAGGTTCGCCCACTATCTCAAGGCCATGATGCGCGACAAGGTTGGCAGCTTCATGAACCGTGATGAATGCGAGAAGTTCCTCAACCGCTGGATCTCGAAGTTCATCACGACCGATCCCGAGGCCACCCAGGAAATCAAGGCCAAGTACCCGCTCAGCGAGGCGCGGGTCGACGTGGTCGAGATCCCTGGCAAGCCCGGCTGTTACAAGGCCGTGGCCTTCCTCAAGCCTCACTTCCAGCTCGACGAGCTGACGATCTCCCTGCGGCTGGTCGCCGAGCTGCCGCCGCCGGCCAAGTGACCCCGAGCGGATGGGCGGGTTGCCGCTCCACCGCACATGACGTGCCGGAGCGGCTCAATCCGCGCATGCATCCAAATGATTCGCCGAGGGAGCGGACTTTTTCGTTGTGAAAAGACGTCACGACGTTCCAGGCGTGGCGTAGTTAGTGGCGTCAGGACGGGAGAATGGGCTCCCGGCAAGAACGAGGCGAGTGGCACGGTCAAACACAAAGGGAGAGGACAACCATGGCGGCCAATTATTTCTTGAAGTTCGAGCCCGAGATCAAGGGTGAGTCGAAGCAGGACGGCTACACGGGTCAGATCGAGGTTCTGAGTTTCAGCTGGGGCGTGTCCCAGGCCGGCGGCTTCGCCTACGGCACGGGTGGCACGGCGGCCAAGTCTAACCTCCAGGACCTGTCGGTTTCGTTCCGGCAGTGCGAGGCGTCGCCCAAGCTGATGCAAAAGTGTGCCAGTGGCGAACATATTGACAAGGCGACCTTGACCTGCCTCAAGTCAGCGGGCGACGCGGCGCAAAAGTATCTGGAAATCGAGCTGGAGGACGTGGTCATCTCCAGCTACCAGACCGGCGGCAGCGGCGACGAGGTGCCGATCGAGTCGATGAGCCTCAACTTCGCCAAGATCACCGAGAAGTATCACGTCCAGGGAGACGAGAAGGGAACCACCAAGCTGGCGGGCACGGGCGTCTGGGATCAGCGGACGGCCAAGACCAAGTAACCGTCGTCCGCCCCCCCTGCCCCGCGGGAACCAACAGCCGGGCAAGGGCGGCCGGACCCGATCCCGCCGCGAGGTTAGACGGGCCGGTTCCAGGCCCGCAACGGAAGGCCGGGGGGCAAACCACCCTCGGCCTTCGTGTCGTGCGCGGGGCAAACGTCCGACGAGAATGCGTCATGCCATCACCCGATCCGAACCAGGAACTGCTCCCCTCGGTGATCGACCGCCTGATCGACCACGAGCCGAGAGTTTCCACCGAGCCCGAGTCGCGTCGGGTCGCCCGGCTTTCGGACATCAAGCAGTCGGTCCGGCGCGATCTGGAGTGGCTGCTGAATAGCCGGCGGCTCGTGGTCGATATTCCCCATGGTTTAACACAACTTAAAACATCTGTATTAACTTATGGTTTACCTGACTTCACACATTCCAGCCTGGTCAATCCCGGTGATCGCGCGGCCTTGCAACGTGCCATCGAGAACGTCGTCGCCCGGTTCGAGCCCCGGCTGACGCAGGTCGTGGTGACTCTGGTCGAGGGGGGAGCGCTCGATCGCGGTCTCCGGTTCCGCATCGACGCGGTGCTCGACGTCAAGCCGACCCCCGAGGCGATCAGCTTCGACTCGGTCCTGGAACTGCCGACCAAGGCGTTCGTGGTGCAAGGCGACTGAGCATGGACGACGACCTGCTGGCCTATTACAACGGCGAGCTCTCCTACCTTCGCGAGCTGGGAGCCCAGTTCGCCGAGAGGTATCCCAAGATCGCCGGCCGCCTGCTGCTGGAGTCCGACAAGTGCGAGGATCCGCACGTCGAGCGGTTGCTCGAGGGGTTCGCCTTCCTGACCGCCCGGATCAAGCAGAAGCTCGACGACGAGTACCCCGAGATTGCCCAGGCGATGCTGGAGGTGCTCTACCCTCACTACCTGCGCCCCTTGCCGTCGATGTCCGTGGTCCAGATGCGCCCTGGCCCCGACCCCGGCCGCCTGGTCGAAGGTTACACCATTCCCCGAGGGGCCGAACTGGCCTCCAAGCCCGTCGCCGGGTCGGCCTGTCTGTTTCGATCGACCTACCCGGTGACCCTCTGGCCGATCGAGGTCGAGTCGGCTCGCTTGCAGCACGACCGGGTCGTCGTGCCCGGCAAACCCCCCGAAGCGGTCGCGCTCTTGCAGATCCGCCTCCGTGTGCTCGGCGGCCTGACCTTCGGTCAGCTCAAGCTCGATCGCCTGCGATTCTACATCGATAGCGAGCCGACCATATCCCATGCAATTTATGAGGCTCTGTTCAATCACAACTGTCTTGTGGTGGTGCAGAGCGCACGTGGTCACGGTCAGGTCGAATCCGTGGCGCTGCCCAGGGGGGCATTGCAGCCGGTCGGCTTTGGACCCGACGAGGGAATGTTTCCCTACCCCGCCCGGTCGTTCCCCGGTTATCGCCTGATCCAGGAATACTTCGCCCTGCCCGAGAAATTCCTCTTCTTTGATCTGACCGGGCTCGAACGATTGGCGGGCCGCGACTGGGGCGAATCGATCGACCTACTCTTCTTCCTGGATCGATCGCCGAGGGCCGAGGTCCAGGTCGACGCCGATAACTTCCGACTGGGCTGCACTCCGGTCGTCAACCTCTTCCCCATCGTTTGCGAGCCGATCGCGTTGACCCAGGCGAGGGCCGAGTACCGGGTCGTGCCCGACGTGCACCGGCCGTCGGCGACCGAGGTCTACTCGATCGACTCGGTGACCAGCAGCGGTGCCTATCTCGACGAACCGGTGCACTACGAGCCGTTCTATGCCCTGCGACATGGTCAGGGAGACGCCGGCAAGCAAGCCTACTGGTTCGCGACCCGCCGCCCCTCCCAGCGCAAGGGAGATGCCGGCAGCGAGGTCTACCTGGCGTTCGTCGATCCGGCCTTCACACCGAAGCGGCCGGCGGCCGAGACGATCACCGTGAGGGCCACCGCCACCAACCGCGACCTCCCCTCCAAACTGCCGTTCGGAGGTGAGCAGGGAGACTTCCAACTCGCCGCGCCGGGACCGGTCAACCGGGTTCGATGTCTTCGAAAGCCCACCTCCCCCGCGCGGCCCAGGCTCGGTCGAGGTCTGCAATGGAGCCTGATCTCTCATCTATCGCTTAACCACCTGTCGCTGACCGACAATGAACAAGGACTCGACTCGCTAAGGACGATCCTGCGGCTCTACGACTTCGCCGATAGCGCCGTGACCCGGCAGCAGATCGAGGGAATCACCGCCGTCTCGAGTCGTCGCACCGCTGGTCGCACCGGCCGAGGAATCGGCAACGCCGTCTGCCTGGGTATGGAGATGACCGTCGAATTCGACGAGTCGCATTTCGTCGGCAGCGGTGTCTTCCTGCTGGCCAGCGTTCTCGAGCGCTTTTTTGGTATGTATACATCAATTAACTCGTTCAGCCAGCTTGTGGCCAGGACGAAGCAGCGGGAAGGGGTATTGAGGCGATGGCCACCGCGCGCGGGCGACCGGACGCTCCTCTAGAGCGGCTGCTCTTCCAGAACGCTCCAGGATTCGACTTCTTCCAGGCGGTTCGGCTGCTGGAACGTCTGGCCCCCGACCGCGAGCCGGTTGGCCGGAACGGGCCGCCCCAGCGCGAAGCGGTGCGGTTTTCGGTGCACCAGACGCTGGCGTTCCCCGCCAGCGAGATCCACCGCTTGAAGCGGCTCGACGACCCCGAGAGTCCGCCCGAGATGACCGTCGCGTTCCTGGGCCTGACCGGACCGTTGGCGGTTCTGCCGTACTGTTATACCGAGCTCGTGATCGATCGAGCGCGCGCCGGCGATCGGACCCTGGCCAGCTTCCTCGACCTGTTTCATCATCGCCTGATCTCGCTGTTCTATCGGGCCTGGTCCAAGTATCGTCCCTTCCTGGCGTTCGAGGAGGGCCTCGAGGACCGTCCCTCTCGAGCGCTGTTCGACCTGATCGGCCTGGGCCTGGAGTCTTTGCGGAACCGTCACGAGTTTCCCGACGGGGCCCTGCTCTTCTACGCGGGCCTGTTCTCGAAGCGACACCGTCCCGCCGTCTCGCTCCAGCGGTTGCTGGCGGACCATTTTGGCCTGCCCGTCGAGGTCCGCCAGTTCGAGGGGCACTGGCTGCACCTGGAACCGGCCGACCGCTCGTCGCTGGGGGCCTCGGGCGTCAACAACGGCCTGGGAACCAGCCTGGTCCTGGGGAGCCGGGTCTGGGACGAACAGAGCAAGTTCCGCCTCCGGATCGGTCCCCTCGACTTCGAGCGGTTCCTGGCCCTCTCCCCCGATGGACGCCACTTCCGCGCCCTGGCCCAGTTGACCCGCCTTTACGTCGACGGCGAGTTCGTCTTCGACGTGCAACTGATTCTCAAGGCCGAGGACGTTCCCGCGTGCCAGCTCTCGGCCGGTCCCGCCGGACCGGGGCCGAGGCTGGGACGTCACGCCTGGCTCAAGAGTAGACCATTCACGAGTGATGCGGATCAAGCTGTGTTTACTTGCAATGTTTAATGAGTGGCAGTAGTTTCATGCCATATCGGCTAGAACAGGAGCTTGAGCGTGGCCCCCATCTGGAACGCCGCTCCGGGATGGTTGGCCGGCGGATCGGTGGCGATCGGGCCTGGGAGGCGAGAACGTTCGAAGCCAGGGGCGCCCGGGCGTCCGTTGGTGCTGAGTTGCACGTCGGCGGAGAACTGGGTCCGGACCGGTCCCAGGCGGCGGTCGAGACCCAGCGACAGGCCCGCGAACGGGTTGAAGGCCGGGCTTGTTCCCGGCGCGATGATATCGTAATGAAAACCAGTCAAAATGTTGACCGACAGCCCCTGGTCCGACATCCGAAGGCCGAGACTGGGCGAGAGAGTGAGCAGTCGAGGTGTTGAGGTTCCCGTCGGGCCCCGTTCCAGGTCGTCCCGCAAATCGAGCCTGGCCGAGAGCACGCCGCTGACATGGTGGCCGAGCGGGATGACCGCTTGACCGTCGGCGGAGGCCTTCCTGTTCGAGCCGCTGGCCAGGCCGGCGATCGTCAAGCGGGCCTGGCCTCGTTGTGAGCCGGTTGGGGCGGGAGTCCAGTCGGTCGACAGGGTGATCTCGGCGCCGACGGTCCGTGACGACGGCTCGAACCGGCTGAGCTGGCCGCTGAGGCTGAGCTTGCCAAGGTTGAACTGGATCGCCTTGCCCTGGACGAGCTGACCGGCCGGATCACCCCATCGAGCGATGTACATGGCTGCGCCGCCGGCCACGGCCAGAACGCCGCCGACGATGTAGAGCCACGTGCGGTTCTGGTTGACCCACACGCCCATGGCGCTGCAATCGAAATCGTGAAGCAACTGCTCGGCCGCCTTGCGGAGCTTCTTCGCCTCGGGACTGCTCTCGACCTCCGAGAGAACCTTCGATTCGACGGCATCGACGGCGCGTTCGCCCAGCCGCTTCGCAAAGGCCTGGGCCTGCGAGGCGTCCTGGGGAACGGTCTCGCCGAACCGGGCCTCGGGATGCTCTCGAAGCAGGCGCTGGGCTTCCTCATCGAGGGCCGAGCGGATGGCCTTCTGCACCTGCGAGGATCCGAGCGCCTGCCAGATCAGGTCGGGGAGGTTCTGGGCGGTGGCCCCGACCAGCTCGAACCCGAGGACGACGGTCTCGTGGGCGGAGGCCAGGACGCTTCGACACTGTTTTGGTTCCGACATGATCGACACGCTCCCCGACCGTCTGGTCAGGATTCGAAAAAGGACTGAGCGGGTCCGAGGGGCTCGACGGCCGACGGCCGGGCCGGTTCAGTTGATGAGCACCGTCGGGCAACCCATGACGATCGAGCCGCCGTGCGCCGTCAAGTCGCCCATGCGAGCGGCGGGCTGGCCGCCGATCAGGACCTTGAAGCTGCCGAGGGCGATCACGTCGGGCGGGCCGACGCAGGTGGCCATGTCGCCGACCCTGGCCGCGGGCAGGCCGCCGATCAGGACGAGAATGGCTCCTGGCGGCAGGATTGGGCCGCCGACGTGGGGGATCGGCGGGACCCCGGGCGTGACCATCGGGCAGACGTGCATGTCGCCGACACGAGCCGCGGGCTGTGGCATGGTGGTGGACTCCGATTACTCCCAGGTATCGAGGAACCGGCCCCTGGAGGTCCTTCGCGTCGAAGGCGAAGGTTTCGCGGCTGGTTCGGGCTTGGCGCCCGCTTCGTTCCAGCGTTCCCGGCCGTCGGCGACGGCCAGGCCCAGTTTGAGATACTGTTGATAGCGTTCGGGGGCCTTGTGGGGCTCGGTGATGACGCCGGCCAGGAGCACGGCGCCGGCGACCCCTCGGGCCGTGAGGAACTCGGCGGGCGGCACCTCGGGCAGGTCGGGCGGGGCGAGGCTGCCGCCGCTCCAGAAGGCGGCCATGGCGGCGCAACCGGCGGGGGTCTCGACGCCGGCGCGCCCGGCCGCTTCGGCGGACGCCCGTCGATTCTCCTCGCTCGGGTCGGCTACCCATCGTTCGGCGGCGTCGAGGGCCTCGGCGACCGGCGAGGAACCTGGCCCCGGCGCGGCGGAGGAGACCATCCGGGCACAACGGCAGGCCCACCACACCGCCTCCCGCTTCGGCAAGGCGCGAGCCAGAAACCTCGCCGCGTCGGTGTAGAGTTCCCGCTCGATCAGCAGGCCGAGAAACTGGCGAGGGGTCTGCTGGCCGTCTAGGAGCGAGGCCGCCTCCTCGCCGAGGAGGACGTCCCGACAGACCTCGGCGGCGGTTGCTATTGTGATGGAATCTTGCTTCGATTCGGCCATGGTCGTGCCCCGTTCGACGTCAGCCGATCATCGTGATGCCGCCGCCCATTTTGAGCATGGCATCGCCATTGACTTGTGTGATCAGGCCCTTGATCTCGGTCTGGACCTGACCCTGAACCTTGACCATCATCCCCTGGATCGTCACCCCCATCTGGTCGATTTTGATGGAGCTCTGGCCCACCTTCAGCTCGATCGCCTGCATGGCCTCGGTGGTGCTCTTGCCCAGGTTGAGCTTGGTGGTCTGGTTGCCCATCTTGATTGTCAGGGTATCGTTGCCCATATCAATCTGGACGTCACGATTGCCCATCTTGATCTTGTGAGTATCGTTGCCGGTGTCGACGTTGACGGTGCGGTTGCCCTGCTGGACGGTCAGCGTCTCGTTGCCGGTCTGGATCGTCGCGGTGCGATCCTTGTAGATGGTGGTCGTCTGGCTGCTGCCCGAGGCCGAAGCGTCGCCGACCTTGATCGTCTGGTTGTTGAAGACGGTGAGGCTATGGCTGCCGTCGGCGGCGTTGGTCTTGCCGGCGCCGATGGTCTGGGTCTCGTTGTTGAAGATCTCGATCGTGCGGTCGCCCTTGTCCTTCTTCTCGAAGCCGACCTTGAGGGTGTCGTTGTTCTCGACGACGCGATCGAAGTTTTTCTCGGCGTGGAAGTAAATCTGCTCGGAGTCTTTCTTATCTTCGAACCGGAGCTCGTTGAAGTTATCGGTCGTCCCCTTCAAGGAGCTTCGGCTCTTGATGCCGCTCTGGGTCTTGTTGTCGGGCAGCGTGTAGGGGGGCATCATGTCGGCGTTGTAGACGCTGCCGACGATGATCGGCTGATCGGGGTCGCCTTCCTGGAAGGCGACGATGACCTCCTGGCCGATTCGAGGGATGTGGATCATACCCCAGTTCTTGCCGGCCCAGGGGGTGCCGACCCGGACCCAGCACGAGCTGTTGGTGTCATTCTGCCCCTGGCGATCCCAGTGAAACTGGACCTTCACGCGGCTGTACTTGTCCGGGAAGATTTCCTCGCCGGCCGGTCCGACGACGACGGCCGTCTGGGTTCCTTGCACGATCGGCTTGGGGGTGACCCGTCTGGGGCGGAACGGCAGGGCGAGCGGGATGCAGGTGAAGCTGTTCTGGTAGAAGAACTCCTCGTCCTCGGAGCCGGATCGGTAGTCGTTGCCCAGCCTGGCGCTGTGCTGGACGCCGGTGACGACGTAGGAACCATCGGCGTCGAAGTGGCGGTCGAGGGTGAACTTGTGCCCACTGACGAGGTATCGGCAGTGGCTGGCGCCCCGGATCTGGAGGCCGGCGGCGGCCTCTTCCTGCATCCGAATCTCGACAGTTCGCTTGTTATCTTCAAAGATATGTTCAATATCAGAAGACCGGTCGCCGCCGCTGGGGTTGATGCCGTCGAAGCGCTGGGCGTACTCGCCGGGGTAGTCGTAGAGTTCCAGCTTGTCGTTGTTGCCGACCTTCAGCTTGTGGCTGACGGTGCCCACCGAGACGCTGTCCTGGATCAGCTTGTCGGCTTCGAGGTGCTTGTGGGGCAGCTCGAAGCAGTGGTCCCAGAGGGTATACTTGCCCGACCGGAGTTCCTGAACTTTTTCCCAGGCGATGATACGATCGGCCTGCCGTTCGCCGACCTCGGACTGCTCGAACTCGATCGTGCTCTTTTCGGGAAGATCGGGGTGACTCTGCGGGGAGTTGGCGACGACCATCTGGTGGCCGCCGCTGGTGTGCTTGAAGAAGAAGAAAATCCCTTCTTCTTCCATGAGCCGGCAGGCGAAGTTGAAGTCGGTTTCGCGATATTGGACGCAGTAGTCGCGGGGTAGGAAGGTTCCTTGCAGCTCGTAGGCGACGTCGAGCCCGGTGAGGACCTCCTTGAGGATGTCGGGCACGCTCTTCTGCTGGAAGATCCGGCTCTGGGCCTTGCGGGTCAGGAACCAGAACTGAGGGACGACCTCCATGGTGTAGTAGGTGAAGGTTGCGTCGCGGTGTCCCTCGCTGATTCTGCTGCAGATGCCGTTGAAGTAGCGGGACTTCTGGTCGGGCAGCAGGAGTCGCGTAGAGATCTTCTGGCCGAGCAGCTTGTCGAAGGGGACCGAGGTGCCATTTTCGGCCATCAGGTCGAGCTGGAAGCGGAAGAGTTGCGAGATGGCCTCGTAACCCGAGAGCCCCCGGAGCAACAGGACGTCCGGCCCCAGGGGGGTCGTCACCTTCAAGGGCCGATCGGCCTGGACGTAGGTCGACATGAAATCCTCCGCGATGCCTGTCCGACGGCTCGCCCTCGCCAGTCGAATCGATCCATCCGCGACGAGCGGCGGCCATTGTCCCACAGGCTCAGACCCGGATCAAACTCGCTGGGCGGCCCGGATCGAACAAAACGTTGGCCGGACACGATCTTGGGGTCACGTGCCGTGTCGGGGCCCTTTGTTTCTTTTACGGAACAGGTGGGATCTGTGACGACCGGCGGGGACGAACCTCGGCTCGAGGCGCCTCCGATGGGGAAGTACGCTCATTCAAGCGATCACGTTTTCCGAGAGAGCCATCCGGCGGATCCGGTTCGCTGACGGCTCCGCGTCGAGCGCGTGAAGGGGCCGACGAGCGCCCGCCCGCCGGGCCAGACACAACGAGAAGTTGCGCCGAAACCTTGTCTAGGAAAAGACTTCGGTCGACTTGAGGAAATCTTGGAAATTCGGTCCTGACAGGTTCCCAGCGAAACGGCAAAATCGAACATGGCATCCAAGGCCAAGGCAAGGGCCGCCCTTCCGATGGCGAGGACGCGCAACCCACCGTTCCGGGCCGGCCCAGACCGCTCAAGAGATCGTCGACAACCCAAGGAGGCGGACATGAGCGCGAAACGGATTTCGGTCGGCGACCAGGTCGGATTCACAACCAACACCGGCCAGCATGCCAGGGGCACGGTGGTCGACCTGATCGTTGAGAAGCGGCAACCGACGATCGTCCTGATCGAAAAGCCCGACGGCGGTCGGGCCTTCCGGCTGGAGCATGAGGTTCGGCTGTTCGAGTCGGCCGTCCTGGCGGGGGTCGAGAGCTAGCCCACGGGCCTGATTCGCCTTCGATTCGGGGTCGGGATGGCAAACGGACAAAAACCAACGCTCGGCGGTGAGCGTGGGTTTCGCGGTGTACCTTCCAGCCCAAATGGCGCGCCCCCGATTTCCCTTGAGCGAACGGTACGCTTCGGAGCGGGACCGGGATAGGAGGACCCTTCCCCGGCCGCTGGCGGCTCAGTTCCCCCGGCGGAACTCCAGCGTCCCGCTCCCCTCCCACGCGTAGGCGATGTCGGTGTCGCCCAGCGCGAACGGGGCCGTGACGGCCGTCATGATGAAGCTGCCGCCGACGACCTTCGCGAACCGCCCGGTGCTGCCGGTGGCCGGCGTGAACTCGGCGCCCCAGACCGTCATGGATAGGCCCCCGGCCAGCGGGATAAGCTCGACGGTTCCGGCGTAATCGAAATGCAGTTCGTCCCCGTTCGGGGCGGTGAAGACCACCGGCACGGCGCTGGAGAATTCTGCGGTCGTCGGGCCGGTGAAGTGGTCGAGCCGGACCAGCCCTTCGGCGTGGTAGCGACCGAGGTGGGTGGCTGTGCCGTCGGCGTCATGCGGTGCCGAGAGGCCCTCGGCCAGCGGGATGAAATCCACGATCCCGCTGCCGCTGACCTTGAAGGGCTCGACCTGAGCGTGCGCCCGGCCCGGTGCCAGGGCTGCGGCGATGACGCAGAGGATAAGTGTGGAGATTGTACGACTCTTCATGGGACCTCCGAGTGTTGGGAATGAGGGCGGACGGAAGGTGATTCGGACTCGAGACGGAACGGAACCGATGATCCGCGGGTCCGTTCCGGGACTACCTCAACGACACCGAGGTTCGGACAGGGCCACCGGGCCTTTCGCTCAAAAGACATTGTCGCCGAGGCCCTGACCGGCCCGGCCGCCGGCCCGGCCGTGACCTCCCCGGGCACGGTTCCGGATGATCGTCGTGACCGTGAGGGTCAGCGTCGAGCTGCCGTCGTTGAACAGCCCTCCGCCCAGTCCGTCTCCGCCGTCGGCCCGCTGGCCACCGTCTCCGCCCCGCGCGAGATTCCAGGCGATGGTGGTGTCGCTGATGGCGACCGAACCCGGCCCCGAGAAGGGGGAGCCGAGGCCGCCGATCGCGATGCCGCCGCCCAGCCCGTCGCCGCCCGCGATGCCGTCGCGCCCCGCGCCGCCGAGGGCGGAGTTGTTGGTGATCGTGCTCGCCTCGACCGTGGCCGTCACTCCACCCACGAAGTTGTAGAAGAAGATACCGCCGCCGACGCCGAAGCTGCCCTTGCCGTTCACGCCACCCCCCGCGCCGCCAACAGCTCTGTTCTGCGTCAGTGTGCTCGTCTGGATCGCGGCCGATCCCTGGTAAACCAGGATGCCACCGCCGTAGCCGTTGTCGGGGGCGTCGGACGGGGGAACCACGGGGTCCGTGACCCGGTTATCGTTGCCGCCGAGGGCCTGGTTGTGGCGGAAGTCGCTCCGGCTGACGGTCAGGTCCGCCCCGGCGGCGCCGAGGAGGGCCGTCAGGGAGCCGCTCATGATGGCGCCGCCGAGGGCGTGCCCGTTGTGCGACGGGCTAACGCTGTCGTCGCCGCCGACGGCCACGTTTTCTCGGAACGCGCTGGCGTCGACGGTCAGGGTGGCGTCGTTCAAGATGGCTCCGCCGCCGCCGATGGCCGCGAAGGCGCCGATTCCACGGCTGCCGGCCAGGGCGCGATTGCCGACGAATTGACTGTTGTCGATGCTCGCCACGCCGAAGTTGGCGAGGCTGCCGCCGAGGGCGTTGCCGGGGAACGCGAAGAACGGCAGGGACGAGGCGTCGGTATCGTCGGCGCCTCGCGCCTGGTTGTCGGCGAAGGTGGAGCCGGTGACGGTCAGCGTGCCGAAGTTGGCGAGGCCGCCGCCGACGGCGCCCCCGGCGATGTTGAAGACGGCATTGACCGCGACGATCGCGGCGGGGTCGCCGACCGCCCGGTTCCCGACCACCGCGACGTCCTCGAGCGCCAGGCGGCCCTGGTTCAGGATGCCGCCGCCCGTGCTGGGGTAAGCCGGGGAGTTGCCGTCGGCCCGCCCTTCGGTGATCGTCAGGCCGGAGACGGTCACGTCGGCGCCCGCCTGGATGTCGAGGACGCGGCTGGCGTCGCTGCCGCTGATCGTCAGCCGGTTCGCGCCCGGACCCCGGATGCTCAGGTCGTCGGTGATCGTCAGCTCGCCGCTGGTAAATATGATCTTATGAACAGTCATAGATAAGACG
Source organism: uncultured Isosphaeraceae bacterium (assembly GCA_964599655.1). Lineage (GTDB taxonomy): Bacteria > Planctomycetota > Planctomycetia > Isosphaerales > Isosphaeraceae > CAZRGV01. The sequence continues at coordinate 95,370 of CAZRGV010000002.1, read as the reverse complement.
ATGGTGTCCGTGCCGAGGGCGCCATTGGCATCGAGAACGGCTTGCCGGAGCGAACCGGGCCCGCTGTCGAGGCCGTTCCGCACCGTCAAGGTGCTGAGGAGCCTGCGGTCTTCGAGGGCCTCGGGGCCGAGCGCGACGGATCGTCGGGCGACGGAGGATCGCCGCTGATGTTCGTCGCGAACGCGGCTCCCGAGGCCCGGTTTCCGGTGCCGTCGTCGGAGAAGGTGGCGGAATGGCATGGTGAAGGGCTCTTTGGAAGAGAGGTTGAGATCCCTGGGTCCCGCGAGGTGCGAGCCGAGGCCCGGGCGATTACCTGCCCTTGGCGAAGGAGAGTTCGCCGTCGAACGTGATGTGGGCCGTGGTCAACGAGGGGTTCGTCCAGACGCCCTCGAAGGTTCCGCCGCCGGTCGCGTTCTGGAATCGGCCCGTGCCGCCGATGACAGTGAACTCGCCCACGCTGCCGGTGCCGGTCTTGGTGAAGCTGCCGAGGAGGGTCTGGTCGAGCAGGTCGCCGTTGGCCGCTCGCTTCGTGAGCGTGCCCGCGAACATCCCAGTGTTGAGGTCCACGAGGTACTCGACCTCGCCGGTGAACCGGCCGAGGAGCGTCTCGTTGCCGGCCAGGAAGCCCCGAACAAGCAGCTCGGTTGCGGAAACGGGCTGTACGTCGATGGTCGTGAAATCGAATCGGCCCTTGAACGTCGCCGGATGATCGGCCAGGGACGTCGAGGATGGGATGGCCAAGGAAGCCAGAGCCAGTAGGAAGATTCGGGAGGGGTATATTCGCATTGGCTTGTCCTCAAATTCTCAAGTCGGAGGGGGGTGCAACGGTTGCGGTCGAGGATCAGACGGGTGGAGGGGGCACGGCGTTGGGCCCGCACCAGCTTGGTTCGCGAGACTTCGAGTGTCGCTGGCCGTGGCGTACGTTGGAGCGACGGTCAGAGCAGACCGTCTCGGTGCATCTGGTCGAGCAGGTCGCGCAGCGACTTGCCGGAGAGGAACAGGGTCACGCTGTCGTAGCCCTCGAAGGACTCGTCGGCGAGCGTTTCGCCCGTTAGGCGCACCTGGGCCACCTGGCGGGTGGAGTCGAGGACGCCGTCGGCGTCGGCGTCGTCGGCCAGCAGTTCCTGGTAGATCGCCTTCAGGTCGGTGTCCTGGGTGTTGAACAGCAGCACCCGGTCGAGGTCGCCGTCACCGTCCACGTCCTGCAGGCTGCTGGAGACCGCATGGGCGCCGGCGAAGACGACCGTGCTCACGTCCACCTGGGCGGCGTCGAAGTCCGACGTGGTGAAGATCGTCACGGCGATCTTGCCGTTGCTGGCGAGGTTGACCGCGTCCGGCTTCACGTCGATTTGTACCTGGCGGATCGCCTCGAAGAGGGCGAAGGGCGAGAACGAGGTCACGGTGGCGTAGATGATGTCGTTGGCCGTGTCCACGGACGACGTCCGGTCCACCCAGACTCCGTTCTCGTAGTGGAACAGCCGCAGGCCCGACTCGTTGTGGACGTTGAGCCCGGCGTAGCTGATGGCCACCGTGGCCGTACCCGAGAAGGTCGCCGTGGTGGCCAGGTCGTAGTAGGTGGGCGGGCTGCTGCTGAGCTTGAAGCCTTCGGGCGGGGGCGGGCCCTGGCTGCTGGTGGTCACGGTGGTCGTGCCGCCCGCGGTGACGGTGGAGAAGGTGATGGCCACCGGGCTCGTCCCGGTGACGGGGTCCACCGGCTGGACGCTGACGTCCTGCCCGGTCGGGGTGGTGCCGGGCCCGACCTGGTACGCCACCGACACGCCGCCCGCGCGGAGCGGGATATCGCGCCAGCCGAAGGCGAGGTCGGCCAGGCCGTCGCCGTCGAGATCCGCTGCGGCGAGCCCGCCAGGTTCCCTGTCCGACAGCGAAATCACATCCGAGGGGGCGGAGAAGGCGCCGCCGCCCTGGTTCACCAGGACCGAGACGGTCGTGGAGGGGAACTTCCCGCCCATGCCCGTCTCCAGGGCGAGGTCCGACCGGCCGTCGCCGTTCAGGTCGGCCGCCGCCAGCCCGTAGAGGTTGAGGGCGGCCGGGGCGTCGAACACGCGGACGGGGGCGGAGAAGCCGCCGGTACCGTCGTTGAGAAGCGTGGCGATGCCGCTGGAGCCGTCCAAGAACCATCCCGCGAAGGCGAGGTCGGTGTGGCCGTCGCCGTTCAGGTCGGCCGCCGCCAGCCCGGCGAGTCCGTCGCTCGTCGTGGGCAGTTCCACGGGGGGCGAGAATGCGCCGCCGCCCCGGTTCGACATCACCAGCAACGAGACCGCCCCGCCAGAGGACGGTAGTGACTCCACCGCCAGGTCGATCCGGGAGTCGCCGTCGAAGTCCGCCGCCACCACGTGGTTCAGGAACAAGTTGTTGGCGTCGCTGAACACATCGAGGGGGGCGGAGAAGCCCCCCGTGCCATCGTTCAGGAGGACGGAGACACCGCTGACACCTTTGATGAGCGTACTTCGCCAGCTGATCGCGAGGTCGGTGTCACCGTCCGAGTCGAGGTCGGCAGCCGCGAGCCCGAACGTGGATCGGTCCGCCGGCACGGGCACACCCGCGGGGGAGGAGAACACGCCGCCGCCTTCGTTCGACAGGATCGACGAGGGCCCGCCTTCGATCTTCCCCACGATCCCCGACGTCACGACGAGGTCGGTCCTGGCGTCGTTGTTGAAGTCCCCCGTCACGACCGCGGACGACGGGGCCAGGCCGCTCTCCACGCCCAGGACATCGACGGGCGCGGAGAACTGCATCGCTGAGAGCAAGGTCCTCTCTTCCAGCGGGACGATGGCTCCGACGATTCGGGCATGACGGCGGGGGCCGAGCCGGCGGGTCCTTCGACGGCCAAGGTGGATGTAGTGACGGAGATCAGAACCGATCCTCTGAGCGATGTGGCGGAACATGAAAGCAATCCTCATGGGGAAGTAGGAACCGAACCCAGGAGCCGACCCCCGCCGGAAGTCGTCGGATCGAGTTCGTGACAACGTTTGTTGGCGAGCGAGCGAGTGGAGGAGCCGGCTGCGTTGGTGGTATCCCGCGGGTCGTACCCGCTCCGTCGCGAGACTCGTGGATCGCCTGTCGCCAGGGGGAATCCTGCGAGGCAATCCCCGGCGTTACATCTCATTTCCAAATTTGACAACGATGGATGCCAGTTTCGAAATCCGAAGGTACGCCCCGTGAAGAAACGGGCGGCGGCCTGTAACATCAAGGGCCGGGATGCAGGATCTCTCCGGGAGGGTCCGCGACGATGCTGGGTGACGATCCCGAGACCGAGGTCCGGCTGCGGCGAGCGGCCGAGGGCGACGAGCAGGCCCTCCACTGGCTGCTGGAGCGCCATCGCGACCGACTCCGGCGGATGATCACCGTCCGGCTCGACGGACGGCTCGCGTCGCGGCTCGATGCCTCGGACGTGGTTCAGGAGACGCTGATCGACGCCGCCCGGAGGTTCGCCGACTACGTCCAGGCGCCGGCCCTGCCGTTCTACCCCTGGCTGCATCGTCTCGCCTCCGAGCGACTGGCGCAGGCCCATCGGTTCCACCTGCGCACGTTGCGACGAGAGGCAGGCCGGGAGCAGGCCAGCGGCCCGCCCCAGGCCGATCCCACGGCGTTCCGGCTCGTGGAACGGCTAACGGCCAGTGGGACCAGCCCGAGCAAGCACCTGATCCGGGAAGAAGAGCGTCAGGCGATGTGGCGGGCGCTTGGCCTGCTGTCCGACCAGGACCGCGAGATCCTGGTGATGCGCTACCTGGATCAGCTCGCGTTCGCCGAGATCGGCGTCATCCTCGCGATCAGCGAGAGCGCGGCGCGCGTCCGGCACTTCCGCGCCTTGCAGCGGATCAACCTTCTCCTCGACGCGTCGAATGAGGGTTCCGAGGCATGAGTGACGTACGCGGCGAGGGCCCTGCTGACGTCAACGACGAGGGCGACGCCCTCGCGGCCTGGGTCGCCGAGCTGGCGGAGCGGCTCGAAGGGGGCGAGCCGGTGGACCTGGACGCGCTCGCTGAGGCCCACCCGGAAGGCGCGGAGGAACTCCGCCGGCTCCTGCCCACGATCCGGCGCATGGCCTCGTTCGGAGAGGCGGTCCGCCACGGCCCCGACCCGATCGGGGCGCCGGACCAGCCGGCTCCGGCGGCCGGCCTGGGCACGCTCGGGGATTTCCGCTTGCTCCGCGAGGTGGGTCGGGGCGGCATGGGGATCGTGTACGAGGCCGAGCAGATCTCGCTCGGACGCCGGGTCGCGTTGAAGATCCTGCCCCTGGCCGGCGCGCTCGACCCCCGGCACTACCAGCGGTTCCTTCTGGAGGCGCGGGCCGCGGCGTGCCTGCACCACGCGCACATTGTCCCAGTTCATGCCGTCGGATCGGAGCGGGGTGTGCCCTTCTACGCCATGCAGTTCATCGACGGCTACACTCTGGCCAAGGTCCTCCGCGAGCTTCGAGGCCGCGATGAAGTCAGCTTTGACCTCGGCTCGCCCGTGGTCTCCGCGCTGGCGACGGGACTGACGCTGACCTGGATTCGCAAGACGGCCGGCGAGCCTTCGCCTCCGCCGACGGCCGCGACCGGGACCTCGCTTGGGGCGTCGCACCGCGAGCGACGCTACATCCGCGCCGTGGCCGAGCAGGGACGGCGGGCCGCCGAGGCCCTCGATCACGCTCATAGCCGGGGCGTGCTCCACCGCGACATCAAGCCCGCCAACCTGATGCTCGACGTGGCCGGCCACCTCTGGGTCACCGACTTCGGCCTGGCTCTGGTCCAGGGGGACAGCCACCTGACCCTCACCGGCGACGTCGTCGGCACCCTTCGCTACATGAGCCCCGAGCAGACGATGGCCCGTCGCGGCCTGATCGACGGACGGACCGACATCTACTCGCTGGGCGCGACCCTCTACGAGCTGCTGACGCTCCGGCCCGTCTTCGATGGCGGCGACCGAAGCGAGATCCTCCGCAAGATCGCCCAGGACCAGCCGATCCCGCTCCGGAAGGTCAACCCGGCCGTGCCCCGCGACCTCGAGACGATCATCCACAAGACCCTGGCCAAGGAGCCGTCCGACCGTTATGCGACGGCCCGCGACCTCGCGGACGACCTGGGTCGGTTTCTCGACGCGCGATCGATCACGGCGCGTCCGCCGGGCTGGCTGGAGCGGCTCGGACGCTGGGCGCGCCGCAACCGCGCGCTGGTGGCCTCGGTGGCCCTGTTCGCGGTCCTGGCCGTGCTGTCGCTCGGTGGGGGGTTGCTCTGGTCCAACAACTGGCTCCGCGCCCACAACGAGCGACTGCGGAAGGAGCACGACCGGGCCGGGGGACTCTCGCGCGAGCTGGAGTCCCAGCGCGACCTGGCCGAACAGCGACGGCTCATTGCCGACCACCATCTCTACGCCTTCCGTCTCCGGCAGGCGGGTGAGGCCCTCGTTTCTCGGCGCTTCGAGAAGGCGCAAGAGATCCTCCTCGACTGCCAACCCGGCCCCGACGAGGATGACCTTCGCGGGTTCGCCTGGCACCACCTCTGGCGCGAGTCGCGGCGCGCGGTGGAGGTCCTTTCCGGGCGCGATGAGCTGGTCCGGTCGCTCGCCCTCTCGGCCGATGGACGTCTGGTCGCGACCGGCGACCGGGACGGGACCATTCGCATCCGCGACACGGCCACGGGGGCGATTCGCCGCCGATTCCGCGGGCCACGCTTGTCGGTGAGCGCTCTGGCCTTCTCAACGGACGGCCGTCGGATCGCCTCCGGTGCGAGCCACGAATTCGTCGCATCCCGTGCCGACGTGGGCGAAGTGCGGGTCTGGGAGGTCGAGTCCGGCCGGACCCTGGCCCGCGTCGATGGCTTCGAGACGCGGGACGTCTGGAACCTTCGATTCGATCCCTCGGGCGATTACCTGTGGGTGCAGTCCCTGCCCCCTGACGGACGACTGGACATTGGTCTGTGGAAGCTGGAAGGAGGGCCGGGGGCCCTCCACCCCCGACTGATCCGACGCTGGCGGAGCGGCGAGAACTTCTCCGTGTCGGCCGATGGTCGGCGTGTCGCCGGCTTCGAAGACGTGGGCTGCGACGTGGTGGTCGAGGAGCCCCTCTCCGGCCGGCCGCTTTGCCGGCTGACTCCCATGGACCCGGGGTGCCACGGGCTCGGTTTCTCTCCCGACGGCCGGCTCCTCGCAACCGCCAGGGTCAAGCCGGGAGGTCCTCTCAGGTTGGACGTCTGGGAGGTGGAGACGGGCCGGCGGCTCCTCGAACGCGGCGATCTGCCCAGCGGCTGGTCGATCACCGAGTTCGAGTTCAGCCCCGACGGACGCTCCCTCCTGGCCCAGGGCTTCGAGGGCACGATGCGGCTTTATGATCTCGATACAGGAACGTCGTGGGCGAACCAGGTCGATCCGGGCGATGAGTCGAACTCCTTTGGCAACTCCGTCCTCCTGTCAGGCGGTCTGCGGCTTGCCTGGAGCTACCGCAACGACCACACGGGCTCGCATCCCCTGCGCGTCTACGAGCGGGCCGGCGGCGCGCTTCGGGCGACCTTCCCCGGTCGTCTGGAGCCTGTCAGCCACCTGTTCGGCTTGCCCGACGGTGGTTCGATCGTGTTTCTCTCCGGGGGACGGGCCGTCCTCTGGCACTTCGAGCCCGCCCCCGAGTCCCAGCCGGCCGGGCACGCCGATGAGGCGTGGGCCATCGCGTTCTCGGGCGACGGCCGCCTCCTCGCTTCGGGCGCCGACGACGACGATCCCCAGACGCTCAAGCTTTGGGACGCCGCGACGGGTCGGTTCCTGCGTGGTTGGAAGGCGCACGACGCGACCACCGGCGCGGTCGCGTTCCAGCCGGGGGGCCGCGTCCTCGCTACGGCCTGCCTGCTGCCGGAGCACAACCTCCGCCTCTGGGATGCCGCGACCGGAGAACTCCTCGCCGCGCTCGACGGCCATACGGACAAGGTCCGCACCGTCGCCTTCCGCCCGGACGGCCGCCTGCTCGCCTCTGCCGGCTCCGATCGCACGATCCGCCTGTGGGACGTCGCGGCGCGACGTTGCCTCCGGATCTTAGCCGGCCATTCCGACGCGATCCGTCAGCTCGCGTTCTCGCCCGACGGTCGCATCCTGGCCTCGGCCGGCAACGATGCGACCGTGAGGCTCTGGGACGTGGACACGGGGCGAGCCTTGTGGACCTGGGAGGGGGATGTGAAGATCTCGGCGGTGGCCTTTGCGCCGGATGGACACACGCTCGCCTGGGCACATGAGGACGGCGTCCTCCAACGCTGGGACCTGGCCCGGAGGCGTCTCCTCGCACCGCTGCACAGCGAGTACGACGAGCTGCGCTGCCTGACCTTCTCGCCCGACGGCCGGACCCTTGCCGCGGCCGGCAAGTCGGGGACGCTCCACCTCTGGGACCCGATCGTCGGTCAGGAGCTCCTGCCCCTGGAAGGCCGTCCCTGCCAGGCCAACGCCCTCGCCTTCTCACCCGATGGTTCGGCGCTGTCGGCCTGCTGGCACGACGGCACCGTACGGATTGTCCGTTCCCGTTAGGGCTTGCCATCCGATTCCCGACCAGGCGAGGCGCCGACTCGCTGGTTCCGCGTCGTTCGAGCGTGCCAGGCAAAGGGCTCAATCGTCGCCGTTGCGGCGATCCTGGATCTTGCGGACGAGGTCGGTCGTGCTCAGGCCCTCGAGCCTCGGGCAGATGGCGATCTGGCCGCCGTAGGACTCGACGAACTCGCGGCCGACGACGGTGTCGGGGGTGTAGTCGCCTCCCTTGACCAGCACGTCGGGCTGGATGGCCTCGATCAAGGTCATCGGCGTATCTTCATCGAAGAGGACGATCAAGTCGACGAACGGATAGAGCGAGAGCATGTACGAGCGCTGATCTTCGGAGACGAACGGCCGGTCGGCCCCCTTGTAGCGTCGGACCGAGGCGTCGGTGTTCAGGCCGAGGATCAGGAAATCGCCTCGGGACCGGGCGAATTGCAGCAGAAACGCGTGGCCGTAGTGGAGGATGTCGAAGCAGCCGTTGGTGAAGACGACCTTGCCGCCGGCCTGTCGGACCTCCAGGGCCCGCTGCCGGGCATAGGCCAGGTCGACGACCTTGCCCGAGGCCCTGCCGGCGGCCTCGCTGGCCTCGGCCAGCAGGTGGCCGATCGAAATGGCGCCGACGCCGAACTGGCGGACGACGGCCCGGCCGGCCAGATTGGCCAGGGCGCAGGCGTCGACCATCTCGATGCCGCTGGCCAGGGCGATCGCCAGGCTGGCGGCCACGGCGTCGCCGGCGCCGGTGACGTCGTAGACGGCGACGGGTACGGTCGGCACGTGGTTGTGGACCATCGCGCCGTTTTGGCGACGGAAGAGGGAGATCCCCTCGCTTTCACGAGTGACGGCCAGGGCGGCCTGGGTCTGGTCGACCAGGAACTCGGCGGCCTGCTGGAGGCTGGCCATGTCGGTGATTGGCCGTTCGGCGGCGACCTCGGTTTCCTTGAGGTTGGGGGTGAGCACGGTGCAGCCGGCATAGCGGCGATAGTCTCGACCGTTGGGGTCGACCACCACCGGAGCGCCGCTCTTGCGGGCACCGGCCAGGGTGGCGGCGATGACCTCGGGGCCGAGCACCCCCTTGCCGTAGTCTTCGAGGATCACGGCGTCGGCCTCGACCGAGGCTTGATAGGCAGCTTCGGCCAGGCGTTCGCGGACGTCGCGGCTGGGCACGCCGCGTCGCTCGCGGTCGACCCGGAGGAGCTGCTGGTTGTGAGCGATGAACCGGGTCTTGACGGTGGTCGAGCGGTCGGGATCGGCCACGAGCCGGTCGGCCACGTCGGGGTGGCTGGCGAGCAAGGTTCGAAGCTCGGCGGCCGAGGCGTCGTCGCCGACCAGGCCGACCATGGCGACCTTCGATTCCAGGCCAACCACCTTCATCGCGACGTTGGCGGCGCCTCCCGGCATCTGGTACTCGTCGTTGACGTCGAGCACCTGGATCGGGGCCTCGGGACTGAGGCGGTTGGCCTGCCCTTTGACGTAGCGGTCGAGCATCACGTCGCCGATGACCGCCACCGAGCAGGGGCGCATCGCCCGGATCAAGCCCTCGAGCCTGGAAGGCGCGGCGTTCATGCGAGGTCCTCGACTTGCTCGCAGAGCTGTCGGATTCCGTCCTCGAGCGAGGTCATGGGCCGGTCGAAGCCGGCGGCCCGAAGCCGGGTGATGTCCGACTCGGTGAAGCTCTGGTACTTGCCCCGGAGCGACTCGGGAAACGGCACGTACTGGATTTCCCCCCGCCCCAGCCGCTCGATCAGAATGCGGGCGATGTCGTTGAAGCTGCGGCTGGTGCCGGTGCCGACATTGAAGATTCCTTGACGGACCGGCCCTTCGGCGAAGAACAGATTGATCTCGACCACGTCGCCGACGAAGACGAAGTCGCGTCTCTGTTCCCCGTCGGCGAAACCGTCGGTTCCCTCGAAGAGCCGGGCGACGCCGTTCCGCTTGAGCTGATGGTAGAGCTGCCAGACCATCGAGGCCATGCGCCCCTTGTGCTCTTCTCGAGGGCCGTAGACGTTGAAGTAGCGCAGGCCGACGACCGTGCTGGGGACATCGCCATCGGCCAGCAGGCGTCGGACGTACTGATCGAACAGGAGCTTGGAGTAGGCGTAAACGTTGAGCGGGCCCTCGCATTCAGGGATCTCGTCGCAGTGGCGAGCGGCGCCATAGACCGAGGCGCTGGAGGCATAGATGAACGGCACGCGACGGCCCAGGGCCCAGTGGAGCAGTTCCTTGGAGAAGGTGAAGTTGTTGTCCATCATGTAGCGGCCGTCCGACTCGGTTGTGTCGGCGCAGGCGCCTTGATGGAGCAAGGCCTCGGCCTCGAGGCCCGGCGCGCCTCGTCGGACGTAGTCGCGAAACTCGCGACGGTCCATGAAGTCGGCGATGTCGCAGTCTCGGAGGTTGCGGAACTTGTCCCCCTGCTCCAGGTCGTCGACGGCCAGGATGTCGCGAACGCCCCGGGCGTTCAGAGCGCGGACCAGATTGCTGCCAATGAAGCCGGCGGCTCCCGTCACGATATGCATCGGATCACCCCGATTGGGCACGCCTTGTCGAGCCGAGCCGCCTTCTCGCCGATGGACCAGGTTCCGAGGTCGGGCCGGTCTGCGGCGGCGAACGCCCGCTCGAGCGAGCCGGAACGCGTGCCCAGAGGATCTTTGGTTTTTACGAGCAAACGATTTGCGATCCGAGGAACGTCATCGTGAACCCGGATCCGATCCGTTGGTGAACCAGGCTCAATCCGCGGCGACGGCCGTCGAGGCCGAGAAGCGGCGGTACAGGTCCCCGATGACCCAGTGAAAGATGACCAGATGCAGCGACTCGACCGTGCCCATGTCGTCGATGTCGACGTGCACGTTGTGCTGGGCGATCGTCTTGAGCCGGCCCCCCTTGTAGCCGGTCAGACCGACGGTCGAGAGGCCGTTGGCATTGGCCCACTCGACGGCCTTGAGGATGTTCGGGCTGTTGCCCGAGCCGGAGATGGCCAGCAGCAGGTCGCCGGGGCTGGCGAGGTTTTTGAGCTGTTCGACGAAGATGCCTTCGTAATGGAGATCGTTGGCCACGGCCATGATCCAGGCCGTGTTGTCGGTGAGGCTGAGAACCTTGAGGCGCTTCTGGTTCTCGAAGTCGCGCAAGGTGCACTTGGCCAGGTCCTCGCAGAGGTGCGAGGCGTTGGCTCCCGAGCCACCATTGCCGATGATGAAAACGAACCGGCCATCGTTATAGGCCGCTTCGATCAGGTCACTGAGCTGTTCGATCTGGCCGAGGTCGAGCCGCTGGATCTCGCGGCAAACGCGGTCCAGGTACGCTCCGACCCCCAGGGTCGCTCCGAGCATCCGGCGGTCTCCTTGGTTTCTTCCGCTCCGCCAGCGGTGGCCGGTCATGATACGGCCTGGGCCCCCTCGTGGCAACGTCGGCCTTGGACGCCCGGGACCCGATCACCGAGGGGAACGGACGGGTTTCGGTTCCATGCTATCATAAATCGACTTGCCCGACGGGAAAACCGGCCCCTAGAATCGAGGCCCAAGGCGACGGGCCGGCCGGTGCCCGGACGGTTGGGTGTCCGCCACCTCGACGGCGGATGCGGTGCGGCGGAGTGGCCAGGAGATGACACGGGTTTACCTGATCCGCCATGGGGCGACGGCGGTCAACCAGGCGGTTCCGTACCGGCTCCAGGGGCGAGGGAGCGACCTGCCGCTCGACCCGACCGGCCGGGAGCAGGCCCGGCTCGCCGCCGAGGCGCTGGCTGGATTGCGGCTGTCGGCGTTGTATAGCAGCCCGATGGCCCGGGCGTTGGAAACCGCACGGATCGTCGGTCGGCCCCATGGCCTGGAGCCGTTGGCCATTGACGAGCTGACCGAGGCCGACGTCGGTCGATGGGAGGGCCTGACCTGGGACGAGATCCTCGCCGCCGATCGCGAGCGGTACGAGCGGTTCCACGCCCAGCCGGGAACGGTCCCCTACCCCGACGGCGAGTCGTTCCTCGATGTGGCGAGGCGGGTCACCCCGGCGATCGCAAGCCTGGCGGCCTCGCACCCCGGCGAGCGGATTGTCGTGGTCGGCCACAACGTGGTCAACCGGGCGTACCTGGCCGGTCTGCTCGGCCTGCCCATCGACCTGGCGCGTTCGCTCCGACAGTCCAACGGCGGGATCAACGTCATCGACTACGACGACCAGGGCCAGTCCGCCCAGGTCCTGACCCTCAACGCCAGCCTCCACCTCGAAGTGCGGGCGGAGGACCGTCAAGGCCGCTAGCCGACGCAAGACTTGATGGATGTGTAAGTTGCGTCGCCGTTGATCCCGGTGTCAAGGCCCCGGATTTCGGTTCGTTTCGGGAGGGCGAGGCCGAGGGATTCGGCGACGATCGTCCGGGCGTGGTCACCTCGGATTTCGGTTCGTTTCGGGTGGGGGAACCGGGCTCGGATTTCGGTTCGTTTCGGGATTCGGGCTCGGCGGCCGGGGCGGCGGCTTGCTGCGACGCAAGTTGCTGCTGCCATTCGGCTTCGTGACGCTCGTCCGTCGCCCGATCCCGGCCCAGGCACGGGCCCTGGCGGCGGTTCCGCGCCAGCTCCTTCAGCGTCCGGAACAGCAAGGCGGTCTGCTCGGCCTCGTAGCGGCGGCGCAGGGCCCCCTGCCGGCTCCTGTCGATCCAGACCCGCTCGGGCGCCGCGGCACGCGACGGGCCGTCGATAATCTATATATATATTAGACATATGACACGACTTCGCCCCCCGCTGCGCGTGCCCCAAGCGCGCCACAAGGAGACGTCGATGCTATCGCGGACGAACCGAACCGAGCCGTCGGCCATCGAGGCGTTGACACCCCCCGGGTGCAGGCTCCTGGCGGAGAAGATTCCTACATCGAAATGGTATCCGCAGTCAGAGATGCGCACGTTGGGTGTGGCAGCCGTGTAGAAGAGGGTCGCGACGACCCCGCCGACCAGCCAGCTTCCCCCGGACGGATCGACGCCGGGACTCCGAACAAAGGGATTCTCACAGATCTTGATCTATTGGGAAACCGGCAACGCGATGCCACCAGGAATTTGGCCGCCGAGATCATTCCAATCGCGTACAGGGTCGAATGTCGACCCAGGGGGAGTGCCTACCAGCTTCTCGCTGAATGCGAGGGTGTTCGCGAGGCCGTCGGTGAATTCGCCGGCCCTGGCGCCTCGACGCGTGAAGGCGCCGTTGTCGAAGACATTACGCGGCGTGAGCGACGTCGGAGTCAGGCCACATCACAGACGCTCCCATCGGAGGTATGGAGAGTGGGGTAGTCGGACTCGCACATCCTCAGTGCGGACCACCCCGAACAAGTGAAAGGATTTCGATCTATTAACAATCCACAGCTTTCATATATGAATTGGCTTAGATCCCGATTATATAGCTGCTTGACTGCGTGCGATCCGGGCGAATCCCCGATGGCCGACTCCCACGCGCTCAGGCCCGGTCCGGGTTTCTCGGCTTAATCGGGATTTCCCAGACGGCCCCGACTGAGCCGGTCGATCATACTCATCTGAACGGCCAGTACGGCGCGCTGCACAACCCTTATCAAGAAAAAAAAAGGAATTCACAGCAAACAAAAGGGTCAACAGCAAACAAAAGGGTCAGAACGATTTCTCGGCCTGACCGTCGGTTGCAGCGGACCCGCTGCGCGGGCCGCGGAACCGGGTCGTTCGATGCATGGCAGATGATCGTTGCCGAGATCAGGAGTTTGAACCACGCGATCCATAGCGGCTGGCTCAAGGAGCCGGAAATCCCGCAAGCACGGGCACAGATCGAACTCCGACAACAACGCAGAATCCCGCTGGAGAAGGAGTGGGCGATCCTGTGGAACCAGTCCGCCACGCCGGCCAGGCGGAAGGAGGTTGAGACCGGGCTGCTGCCGCGACGGGCGCAACTGGCCGGGAGCGTGAAAGAGCTCCGGCCCGTGGTGGCGTTCCGAAGTACGCCTCGCCGATCGTCGGGGATGGAGCCCGAGCGGATCCGGCCGCTTCGTCAGGCGACTCCGGGGGAGGGTCGGCCCGGTTCCCGGAGGATCTCGAGGAGGTAGCGCCCGTAGTCGTTGGGCATAAGATCGGCCAGGGCCTGGAGTTGCTCCGGGGCGATGAAGCCCATGCGGTAGGCGACCTCCTCGATGCAGGCGATCTTCAGGCCCTGCCTGGCTTCGATCGTCTCGACGAAGTTGGCCGCTTGCATCAGGGATTCGGGCGTGCCGGTGTCGAGCCAGGCGAAGCCGCGGCTGAACTGCTCGACGTGGAGTTGCCCGCGTTGCAGATAGGCGCGATTGACGTCGGTGATTTCCAGCTCGCCACGGGCCGAGGGCTTCAGGCCGGCCGCGATCTCAAGAACCTGATTGTCGTAAAAATACAAGCCGGTGACCGCGTTGTGCGATTTCGGATGGGTGGGCTTTTCCTCGATCGAGAGGGCACGCCCCTCGGCGTCGAATTCGACCACGCCGTAGCGCTGGGGATCGCGGACCGCGTAGGAGAAGATCGTGGCGCCGGTCTCGCGTCCGGCGGCGCGGGCGAGCATGGCCTGGAACCCCTGGCCGTAGAAGATGTTGTCGCCGAGGATCAGGGCGACGTTCTCTTGGCCGACGAAGTCGCGGCCGATCAGGAAGGCCTGGGCCAGCCCCTCGGGCCGGGGTTGCTCGGCATACCGGATCGAGAGTCCGAGCTGGGCGCCATCGCCGAGAAGCCGCTCGAAGCCGGGCAGGTCGTGCGGCGTCGAGATCAGCAGGAGCTCGCGAATGCCGGCCAGCATCAGGGTCGACAGCGGGTAGTAGATCATCGGCTTGTCGTAGACCGGCAGCATCTGCTTGCTGACGGCGCGGGTGATCGGGTACAGCCTTGTCCCGGTCCCGCCGGCCAGGATGATCCCCTTGTGGCAACGACCCGTTTCGGGCATCTCAGGTCTCTCCCCGGGTGACGCCCAGGCCCAGCCGCTCTCGGCGGTAGGAACCGGAGGTGACCCGCTCGATCCATTGCGGATGGTCCAGATACCAACGGACCGTCCGTTCCAGGCCAGCCTCGAAGGCGAGCTGGGGCGTCCAGCCGAGTTCTCGCTCGATCTTGGTCGCGTCGATGGCATAGCGGCGGTCGTGGCCGGGCCGATCCTTGACGAACGCGATCAAGGAGCGGCAGGGGGCGTGCGGAAGGCCCGGTCGAAGGGCGTCGACGAGGTCGCAGATCGTCTCGACGACCTGAAGGTTGGCGCGTTCGCTGTTGCCACCGACGTTGTACGTCTGGCCGGGCCGACCCGCCTCGAGCACCCGCCAGAGAGCCCGGCAGTGGTCTTCCACGTAGAGCCAGTCCCGCACGTTCTGACCGTCACCGTAGACCGGTAGCGGCTTACCCTCCAGGGCGTTGAGGATCATCAGCGGGATCAGTTTCTCGGGGAACTGGTACGGACCGTAGTTGTTCGAGCAGTTGGTGATCAGCGTCGGCAGACCGTAGGTATGGTGGAAGGCGCGAACGAAGTGGTCGGAGGCCGCCTTCGAGGCCGAGTAAGGGGAATGAGGGTCATAGGGGGTCGTCTCGGTGAACTTGCCGATGGGTCCGAGCGAGCCGTAGACCTCGTCGGTCGAGACGTGGAGGAACCGGAAGTTCTGTCGTGGCTCGCCGTCGAGCGACTCCCAGTGCCTCCGAGCGGCGATCAACAGCTCGAAGGTGCCGACGACATTGGTCTCCAGGAATGCCCTTGGCCCGTCGATCGAGCGGTCGACGTGCGACTCGGCCGCGAAGTGGACGATCGCCGACGGCCGATGGGCCCGCAGCAGCTCCGACACGAGCGTTGAATCGGTGATGTCCCCCTGGACGAAGGTGTGCCGTGGGTGCTCCAGGACCGCCGAGAGCGAGTCGAGATTGCCGGCGTAGGTGAGCTTGTCCAGGTTGATGACCCGGACCGTTTGTTCGTTGATCAACTGACGGACGAAGCAACCGCCGATGAAGCCGGCGCCTCCGGTAACGAGAATCGTTGAGAGCATGAGTGGATTCTCGGGCCGATGGGGAAGAGCGGGGCCATGGGTTGGCCACGGCGTTTCTCGGATCGGTGGACGCGGCGGCCGGTCCCGATTCCTGGACCGAGGTCGGTACTTGATCGGGGGACACGTCCGTGCCGGCTCGGCAGAGGAGGGTCTACCAAAACCCGGGCGATTTCCGCAACGACAGTCTCGTGGTTCCTTGTTGGCCCGGTTGGCGGCGAACCTGGCCTGGACAGGTGTCCCGAGAGCCAGGGGCCGAGGGCGGCACTTCGTCAACCCTGGGCAGGTCTGATACGATGGTTCTCGCGAACTTCCGACGGGTACGGAGGAATCGGATCAATTTTTCCGAGAATCCTCGCGCGTTGTCAACCATGGGTGTGGGGTTTGACTGAGCCGCGTCAGGGGCCAGACGATGCCGATTCTTCCCGCCGAACCGGAGCTGTATCCTCCGGACCTCTGGGACCAGCCGACCCTGAAACCGGAAGCGGGTCTGAAGTGGTGGTGCCTGCACACGAAGCCTCGCCAGGAGAAGGCCACCGCCCGCCACTTGCGCTCTCGGGGGCTCTCGTATTATCTGCCCTTGGTGATCCAAGAGAGCCGGACTCCGGGGGGTCGGAAAATCCGATCGATCGTGCCCCTGTTCACCAGCTACCTGTTCCTGCTCGGCGACGAGCAGGATCGTATCGAAAGTCTCAAGAAGAATACTTTGGTCAAGGTGCTGACCGTTCCTGACCAGACCGGCCTGGATCGGGACCTTCGCCAGATTCACCAGATGCTCTCATCGGGCCTGACGGTGGTTCCCGAGCCCAGCAACCCGGTGGGAACGTTGATTCGGATTGTGAGCGGACCCTTGACCGGGCTGGTTGGAGTCGTCGTCCGTCGCGACAAGCGGGACGAGTTCGTGGCGTCCGTGCATTTTCTCGGTCGAGGCGCGTCGGTGGAGCTCCAGGACTGGCAGGTCGAGCGGGCGTAAAGTCCGCCTCCGACCGGTCGAGGCGTCACGCGCGCGAGCCGCGGATAACCTCGATGGGATCGGCGATGTGGCAACGATCGGCGCCTTGGTCTTTCTCGGCGTGACGGTCGTGGTGTCGTCTCGACCGGGAGCGTTCGGGATTTTTCCCTTCTGGATCGGTGTTCGACGGAGATCCGAGCGGGCGGCAATGATCGAGAGCGAGCTGATGAAAGGCCTGCTGCATCCGGGCCAAAACCGGGCTGTCGGACGGGCAGCGCAGCAAGCAACGATACTCAAACGGCCCCAGTTCGTAATTCTGGCCAAGCAGGCAGATGGCCAGGGCAAGCTCGGCGCGGAGAAGATCGGATCGATCCTCCGACTCCATGATGGCGGCAAGCACCTCGGCGTAACCAGGATCAAAGCCCTCTTCGCCGACGGCATCCGGCTCCGGAGGCGAGGGAAAGGTCCACGCCTGGCCATCCGCCAGAAGGATCGTCGTGCCTTGGCGGAAACCGTTTCGCCGAAGAGCGTTCTCGTCGAGCATGGATACCTCGGATCAGGAGCGCCGGATCAGATCGTCCGCGATCGGAACGCGAGGCCGTAGGTCCATCGTGTCAGGACATGACGCGCCAGACTCAAAAAGAATCATAGACGAAAAACCCCCGGCAGCGAACTCAAGGCGGATCCTTCCCGCGACACCGGCGTCGGGGGGCGTGAGGGACAAGGAAACCATAGGTCTTTTAGCTCCGCTTTGATTACTATGGTTTGACCTTGTCCGAATCTTTTTCGTGAGGTTGCCTCGATGAAAAGGCGAGGCGGCTCATCGCCAGAGGAATCCGACGCTTGATGGCGGGAAAGAGCATTCCGTTGCGAGACGGCAAGCGAAGCGTCCCGATGTTCCTGGGAGGAATCGACTTGTGGATGGTCTCGGCGAGTTGGTTCTTTCTGATTGCCGCGGTAATCCTTTGGGGTCTTCAAGGGGGACTGGGTGATCGCTGGTGGCCGGCGACCGTCCTGCTTTTTGGGCCAAAATGGATCTGGATGGTGCCCCTCATTGCATGGATTCCGTGGGCCGCCTTGCGCCGCAAGCGATCGCTCTTGATCTTGTTGACGGCCCTGGCCGTGGTCGCTGGACCCGTCATGGGGTTCTGTTTTCCCTGGCGAACCTGGTTGCCGTCCGGGGCACGGTCGACGTTCACGATCCGGGTTTTGACCTGTAACGTGCGGCGTTCCGACCTGAATCAGCGTGCGCTCGCCGACCTTGTGGCCTCGACGGGTCCGGATCTTGTGATGTTGCAGGAATGGCCGGACGGATTGCAGGCATCGGCCCTCTTTCCGCCCCGCGACTGGCATCTCCGAATCGTTGGCGAGTTTTGCCTGGCAAGCCGTTATCCGATCCAGGAGGTCGAGCCGTTGTCCGATCAACCTGTCGTCCGATACCGCGTGCGCGTTTTTGGCGAGTCGATTCCTCTCGTCAATGTGCATTTTGTTTCGATTCGGGAAGGTTTGTACGCGATAGTCCAGAATCCCTTCCAGGGGGCGGCGGTGCTGGAGGCCAACACGGAACGACGGGTTCGAGAGTCAAAGGCCGCGAGTCGCTGGGTGAGCGACACCCAGGGGCCATTGATCCTGGCGGGCGATTTCAACTTGCCCTGCGAGAGTGCCATTTACAGGCGGTTCTGGTCGCGTTACGGCGACGCGTTTTCCGAGGCCGGCGTTGGTTATGGATCGACCTGGTTCAGTCGCTGGCATGGTCTTCGGATCGACCACATTCTGACCCGATCGGGCTGGGAGGTTCTTCGCTGTTGGGTTGGACCCGATGTTGGCTCGGATCATCGTCCGGTGCTGGCGGATCTTCGGCGCCTTCGATTCGAGCGATGAAATAACGAAACAAGACCGAATCAACCTATTGAGCGCGGGTCGTTCACAATTTACGCTGAAGTTGTCGTTGGTGGCGCAGTCAGCGTTTCCCCCCCGAGATGTCGATCATGCCGAAGTTGGCATCGATCATGACTGTGTGTCGCCAGGCACGGTCTTTGTGCTCTGGAAAGAGTGGTTTCGACGGTCCACGAGACCACCGAGGGGTTGTCCAGGCGAACCATGCAGCCAACCCTGCTGGCGGTTCCCTAGCGCCAGGCAACGATTGCCTGGAGAGGAGACAATTATGCGTCTCTGCCTGGTCGAAGACCATGCCGTTGCCGGCCTTGAGCCCCTCACTCTGACCCGTCCCGCGTTTGACCTCCGCCTGGGAGCGAGGACGATTGGGCAGAAGATCGTGGACGCCTTCGGGACCGGGTCGTCAACCGCCGTCGAAGTGGGAGCGCTGATCCGGCCCTATCTTGCGAGTGCGCGGCGGTCTCAACCACCGACGTTGGTGGTCAACGATGCCGACTGGATGGGGCAAGGACCTCTGGTTGTCGCCAACGCTCGATGGATACCCTCGACGGATTTCGAGATCCCTGACGGCGATTCCTGGCTCGGCCTCTGTGACGGCCAGCCTGCTTGTGCCCAGGTGGGCCGAGAGTTGGCGGCCGCGCTCGGGTTTTCCGGCCTCGACGCCTGGCTCGAGGAGGTAGCCAGCGAGGTGAAGTGCCTGGATGTCGGAGGGGAATGGATTCATCATCCCTGGGATTTGATTTCCAGGAATGCCGACCACCTGGCGCGAGACTTCGCCACCCTGGGCGGCTCGGACGTCGCCGACCACCATCGGACCAACCTGACACTCGTCGGTCCCGCGGACCGGCTGTTCGTGCACGAGACGGCCCGGCTCGATCCGTACACCGTGCTCGACACGACCAACGGGCCGATCACCATCGCCGCCGGGGCCCTGGTCCAGCCGTTTACCCGGATCGAAGGGCCTTGCTTCATCGGCCCGGGGACCCAGCTCTTCCGCGCCAACCTGCGGGGCGGCGTGACCCTGGGACCAAACTGCCGGATCGGCGGCGAGGTCGAGGCCTCGATCGTCCACGGCCACACCAACAAGTATCACGAGGGGTTTCTGGGCCACGCCTACGTCGGCGAGTGGGTGAACCTGGGGGCGATCACCTCCAACAGCGACCTCCGCAACGACTACGGCGAGGTGCGAGTCCCGTTGCAAGGGGACCCGATCGCGACCGGCCAGGCCAAGGTGGGCTGCTTCATCGGCGACCACACGCGGACCGGCCTGGGAACGATGCTCAACACGGGGACGTCGATCGGGGTGATGTGCAACGTGTTGCCGGCCGGCCCGTTACTGCCGAAGCACGTGCCGTCGTTCGCGGCGGTGCTCTACGGCCGAGTGGCCCCGGGCTTCCCCCTGGACCAAATGTTCGCCACCGCCCGAATCGTCAAGGGGCGGCGCGATCAGGAGTTCTCGGCCGTCGAGGAGCAGCTTTACATCGACCTCTACGAACAAACCCGCCTGGAACGCGAGCGCGCCTTCCTTCGAGCCGAGGAGCGACAGAATTCTCGTTGGTCCAGCTCAGCCGTCAACCTTTGAGGACAAACCAGTGATAGTGTGAAAAGACCACGGTTTCGTGCAATGCGGTCAAGCGCTGGAAAACTTTTTCGATCTATTGCGAAATATTTTCGTTGAAATGCGACGTAGGCTTGGTAGCATTGTCCTGGTTTCGAGCAATACTGCGTGCATCAGACGGAACCACGTTTTCGGCGGAACTCTGAAATCGGGATGTCGACTTCTGGGCAACGCGGCGGTTGGTTGTGCACCAAAGGTGATTCCATACACATCGAAACCGGCGTGTTTCGAGGGGAATATGTTTACCAAGATTGAAGCTCCCTCACAAAGTGTTACACGGGTGATGACCGACAACGTCGTCGTGTCGCCGTCTGCCATGTGGTATGGCCCCTTGAAGGTGACACTTGACGTGGTCTTCGCCGCCATGCTGCTGGTCCTGCTGAGTCCCTTGATCCTCGTACTGATGATTCTCGTGAAGTGGACTTCCCCTGGCCCGGCCATTTACGCGCAGGTGCGTCTTGGCCGTCACGGCCGGCGTTACACGATGTTCAAACTGCGATCGATGCAACACGACTGCGAGCGACAGACCGGTCCGCGATGGGCGACGGAAGACGATCCGCGAATCACTCCCTTCGGCCGCTTCCTCCGGGCGAGCCATCTGGATGAGCTGCCCCAGCTCTGGAATGTTCTTCGGGGTGAGATGAGCCTGGTGGGACCCCGGCCCGAACGTCCCGAGTTCGTTCGCGAGTTGCAGCAGGTGATTCCTGGCTATCGGGATCGTCTGGTGATTCGTCCCGGGATCACGGGTCTGGCCCAGGTCCAGCTTCCGGCGGATACCGATATTGCCGCTGTCGAACGCAAGCTCGCGTGCGACCTGCACTATGTGCGCTCCATGAATCTGGATCTGGACGCCCGAATTATCCTGGCCACGGCAACCAAGATCTTCGGGATTCCTTGCGATCGTTCGTGCAAGTGGTTCGGGGTACCAACGAGTCCGGCGGATGGGGTCACATCCGAATCGACCTCCTGACCGACGTGATTTGATTGGATCTCTCCAAGGAGCCATGTCGACATCTGGCTCATCACGCTCGAAGGCTTCCACCTCAAACCTCGCGCGATTCCCTTTGCGAGCCCGATGGGGTCGAATGACCGACTGTGGCCTCTTGCGCCGGAGGCGACAGGGTCGGGACCAACCACCTTCCTCGCGCCTTGTCTGGGCACAATCCCTTCCCAACGCGTTGCTCGCCCCTCGATCTCATGCTCGCGTGATGCCCGACTTGCAACGCCCTCGGCTCCGAAATTCAAAAAATAATCCGAATCGATCCAGCCTCCGCCTCGATAGTATCAGACGGAAAGAGATCAGACGCGGGACAACCCGACAGGGACCCGGTTTGTCGCTTGCCAGCCGGGAAGGTTCGCCGTCGGGCCCTGTCCTTGGCTCGAGAAGTTCCTCCTCTGGAGCCCTGGGAATCCTCCACATTTCGATCGGGGCGATCCCAGGGTCGGAATAGGCGATAGAATCGGCGCGATCCGACTGGTCTGGGCACGCGTGGCGGACAACGTTGGGAACGCTTCGTGATGAATCACCGACCCACACAGCCTCCTGGATCCGGCCATTCCGCTCGCCGTCGGTTGCGTTCCGTGTGGGGACGACTCTTGCCATTTGGATTGATCGTCACGGCGGCTGTACTGATGTTTTCCTTGGTCCGTCGGCATCCAGGTCCCGAGGTGCCGGTTGCCCGTTCCGGGGAGCAATCGAATCCACTGTCCGAAGCTCCGCAAATTGTACGATCGCATTTGGAAACACCTTTAAAACCTCACATTAAACAGAATCGTTTTATGATTAACCAACAAACAGTACAATCAGGAAACTGGTCGGATCCGACCATCTGGCTCTCTGGAACCGTGCCCAGAACAGGGGACACGGTCACGGTCGGGCATGCCGTCACGCTCGATACCAATGCCGATCTTGGCTCGTCGAACGCTGGGGCGACGGCCTTGATCCTCAACGCCAACCTGACCATCAATCCCGGCGTCACGTTGACCCTGCGTGGCAACGTGGTTCAGGCCAACGGCGTCACGGTCACGGGCAACGGCAACGGGAAAATCCTGTTTGATGCCACCCAGGCCGCCAGTCCAACGACCACCCGCTGGACCTGGCAGATCAGCAACAATTACATCGGGTCCGCCGCCGATTATGCCAAGTTCCTGGTCCGAGGCACGGCCGGTTCCCGATTCCTCATCCAGTCCGTCTCCGGCGGCGGCAACGGCCATTTCACCAACGGGGGCAATTTCGGCGGCGGCTGGGTTGACGCCGAGTATGGCGACTTCCTCCGGATCGGCGATTCCAGCACGCTTCCCTTTGCGTCCAATAGCGAAAACCGGGATGGGGTGCTCCGGCTGGACCATTGCCGGCTGATCAATTGCGGGCAGGTCTCGCACGCGAACACAACCGGGACGGCCATCCCGGTCGCGAACGGAGCGGCGACGTTCCAGGTCAATGCCTGTTCGTTCCTCAGGTCTCTGGCCGCGACCGAACTCAACGCCACGGCCTCGGCCGCGTTGACGACCGGCACCTGGGCGGTCACGAACAACGACTTCGACCAGGCCGTCACGCTCCAGTCCGCGTTCACAATCTCGGGCAACACGTACCGATCCGCCTGGACCCTCAACGGGGCCTCGCAATCGGCCACGGCGGGGCCCTATCCCGCCCTCTCCTATGCGTTCAGCGGCCCCAGCACGCTGGTCCGGGGGTCGGCGTCGTCGAATTACATGGTGGCCCTCGCCGACGGGACCACCTCCGCCGGGGACGCGATCACGCTTTCCGATGGTTCGGCCGGCGGCTCGTTCTCGCCCGCGAGCCTCAGCCTGAGCACCGCCAGCCCGTCCGCCACGTTCACGTACACGCCGGCCGTCACGGGGCCCATCACGCTTTCGGCGGTCGACGCCAATGGCCTCTGGATCGAAACCTCCTCGATCCACGCGACGGCGACCACGCCCGCGACGACCTACAACCTGACCGGGCCGGCAACGCTCACCGCCCTCGCCGGGCAGCCGAGCGAGAACTTCACGGTCGCGTTGCCGGCATACACGACCGTCAGCGGCACCTTGAACGTCACGCTGTCGGATGGTGGGGCGGGCGGCACGTTCACGCCCGGTTCGGTCGGCCTGACCTCCGCCAGCCCAGCCGCCACGTTCACCTACACGCCCGCGTCGGGGGCCTCGGCCGGCCAGTCGATCCCGATCTCCGTCACGAACGACGGCGGGCTCGCCAACCCCGCCTCGGTCACGCTCACGATCGCCTCGCCGGTCACGACGTACACCCTCACGGGGCCAACGTCCGGGGACGTGGCCGCCGCGTCCGGCAACTTCACGGTGACACTGGGCTCGGGGGCCATCTCGGGAAGCCTCACGTTCACGCCGGCCGCGTCCAACGGCGACGGTTCGTTCTCGCCCAGTTCCGTCACGCTGACGAACTCGAATCGGTCGGCCACGTTCACCTACTCGCCGACGCTCTACGGCTCGCGGACCATCAGCACGACCAACAGCGGGGGCCTCCCCAATCCGTCGCCGGTCCCGTTTTTGGGCATGGTCCAGATCGGCAAGTCGGATAACTGGTCCTACAACGGTTCGCCGAGCCCGTCCCTGGGCGGGTTCGACATGCTCACGTTCGGCTACCTGGCCGACCTGAAGCGGGACGTCACGTCCGATCCGGTCGATCCCAACTCGGACATCTACATTCAGCGGTTGGCCGGGACGACCATCGGCTTGAACTTCTCGGCGAGCACCGCCAACGGCGGCAACACGGCCTACGGGATGCCCTACAACGTCGTCCGGGGCGACACGCCAACCTTGCCGCTGGTCCTGGGGGCCTACGGTCCCGAGAGCGAGCCGGGGCCGGTCCCCTGGCCGGCGTCCGGCATGGTCTTCGAGGGGATCGCGGGCAACCTGCCCACGCCCAACGCCGCCCCCACCGACGGCAGCGACCACCACAACTTCGTCTTCGTCCGCGACGAGGCCACCGGCGGCGTCTCGGACGTCTGGGAATATTACCAGTCCTACTACCCGGGCGACGGCCAATGGTATTCGTCGGGCGGTGCCAAGTGGAACCTCAAGGCCCTCGCCGGGGCATCGACGAACAACCCGGCCACGGCCCGTTGCGTCGTGACGGGCGGCGTCGTGACCAGTGTCACGCTCCTGACGGGCGGGTCGGGTTACACGGAGCCGCCCCAGGTTTACATCCAAGGGGGCAGCGGCAAGGGGGCCCAGGTCACGGCCACGGTCTCGGGCGGCTCGGTCACGAGCCTGACCCTGGTCGACGGCGGTTCGGGCTATGACACCCAGTCGTACGTCTCCTTCGGCGGTCCCAGACTCGACGGGGCGACGTCGGGCGACGCGGCTGGCCTGCCGATGGTCGCCCTCTGTGCCCACTACGATCAAGTGGCCTCGGGGGACATCGGCCACGCCTTGCGGTTCACGGTCGACGCCTACAAGACGGTCGATCCGGCCACGGCCACGGCCACGATCACCGGCGGCGTGGTCACGGGCCTGACCTTGACCCACGGCGGGTCCGGCTACCTGAACCCGCCCGCCGTGACGATTACGGGCGACGGCACCGGGGCCGCCGCGACCGCCACGGTCGACGGCTCGGGGCACGTCAACGGCCTGAACCTGACCAGCGGCGGCTCGGGCTACACGACCGCGACCGTTTCGTTCTCGGGGCTGCCGCTGTCGCGGAGCAAGTACATCTTCCCCGCCCGGCACACGGCCTACAGCGGATCATCCACCGAGGGCCTGCCGTTCGGAACGAGGCTGCGGCTGACGTCGGCGTGGTACGCGGCGAACGCGGCCAACTTCACGGGCCAGGCCCGTCCGATCGTGGACGCGATGCGGACGTACGGCCTGATCCTGGCGGACCTGGGGGGCACGCTCCGGATCGACGGCACGAACGATAGCCGCTGGGTCCAGTCGGACCTGAATCAACTGACGACGATCCCGGCGGCGGCGTTCGAGGTCTTGAAGATCGAGCCGGACATCACGATCACGGGCCCCAGCTCGATCGCGGCCGGACAGAGCGGAACGTACACGATCCAGTATCAGCCCGCGTCCGACAGCCATTTCGGGGCGTACATCTACGTCTACTACGATACGGTCCCGACGGTCGATTCGGCCAACCGAGTGCCGATCGGCACGTACTCCATCACCGACACGAACCGGACGCAGACGTTCACGTTCACGCCCCCCTCGGCCGGCACATGGTATCTCGGCTGGTTCAACACGGTCTCCGACCACCTGATGAGCCCGTTCGCGAAAGTCACGGCCGGTTCCGGCGCGGCGACCACGTTTAGTCTGACTCCTCCCAACCCTGCATCCGGTATCGTTGGGCAAGTTTCGCAACCGTTCACGGTGGCTCCCAACGGCAGCTTCACCGGGACAATGACCCTGTCCGATGGTGGAGCGGGTGGCACGTTCACGCCAACGTCGCTGACGTGGAACAACAGCGCGGCCTCGATGGCATTCTCGTACACGCCCGCTTCCGTCGGTTCGATCACGATCACGGTGACCGATTCGAGCGGCACGCTGTCGCCCTCGACTCAGACGGCCTCATACACGTCGAACGTCCTCGCGGTCAAGGATTACACCCTCACGGGGCCGTCGACGGGGACCGTCGGTGTGGCCTCGAGCAACTTCACGGTGACGCTCGGCACTGGCACGTTGGCCAATACGTTGCGGATCACACCCGACAGTGGTGGTGCCGGAGGGACGTTCACACCGGCCTACCTCGACTTGACAAACACGACCCGTTCGGGAGCGTTCTCTTACACGGCGGCCTCCGCCGGAACGGTCACAATCTCGACCACCAACAACGGAAACCTGACAAACCCAGCCGCCCTGACCTATCAGGCCGCGGGCGTGAGCCGACAGGCGACCACACTCAAATCCGGCGACTGGTCCGATCCGACCGTCTGGGATACGGGAATCGTTCCCGGAGCGGGCGATACCGCGACGATCAACCACAACCTGACAATCACGACGAATCAAACGATTGGCACCTCGGGCGCGGCGGGCACCTTTGAGCTGACCTGTGCCACGGGCACGCTCACGATCAAGAACGGGGCGGTCCTCACGCTTCGAGGAGACGCCACGTTCGGCCAGTACAACCCCGCCGCCGTTCTCTATCCCCTGACGATCGAAGCCGGGAGCGGGATCGAGTTCGATCCCCCCAGTGGTCAGCGTTACAAGATCAACGTCGCCACGGATTCGCAGCTCAACATTAATGGCACATCGGCGTCGCGTGCCTTCATTCGCACCAAGGCGGGAGCCGCCGGCTTGAATGGTTACATCACGGGTAGTTACGCGATGCGTTCCTGTGCGGTCTCGGCGGCCTACTGCGATTTCACCCGCCTGGGTGATTCCGGAACCGCCGCCATCGAGCCGATCCTCGATTCCAGCCGGGCCGTCTTCCGCCTCGATCACTGCACGTTCGAGACGTGCGGCCCCATCACCGTCTCGCCTAACGATCCTGGCGTGACGCTCAGCATCAATCAATCGATCTGGAAAAACTCGGCGGCGGCGTACACGGTTCAGTTTGGGGCCACGACCACCCCCACGGGCACATGGGCCGTGACGGGTTGCTACTTCGACAAGGGGCTCCAGGCGGCCGGCGATTGCCGGGGGATCAGCTTCACGGGGGGCAACTTCATCACGGATGGCTTGATCGGGGTCTCCGGCGGTTATAACCCCTGCGTGACGATGAGCGACTTCTTCCTTTATCGCAAGACGGACGGCAGCGAGCATATCTGGCCGGGGCCATCCTCGAACGGGTACGTGTTCGGCGATAGCTATGGCGGCACGGGACCGGAGTATAATGCTCACATGACAAATATTGGCATCTTTGGTGCCAATTACTCCGACATCATTTTTGACGCGATGTATAGCCAGCGAGGCAAGGCGTTCATCGTTTCCGGGCCAACCTCGGGCCCCCTGGTGGTCTCCTCGATCCGGAATTGCATCACCCTGCCCAACGCGGCGGGTGGAGCGTTCGGAACGTTGGCGGCGGGTGGGGGAACGGATTATCTCGACCTCATTCTGGAGCACAACACGGTTTACACCTCGTTCGGCAACACGACGGAACGCGACTGTTGCTACCTGGGGGAAACGTACTTCGGACATGCCAATCAGTACGAAAGCGTGAAGTCGAATATCGCGTGGTCGCGGACATCGAACGCGGGCTTCCTGTTTTCCCGCTCCGCGGACTCGGCGGTCCAGGACCTCGTGTCGGCGGCGAACCTGGATTACAACTGCCTGTTCAATCAGTCGGGAGCCGCTCGCGACCTCAACGGCACGAACTCGATGTTCACGTCGGGCACGCCGCAAACCCACGGCGTCGTGGCCGATCCCCAATTCGTGGATGACAGCCGGAACCTCGCCACGTTCGCGACGGGATATCTCGGCCGGACGGCCGGCACGGCCTGGGTGCCGAGCGGTCAGGCGTACAGCGTCGGGGACATCGTTTCCCATTCCAACGCGAGCGTCTACGGGAATCGATCGATCAATTATCGATGCATTCAGGCCCACACCTCGGGTGTGGGCAATGACGAGCCGGGCACATCCGCCGCGTCCTTCGCGTACTGGGAGCTCCAATCCCTTTACGAGATTCGCAATGCCGTGCAAACGGGACTCACCATCAACGATGCGAGTCTTGGGCTTTCGAACAGCAGTTATCCGTCGGCGCTTGTCGCGTGGACCAAGGCGGGCTTTGCTCCCCGCAACACGGCGCTTCAGGCCGCTCATGACGCAGGGAGCCCGACCACGCCGGCCGGAGCCTGGATCGGAGCCGTGCAAGGGCAGGCGGTGGTCGCGGCCGTCACCTCCTATGATCTGGGAGCTCCCAGCCCTTCCTCCGGTCGTGTTGGGAAACCGTCCTCACCGTTCACGGTAACTCTCGGCTCAGGGACGTTAACCGGGTCGGTCCGTATCACGCCATCGGTTTCCAATGGAAGCGGATCGTTCAGCCCAGCGTTCCTGGACTTGACCGATACAACACGCTCGGGTGCATTCACGTTTACTCCGTCGTCCTTGGGAACCTGCACGATCGCTTGTACCAACAGTCAAGCGTTACTCGACCCTCCCAACGTGACCTATACCTCTAGCAAGAACGGGCCACGCCGAAGCTTGCTCCCTCGACGACGGGGTGAATCCCGGCAAAGAACCGCCTGGCCACAACGCCCTAGCCAGCCCTCGAGCCGGCCATTCCAACGAAAACCGCGCTCTCGCTGAGTGAGTGATCGCAAGTCCAGAACCACGATGACCCGCCCCGGACGCATATTTGTCAGCGCCCGGGGCGGACATTGAGCCCGTCGCAAGATTTCCCCTTGCCGATTCGCACGATGTCGAACAAATTCGCCAAAGACGCTTGCATGCCCGCTCCCCTCGATTCATAATAACTTTCGAAGACACAAGAAACGCCGATGCCGGCGACGTGGAGTCTTCCCCCAACATCTTGGTCTGGTGCAACGTCGCAGAGTAGACCATCGCCCGATCTCTCCGATCCAGGAGATCCGTCTGCCACCACGATATTACCCACTCGCAACGATCGCGAATCGGGGGCGCTCTGATCCTCGAGAACGATGGGGACCCCCTCCATTGGCTCTCGCTGCCGAGGCGCGGAATCCGTGCGCCATCGACGGACCTCGAACGCGTGCCCTCCAGCCCGGTTGGGTTGTTCTTTTAAGGCAACATGCTGTTGAAAACTGGCAAAGATAGAGCTTTTTGCACAAAATAGGTCATGCTAGCAACGTCACTTCGGGTGATTGGTTCCTTGGCGGGCTTCGGCGTGTTTTGATTAGAAATCGTGAATGTGGAGTCTGAACCTCACGCTGAAGCCGGTTTTCTGAAGATTTGTTCGCAAGCCGTCGCTTGATTGGTTAGATTAAGACAGTGGATGATCTTGGGATCGGCTCTTCCTGGAGCAACCCACGTGCACGGAGTGTGCGCCGAGATCATCCCGCCGGACTCCTTTTGGAATCAGACCCCGAAAGAAGAACGTAGGAGTATTCTCCATGGCTCATGAGCCTGCCTCGGGCAACCGCGACTCACGGCTCCGACGACCCGTCGTGTTTGCCGGGTTGATCGGGGTTGGGCTACTCTGGGCCACCTGGCCATCCCTGGTTACCATGGTCGAGCGCTGGTCGTCCGATCCTCGATACTCCCACGGCTACCTCGTGCCGGCCTTCTCGTTGTTCCTGCTTTGGTGGCGCCGGGACCGGCTCAAGACGGGACCCCTGTCCGGAGCTCCCTGGGCGGGCATGGCGTTCATCGCGGTGGGAGCGGCACTGAAACTGGTGGGCGGATACTACTTTGTGACATGGATCGACACTGTGTCGTTAGTTCCCTCGCTGGCCGGCATCTGTCTCCTGGTGGGTGGATGGACGGCACTCTCCTGGGCGTGGCCCGCGATCGTCTTCTTGATCTTCATGATTCCGATGCCGTATCGAGTGGAAAATGCTCTTGGTGCTCCACTCCAGCGGATCGCGACGATCGCCAGCACCTATATTCTCCAAACACTTGGTTTGCCCGCTGTTGCGGAAGGCAACATCATCCTGATGAACAAGGCCGAGATCGGGGTTGTGGAGGCCTGCAACGGGCTGGGCATGCTCTTGATGTTTTTTGCATTCTCGACCGCGGTCGTCTTCATCATTCATCGCCCCTTGATTGACAAGGCTTTCATCCTCTTGAGCGCCATCCCGACCGCCTTGCTGGCCAATATCATCCGGATCACGGTCACGGGATTACTGCATGAAACGGCGGGAAGCAAAGTCGCGGATGCCGTCTATCATGACCTGGCGGGATGGCTGATGATGCCCCTGGCTCTTGGGGCGCTCTGGCTGGAGCTGCAACTGCTCTCGCATTTGTTCGTCGAACCCGCGGTTCCAGCAGCCGTGCGCGTCGACATGGTGAGCCATCCAATCGGCGGAGCCTCCCGGCGTGCTGGGCAGGGCGGAAAGAGCGCCCCTCGCCAGAAGTAAAACCAACAATAAGTGATCAGGCGTCGGTTTGCGGCTCGAATAAGACGCCTTCGGAGCTACTGCGATGTCCACCCCCGACGTCGGCGCCCCCGGTGATCCAATCGATCCGCAACCCGGCCTTCCTGCTCAGAACGTGCCACCCGAGAGTGTCACGCCGACCAGGGTCATCCCGGCGGCCAGTCCGGCTGATCATGCGTTGGCTCGGCCGTCGGCCCCCTCGGGGGCGGGGGCGCCGGATTTCCTGGAACTGCTCCGAGCGCTGCAGCGTCGCTGGCTGCTGGCCGTGGTCGCCGGACTGACCTGCGCCGCGATCGTTGCCGCCATCACGTGGTTCGTCGTTCCCCCGGCCCATTACACGTCGCGGGCGGTACTGCGCATCATGATGTATCAGCCCAAGGTGGTTTTTCAGACCGAGGAGCTCCACGCCGACTACCGAGTGTTTCAAAGAACGCAGGCGGAATTGATCACGAATCGCAATGTTCTTGAGGCCGTTCTGGCGGACCCTAAGGTTGCCGGCCTCGAGACCGTGAAGGAAGCGATTCAGAGGACCGACCCTGTCGAATGGCTTGGGCAGCAGGTTCGTGTTGATTTTTCACCGTCCTCCGAACTCGTCGCTGTCTCCATGAGCGGCAATCGCCCGAAAGATTTGCAAATCTTGGTCGACGCGGTCGTCAACAAGTACCTGGAAAACATTGTCAACACAGAGAAAGAGGAACGACACGAGCGAGTCCAAAACCTCAAAACTCTCTGGGATGATTATCAAAAGAAAATGAAGGAAAAGCGGGACCAACTCCGAAAGTTGGCCCTTCAAGCAGGTTCGGGTGACCAGCCGACTCTGGCCTACAAGAACCAGATTGCCAGTCAACAGCTGGCCATGGCCGAACAGGAGCGGATGCGAGTTCATGCGGAATTGGTCCGCGCCAAGGCTCGGGCGGCCGCTGTGAAAGTCGCGCGTCCCGCCGAGATCGATCTCTCCGCCGTCGAAGACGCGATCGCGAAAGATCCCGAGGTCATCCAACTCGAATCGACGATCGCTTCGTTGGCCAAACAGCATCAGGGCGTGAGCCGTATCCCGAGGGACCGCTACGATCCTGCCCTGCTCCGCTTTGAACGGGAAATCGAATCCACGAGGAAGGCGTTGGAAGACCGCCGGGCCTGGCTCCGCCCTCGATTGACCGAGCAACTCCGGAAAATGTCGAGCAGTGGAGGCCCGTCATCCGCAGCCGAATCCATGGATCGCGAGATTGAAATCCTCGAACACTTCGAGAACGAACTGGGTTCAGAGATCGAGGAATCGAAAAAACGTCTAAGTACCCTTACCGAGAACACGCTGGATCTCCAGTCCGAGCAAGATCAGATCTCGTTGCTGGCCGACACGGCGCAGAGGGTCGGCACCGAGGTCAAGCGCATGGAGGTGGAGATCGATGCTCCAGACCGGATCAAGGTCGTGGCCTCGGCCAATGAGCCGAAAACCAAGGATGAGCTGAAGCAGGCCAAAATCAGCGGCGTGGCCGCGATTGCGGCGCTGGCTTGCGTGCTGTTCGGGATCTCGTTCTGGGAATATCGCGCGAGACGAATCAACTCGGTTCATCAAGTTATCAACGATGTCGGACTCCGCCTTGTCGGCGCTTTGCCCGCCCTGCCCGATCAGACGAGACGACGCTTGATGGCCAGTTCGGGCAACCCGGAACACGACTGGCAGAGCCTGATGGTCGAGTCTGTGGATTCCACCCGCGCCATGCTGCTCCACGCTTCGAGGGTCGAATCGCTCCGAATCGTCATGGTCACCAGCGCTCTTGCGGGAGAAGGTAAAACATCGCTCTCTGGCCATCTCGCCGCAAGTCTCGCCCGCGCCGGGCTACAAACGTTGCTCGTCGACGGCGACCTGCGGCGTCCCGCCGTGCATCGGCTCTTCGACCTGACGCCCGATCTCGGCCTTTGCGAGGTTCTTCGTGGCGAGGCGACGATTTCCGAGGTCATCCGTCCCACGCAGGCCGCGGGCCTGAACGTGGTGCTCGCCGGACAGGTCGACTCGCAGGCCATCCAGGCCCTTGCCCGAGGTGACCTCGAGACCATTTTCGCACAGTTCCAGCGGGAGTACGACTTTGTCGTCGTCGATTCACCGCCGGTTCTGCCCGTTGCGGATGCGCTGCTCGTGGGGCAGCACGTCGATGCGGTCCTGTTCTCGATCCTCCGTGACGTGAGTCGCATTCCCATGGTCCGCACCGCCCACGAACGGCTGAGCACGCTCGGCATCCGGGTTCTTGGAGCCGTCGTCGCCGGCACCCATGATCCCACCTACTCCCACTCCTACGCGTACTCCTACAGGTCAGGCACTGGGGTTTGACGAGGCTTCCCTTTCTGAGAGAATGCCGATGGTCCGAGCGATTCCCTACCTGGCAGCGACCGTCCTCGTCGTGCTGGTTGGTTACATTCATGGCTCGCGAACGAATCGCTGGTCCACATCTCACGATCTCCAGGATGCGGTTGCCCGACTTCAGGACGTACCCCTGGATATCGGGGACTGGGCAGGCCAGTCGGAGGAGCTCGATGACGATCGGGTGCTCAAGGCGGCTGGAATCGAGGGATCCCTGTCTCGCGCGTACACGCACCGTGGCGATGGCCGATCGGTCTCGATCATGATCGTATGCGGTCGCCCAGGGCCGATCGCGGTTCACACCCCGGATATCTGCTACACGGCGGCGGGATTCGAGTTACAAGCTCCCCCACGACGGGTGCCGATTCCTCCTGATTCCACGTCGTCGCCAGCTGAGTTCTGGTCGGGCGATTTCGAAAAACGTGGACCAACGGTGACGAGCGATCTGCGAATTCTCTGGGCCTGGAGTGCCCAGGGAGTCTGGCGAGCTCCCGACAATCCGCGACTCGAGTTTGCGAGCTATCCGTTCCTATACAAGCTCTACGTGATTCACGCGACGGGCCGTCAGACGCCGACGGACGGAGACCCGGTCAGCATGGCCTTTCTGAAAGATGTCTTACCGGTGCTTCAGAAGACCCTCTTCCCCGGCAGGATTAAGGAGGCGTCCTCCACGGAAGAGAACCCGCGACCACATCCAGGACCGAGGGGTTGACCCTCCGGGCGGCTCGATCAAACCAGAACGCATCATGGACTTCATCCTGCTGATCCTGGTGACCGGCACTCTGTATATACGACCTTCAGAGCTGATTCCCAGCCTCGAAACAATTCCGATTTATGAGATACTCATCGTTTTAACTCTTCTGATCTCAATTGGTCCGTTGCTGGGTCAGCTCTCCAGCAGTCGGCTTCGAGAACAGCCGATCACGGTTTGCGTCGTAGGTTTGCTGATTGCGTCGCTTCTATCGAACCTGTCGCACCTGGACGTCGCGGAGGCTTTCAACTTCGCCTTCGAATTTGGAAAAACCATCCTTTACTACATGCTTGTCGTCGAGATCGTGAATAGCACAAGCCGGCTGCGTTGGTTGTTGTTCTGGCTGGTGATTTTCTACCTCGTGTCCGCCGTTTTGACGGTTCTCGACTTTCATGGGATTCTGAATATCCCAGCAATCGATCCATTGATCGAATATACTTATGATATGAATTCCGGTGAAGAGATTCCCTACGAGCGGCTCCGTGGGACAGGGTTGTTCGGGGATCCCAATGATATTTGCTTGAATCTCTCTGTGGCTATGATGATCTGTCTGTATGGGCTCGGCGACCGCGGTCTGGGCTTGCTTCGAATCTTCTGGTTGTTGCCGTTCGCGTTGTTCGGATACGCGGTTCATCTGACGCGGTCGCGCGGCGGTTTCCTCATGGTTTTGGCCGGGTTGTTGGTCCTGTTTCGGAGCAGATTTCCTGGGAAAAAATCGCTCTTCTTGATCGCGATTGCCCTGCCATTGATGTTCATCCTCTTTCGTGGGCGGCAGACCAGCCTTTCCACCTCGGAAGGGACAGCCCAGCAGCGGGTTCAGATCTGGCAAGAAGGGTTGCAACAGCTTCGCAATGCTCCACTCTTCGGTATCGGTACCAACAAGTATGTTCAGTATGCGGGTCTTGTTGCACATAATTCCTACGTCCATATTTCCACTGAATTAGGGTTCTTCGGCGGAATGCTCTTCGTCGGAGCATTCTATCATGCCCTCAGAACAATCCATCGTCTTGGTTCAACCACGGTGTGGCTGGCCGATCCGGAACTTCGACAGATTCGTCCCTACCTCATGGCCCTGATCACGAGTTATGCCCTGGGAATGATGTCTCTTACCGAAACCTACATCGTGCCAACCTACACCGTACTCGGCCTGGCAACCGCGTATATCCATCTCACTGGAACGACACTCCCGTTGAGCGAGACTCAGTTCAACCAGTCGTTCCTAAAACGATCATTCTATTCAGAAGTGTTTTTTCTGATATTTATTTTTCTATTCATCAAATTTAACATCAACTACTAGAACAACACCCTGCGGCCACAGGATCCTCGAGCCGTCTGGGGCGAAAGTCGGAGCCGGTTTGCCGTTCTATATTAGCACTGTGAGTTTCTTGGTCTCCCTCGGTCGATCGAGCGACAGCCCATCCTTCGTGGAGGAGGGGAACATCATGAGGTCGCCGATCGGAAGGTCAACTCGGGTCATCTGGGAAGCGACGACGTCGACATGACCATCACGGAACAGCAGGTGGAACTTCGAATTCCCTCGGCGGAGGGAGACTCGAAACCGCCCATCGCGACAAATGCGCTAACGATCATTCGTCCGTCACAGGGATGGCAATTGATCAATGTCCGCGAACTGTGGCAGTTCCGCGAGTTGCTTTTTTTCCTCATGTGGCGTGATGTGAAGGTTCGCTACAAGCAGACGCTGCTGGGAGCGGCATGGGCCGTTCTTCAGCCCGCGCTGATGATGGTGGTCTTCACCATCTTTTTTAGTCGGATGGCCGGAGTCGCTTCGGAAGGTCTGCCCTATCCTCTATTCGCTTATGCCGGTCTCTTGCCTTGGACGTTCTTCTCGACCGCCATTGCATCCGCGGGGAACAGTGTCGTTGGCTCGGAACGCCTGATCACAAAGATTTACTTTCCCAGGTTGGCCATCCCATTTGCCGCGGTTGGGGCGGCCGTTGTCGACTTTGTCGTTGCTTTTGGTCTGCTCATCGCCATGTTGGTCTATTATCAGATTGTTCCTGGAATGGGGCTGATTCTGATACCGCTGATTTTCGGTCTGATTGTCATAGCCGCGCTGGGCGTCGGGACGCTTCTGGCATCGTTGAACGTCGCTTATCGCGACTTCCGTTACGTGATCCCATTTCTGGTTCAACTTTGGATGTTCGCCACGCCGAGCGTGTACATGCAAGTTGATCATGATTCCGCGATCGCGGAGAATCGTGGTCAAATCGGGTCGTCGTTGAATGCGGATCAACCGCAAGCAAATCCCGAATCTCCATCGAGCGATGTGTTTCGAAGCTTGATGCATACCCTGTTGGCCGCAAACCCGATGACCGGGCTGATTTCCGCGTTCCGAGCCGCGGCGCTGGGCGGATCGATTCCCTGGGTGCGACTGGGGACCTCGTCGCTGAGTGTCATCGTCGCATTCCTTGCCGGATGCCTCTACTTCCGGAAAGTCGAGGATGGATTCGCAGACATCATTTGATGCCGTTTCCCAGACACACCGTTTGCGGCTGCCGTGGACCTCTCAAGGGCAACAATCGGATGGCCATGACTCCTGCAATTCGTGCTAAAGGTTTAGGCAAGTGTTTCTATATTCAACACAATGCACAGCATGGTGGCTATCGTACGTTGCGAGAAAGCCTCGTGAACGCCGCGATGGCTCCGATCCGCAGGTGGCGCAACGGTGGTCACGCCGGACAACGCGAAGAGTTTTGGGCTCTGGAGGATATCGAGTTTGAGATTCAACCGGGCGAAGTCGTGGGTATTATCGGGCGCAATGGAGCCGGGAAAAGCACCCTTCTGAAGATCCTGTCTCGAATCACCAAGCCCACGACGGGCGTCGTCGAGCTGTATGGTCGGGTCGGTAGTCTTCTGGAGGTTGGCACCGGCTTCCATCCCGAACTGACGGGTCGTGAGAATATTTTTCTCAATGGCAGCATTCTTGGAATGAGCCGCCAGGCCATTGTGAAGCGATTCGACGAGATCGTCGCCTTCGCCGAGATCGAGCGATTTCTCGACACGCCCGTCAAGCGCTACTCGAGTGGAATGTATGTGCGTCTCGCGTTTGCCGTGGCGGCTCATCTCGAGCCGGAAGTACTCCTGATCGATGAGGTACTGGCCGTCGGTGATGCCTCCTTCCAGAAGAAATGTTTGAACAAGATGCAGGACGTCGGACACGAGGGTCGAACGGTCCTGTTTGTCTCCCATAACATGATGGCGGTCACCAGGCTCTGCCCCCGTGCGATCCTGCTGAATCGCGGGCGAGTGATCGGCGATGGGCCCTCGGCCCAGATTACGAGCCTCTACCTCCGCTCGGAAACCGGGACAACGGCCGCCCGGATATGGTCTGACCTCCAAACATCTCCTGGGAACGAGATCGTTCGCTTACGATCCTTTCGGGCGCGTGACGAGCAAGGCCAAACGACCGAAGTCGTGGACATACGCAAGAAAGTGGGAGTCGAGATCACGTTCGATGTTCTTGAGTCAGGGCATGTCCTGGTCCCGAACTTTCCATTCTATAATGAGGACGGAGTTTGCGTGTTCCATCTTGCTGAAAGCGACCCTTCGTGGCGCCGTCGACCTCGCCCCGTAGGTCGTTACACGTGCACGGCATGGATTCCCGGCAACTTTCTGGCGGAAGGAACACTGGTGGTTGGTGCCGCCGTGAGCACCATGGACCCGGTTAAGATTCACTTTTATGAGCGCGATGCCATCGCGTTCCAGGTTGTCGACAGCATCGACGGCGACTCGTCCCGAGGCGATTATGCCGGCCCTTACCCAGGAATCGTTCGTCCGCTTCTCGAATGGAGCACGGAATATCATCCCGCGTCGCTCGGCTAAAGCGTCTTGGCTTGATCGATATTGTCTGCTTCCCATGAACCAGCCTCACTGTCCTCCTGGATTCCGACTCGCTGGCCGGTCTTCGAGAGAATTGCGTTGGCGGGTCACGGACCCTCGCATAACGATTGGCCGAGGAACCTACGGCGCCCCGGAATTCATTCTCTACTCGGCGGAGGACAGGGTCAGGATCGGAAACTATTGCTCGATTGCCAAGGCATCAAAAATCCTTGCAGGAGGCGAACATAACTATCGCTCAACGACATCGTTTCCATTCCACTGGTATGATGGCGAGGATCCAGACGCCGTTGGGGACGATCCGACGAAGATCCGTTACCGCGATGCCGTGTACAAGGGCCCCGTCACGATCGGTTCCGATGTCTGGATTGGTTACGGAGCCCTAATACTCTCCGGAGTGACGATCGGTCACGGCGCAGTGATCGGTGCAGGAACTGTTGTCGGGTCGGACGTGCCGCCCTACTCCATCGCCATTGGAAATCCCTGGAAGTTACTCAAGCCGCGATTCGCACACGATGTGATTGAGGGTCTATTGAAAATTCGATGGTGGGACTGGAATCCACCGCGGATCAGGGAGTTCCGGCACCTGCTTCTTGGCGATCCCAGGTGTTTTCTGGACGCAGTTGGCCGGATTCCTTCCGACGAACTCAAAACCTTTTACGAAGTCGACCCGATTTATGACATCGCAGAAAGCGAAAAAGAGCCAATCCGCTATCTTGCACGATTTAAATCGATTACTCGTCAACTCATACCCCCTGTGTTCCTGAGCAGCCTCAGAGGTTTGCGCAGGGTTGTCACCAATGTCGTGCAATCCAAGACTTCCTGAGAACCACCGATCATGAAAGTCGTCATTCTTGCCGGCGGGTTTGGAACGCGACTCACTGAGGAAACCGAGAGCAAACCCAAGCCTATGGTCGAGATCGGTGGTCGGCCAATCCTCTGGCACCTCATGAAACACTATGCTCACCATGGATTTCGAGAGTTCGTCGTGGCGCTCGGCTACAAAGGAGACGTGATCAAGCGGTATTTTCTCGACTATCCGAAGATCAACAGCAACTTTGCCGTAAATCTGGCCTCCGGCGACATCATGCGGCGCAACGGCTGTTACGATGACTGGACCGTCCATCTCATCGACACCGGGATTCACACCAAAACGGGAGGGCGACTGAAGCGTCTAAGCTCGATTCTCGGGCATGAGACGTTCATGGCAACCTACGGCGACGGCGTTTGTAACGTCGATCTGAATACTCTGCTCCGGTTTCATCGTCAGCACGGTAAGCTGGCCACGGTGACCGCTGTCCGACCTCCCGCTCGCTTTGGCGGCCTGATCTTCGACGGCGATCGGGTCGTCGAATTCACGGAAAAGCCACAGGTGGGCGAAGGCTGGATTAATGGCGGATTCTTCGTCCTGGAACCTGAGGTTCTTGAGTACATTCATAATGATGATACCACATGGGAGCAGGAACCGCTGGAGCGATTGGCTGCCGAGGGGCAATTGATGGCCTATCGACACGACGAGTTCTGGCAGTGTATGGACACACTCCGTGACCTCAGATTACTTGAGCATCTCTGGACTAGTGGACAGGCTCCCTGGAAGGTTTGGGAATGACGCAGACACTCCCCACGGACTGGTCGACACGTCGGGCGCTTGTCACCGGAGCGACCGGGTTCGTAGGCTCTTGGCTGGTCCAGGCGCTTCTGCAACGTGGCGCCCACGTGGTCGCCTTGATTCGCGATCTCGACCATCAGAGCGAACTCGTCCGCAGCGGGGCCATCCGCCGCGTGACAGTCGTGAACGGACGGCTCGAGGATTTCTCCGCGATCGAGCGCGCCATCAACGAGCATGAAGTCGACACGGTCTTCCACCTCGCGGCGCAAGCGATCGTTGGAGCGGCTCTGCGTAACCCTTTGCCAACGTTCGAGGCCAACATCCGAGGAACGTACCATCTTCTCGAGGCCTGCCGGATTCACGCCAATCTGGTTCAATGTGTGGTGATCGCCTCGAGTGACAAGGCGTATGGCGACCACGACGACCTACCCTACACAGAGCGCCACGCCCTGATTGGCCGCCATCCGTACGATGTCTCAAAGAGTTGCACCGACCTGCTCGCGACCGCCTACCACCATTCCTATCGCCTGCCAGTGACGATCGCGCGTTGTGGTAACATCTACGGTGGTGGAGACCTAAACTGGAGTCGAATCGTCCCAGGAACAATTCGCTCGCTTTTACGAGCCGAACGACCCGTCCTCCGAAGTGACGGCACCATGGTTCGCGATTATGTCTATGTCGAGGATGCCGTGTCAGCGTACCTCGCCCTGGCCGAGCGGATCCATCAACCCGACGTGGCTGGCGAGGCGTTCAACTTCAGCACCGAGGTTCCCATCACAGTCAATCAAATCGTTGACACAATCAACACTGTGATGGATATCCACGATCTTCCCCCGGTCGTTCTGGGCAGGGCACAAGCAGAGATCAAAGCACAGATGCTCAACGCCGAGCGGGCGCGAACCGTTCTTGGATGGTCCGCCGCTCATAGGTTGGATCAAGGCCTTCGCAAGACCGTGGACTGGTATCGTGCGTTTCTGGAGACCAAGGCATGAGCCGTGTCTCGGTTTGCCGAAGTTGTGGTGCCTTCGCCGAGGAACGTGGTACAAGCCAGCTGGTACCCGTACTGGACCTCGGGCGAACACCACTGGCCAATCGACTCCTCAACGCGAACCAGCTCGACGAGTTGGAGCCGACCTATTCACTGGAACTGGCCTTTTGCCCTTGCTGTTCGCTGTTGCAGATCACGGAGACCGTCTCGGCCGAAGATCTTTTCCGCGACTACGTCTATTTTTCGAGTTTTTCCGACACCATGCTCCGACACAGCGAGCGAATCGCGAAGCGTCTGATCTCGGAACACGATCTCGACTCAAACAGTTTAGTCGTCGAAGCTGCTAGCAATGATGGCTACCTGTTGCAGCACTTCGTGAATCGGGGCGTCCCCGTCCTCGGGATCGAGCCCGCGAGGAACATCGCGCGCGTGGCCAGAGAGAAAGGGATACCGACTGTCGACGAGTTTTTCGGCGCGGAGCTCGCCGAGCGGCTCCGCAGCGAAGGCATCCAGGCCGATGTATTCCTCGCCAACAACGTACTGGCCCACGTCGCTGATCTGAATGGTTTCGTCCGAGGGATCCGCACTGTCCTGGCTCCCAACGGCCGTGCAGTCATTGAGGCGCCGTATGCCAAGGACATGATCGATCACATCGAGTTTGACACAATCTATCACGAGCATATTTTCTACTTTACAGTCACTTCGCTAGCCCGATTGTTTCGCCGGCACGGGCTCGAAATCACTCATGTGGACCGCGTGCCCATCCACGGCGGCTCGCTCCAAATCACCGTCGCTCACATGGGAGTGGCTCCTCCGAGCGACGCCGTCTCTGATTTACTTGCGGAGGAGCAGCATTGGGGCGTTGATCGGGTTGAGTTTTACCAGCAATTCGGTCACAAGGTGGAAGGACTGAAATCCTCGCTCCTCAAACTGCTCGGCGAACTCAAAGGCAAGGGGAAACGACTGGCCGCTTACGGAGCATCGGCCAAGGGCAGTACGTTGCTGAACTACTTCGGGATCGGTCGCGAGACGATCGAGTTTGTGGTGGACCGCAGCCCCCACAAACAGAACCGCTACACGCCTGGCACTCACTTGCCCATCCTGCCTCCCGAACAGTTGACCGAGGCAATGCCGGATTACGTGCTGCTTTTGACTTGGAATTTTGCGGACGAAATCCTGGAACAACAAGCGGCGTATCGCCGCAAAGGTGGAAAGTTCATCATACCTATCCCTGAAGCAACAATTGTTTGACGGGATTGGATCATGATCTTCCAAGAAACACCCCTTCCTGGCGCTTTCCTGATCGATCTCGACCGAATCGAGGACGAGCGGGGGTTTTTCGCGAGGACCCGCTGCTGTCGGGAATTCCGTGTCCGAGATCTTTGCGGCGACTTCGTGCAATCCAGCATTTCCTATAACAAGAGAAAAGGTACCCTGCGAGGGATGCACTTCCAGGTCGCCCCCCATGTCGAGGTCAAGCTGGTTCGCTGTACCCGAGGATCGATATACGACGTGATCGTTGACCTACGCCCCCAATCTCCGACATTCCGGCAATGGTTCGCAACCGAGCTGACCGTGGAGAATCGCCGCGCTCTTTACATACCACAAGACTTCGCTCATGGATTTCAGACACTCGAAGATCACAGCGAGGTCTTCTACGAAATCTCCGAGGTCTACTCCCCAGACTGTGCGCGGGGAATTCGTTGGAACGATCCCGCCATCGGCATCGAGTGGCCTCTCGAAGTCACGGTGATTTCGCAACGAGACCAGGGCTACCCTCTCCTTGAACTCGAATAGGATCCGAATTCCGGGATCCATTGACGACATTTCAGCTCATTCCAACAGCATTGACACAATAAGAGCTGTAGAAAACCAGCTCCATGTCCATCGAGTGGATCCGTGCTTCCTCGTAAATCAGGACCTTGGTTTGGGTTCGACTTGGCTAATGCCACTCTTGATCATTGGGTGACTACGGAATTGACATGAGCCGATTCACCGTCGGAATTCCCACTTACAACCGAGCAGCGATGCTGCGCAAGGCCATGGCGTCGGCCCTGGATCAGTCATGGCAGGACATGGAGGTCCTGGTCTCGGATAATGCCTCGACCGATGGGACAACAGATGTTGTCGCATCTTTTGGAGATCGTGTCCGTTACAACCGTAACGCAACCAATATCGGTAGTTGGCCCAACTTCGTCAAACTTGTGGAGACGGCGAGCGGAGATTACTTTGCGTTTCTTCAGGATGACGATCTCTTGCACCGCGATTTCGCGAGTCGGGCTGTTGCCGCCTTCTCCCGCTCGCCAGAGATCGTTGTCTATGCGACCTACTCGGTTATGACTCCGTCCACCACGACGTTTTACTTTCCCAAGCTGTACGGTCCCCCTGTTGCCTTGGATTGGTTACGAAGCGAAGTTCGTGTGATGGATGGAATTCTGGTTCCGCTCATGTCGTTGTTCTTCAGTGTCGCCAATCCTCCGGCCATCGCGTTTCGAACCGACGTCGTCAGAAGAGCGATTCGCCACATTATTCCTGAGTGTGCTCTGTTCAACGAGCGAATCTTGCTGTCCTTTGCCGCCGTGGAGGGGAAGGTCGCCATCGATCCCTGGCTTTCCTCCGTTTATCTGTCGCACGACGACCAGGAACACCGGAAGACCTGGCGTGATGATCCCGGTGCCCTCTCGCGCCAGTGGTCGACCATGGCGACGGCGATCTGCGAATTGATCAAGGAACATCCCGAGAATTGGGAATCACCGTTAACGCAAATTTTCCTGGAAGCCACCGTCGGTCAACGCCTGGACTGGATGGAAGAGACGTACACCTTGGCGGATGCCTGGGAAACGGCCCCTTCTGTGGCTCAGAGAGTCAGGACTCTGTTGCTCGACACCCTGCCCCAACACGTCAAAGACCCAATTGTTAATTATTACAAATATAAAAATATTAAGCAGTTAATTAGTGATCTGTCGCCGCCGATTTTGCTACGAGCGGCCAAGAAATTGAAACGTTTCTGACATGTGATCGGATCCTGCGGCTTGTTTTGAATCGGGCATCGGTCATGAATCCAATCCGGGTGACCAGTGATACCCTCAGCGGCAGTGGGATTCCGTATGTCGATCAGTTCTACGACGCGCTCAAACCGTATGGAATCGAGCTGATTCCGGAAAGCTTCGTTCCGAGCCGATCCTGGATACGTCAGCACACACCTATTGATGTGATCCACGCACAGTGGCCTGAAGAATTCTGGACCGTTCGAATGCAGCGGCTTCGCAGCCGCGCGCCCTGGTTCTTTCGCCTCCCAATGCTTCCGTCCACGCTGAAGACGATTCTTCGAATTTGCCGACTCGCTGGGTTCCGCGATTCGTTACGGATTGCCCGACGAGCTGGGATTCGTGTTATCTGGACCGTGCATAATCATGAACCCCATGAAGGCATGGGGCTGATCGACCGGATCGGGTACACGATTTTGTTGAAATACGTGGATGATTTGATTTTCCATAGTAATTGGTCGAGGGATGCCTTTCTCAGTCGTCAACGCACTAGCGCTCGCGCCGTGGTGGTTCGACACGGCAATTACGACGAGGTTTACCCGGCACCCCGACCGCGCTCCGATGTCTTGCGTCAGCTTGGACTTTCATCCGAACTCCCCGTCGTCGGGTGCATTGGAGGAATCAGGGACTACAAGGGAATTGATATCGCATGCGAGGCGGTCTCGCGGGTCGGTGGCAGCGTTCAACTCATCGTCGCCGGGAGTGTCCATCCATCGTTTGATCTCACGGCGCTGCAGCACTGTATCTCCGCCCTACCAGGTGCTTCCCTCTTGCCGAAGCGACTCTCGGATCCTGAGTTTTCTGACCTCGTCGCAGCCTGTGACGCGATCTTACTGCCTTATCGCAAGATCACGACCAGCGGAATGTTACTGGCTGCTCTCACTTTAGGGCGCGGCGTCGTTGCTTCAGACCTCCCCTACATTCGAGAAATTCTTGGAAACACGCGTACAGCCGGCCTCCTCGTCAAACCCGGCGATCCCCAAGCCCTGGCCGACGGGATCCGTGCGTTTCTTCAGATTCCGGCCGAGGAACGCTCTCTCGCCGCTCGCGCGTTAGCCGACCAATTCTCCTGGCAACGTACGATCTTGCCAGCGATCGATGTCTTCCGTGGCCATTCCCTGCACGAAGACCGTCGACAGGAGGCACCCAGGGAGACGGCGCCGACATCGTCGTGAAACAGTCCTGGTCGGCCGAAGCTTGAGGCAGAAACGTAGCACACGGCCTGACTTCGATAAAGGATGCCCATGTTGTTAAAAACCTTAATGCTCATTACGTACCATTTCCCACCTTCGGCGGCGTGCGGCTCGTTTCGGTTGCTCGGCTTCGCTCGTCACCTGCCAAACTTTGGCTGGAGAACTGTCGTTGTCGCCCCTCCGAAAATGCCATGGGAAGCCGTGGACCCAGAGCTGATGTCTCTCGTTCCAACGGAGACCGTGATCGAGCATGTCCCCTTTCCTCAGGGCCGGATCCTGCGGAGTCTCGCCCCCATTCGCGGCTGGCTCATGGGTGCCTGGCGAGGATGCCTCCGGGCGATGAAGCGTCAGCAACCCGATGCGATCCTGACCTCAGGCCCCCCCCACGAGGTACACTTGCTCGGGCTCTGGTTGAAGCGACGATACCGACTTCCCTGGATCGCCGACTTCCGCGACCCCTGGATCACCAGCAACTGGGTCACCCATCGAAAGTCCGGGGAGGAGCGATCGATCCGCACGCGCTGGCTGGCTCGAGAGGAACATGTTGTCATTCGGGAGGCCGATGTCCTCATCGTCAACACACCGAATACCCTGAAGGCGCTGAGCCAAGTCTACCCCGAGGCTCGAGAGAAGATGGTCGTCCTCACGAACGGCTACGACCCCGAGCGTTTTGAAACTCTTCCCCTCTCTCCCTTGGCTCATTCCCAACACCCGCGGGTGATCCACACCGGTCAGATTTATGGCGGTCGCGACCCACGACCATTCCTGGACGCGATTCGCATGCTGCGGGACGAGCGCTCGACGAATGGCCGCGACATCCGTGTTGACTTCTTCGGCAATCTCACGGACGACCATCGCCATTACGACCTCAACACCGAAATCCGGCAGCGAGGGCTGGAACCGATCGTCCATCTCGGAGGCCAGATCCCTTACGCACAGTCGCTGTCGGAAATGGTAAGGTCGGACATCTTACTTTTGCTCAATTGCCCGGGCCAAAAACTCGGTGTTCCGGCGAAACTCTACGAGTATATTGGCGCCGGTCGACCCATCCTGGCCCTGGCGGAAGC
This sequence comes from uncultured Isosphaeraceae bacterium, assembly GCA_964599655.1. GTDB lineage: Bacteria > Planctomycetota > Planctomycetia > Isosphaerales > Isosphaeraceae > CAZRGV01. The sequence continues at coordinate 50,569 of CAZRGV010000002.1, read as the reverse complement.
CGAGAGTGACACCGCCTGGGTCCTCCGAGAATGCGGCGCACCCTACCGGATCGCGTCACCGAGTGATCCCTTCGCAATTAAGGAGGCCCTGGCAGATCTGATCGAAGAACTCCAGTCGGAACCATCTTGGACTGGGTCCGATTTCGGTTCCGAACAAGGTCGGTTGGCGTTCTCCAGAAAGCGGATTGCTTCGCGGCTCGCCCAGATTCTCGACGGCTCCTTGAATCGGGCCGGTCACGGTTCGACCGAGTCCGCCACTAACGCCTCAGATCGCCCACAAGTCGACCAGGCGGTTTAATAGTATTAAAACTATCCATATGCTTTAACACAACACTCGGTCTGTGTCGTTCTCGGCTTGAATCCAGAAGCACGACTCACTCGGGTACTCGACCGATCTCCCTCGCGGGATTACCGCCCACGATCGTTCCGGGAGGGACATCCTTGACCACGACCGAACCAAAGGCGACGACCGAGTCGTTGCCGATGGTGACCCCTTTCAGGACCGCAGCGCCAGCCGCGATCCAGACGTTTTGACCCACCAAGACAGGGGCGACGCCGATCGAGGCAGATTTGCTTCGGCGATGACGGGACACCGAGTGAAAATCGGTATCCATGATTCTTGCATCCCCCAGAATGGCTTCTGGTCCGATGGAAATTTCTCTCACGCAGCCGAACCGGGTCCCATTGACGAAACTTCGGTCCCCAATCGTCACAACGGCCTCTCGGTGGTGAGTGAAGATGTCGGTCGTGGCGTCGACGATCACGTCGTCACCCAGAACGACGCAGCCTGGTCCTCTCAGCCGGAGCCGACCCTGGATGGACAACCGCCGACCAGTCCGAAGCGTCGTCCCGCCGAACATTGCCCGGAATGATTGCGTGAGCCGAAATCGCCATCCCTTGAGCAAACCGAAACGCCATCTCAAGTGCAAGCCAGGCCCCGCATGGGCTGGGTCGACGGGCGCCGGCAAGACCGAGAGTCCAAGCGCGAGGATCGACTTGGCCAATCGCCGCATGTGTTCTACCTTCTATTGCATCAACAGATACTAGGAGTTTTGCTCTCGTGCCGAACGAAACGAAGACTCATCGTACAAAGATCGCGCGTCGGAATCATGATTGACAACGTTCCGGCCAACCTTCAATCCCAGCGTCGCTTCCGGTTTGGATCTTGCCGCCGAAGTTCGAGACCGAACTCATCGGGCCATTGCGCTCACGTCATGAGGATCCGCCGATCCAGATTTTACCCATGCCGAATCGTCTGACATTCCGTCGATCGATGGTTCCAGACGAAACGATGGCCGACCCGTAACCGGCCCGGATCTTTAAGGAACCAAAGGATTCCCCCGATCACGTGTTCCATGGCCTTCCTGAACGGTTACCGTTGACCAGAACGAATTCTAAGCGCCGAACGACCCGGGAGTGAACCGATCCCCTGGTCTGTGATCTAGGAGAGGAGCCCGCGTCCCGTGTCCAGCTTTCGTCACCACCTGGCGACCTCGAAGCACCCAGCAGCCCAGCTTGTCAAGGCGGTCTATCGCGGTCTTGTCAACTTCACACTGCCTGCTCCCAAGATCATCGTCAAGCCGATGCTCTGGACGTTTCTGGCCATCCGTTCGGTGTATTACTTCTTGATGCGGGTTTTTATTTGCGAACCACTTTTCAAGGCGTACTGCAAGCAATACGGGCGAGGAGTTCGGACTGACGTTCACATTCATTGGGTTCAAGGCAAGGGAGAAATTATTCTCGGAGACTTCGTCGAAGTCGACGGTAAGTGCCACTTCACCTTCGCTGCTCGCTTTTCCCCAAACCCAACACTGCGTGTTGGTGATCGCACGATCATTCGGACAGGATGTTCGTTTGTGGTGGCAAAGAGTATTACGATCGGTAAGTGCTGCAAGATTGCCTCGTACGTCAGCATGTTTGACTCGAATGGCCATCCCTCCGATCCCGAAGCACGGATGGCGGGGGAACCTCCCCGCCCCGAGGACGTCCGGCCGATCACGATCGGCGACAATGTCTGGATCGGTCAGCGAAGTATCATCACGCCCGGCGTTACCATCGGCGAGGGGAGCATCGTCTCGGCAGGGTCGGTCGTTCTCAGCGACGTTCCGCCTTACACCGTCGTCGCGGGCTACCCTGCCCGAAAGATCGCCACACTCCGCAACCCCAATGCTCAGGAGCTTCGTCAGGAAACATCCGTCGCAACGTCCTGATCCGTGGAAGACACAGTCGACGTCGAAACGCCCCGACTTGCCGTTTCGACTGGAATCCAAAGTTCGGGCAGGTTCGCAAGACTTAATGCCATGAAACTCGTCGACGCCCTGAACATTCTAAAATCCCCCCTTCCCGAAGAGGTGCCGGCCCGGAGCATCGCCCTGGTCTGTGGCTTCACGCCCGCGCACTTGCAGACCTATCTCGGCGCTCATCTGCGGCAGCTCGATCCCAGTCGCGGGACCACGATCCTCACCGGCCTCTACGGGGACTGTCTGGGTAACCTGGAGCGGCTTTCGAGCTCGGAGGTGGACGCATCCGCCGTGGTGATCGAGTGGCCCGACCTGGATCCGAGACTCGGCCTGCGGCACCTGGGAGGTTGGAAGGCCAATACCCTGGCCGACATCCTCGAGACGGCCGCCTCACGCGCGGCCCACTTCTCCGAGGCGATCGTTCGTCTTGCCAAGCAACTGCCCCTGGCGGTCTGTCTGCCAACACTACCAATCCCACCGGTGGCCTATTTTCCCTGCCGGCAATCCAGCGCGTTTGACCTCAAGCTGCGCGAGGTTGCGATATCCCTGGCCTCGAAAATTGTTCACGCTCCAGGGGTTCGTGTCGTTAATCCTCAGCGCCTCGACGAATTATCTCCCACTCGTGACCGTCTCGACGTCCGTTCCGAGCTTTCCTCGGGATTCCCCTACCGTCTCTCACACGCATCGGCGGTGGCGGAGTTGCTGGCAAGTTCGCTCCAATCGCCGATGGCCAAGAAGGGCTTGATCACGGACCTCGACGGTACGCTGTGGCGGGGCATCGTGGGAGATGTTGGCATCGATGGCATCTCCTGGGATCTCGATCACCGCAGCCACATCCACGGTCTTTACCAGCAAATGCTCGCCTCGCTAGCCGACGCCGGCGTGCTGATCGCCGTGGCGAGCAAAAACGACCCCCTCGTCGTGAACCAGGTCTTCGAACGCTCGGATTTGATTCTGGACAAGCGCAACGTCTTCCCCATGGAAGTTGGATGGGGACCCAAGTCCGAGTCCGTTCGCCGGATCTTGAGCGCCTGGAACGTCGGTGCCGATAGTGTCGTCTTCATCGACGACAGCCCGATGGAACTTGCCGAGGTCGCAGCGGCTTACCCCGACGTCGAAGGCCTGTTGTTCCCCAAGGACAACGACCAAGCGGCGTACGAGTTGATCCAACGCCTTCGCGATTTGTTCGGCAAGGACAAGGTCTCGGAGGAAGACGCCATCCGACTGGAAAGCCTCCGTCGATCCGCCGAGTCCTTCGGTGGGGAAGAAGTGCAAGCCGGGCCCCCTGACAGCTTCCTCGAACAGGCCGAGGCTGAGCTTTCGTTCAATACGACCAAGACGCCGCCCAACCCTCGAGCCCTTGAGTTGATCAACAAGACCAACCAGTTTAACCTCAATGGCCGGCGCTACACCGAAGGAGAGTGGCTCGCCCACCTTCGCTCTCCTGAGGCATTCCTGCTGCTGGTGTCCTATAAGGATAAGTATGGTCCTCTAGGGACAATCGCCGTCCTGACCGGTCACTCGAGTGGGAATACCGTGACGATTGATCAGTGGGTCATGAGTTGTCGTGCGTTCTCCCGCCGGATCGAGCACCAGTGCCTTTCCGTTCTTTTCGAGTCATTCGGGGTCGACCAGCTTGTTTTCGATTTCCGTGAAACTCCAAGAAATGGCCCCTTACGGAGCTTCTTCACAGAGTTTACGGAGACCTCGCCGGAACCCGGACTTCGGATCACCCGTCGGTTGTTTCAAACCAAGTGTCCTCCGCTGTATCACAAAGTCAAAGGGCCCGACGCATGGCTGATACCCGATCCCGCTTGATCCAGTGTTTCTCAGCCGTTTTCCCCGGCTTGGACGAGGCGGAGATCCCTGGGGCAACCAACCTCAATGTCGAGGGCTGGGATTCGCTGGCGAACTTTTCGCTGCTAACCGTCATCGAGGAAGAGTTCGGCATTCAGATCGATCCGGAGGGTGTCGACTCCTTCGGGTCCTTCGAATCGATCCTCGATTATCTTCAAAGTCGCAATCTCCGTTCCTGATAAGATCTTACCCTCGTTGACCACCGGCGTTGCTATCCTCGCGGCAAAATTGATAAGTGAATCACCACAGATACAATAGTTGTGGTCAGGGTTCCATTTCATGTCGTTCTTAAGCTTGCACCATGTTGGAATCGTGGTGAAGGACATCGCCGAGGCCACGGACTATTACGTTCGCCGTCTCGGTTGTGAGGTTCGTAGCGAAATCGTTCACGACTCGACCCAGACCGCCTACGTTCGTTTCTTGAGTCAACCGGGTGACTCCGTCTTCCTCGAACTGGTCTCGCCGGATCGCGAAGACAGCAAATTGACCAACGCCCTCAACAAGGGGGGTGGCCTGAATCACCTCTGTTACGCGGTGGACGACATCGAATCAGGCTGTCGAGAACTTCGAGCCCAAGGGCTTTATCTGATCCAACCGCCGGTTGCCGCCGCTGCGTTCCCAGGCCGTCGGATTGCGTGGCTCATCGGGCGGGATCGGATCCCCTTCGAACTGGTGGAACGAGGGCCGAAGGGCGAACCATGACGATTCGTCGGGCTCTGGAACAAACCTCGGGCCGCTCGATCCAGGGGCAAGGTGGTGCCACCGAAAGCCGGCTCGTGCGCGTCTGCCATGTTGCCTTTGGGCTCGACATGGGAGGACTGGAAAAGCTGCTCGTCGAGTTCGCCCGGCACGCGGACCGCCGTCGGTTTGATCTTCGGTTCGTTTCGATCGGCTGGCGAGGTCGACTTGCCGACGAAATCGAATCTCAAGGCTGGCCGGTCGAGGCCATGGGTGAGCCTTCGGGTCTGAAACCTTCCTTGGTCCTGAGATTGGCTCGATTGTTTCGTCGCTGGAAAATCGACGTCGTCCATACACACGACAATCGACCACTTTTCTATGCGGCCCCCGCTGCCCGGCTTGCCGGAGTCAGGCAGGTCATCCACACGCGCCACGGTTTGAGCTTCGGCGCCTCCTCCCGGGAGCAACGCGTTTTCCATTTCCTGACCGGTCTGACGAGTCGCGTGGTCTGCGTATCGGCCGATTGCCAGGCCGCGACGATCCAGTCTGGTGTCGCCGCCGATCGTGTCCAGACAATCTGGAACGGCATCGATCTGTCACGGTTCGCCTACAACGGGCCGACCGCTACCGGCCCCGTCGTCGCTGTCGCCCGGCTGAGTCCGGAAAAAGACCTGAAAACGCTGGTGCGCGCCATCGGAATCGCGTCCGCCATCGACCCCGAACTCCGGCTCGACATCGCGGGTGACGGCCCTTGCCGGACGGATCTCGAACGATTGATTGGTGAACTCGACCTGGGCGAGCGCGTCCGGCTTCTTGGCGAAATTCGGGACGTGCCAGCATTACTGGCACAAGCAAGCGTGTTCGCTCTCTCGTCGATTTCGGAGGGGGTCTCGCTGACCTTGCTGGAAGCCATGGCCAGGGGATTGCCCGTCGTCGCAACCCAGGTTGGCGGCAATCCCGAGGTCGTTGTCGAGGGCGAGACCGGCCGATTAATTCCACCTCGTGACCCCGAGGCTCTCGCCGCCGCAATTCAGGAGTTGAGAAAAAACCCGGAATTTGCCCATCGAATGGGTCTGGCGGGCCGCAGACGCGTTGAGACTCACTTTAACGTACGACGCATGGTCGCCGATTACGAATCACTCTATCATAACTAACATAAAATACATTAAACATTACAATTAGTTGAAAACTTATTAAAATAACATAACAACTCGAAACAGTCCAAGCGAGATACCACGGTCGATGAATATTGTTGTCGTGAATTCCGAGTTTCCTTACCCGCCAACAGCGGGCAACCGGATTCGGACTCTCAATCTCTTGACGAGACTGGCCGATCGACATCGTATCACCTTCATTGCCCGCCGCACGGATCTTGAGGAGACACGCCAAGCCGTAGAGTATCTCGGTGATCATAGAATCCAGACAATTACTGTTGATCATCCTATTCCATCCAAACATGGAATTTCATTCTACGCCCGTCTCGCCGCGAATCTCATTTCACCGTGGCCGTATTCCGTCTCTTCCCATGGTGGTCACACTATTCGCCGCGCGGTCCGGGAGTTTGCCTCGAAAAACACCGTTCACCTCTGGCAGGCCGAATCAACACCATACATCCGAGCGCTGCGCGATCTGTCCAATGTTCACAAGCTGATCGTCGCTCATAACGTCGAATCTTTGATCTGGCAGCGTTACTACGAAACGGAACTACATCCACTGAAGCGATGGTACATCTACCAACAGTGGCGGAAGTACGAGCGATTCGAGCGACAGGCGTTTGCCGAGGCCCGTCGCATCGTGGCGGTCAGCCCCGATGACGCAAATCTGATTCGCAAGCAATTCGGCAAACATCAAGTCGACGTCGTCGACAATGGCATCGACCGGGCCTACTTCGAAGCCGTCCGGCCTGATCGCGACCCGAAGCGGATCCTCTTCCTTGGGAGTCTGTCCTGGCGACCCAACCTGGACGCGGTCAACCTGCTCCTGGACCAGATTTTCCCCCTCGTGCGAGCCGAAGAACCTTTGGCCCGGCTCTGCCTGGTCGGTCGACACCCTCCCGAAGGGCTCCTCCGGCGGATTCAGGCCATGGAAGCGGTTGAGTTACACGCCGACGTACCCGACGTGAGGCCGTTTCTGGGTGATTGTGGTGTGATGACCGTTCCCCTTCGCATCGGTGGCGGTTCCAGGCTAAAAATTCTTGAGTCACTGGCTACCGGTCTCCCCGTTGTCTCTACAAAGATTGGTGCCGAAGGCCTGGAACTGACTGCGGGACAAGATTTCGTGCAGGCCGACGATCCCCAAACGATGGCCCTCGCCCTCATCGACTGCATCCGCAATCCGGCACCCGCGTTGGCCATGGCGGAGCGTGGCCGCCGCTTCGTTCTCGATCGCTACGACTGGGACACCTTGGCAACCAAACTGGAACAGGTCTGGGAAAACTGCCTCGAAGATCGGTCCGTCAGGGCCGTCGGATCGCGTTGAACAGGCCTCAGGTTGGTTGGATCCGGATTTGACACCGGAAACCGCTTTCGAGGCATTGGCAAGAGCAATAGAGGATCGGGTCCGAGGTATCGTCCACGATGGTTATCGCCCAGTTGCGGTCGTCCTCGTTCTTCGGAGGCCCCGAGCGTCAGATGCTCGGACTGGCGAGGAGTCTGCCCGAGACAGACCGGTCTGTCTTCCTGCTTTTCGACGAGCGTGGCAGATATCGGCCGTTTCTTGACGAAATCCAACGGTATGGCCACGAAGCGGTCGTGCTCGAGCACAATATGCCCCGCATTCGCCTCGTCGTGCACGAGCTGGCGAAGCGACTGCGACAGGATCAGGTCGATGTCCTGACCTGCGCCGACTACAAGGCCAACCTCCTGGGCTATCTGGCGGCGAGAAAGGCGGGCATCCCGGTCGTGGCCGTCGCGCACGGCTGGACGGCGGAATCGGCCAAGGTCCGCGTGTACGAGACGATAGACCGGCTCTGCATGCGATGGATGGACCGTGTGGTCTGCGTCTCGGAAGGCCAGGCCGTCAAGGTGCGTCGAGCCGGAGTGCCAGCCGAACGAGTTGTCGTCATCCGTAACGCGATCTTTGCGGAAGCGTTTCGTGACCCGGATCCCGCATACGCCGAGCAACTTCGCGCCCTGTTCCCAACGCCACCCAGACGGATTGTGGGAGCCGCTGGCCGACTCAGTCCCGAGAAAGGGTTTGGCGTGATGGTCGAAGCGGCGGCAATCGTGGTCCAAACCGACCCTTCGGTCAACTTCGTTCTCTTCGGTGACGGACCACTCCGCGATGACTTGGCTCGCCGGATCGAAGCCCTCAAGCTAAAAGACCGGTTCGTTCTGGCAGGGTTCCGGTCCGACGTGATCCGTTTTCTTCCTCATCTTGATCTTGCTGTGCTACCCTCCTTTACAGAAGGATTACCTGTCATCGCACTCGAAGCCTACGCTTCCGGCGTACCCGTCGTGGCAACCGCTGTGGGAGGAACGCCGGAAGTCGTCGACGATGGTAAGGACGGCCTGCTCGTACCACCCGGTGATCCGAACGCGTTGGCCAGAAGTATCCTCAACCTTGTGCAGGATGATGGACGACGTCGGTCGATGGGTCGTCAAGGCCGGAATCGAATTCGAGAACAATTCACATTCGACGTTCAAGCAACCCTGTATCGTCAGCTTTTCGAAGAGCTTCGAAAACAACCAAGGACCAAACCGACCCGCGGGCAGACGTCCTTACCCTCAGATTCGCTGCCGCATGGAATTTCTCGATGACCTGGCACGAAATCCTCTTCTGGCTGTCGGCCTTGGTGGTGTTCTACACCTACGTCGGATACCCCCTGTTCTTGATGGCCGTCGTCACCGTTCGAGGTCGCCCACTGTCGCTCTCGAGCCCGTTTCACGGGAGCATCTCGGTGGTTCTGGCCGCCTACAATGAGGACTCCACGATCGATCGCCGGGTGCGAGAACTCAATGAACTGGTCGCGAACTCGGGACTCGAGGGCGAAATCCTCGTGGTCTCCGACGGCTCGACAGACCGCACAGCGGAGATTGTTCGAAGTTTCGACGGCCGGGTGCAATTGATCGAACTTCCTATCAACCAAGGCAAGGCCAATGCGCTGAACATCGGTTGCGCGAAGGCCCGAGGCGATATTCTCGTTTTCGCCGACGCGAGACAGCGCTGGGCCCCTGATGCTCTCGAACGGCTTCTCGAGAATTTCAGCGACAACCAGATCGGAGCGGTCAGCGGCGACCTGATCCTGACCACGAGTCCCGGCGTCGTCACCGGCGTGGGCTTCTACTGGAAATTTGAGAAGTGGCTTCGACGGACCGAGAGTCGGCTGCATTCAACCGTCGGCGTCACCGGATCAATTTGTGCCGTGCGACGATCCCTGTTTCGCCCGATCCCGCCCGGTACGATTCTTGACGACGTCTACTGGCCGCTCTTGGTCGTGATGCAAGGCTTCCGCGTCATCCACGATGAACGAGCTCACGCCTACGATCAGCTCCCCGAGCGTTCCCGAGACGAGTTTCGCCGAAAGGTGCGAACCCTGAGCGGCAACTTCCAGCTTCTGAACCGACTTCCCACCGCTCTGCTGCCTTGGCGAAACCCAATTTCCTGGCAGTTCCTCTCGCACAAGATTTGCCGGCTCATGGCTCCTTGGGCCCTGCTCGGAATGCTCGCCACGAATATCTTCCTTGAGGGAACGCTTTACCAGGTGATCCTCGTTGCCCAGGTCATGGGCTACTTGCTCGCTCTCATTGGAACCAGAACGACAATCGCTTCCCGCTCGCGACTGGCGGCCGCGGCCTCGTCGTTTCTGCTCCTCAACACCGCGGCCTGGCTGGCGTTCTGGATCTGGATCAGTGGCCGGGCAACCCGATCGTGGGAAAAAATTCCCTATCAAAACCCACTGTCAATGCGCCCAGAACCGGTCAAGAGTCCTGGCTCGCAGTCGGCGATCGTCTAGATATCAGTGGACTAAAGGCGTTCCTGAGATCAAGGGCACGCATCGCGCCAATGCGTCGAGGACAACCATGGACCCCCATTCTTTGGCTCGCGCAAGCATGATGATCGGGAAGCCTCCTGTGATCCCAGCCTCCCCGACAAGCGACGGAATTGCGGGTTCGACACCGGAACCCAAATTATTGCATTTTTCTTTGCTTCTTATTATCCTTTATTATAATCGTGCATAATCCTATACATACTCAGAATCAAGCGTCTGTGCCCTCGCACAAGCTTGCGACACATCGTCTCCGACTGAAGCGGGTTCTCTTCGCGTTGGCGTTGGATCCCTCGAAGAAGTTTGGCTCGCTGGAAGAGCAAGCGTTGAGCCTGGCTCAGGCCTTTCAAGAGCGAGGGAGCTTGTTGCTGCCGTTATTCCTCCAACCCCTCGACGCGGCATCATTGGAAAGGTACAGAGCCATTGGCTTGAATGCAGAATTCCTCGATCTTAGGCGATTTCGCGCCTCCTACCTGCGACGTCTGCTCCAGATCGTCCGAGCGAATCGTATTGATATCATACACTGGCATTTTTACGATCCGTTGGTCAACGGATACATCTGGGCGATGGCCGCCTTATCACCTAAGATATTACATTATTACACAGATCATACATCGTTATCACATGATTCTCTTGAGTCTTGTAGTTTATTTAAAAAATTGTTGCGCGCGCCATTCGCGCGTCGGCTCGATCGCGTATTCTGCGTCAGCGATTTCCGCCTGGAGCATCTTCGAACGCACACATACTGGCCGCAACTCACGCGATGCACTCACTTCATCAACACGAAGCGATTCTGCCCGGACGCAGACGAGCGACGTCGCATCCGGGCGGCTCTGCACGCCGAGGATCGCTTTGTGATCTTGGTCGTGGCCCAACTTATCCGGTCCAAAGGCGTTGATATCGCCATCAAGGCGTTGTCAATCCTACCCGAGTCGGCAGTACTCTGGATCATTGGCGAAGGAGAAGAATCGGAGAATCTCCACAACCTAGTCGCCGATCGGGGCCTCGTGTCGCGGATCCGGTTCTTGGGACTTCAAAAAAACGTCCAACCGTTCATGCAAGCGGCCGACTGCCTGGCCTGTCCCTCGATCTGGGCCGAGGCGGCGGGGTTGGTAAACCTCGAGGCCATGGCCTGCGGCATACCGGTTGTGGCAAGCCGGACCGGTGGCATCCCCGAGTTCGTCACCGACGGCAGCACAGGATACCTCGTCCCTCCTGGCGACGAGTTGACCTTGGCGGAACGGCTTGGTTTTTTGATTTCCAATCCCGACCTTCGCATTCAACTTGGCAACCAGGCACGGACCAAAGTCGTCGATCAATTCTCAACCGAGAGCGTCCTCGAAGAGCATCTGCGATTCTACTCCAGACCATGATAGAGCCTATGATCATGTCCACTCATTCTATTTCCCTGGCCAAGGATCTTGAACGCGATGGCTTCGTGATGATCCCCGACCTGTTATCGCGGGATCAACTGTCTGAGATGCAAAGCGCCTTTCAAGCCCGTCTACGCCGAATGCGGTGGAATGATGTTGATGGGTTTGAAATGACAGATTGCTATCGCCACATGGTCCAAGACGTCCTGACGCTCGCTCAAGGCTTCGTCGACGCGGCATTGCACCCCGTTGTCAAGGAATCTCTGCGAGATTACCTTGGCGATCGATTTGTTCTGGCCGAAGCCAAGGGTTGGCTATCACTCCCCACGAAGAAGGATTTTCATGGCTGGCACGGCGATGCCTGGTACGATCAGAGACAGGTCGCCCAGGTTCCTCGCGAGGTCAAACTGGCGATCTACTTGACCGATGTTCGAAGTGGCGCCTTCAAATACGTCAAAGGAACCCATGCCAAAGAACATCCCCGACTCTATCGAGCCGCGGAAGTCGAAGCCTTGCCCGCGGACCAGATCGTGGAAGTGATTGGCCCCGCAGGTTCGGCGTTTCTCTTCGATACCTCGGGCATCCATCGCCAGTCCGCGCCGATCCTGGAACCCCGACACGCCGTGTTCCTTAACTACCACGATCCCACGCTTCCGCTCCAACTCGAGGATCTCGAGTATTATCGCTATCATCCTCTGCTTCTCAACGCGGCGTTTCTGGGCAACCTCTCGGACGAGGATCAACGCATTCTCGGTTTCGGCGACAAAACACACTATATTCCTGCTTTTGAACGCCGATCACGGCACACCCTGTTTCAGTCCGCCATCCGTACCGCCTTCACGTTGAAACTATGGGGCGAGAGTTACCTTGATCGATTCACCGCAAAGGCAAGGAGGTCTTTGGGATGGAATCGATGACTGCCGGCAGGCCGATTCCCAGTTAGCCCGCGCCTATGAGATCGACAACACCGAGGGCCCAATTAACATGAATCGTTAACATTTTGTTTCCAAATATTCAATAATATGTACAATCTACCAGTCATAACACAAATTTATGCATATCACAATCTTGATTTTGATTCTCTCTATTCTAGGTTTCGGGCTCGGTATGATCGCCCGGTTCCTCCGAGGAAAAGGTCTCGATCGTTGGCTCTTGCCTTACGTGATTGAGACGTTTCGAAAACCCCGGCGCGTCGAAGGTCCGGTTCATCTCATTTTCGCCATCGCCGATCACTTCGAACCCAAGGCTGGCAACGCTTCCGCCAGCGTGGCGCGGGCACGGATCGAGCGCTGGATCCATGACTATCCCAGTCTCCTCGGCGGGTTCCGCGATAGCGACGGTCAGCCTCCACGCCACACGTTCTTTTATCCGATCGAGGACTACGAACCCGAACACCTTGATCTCCTGGCCGATCTCTGTCGTGCCGGTTTCGGCGAAGTGGAAATCCATCTCCATCATGACGGCGATACTGCGGAGAATCTTCGTCGAACCTTGGAAATGTTCAAGAACCTGCTCTCTGAACGACATGGTCTCCTTCCTCGGGACCGGGAAACGAATGAACTTGCTTATGGTTTTGTGCACGGCAACTGGGCTCTGGACAACTCGCGTCCCGACGGTCGCTGGTGTGGGGTGAATAATGAGCTTGATATCCTGCGAGAGACCGGATGCTATGCGGACTTTACACTTCCTTCAGCCCCGAGCCCGACACAAACTCGCAAGATCAACAGCCTGTACTACGCAACCGACGATCCCCATTGCCCCAAATCGCACGACAAGGGTATTGATGTCGGTACGTCTCTTCCACCAACGAACGCGCTGCTTCTCGTTCAAGGTCCTTTGTTGCCGGACTGGCGAGTCCGCAAGTGGGGATTTCTCCCTGGCATCGAGAACGGTTGCCTTCAGGAAAGCCAACCTCCTCATATCGATCGGCTGGTGTCCTGGCTTCAGGCCCGAGTCCAGGTTCCGACTCGGCCTGACTGGTTCTTCGTCAAGCTCCACTGTCATGGCGCCGTGGAAGAAAGTCACGACGTGCTACTCGGCGAACCCATGGTTCGGTTTCATCAAGACCTTGCCGAGCTGGCGGAGCGAGATCCGAATTTTCATTATCACTATGTCACAGCTCGTGAAATGTACAACCTGGTGAAAGCTGCGGAAGCCGGCTGGCAGGGAACGGTTGCCGAGGCAAGAGACTTCCGACTCGTCTGGGACGTGCAAGACCGCAATCGAGTCGAAAACCACATGTCTTACGTTGAACCACCCTCAACGTGAAAGTGCGCAGCGGATGGAGGACACCCATGGACACGGCGTTTCTCATCCGTGGCAAACCTGATGCCCTCCTCGGGAAGCACTGCCCCATCGACGAGCAAGGACGCATATTATTCGGGTTCGCGGGGCGTCGCCGAGCGCCGAGCGACCACAGCCAATTCCTTGCGTGGCCGGTGGAGATTGTCGACTTTCTTATGGATGGTTTCGTTCCCTACCGGCCCTCCACAGATCAGACCGATGATGGCCTGAGGTTGGTCCTGAGGAAAACCGAAACCAATCGGGACCATTCGGTCGATTGGTTCGTTGAGAAATGCCCGACCTCCAACGATTTGACGGTAACCAAAAGCCTCGCTTGACCCCGCTTCTGTCTGAACATTTTCAGCGGTTGATTGCGTGATCCTTATCTCACCGTCGACGGGGTCGTTCGCCGCATTACTCGGGGCGGGGATGAGCGTCAGGTGACCTTCGTTCAGACGCGTCGGCTTGCCGCCCGCAGGCACCTCGCCCGTTGACAGAAGATTTAGCGCCGTCCAGCCTGGCGCCGAATCGTCTCGCACACGCAAGACCAGCTCGGCCAAGGTCCCCTGCTCGCCCGGCGACAACCGCAATGGCGACAGCCCTGACGCCGAGATCAAGAGCGTCCCGCCGGCTCGGTCGTACGACCACGACAGCCAGGACCCAATGCCCAAGGTTCCGGCCTCCACTCCCAAGACTTCGAATCGCGAGGGATCCAGGCCGATCGCCAGATCCGCCGACTGCAACGTAATCGTCGATCGGTCCGTCTGCTCCAGCAGGATCGGCACTCGAAGCGTCGCTCCGGCGGTCGCCACCAGGCCCCGTGGCAGGCTCACCTTCGGATCCGGCCCACCGTCGAACCGAGGCGCAATCGGCGGCAGATCCGGGATCTGCGGTACCGGCAGGAACACTCCCTTGCGCGCCACCAGCGACGCATCGAAACTCCCGAGATCCCCAGAGCCGTCCACATCGCCAACAATCAACGGATCGACCAGCCGGTACGCTGCGAACCCGCTGTCGAGGAACACCCCCACCCTCGCGATCAACGCCGCATCGTGGCTGCCGTAGTCCCCCGACCCATCGGTATCACCCACATACGACACCTCATGCAATCCCGAGTCTCCCAGCACCAGGATCGCCCCACCGTTGAGCGAAAGGCCGGTCAGATCGAGCACTTCCTTCGACGCGTAAGGTGCCGTGGATGGCACGATCGCCTGTACGCTCAGTAGGGTCCGCGGCCCGCTGCCCAGCGGCACACTCGTGCTGTAGTGGTAGCTCACCGAATTGGCGGTGCTGCCCGTTTGCAACAGCGTCCCCGGCACCCCCGCCGCCAGCGTCGCGACGCCGATCGTCAACAGGGCAGAATTGTACCGTAACGTCAGATCCAGCGACTCGACTCCGGTGCCGTCGCTCAGCCGAAGCGGAATGCCCACGCTCGAACCAGCCACCAGCGTCACCGCCTGCCCTGGCCCCCGAGCGAAGTCGGGCACGCTCAAGATCACTGCGTTCGACGGGTTGTCCACGCGGAACGTCGCGACGTAATCGTCGCCGGCCGTGCCGTCGCTGTTTCCGTCGAGCAAGCCTCCCGAGGTGTCCCGAAACCCGTTCAAAGCGCTCCGGAGCCGCACGGTATACGTGTCGTTGACCAGCACCCCGCCGGTCTTGAGAAATCGCAGCGACCGGCCCGACGAATCGAGCACCAGCGAGCCGGCCACCGGGCCACTGGCGGCTCCCACCAGCGTCAGATCCGCCGGTCCGAGCGGCGAGAGGGCGGAGTCGTACAGATTCAAACTCGAAGGGTCAAAGGCGCGGTTGAACTGAACCGAGACGCCGTCGGCATCTGGAATCAAGGCCGTGACCGCCAGGTTCGTCAGCACCTGCCAGGCGGTCGATGCGTCGTCGGCCAGGGGGTTGCCAGCCAAGTCAGTGATCCCCGAGCCATCAGCCCGAAGACTCAGCACGTAATGCCCCTGAGCCGCCGTCATCGCGTTGAGGTTGCCGAGCGTGAAGCTTGTGTTGTTGCCGCTGATCAATGTGGCCCCGGTCAGGGAAACCGCCACGCCGTCGCGGGTCAGGCTCAGGTCGCCGAGGTCGAACCCCTGGACCGGCTCGCTGAAGGTAATCGCCAGGCTGTCCAGCGCGGTCATCCTCGGACTGGGGGCCACGGTGGCGATCGTGACCGTCGGCGGAGTCAAATCCCCTCCCACCGCACGGGCGGCATTGAGCCGGCCCCCGGTGACCGTCTTGCCGCTGAGGCTGGCGAGCGGATCGACGGTCGAAAGAACCTGCGCGATCACCTGGTTCGAGGTCCATTGCGGATGCTGGCCCCGCACCAGCGCGAGCACGCCGGTGACGTGCGGCACGGCCATCGAGGTTCCGCTCATCGTGCCGTAGCCGCCGCCCCGCAAGGTACTGAGGATGTTGACGCCCGGCGCGGCCAGATCGACGCTGACCGGGCCGTAATTCGAGAATCCGGCCAACTGGTCGGAGGCGTCGGAAGCCGCCACCGAGACGATATTGGCCAGGTCATAACTGGCCGGATAGTACGGGGCGGTGTCGGTATTGGCCCCATTGTTCCCTGCCGCCGCCACGAAGATGTGTCCCTGAGCCCCCGCCGCCGCGATGGCGTCGTGAAGCGCCAGGCTGTAGGCACCACCACCCCAACTATTGTTCGAGAGGCTCGCCCCGTTGGCCACGGCGTAATTGAGGGCGGCAATGCTACCACTGACCGTTCCACTCCCCGAGGCATCCAGGAACTTCAACGGCATGATCTGAACATGCCAGTTCACTCCGACCACGCCGACACCGTTGTCTCCGATCGCGCCGATGGTTCCGGCGACATGGGTTCCATGTCCGTTGTCGTCCATCGGATTGCCATTGTGATTGACGAAATTGTAGCCGTGGACGTCGTCGACATAGCCGTTGCCATCGTCGTCGATGCCGTTGCCGGGGATCTCGCCAGGGTTGGTCCAGATGTTCGCCGCCAGGTCGGGATGGTTGTAGTCGACCCCCGTGTCGATCACCGCGATCCGTGTGCTCGCCTGTCCGGTCGTCACCCCCCAAGCTCGGGTCGCATTGATGTCGGCCCCGGGCGTTCCACCTGTCTGGCCAACATTGCGCAGGTTCCATTGCGAGCCAAACATCGGATCATCGGGAGTCCCCGTCGCTCGCACAATGTAATCGGGTTCGGCGTACTCGACCCGAGGATCGGTCCGGTAGGCAGACAGGAACGTCCGCACGTCCGCCCCTGGAGGAAGGGCCACCGAACAAAGACCAGGTACGAGAGGATAGGCCGTCTCGGCGACCTGGACTTCGGATCCATCCGGCAGTGTTATCCAGCGTTCGCTGGTGGTCGGCGCGGTCACCTTGACCGGCACGAGAACCCCGGTTCGATAGCGGATCAGGAGGTGCGACGGGTCGTAGGAACCCGACTCCACGGTGATCGGGCCGGTTCCTCCCCCGAAAGCCGGCCCCATCGGCATCTGAGAGTCGACACTCAGCAACACCCGAGATTCCAGCATGTCGAATCCGCGCGCACCGGTGGCGCGGTGTTTCCTTCTTGGTCGCATCCGTCTCTCACTCGGTGTGGAACAGGTTCGCCAACCTCAGGCGAAGAAGACCGTGGTCATTCGGCACGGCAACTGTAATTAAAAATTAAATTATATATCATATTTTATGTAACAACCGATGGCCGCAGGGCTTCCGCGTCACTCCTCCGCATCGGGCAAGGGGCGATTGCCGCGGCGCCTGGCGAGGGAGTAACCTGTCCATTGGCGGCGTGGCGGCTCCCGAACATCAGCGGCCGGGGTCAAAGTCACGCTTTGAAAAGCACAATAGAACACCACAGTGGCGAAGGAGAACTCGATGTCCGACCCTCAGCCAAGGTCGATCTTTTCGCGGCTGCGGGATCGGATCGATCGTGGGGAGATCCGTGCCGGAATCATCGGCCTGGGATACGTCGGGCTTCCCCTGGCTCGCGCCTTCATTGGCAGGGGGATTTCCGTCCTGGGGTTCGACACCGATGCGGCCAAGGTAGCCTGCCTCCAGCGCGGAGAAAGCTATATCGGCCACATCCGCAACGAGGTCGTCGCTCAGATGCGGCAGTGCGGCTTCGACGCGACCGACCGCTTCGAACGGCTCGATGAACCCGATGCCATTCTGATCTGCGTCCCAACCCCTTTGAGCGACGCTCGCGATCCGGATCTTTCCTACGTGATCGCCTCGACTCGGGCGATTGCCAGACGACTGCGACCCGGCCAGTTGGTCGTGCTCGAAAGCACCACGTATCCGGGAACCACCCGCCAGATCGTCCAACCGATTCTTGAGGAAAGCGGCCTCAAGGTCGGTCAGGAGGTTTTTCTCGCGTTCAGCCCCGAACGCGAGGATCCCGGCAATCCGAACTACTCGGCGCCGACCATCCCCAAAGTTGTCGGCGGTCTGGATCCAGCCAGCCTGGAACTCGCCGCCACGCTCTATGGCAAGGTGGTCGTCCAGGTGGTGCGCGTTTCCAGTCCCGAGGTGGCCGAGGCGTGCAAGATCCTGGAAAACACCTACCGGGCCATCAACATTGCCCTGGTCAACGAGTTGAAAGTCCTCTACGACCGGATGGGCATCAACATCTGGGAGGTGATCGAGGCCGCCAAAACCAAGCCGTTCGGGTTTCAGGCGTTCTATCCGGGTCCCGGCCTGGGGGGACATTGCATCCCGATCGACCCGTTCTATCTGACCTGGGTGGCTCGCAAGCACGGCCTGACAACCCGATTCATCGAACTGGCCGGCGAAATCAACACGAGCATGCCCTCCTACGTCGTGGGAAAGGTCACGGATGCCCTCAACGACCGTTGCAAACCGGTCAAGGGAAGCAAGATTACCCTGCTCGGCATGGCTTACAAAAAGGACGTGGACGACCCTCGAGAATCTCCCGGCTTCGAACTGATGGATCGTCTACTCAGGAAAGGCGCTGACGTCAGCTACAACGACCCACATATTCCCTCTCTGCCACCCATGCGGCATTACCCTCATCTCCGCATGGACAGCCGGGAACTCTCACCCGAGTTTCTGCGATCCCAGGATTGCATCCTGATCGTGACCGATCACTCCGCCTATGACTGGGCCCGGATCGCGGAACACGCCTCCTTGATTGTGGACACCCGAAACGCGATGCATGGTGTGACCGCCCACCAGGATCGAATCGTACGGGCTTGATTTCACTCCGCTCAATTGAGCGTTGATTTTGGGGAACAAAAACGCGGAAGCGGATTTTTGAGTTGATTTCGATGACGCAGCCGATTAGAAAGTTACTTTGCAAAAGGGATTGGCGGCAGAACCCTGGCACGCCGCTGCCGCCCTGCCCTGACGACAGTTGTCCCGGCTTCCAGGCGCTGCCGCGACACCGATACCCCCAGGATCCAGCTCTCTCGAAGTCCGGTGATGACGAAACCCATGTTTTTCAGGTTGTCGCCCAGACTTCGATCGTCTCAGGAGGCCGTATTCATGGTCGTGCAAAAAGTCAGTAAGTTCGTTCTGGCGGCATTGTTGCTGGCCGGAACAGTCATGCTGGGACGTCCATCTTCGGCTCAGGCCGGGATGGTCATCTCGATGTCGGTCGACGGGGGCAGCTTCTTCACCGTTGCCTCCGGAGCCTCGGGAACAACACAGTCCTTCAGTGGGAACGTGGACAGCACAGGGATTGTTGGCTCGGGCGGGGTCTTTAACCTGAACATGGTGTCCGGCTCGTCAAACAGCCCAGGCACGGTTACGAATGCTTTCCTGCTTGGGAGCACCCTGAGTCTGACGAACCTGACCTCGGCGTCCCATACGATTGAAATCCGTATCGGCGATACCGACTTCAGCAATCCAACCACAGTGTCTTACCCCATTCTCGTCAACAGCCATATCGGCGGCTCGGTTACGACGGATGGGGCGGGGAACACCATGACGTTCCAGAGCTGGATCGACCCGGCGAACGGTCAGAACACAGCGACCGGTTTCACTCCCGGCGGCCAGAATCCCAACATCACGTCGGGTTCGTTCAACAGCGATGCGTTCCTGTGGATCAACAGTCTGGCGGCCAGCTATTCGGTCACCCAGCAGTACACGATCACGCTCGACGGAGGCAGCATGATCAACTGGGCCGCGAACACCAAGCTCACTCCTGCTCCCGAGCCGGGGACCCTGGTGACCGCCTTCACCGCATTGCCTCTGCTGGGCCTTGGCGCCTGGATCCGTCGCCGACAGCGGCAGAGCTGATCGCGTCAAACGTCCTTGGATACATCCTCGTCCTGTGTCGGGCGTGAGGCGAGCCATCCCGGCTTTCTCACGCCCTTTTCTCTTTCCAAGGGCCGAGCGACATGGCCGATCCGCCAGCGTCGGCTCAATTCGCTCCGTCGTCAGGCTCGATCGATTTGGTCCACGTCGGAAAAGAAGACCGACACTTTTGTTTCAATTTCGTCCGACCCTCTTGCATGCGCGCGTGTCACTATCATAGGGTAGATCTGGGTCGCGTTTCGATGGCGTGAGCAATCGTATGGATCTGAGTTGAATCGTCATCAATCACGCTCTTGTGACGACGCATTCGACAGCGAACCATCCGACCTCTCGCCTGATTGTCCTATCGTTATCAGACAGGCTCTTGGCTCAAGGTCGCCCCAACCGCACGGCTCATGGGCCATGAGACCTCGACTCTCAAGGGATCCAGGCAGAACGCCGCCGTGTCGCGCCAGGCAACCTGAACGAGGCAACGCGCTTGACGACCGAGGAGTCGCATCCATGAGACGAAGGCTCAACATAAAGTTTGCGATTATCTTGGTCGTGGTGACCGCCGTCCTCGTCGGCGGCGTCCACGCGTTGCACGGGGTCCAGGTCACGCGGAACGCCCGGGCCTTGCTGGTTCAGGCCGATCGGGCTGAGGCGGAAAACAACCCGGAAAAAGCCCAGGACTACCTGAGGCGATACCTGATTTATCAGCCCGACGACGTCAACGTGCTGGCGAGATACGGCATCCTTCTGGAAGATCAGGCCAAGACCCACGGGAATCCTCTCGCGGCGATCCAGGCACACGAGCGAACGCTGTTGGCCGACCCAGGCCGCATTGACATCCGCCAACGTCTGGTGGATCTGGGAATGCGCGTGGCCATTGAGAACGAGGCATACGTGAAGCTCATCGGACTCTCGGTCCGCGAGCGAGCCAACTATAACGTGTACACGTTTGCCAACGTCAAACCTCACCTGGAAATCCTCCTGAGTGCAAAACCCGACGACGCTCAGCTCCTGCATAACCTGGGACGTTGCGAGGAATCCACCAATCCCAAAAAGGCGGTGGATCTCTACGCAAACGCCCGAGCAAAGGACCCGCATTTGATCTCCGCCTATGTGCGGGCGGCGAATCTCCTGCGACGGCTTGGTAAGGTCAACGACGCCGATCAACTCATGGACGCCTACCAGGTCGGCGACGGCCTGATCGCCAAGAACGGTACGTCCGCCCAGGCGCATCTGGCTCGTGCGAGTTACCGGCAGCAAATCGCGGGTCGACTCCCCCAGGCGATCGCCGAGACGCTTCGCGCCGGGGCCGACAAAGACGTGACACAGGCGCTCGAACTCGACCCGAACGACGCCGAGGTTCAATTGGCCGCCGCGTTCCTAGCAAGCCGCCAGGGGAACCTCGACGAGGCTCGTGAACACCTTCAACGAGGGATCGAACTGGCCCCCCAGAACGAGTCGCTCTACCTGTTTCTGTCACAACTGGAAACGCAAGCGGGACGCCCCGAAGCAGCGCTGGCCATCATCGAGCAAGGCCACAAGGCCATGCCCAATGATCTCGGTCTGCGAATTCAGCAGGCAGAATTGCTCATCGACGCCGGAAAGCTCGACACGGCAAACCAGATCATCGAGGAATTGAAGCCAAAGTTGGTGGGACCCGCCAAGGCTCTTTTCCCCTATCTTGAATCCCTCAGCGCTCGCATCCTGATGACTCAGGGACAGTGGAGAGAGGCTGTCGACGCGCTCGACAAGATCGTGTCGAAACAGGTCATCCAGTCCGATCCTGGAGCCCGGCGTCTAGCCAAGAAGTGTCTGATGATGATCGGGAAATGCCATGAGCAACTGGGCGAGACGCAGCAACAGTATGATGCCTATCGTCGAGCCGTCGCGATTGAGGATCCATCCGACCCGCTCCAGCTCCAGGCCCGGCTGGCGATGGCCTCAACCATGATGGACATGGCCTCGACCATCGAGGGGGAGGAGAACCGTTCCAAGAAGCTCGCGGACGCGTTCGAGCAGTTCCGGATGATCATGGCGGACGCGCCTCAGGTCGGTCTCCAGATCGCCCAGATGCTGACCGCTCAGAATCTGCGACTGCCCGAACCTCAGCGGCAATGGGATCGGGTCCAGCGCTTCCTGGATGAGTCGGAGCGACTGAAGGCCGATCCCGCCCAACTGGCCCTGCTCCGGGCCGAGATTCTCCTGGTCCAGAACAAACCCGAGCAAGCCCTGCGACTGCTCACAGCGACCCGCGACCAGCATCGTGACAATGTTGCTCTCTGGCTGGCGACCGCCGCCCTGACGGAACGGCTCCAATCCCCCGAAGCCAGCCTGGAGATCCTCAAGAACGCCGAGCGGGAACTGGGCGATCGCGTCGGGTTGCGACTGGCGAAGGCCAGCTACTGGATCCGTCGCGGTGGCGATGAGACCCTCAAGGCTCTGGGAGATCTGGAGCGTGGTCTTGATCAGTTCAAACCCACCGACCAGGACCTGCTTCGCCGCGGCCTGGCCCAGGCCTACGATCGCCTTGGCTCAACCCAGAACGCCGACCGGCTCTGGGCGGAGGTGCTCCAGCGACAACCCAACGATCTTAACCTGCGCTTGCTGCAATTCGACCGGGCTCTTCTGAGCAAGAACCAGGCGGCCGCGGAAAAGACCCTCCATGAGATCCAGCGGATCGAAGGCAGCGACGACGGCCCCCTAGGCCACTTCGCTCAGGCCATCCTGCTCACCCGTGAGGCCGGAACGACCCAGGCTTCCGATCGTCGAGGACAACTCCTGGCTGAGGCTCGGAAGCACCTGGAACGCGCCGCGACACTCGAGCCCAAATCGGTCCGCATTCAGGCGGGCTTGGCCGACCTTGATCTGCTCGAAGGCCATCCCGACCAAGCTGTCGAGCGATATCGTCAACTCGTCTTCGACCTCAAGACAGATGACACATCGACGCTCGTGACAGCGCTTCGCGTGTTTAACCAGTACGGCCGTTCCGACCTGGCCAATCAGGCACTCGAGACACGCCGCCAACGCGGCCCCATCGCGACCGAACTTCAGAGAATGGCCGCTAACATGGCGTACCAGTCTCAGGATTACCAGGACGCCCTAGCCCAGGCCGAGCAAACCGTCTCGGATTCCTCGACCGATTACCGCGAGTGGATCTGGCTCGGGCAGCTTCGATGGGCCGCCAACCAGCCCGCCGAGCCATCGTTCCGACGCGCCATCGAACTGGCTGGTAACAAGTCGCCGGACGCCTGGCCGGCCCTCGTCACCTACCTCGCCGCGACCGACCCGAAGAAAGCCGAGGCCGCCGTCGCGGAGGCCGAAGCCAAACTGTCCCAGAGCAAGGACCCGCAGGCACGCCTGGCCTTGGCTGAATGCTACCGCCTGATCGGTCAGTCGGATCAGGGCCTGGTCGTCTTCGACACCGTCCTGAAGGCCAACCCCGACGATGTCAACGTCCTCAAGGCCGCTGCCCTCTTCCTCCTCCGCAACAACCGTCCGAACGAAGCGGAAACCGTGCTCCGCAAGATACGCGACCTCAAAACCACGCCCGAAAACACCGACTGGGCCAGGCGCACCCTGGCCTACCTCACGGCGGCCAAAGGCAACACCCAGGCGGTTCAAGAGGCGCTGGCACTCTTGAGCCCGGATGAGAAAGCCGGTTCATCCGGCACAATCTCCACCAGTGACCTCCGCGCCAGGGCCAAGGTTCTCGCGATGCGGCCCAATCGCCAGAGCCGCCAGCAGGCGATCGACACTCTCGAGGCGGTTCTGAAACGCGAACCCGCCACGACCGACGATCTGCTCCTTCTCGCCCAGCTTTACGAGGCCAATAACAACTGGGACAAGGCCCGAGAGCAGATCAACACGTTGCTGAGCCGTTTCGGCAAGACGCAGAACAACCTGGCCTATTCCGCGAGGGCCCTGCTCCGTCATGGCCTTGTCGACGAGGCAGAGGCCGATCTCAAGGAACTGGAGAAACTGGTGCGCTCGGGGCCTGGCACGGTCGAGATCCAGGCCCGGGTTCTCGCCGCGAGGAACCGCCACGCCGAGGCCGTCGACTTGCTCCGGCAGTTCGCCCAGCAAGACAAAGCACGGCTCGGCCCCGTCGCCCGGTTGCTCGAAGAACTGGCTCGCAGCGCCGGAGACAAGAAGCAAGACTACCTCCAGGCAGCCGAGCAGGCCTATCGCCAGTTCGCGGCCCAGGTTCCGGGAGACAACGCCACCCTCACACTGGCCGGTTTCCTCGGCCGACAGGGACAGACTCAGGAAGCCCTCGACCTCTGCGACAACCTCTGGAAGACCAATCCGGACACGGCGGCCAACGTCAGCATCGTCATCCTCTACGGTGCCAAGGCCGACAACGCACAATACCAGCGCGTCGACCAAAGACTCGGCGAAGCCATCCGCGCCAACCCCCAGAAGATCTCGCTGCTGTTCGCCCTAGCCAATCTGCGAGGCCTGCAAGAACGCTACGCCGAGGCGGAAACGATCCTCAAGCAAATCCATCAGCAGAACCAAACCTTCGGCAGTCCGCTGAACAATCTGGCCTGGCTGGTGGCTCTGCAAGGAGGACGGGAAGACGAGGCCCTCGCCTTGATCAACCAGGCCATCGACCTGGATGGGGAAACCCCCGATCTGCTCGATACCCGATCGGTCGTTTACTTGCAGAAGCAACAGCCCTCGCAAGCCATCCGTGATCTGGAAAACGCCATCGCCGTCAGCCCGACAGCCGACAAGTACTTCCATCTGGCGCGGGCCTACTTCCTGGAAGGCAAGCGAGAACAAGCCGGCGAGGCCTTCACCAAGGCCACGAAGGAACTGGGGCTGACGATCGACCAGGTTCATCCCCTGGAGCGGAAGACCTTCCAGCAGTTGCTGGGCGAACTGGCTCAGCACTGAGCGAAACCGTCAAGGATCACCCAAGGTCTCGCAACCACGGCCTCGCTCAAAAGGCGAGGCCGTGGTCGTTGACACCGTCGCTTACAAAATCTCGCCGCCGTTTCCCTTGCCGATCACCGCGTTGAGCAGTTTCTGCCATCGTCCCTGACGTTCTTCCTGGATCGCCGCGATCCGCTTGACGAGCATGGCGTGGATTTCACCGGCCTCCTGAACCTGCTCCCTGGTTGGCCGAGGCGGTGCCGTCGCCTTCGCCGCCGCGGTTTCTTCCGGTAAATCGCCGGGATTGGAGGGTTGGGGTGCCGTGGGTTGCGGCGTCGCCGAAGACCGGGACACCGAAACCGGCGATTCGCCCGAAACCACCCGAAGCGACGGACGACGTCCCGAGACCGTCGCCGCGCTTTGCGATGCCAACCGGGCCTGCAAGGCTTGCTGCTCCTGGCTAAGTTGCTGAAGCTGGCTCAGTTCCTCGCGAATTAGCGACATCTGATCCTGGTGCATGTTGCTGAAGAGCCGGAACATCATCATCAGGGCCTGTTGAAACTGGTCGGCCATCTGCCGCTGCATCTGGCCAAGCTCGCGAAGCAAAGGCGCCAACAGTGTTTCCGCGCCCGACGGGACGATGTCTCCGATCAACGGGCCAGGACTCGGCATCCAGGTCGCCTGTTGGCCCTGCAAGGCCGGCACCTTCGACGCTCTTGCCTCCGAGGGGCTGCAATGGAGACGAATCTGGTGCGGGCCGATCCTCAGGTCGTCCCCGTCTTCGAGCCTGGATGCGCGGACGCGCTGGCCGTTGACGAAAACACCCTCTCGGCTGTTGAGATCGACCACCCAAACCCCCTCCGTGGTGCGGACGAGACTGGCGTGCAGACCTGACACCTCCGGGCTCGACAGCCGCACCTTGCACAACTGGGAACGCCCCACCAGCACCAGAACCCGGTTCATCCGCCACATCGGATATTCAACCGACAGGTCGAAGATTTCCAGGGTCACCTCGGATAGCCCCGGCAGGTCGAACGCCCTCGATGTCGGCAATGGTTCCGTGGCGGCCTCACCGACCTGGATGGCGTCTCGTCGCTGGTTCCGAAGGCAGAGGTGAAACGGGCCAATCCGGATGCCGCGATCCGGATCCACCCAGCCCCAGGGAGCCGGCCCGGTCTCCCAGCAGGTTCCCGTCCGACTGCTCAGGTCGACGCAGAACAGCCGGCCCGCGATCAGTTGCAGGTAGGCGTGCCGACGACTGACCTCCGGATGATCCAGCCGAAGGTCGGCCTCCGGTCCTCGGCCAACCAGGATGTACGGCTGAGACAGCAACCGGTCCACGTCCTCCGGCCCATGTGGACCATCCACGCCAAGCCGCAACGGCTCGATGGCGCCACAGGCCCTCAGAAACCGCAAGTCGATCGTTCGGTCGCTCACAAGGAATACCTTCGATCACGTCCAGGGAACGCGTTCCGTCGGCGAACGAACCCCACTCCGGCGCGTTTTGGCTCTTTCCGGTTCTCCTTTGAAAGTACTCGCAATCACCTCGAATCGCCAAGACTCTTGACCTCGACGGCACCCAGAACACACATCCATGTTGCTATGGCATCATGGTGCGCTTCAGCCCCTCCTCGAAATCCACAAGGGGCCGGTAGCCGAGCACGGCCTGAATCCGCTCGAGGCTGGCCTGCGAGTCTCGCACGTCACCGGCTCTCGCGGGGCCGAACTCCGGCTCTAGAGCCGTGCCCAGCACCTTGTTGATCGCGTTCACCAGGTCCAGCAAGCTGGTTCGCCCACCCGTTCCGACATTCAGCACCTGGCCACCGAGCGGTTTCTCGGCTCGCATCGCCAGCAGGTTGGCCGAGACCACATTCGCCACAAAGGTGAAGTCCCGGGTCTGCCGACCATCACCCAGGATCGTCGGACGCCGCCCTTCCGACATGATGCGGGCGAAGAGGCTGATGACCCCGCTGTACGGGCTCGATGGGTCTTGCCTGGGGCCGAAGACGTTGAAATAGCGCAGGCTCACGCCGTCCAGCCCCATCGTCTGGGCGTAGACCCGAACATAGTGCTCGCCAGCCAGCTTGCCGGCGGCATACGGACTCAGCGGCTGCGGGAGCATATCCTCATGTTTCGGCAATTCTTCGTTGTTCCCGTAGGCGCTGCTGGAAGCGGCGAACATGAACCGACGGACCCCCGCCTGTCTCGCCGCTTCCAGCAAGTTCAGCGTGGCGGTCGGTCCGCTGGCATGCGACTCGAGCGGTTCTTGCACCGAGCGGGGCACACTGGGAATGGCCGCCTCGTGGAAGACGTAGTGCGCGCCCTCGACGGCCCGACGGCAGACCTCGAAATCGGCGAGATCTCCTTCGAGCCACTGGTAAGCTTCTCCCAGGTGCGACAGGTTGGCCCGATGACCGGTGCTCAAATTATCGACCACCCGGACACGATACCCTTCCGCCAGCAGCGCCTCGACAAGGTGTGATCCGATAAAGCCGGCGCCGCCGGTCACGACGGCCAACAACTGTTCACTCATAGATCTCTCAACCAGAAAAGTAGGGCGGGAATCGCTGGCAATTGGTTGTGGCTCTCTGCCGGGACCGGGCCGGGGCTCCTCGGAAACCGGTGCCGACCGGCGCTGACGTCGAGCAAGGTCCGGGCGGCAAGACGCCTCCATCGGCGACAACGGCCGGTACAATCAGGGCGATCAACCCCAACCCGCCGCGGCCTTCGCAAAGGTAACGTCTTCGTGATCACGGTCCTGAGCATCATCGGCACCCGCCCCGAAGCGATCAAGATGGCGCCGGTCATCCAGGAACTGGGCAGGCATCCCGACCAGATCCAGTCGGTCGTCTGCTCCACGGGACAGCACCGACAGATCCTCGACCAGGTGCTCGCCCTGTTCGGCATCGTGCCCGACGTCGAGCTCGACTTGATGCAACCCGACCAGAGCCTGGCCGGCTTGACCGCCGCCCTGTTCCGGGAACTCGACCCGATTGTCGGCCGGGTCCAACCCGACTGGGTCCTGGCCCAGGGAGACACGACCTCGGTCTTTGTCGCCTCGATGATCACCTACTACCATAGGATCTCCTTCGGGCATATCGAGGCCGGCCTTCGCACCGGAGACAAGAACCGCCCGTTTCCCGAGGAGATCAACCGTCGAATCGCCGACCTCGTTGCCGACGCCTATTTCGCCCCGACCTCGCTCGCTCGCCAGAACTTACTACGAGAAGGCTGTGACCCTTCGAAGATCGTCCTGACCGGCAACACCGTGATCGACGCCCTGCGACAGGTGGCCGCCCTTCCTTACGACTGGCAGGCCGGCCCTCTGGCGGAACTGCCTCGCGATCAACGGCTCGTGCTGGTCACCGCGCACCGCCGGGAAAGTTTCGGCGCACCTTTGCTCGCTCTTTGCCAGGCCATTCGAGACCTGGCCTTCGCCTTCGAAGACCAGGGGGTCCATCTGGTCTACCCGGTTCATCCCAACCCCAACGTCCGACGTCCCGTCCAGCAGGTCCTCTCGGATCTGGCCAACGTCAGCCTCATCGAGCCGCTCGACTACCTCAGCTTGGTCCACCTCCTGAAACAGGCCACCCTAGTGCTCACCGACTCGGGCGGTCTTCAGGAAGAGGCCCCTGCCCTGGGCGTCCCCGTGCTCGTGCTTCGAGACACGACCGAGCGCCCCGAGGGGGTCGAGGCGGGGGTCGTCCGACTCGTCGGCACCCACCGCGACCGGATCGTGGCCGAGGCCTCCCGCCTCTTGCGAGACCCCGAGGCTCAACACGCCATGGCCAGCCGCGACAGCCCCTACGGTGACGGCCAGGCCGCCCCCAGAATCGTGGCTCATCTTCTCGATCAAGCGACCCGGATCAGACCCGTGAATCACCCCAATCGCTCCGAAAACGGATCGTCCCTCGATGCGTGAACCTCGCCGTTTCGTGGACGGGCGACGAAGGTTCTCAAAAATGAGGTGCTCCATGACCAACGTGAGCCGACGCGCCTTTTTGATTCATACGCCGTGCTTATCAACCCTCGCTTTTACGTCTGGGACAATTCTTACATCCGCGACTGTCTCCATCGCCACCCAACCCGCTTCGTCGCCCACGGCCTGATCAACCCGGAAGATCCTCACGTCGCCGACCGCCTTCGCTACTGGGTCACCGAGCATGGCTTCCAGGGCATGCGGTTCAGCCCGATTTACCACCCCGACTCGACCTGGTTAAACTCCAAGGCTCACGACCCGCTCTGGCGCGAAGCGGAGCGGCTCGGCGCCGTCTTCAACTTCTATATCCTGCCGCATCAGATGCCGATGCTGGCCGACATGGCCGCGCGGTTCCCTGGCGTGAAGATCGTGGTCGATCACCTCGGCAAACCCAACCTCCGACGTCGCGACCCCTGGCCCGAGTTCCGCAAGATGTTCGCTCTGAAGAAATACGAACACGTATGGATCAGCGCCTCGGAACCGTACGAGCTGTCGCTGACCAAACGGTTCCCCATACTCGACGCGATAGGGTCGTGCATTACCGTGCGCTGTGGATGACCGTCGGCCACCTCTCACCGGCGCGATCGGCCTTCACAAGACGATTGCCGCCGAAGAGCATATTCATCAACCAGAATGTTCATTAGATCGACCGTGTCGACGACTAGGATGCGGTGTTTTCCCCTTGAGGACGGGATCGACGAGCGGAGCGTGCTTGTACGAGATCACACGCGCGTCACTGATCGGATCGTAATCGAGCGTCGCTCGAGCCCGACGCGAGATGGCCACCCAAGCGACGAGAATCGCGATCAAGACCAGATGAAGGATCGGATCTCCCAGCCAATTGTACCGCTTCTGCTGCACCTCGCACCTCCACTCCAGACCGTCGTTCGAAATGCTCCCTGGAACGTCTCTCCGAGGAGCACGCACCCATGCTAGTCAATCCTTAGCAAATTCCATGCCATCCTGGTAACGCGACGGTTGGCCGGGCCCCGTTTTGAGGCCCTCCCGTTTGGAACATTACGGCCCCGATCTGGCGAAGTGACCCGAGGCTCTCGCCTCAAATCCTCGAATGTCCGGGGGCGATATGGCCCTCCACTGGCTAATCTAGACCGGGAAACTCTGGTGCGCCAAATTCCAGCGGACTAGGTAAGGAGGGTGCGGTAGAGGTCAACGAGCTGATCGACGTGAGTGGTCCATCGGTAGCGCCGGGCCCAGTCGAGGGCCTTGGTCTGCCTGGCGAGCCAGGCGTCGCCGCCTTGACGTCTGGCATCAAGCAGGGCCAGGGCCGACTCGGTCCAGGCGTCCAGGTCACCGACTGGGGCATAGTCAATCGCCTCACCGCCGACCTCGCGAAGGGTGGGAATGTCGCTGGCCAGGACGGGGGTTCCACAGGCCATCGCCTCGGCCACGGGGAGGCCAAATCCCTCGGCCTCGCTCGGCTGGAGCAGCAAGTCGGCCCGGCGATAGACCGCCGCCAGAACGGCCCGGTCGTGGAAGAACGGGAGCGTCTGGATCGCGTCCTCGACGCCGAGCGAACGGGCCAACTCGGCCTGCGGCGGGGTCAGGACTCCTCCCACCTTGATCAGCCTCGCGGCGGGGCAGGCGCGTCGGATGTTGGCGAAGACGCCGAGCAGGACGTCGATCCGTTTGCGAGGGATGGTCGAGCCGACGTGCAAGAGGACGGGACCAGTGCCGTCGGCCTCCGACCGGACTGGACCGAGCCAGCGCTGGGCTTGGGCGTCGGCCTCCGGATCGGGCTCGGGAGAGCATCGGGAGTCGACCGCCACGTAGATGACGTGGAGCCGTTCGGCGGGCACCAGGTCATGGGCCAGGATGGCGTCCCGAGTCGTCTGGCTGTTGCAGGCGACGGCGGCCGCCTTCTGCAGGCCGGTCAGGATGCGGCCGGCCATGGCGCGGAACCATCGAGGGCGAGGTTCCCGTTCCGGCTCGAGCAGGCAGCGAAAGGTGTCGAGGTCGTGGCAGGTGACAATCGTTCGGGCGGCCGGCAGTTCGTGCAAGAGCTGCGAGTAGCTGTGATCGACCAGGTGGAACAGGTCGAACCGTTCCGAGCGGGCCAGGCGGCCGAGCAGTCTCGGGTAGTCCCAGAACCGGTTCAGAAGCCGATCAACGTTCCTTGCCGTGCCGCCGAGCCGGCGGGCCAGGGGCCACCGGGTTAGTCGGTGGGTAAACGCCGGACAGATCCGGGTCGGGGCGACCGCCTCGGCGTGTTCCCGATCCAGGTGCTCGAAGATCATCTGACCGACGAGGTCCATGCTCGCCCAGCCTTCCTCGACGTAGTCGCAGATCAGGCCGAGGCGGATCGGCTTGGCCGTCTTGACCGTTGCCGAGTCGCGGCGTGATTCGTGGCCTGGCTCGGTTCGATCGGTTTGGGGCGAGGCGGTCATGGGTGGTTCGTCGAGAACGTTCGGTCGATCAGCGAGGAAAACGGGAACCCGGCAAGGCGCCAAGCAATCGGGAACGCCAGAGGGCGCGGTCCTGCGGGCTGAGCAGCAAGGCCGAGCCAAGCAACAGTCCCACCAGAGCCGCCAGGGCCATCTCGGCCGCCAGGACGGCCATGTGTCGAGGCGGCTCGAGCCGGGCGATCCACCAGAGAAAGACAATATACGGTACGCCGGGCGCCAGTGGACCGAACGCGGCCCAGGCCAGAGATCTCAGCGGTGTACCGAAGTCGCGGTGAAGCATCACCATCAGATACCAGAGTCTCGTGGCCAGGAACGACGCCAGCGTGCCGAGCAACGGACCGACGATCAGGCCGAGCTTCCAGGTCAGCAGGATGCTGAGGCCCAGGTTGAAGAGCGCCCCGGCGGCCTGCGGCCAGACGACGCGAGCCGCCCGCCCAACGCCGGTGAAGCACCAGTCCCAGAGCGAGACCAAGGCCATCAGGTAGGCGTTGGCGGCCGCCACGACGGTCACCAGGTCGCCGGCGTCTTGCCCCGCACCCACCCAGAGAGCGACAAACTGCTGGTTGAAGGCGATAATCGGGGCCAAGCCGGCGACGCCGAGCAGGCTGACCACTCGGGTCAGCTCGATCAGGCGATGGTTGAACACCTCATGCTCGCCCCGGGCATGAAGCTCCGCCAGGCCGGCCCAGCTCGCCGAGCCCACGGCCTGAAGCTGAACCTGCGCGAGCTGCGCCAGCCGCTGGGTGACGAACAGCATCGTGACCCTCGCCGGTCCCAGGAAGTAGCCGACCACGATGGCGTCGGTCAGATAACTGATCCGCCCCGTCAGGTTCAGCACGAGGGTCGGCACGCTGAGCTTCCGGAGCTGGCGGACGGCCTCGGGATCGGGACGGCCCCGCAGGCCGCGGATCAGGCCCGGATAACGCCGGCCGCCGGCCCAGGCCAAGATCGCCAGCACCAGCAACGCACCAAGCACTGCTGACAGGCTCTGCCCCGTGATCCCCCACCCCGACCGAGCCAGCAACAGGGACAGGCTGACGACGAAGACCGACTGGAAGGTCAGCAGCAAGTTGACCCGGTAGCCCCGCTGGTTGGCCTCGACCAGGGCGCGAAACGGCGAGAGCCCCAGTAGGAGGAAGCCGGACAGGCTGATCAGCCAGGCGCGCCGGAGGTCGCCCTCGTACTGTGGGGCCACCGGGATCATCCTCGTGATCCAGGGCAAGAGCACCAGGCCGGCCACGATCGCCGTCAAGGTGACCCGGAGATACATCCGGATGCCGGCGGCCATGGTCGCCCGCAAGCCCTGTTCGTCCTCGCGTCCCAGGGCCCTGGCGATCAGGGGCGAAAGCGCTCCGCCCAGCCCCAGTTCCAGCAGGGTGAGATAGCCGTAATACTCGACGATCATCCTCGACGCGCCATAACGCTCGTCGTTGAGCCACTCGATCAGTTTGGGCGTGGCGAACAGGCCGATGGCCATTGTGACGACGGCAAAGAGCAGGTTCGTCACGTAGTTCCAGGTGGCCAGGCGACTGCGGGACGCCGGAAGACTCGCCGCTGGCAACGTTCGATCGTTCCTGATCTGTGAGATCTCCCGCGTCATGGCTGGTCGCGACATCGCCCTCTGCATCCGTTGGGTGGACTCGTCGCCGAGCCGCCCTCACGTTCTCTCCGGTCACGCCACGACGGATCGGCCCCGCAACGGCCTGGGCGGCGTTGCCTTCGCCTTCGACCTCGAGGCGGATTGGTAAGCGGCCGCTCCGTGCAAGGCCCCAAGCATCACCCAGAACTGGACCCCGCCCGGCCCAATGAACGGCATGCCCGATCCGCAGGCGGCCACGGTACTTAGACTGAAGCCGCTGATCAGCATCGCCGCATGGCTCAACTCCGGGTCGCGGCTCTTCAGCGCGATCTGGACGGCGTTCCAGATCGCCAGGGCCATCGCGATCGAGTAGGCCAACAGTAAGGGGATCCCGCCATCGAGAATCCAGGCCATGGGCTGGATTTCGGAGTAGAGCTCGCCATGATCGGCGCTGGGGTTCTTGTCACCGAAGTAGTAGAAGGGCATTCCCCAACGGCCCAGACCGGCTCCCAGAGGATACTCCCAGATCAACACCCGGAACGTGGATTCCAGGAAGATCCCACGGTTCTGGTAGTAGAGCTGACCGCTGGGCTGGTCGAGCAGCGTCATGAATCGCTCGAGCGCGCCCAGGCCGCCGCTACGAAGAACCCATCCGAGCGCTCCGACCGCGAGAATTCCCGCGGCGAGCAGGAGCCGGCTCAGCGTCTTGAAGTCCCGTTTCAGAAACAGGATTCCAGCCATTCCAAACTGGCAGATCAAAGTCACCAGAAGGACCGAGCGCACCTGGGAAAAGTAGATCACCCCCATGCCGGCCATGGCCAACAGGAAACAGGCCGCTTGTTTCCAGGCCCTGATCGGCCGCAGGGCCCAGGCCAGGCCGATCAGGCAGGTGTAGGCGCCGGCCATGCAGGCGCCCCCCGGACTGTCGGTCAGACCGCAAGGCCGAAGGATCTTCCGACCACCAGGCCCCGTGAACGTAAAGCTATCGATGGCATCCGGCCTGGCTTCCAGGATCGGGATGACCGGTGGATCGAATTGGCCCGGGCGATAGACCTGGAGGATCCCCATGACCGTGCCAGCGGCGTTGCAGACGAACATGATCGTCAGCAATCGCAGTAGTTGACGGGTCGATCGCACCGAGGCGGGAGCCCAGAACACGGGGGACAGAATCGCCAGGTTCAGGATCAGCGACGCGCTGCCCGAGAGGAAAGAGTTTGTCGTCGGATTGGCCAACGACAGGCAGAACCAGACCGAGCAGAAGGCGATCCAGGGAACCGCAGGGAACGGCCGGCCCGGCACGCGGCGGCCCGCGCTCAGGACCGCTCCGCAGGCGGCCAGGGCAATCAAATACGACGCCACCCGACCGACCATCTTGACCACCGACGAGCTGCCCAGGCTTGGGATGAACATCAGCGCCGGAATCGCCGTCTGGGCAAAGAGGCTCCACTCCACCCATCCCCAAGGAGGCAGCTTCGAAGGGAATCGGCCCTTGGGCGACAGGGTAGGTCGAGGTGGAGAATTCAGGGGCACGGATGGCCTGATCACAGGGGTTTGATAGAGGGGCGAGCCCGGAATGCAAGGATGCCCCGAGTTCTAGTTCAGGGTAGCTCATCGGGCCTGATTTGACAATTCAGCCTTCGATGGCGGTTTCCGCGAATTCAAACGGGCGCCCGCCTCGATCCCACTCCAGCCGCCACCGAGTGTTCCGGCGGATTCGACTCGATGATGGCGACGACCTGAGCGGCCATGGCGTCCCAGCTCAGGGCTCGGATCTGCTCGCCGAACGGGGCGACCGCCATCCGGTAGCGATCGCTCTCTTGCCGCCAGCGTCGCAACCGCTCGACCAGGCCAGGCACGTCCTCCGGGTCGGGAATCAAGAAGGCCTCGGCCAGCTCCGATGGGTAGCGCTCGGCAATGCCCGCCGTGGCCGTGACGAACGCCG
Organism: uncultured Isosphaeraceae bacterium; assembly: GCA_964599655.1. Lineage (GTDB taxonomy): Bacteria > Planctomycetota > Planctomycetia > Isosphaerales > Isosphaeraceae > CAZRGV01. The sequence continues at coordinate 16,095 of CAZRGV010000002.1, read as the reverse complement.
GCACGCCGCAGGCCAGGGCCTCCTGGGTCACCAGCGAGTAGCCCTCGTAGCGCGACGGCAAGACGTGGGCGTCGCAGGCCCGGAACAGGTCGGGCAAGTCGCGGACAAAGCCGAGAAATCGCATCCGATCTCCCAGCCCGGCCTCGACCGACCGGCTGGCCCAGGCCGAGGCCTCCGCTCCCCGCCCCACGACGACGAGGTCGGCGTCCCACGACGGGTCGTGGCAGAGCCGTTCCCAGGCCGCAAAGAGGGTGTCGAACCCCTTGCGGCGATCACCCAGGGCCCCCACAAACGTCAGCACGGGACGATCCAGAGGCCAGCCGAACCGCTCCCGGATGGCTTTGCGCTCCTCAGCCTCCGCTGGGCGGAAGATCGTCGAGTCGACGCCGTAATAGACCGTGTGCACCCGTTCTGGATCGATCCCGCCGACCTTCTCCAGAACATCCCGTCGTGATCGCTCGCAACCGGTGATCGCCACCCTGGCGATCCGGATCGCCGCGCGTTCCTCGGCCAGCGAACGCCGGTAGGCCAGGCGGTCCTTCCATTGCCGGAGCACACCGCCGATTGGCCTGGCGGCGTCGGCCGCGTGCACATGATGGACCCAGTTGGCATCACCCCAGAGGCAGTTACCCCCGTTGACCACGACCCGGCCTCCTTGGCCGGCGATCCGACGCGCCCAGAGGCGGCCCGCCCGATCCAGCAGCGGGCTGGCCAGGAAGTACGAGTTCAAGGGCTTCACGACCTGGTGCAAGGTCACGTTCGGCCTCGACCGCAGGTCGCCGGCCGCTCGGTAGGCTACCAGATGGACCTCATCGCCGCGGTCGGCCAGGTACGAGGCCAGGGCGTGGTTGGCCCGGTCCATGCCACCAGTCTTCACGAAGTCGCCGCTGACCAGGAGAAACCGACTCAACGTCTCAACCCTCCATTGTCCTCCGGTGTGTCGACCCTAAACTCGCGCGGTCAAGCCTTTCGACTTCTCAAGGACCGCCGCCAGGAAATCACGAAGGCGATCCAGCACTGTCGCCGGATCACTGAGCCACCGCGCCCGCTCAGGTCCCGCCTCGCCGAGCCGGACCCGTTCCGAGGGGTCGGCCATCAATCGCCCGAGCGCCTCGGCGAGGGCCGACGGCTCGGCCGGCTCGACAAGCACGCCACACGCCTCGTTGATGATCTCGGCCGCCCCTCCCATCCGGGTGCTGACCAGCGGAAGGCCGGCGTACAGGGCTTCCACGAAGGCGATGCCGAACGGCTCGGGGCTGGTGTTGGGCTGACAGTGAATATCGGCGGCCGCCAGCAGCCTCGGCACGTCGGAGCGCTGACCTAGAAAACGAACCCGATCGGTGATCCCGAGAGCCTCGACCCTGGCTCGAAGCTCGTTGAGGTAAACCTGTTCGGGCGGCCTTTGCGCCCCTCCGGCGATCCAGGCAACCCAGTCCGGCCGTTCCCGGAGTTGTCCCAGGGCGTCAATCAGGAGCGATTGCCCCTTCCAACGCTCGAGTCGGCTCGCCTGGACGACGACCACGGCGTTGTCGGGCGTTTCGAGCGAGGCCCGAACCTCGGCCCTCGTCGAGGCACGGTCGAGGCCCAGTTCGGGCGCCGGTACCGGGCAATAAAGCACTTCGACCGGCGTCTCGGGAAAGAGCCGAGAGGTGGTCTCGGCGGTCGTCCGGCTGTTGGCGAGGACCAGATCCGGCGGCGTCTGGCTGGCACGGCGCTCGAGCCAGTGCTGGCCGCTCGCCAGGTCGTGCTGCCAGAAGACGACCGGCAGGCCGGCCTTTCGAGCCACGGAGGCCATCAGTGCGTGCGGCCAGGCCGAGTGGCAGAGGACGACGTCGGGCCTCGCTCGTTCCAGCAACACCGTGAGTCGTCGACGGGCCGCCAGCACGGTCCAGGGATGGCTGAACCGGACGGCCCCCAGCAACTCGACCGCCACGCCGGCTTCCCGGAGCTCATCCGCCAGTCGCCCCTCGAAGCAGAGGGCAAACGCCAGGTCCAGGCCAGGGGCCATCGCGCGGCACCTCGCCAGGGTCGTCAGCAAGGACTCGACCCCGCCGTACATGTTGCCCGAGTAGCAGTTCAGGACGCGCATCGGGTGAGCCGCCAGCCGCTCGGTCACGGCAGGGAACGGGACAGGGTCTCGGGCAACGGTATCGCGTCGTCGTGTGGTTCCGCCTCGTCGCCGGAGGTCCGCCACGACGACGATCTCGGCATCGCCTCGCCGGCCAGAACCCGGCGGTAGATCTCGAGGCTCCGCTCGGCCATGACTCGGTGATCGAAGTCCCTGCGGGCACGCTCCCGGCCGACGGCGGCCAGGCGGTCTCGAAGACCGGGCTCCTCCAGCAATCGGCGGGCGGCGGCCGCCAGCGCTTCGGGGTCGTCCACCGGCACGGTCAGACCGGTTTCCTCGTGGGCGCTGACCCAGGCAACCCCGCTGTGAGGGATCGCCGTGTTGATCACGGGGCAGCCGCTGGCCATCGCCTCGACCTGGACGATGCCGAACGCCTCGCTCCGGGCGTTGGAAGGGAACCAGAAGGCGTGCGAGGCTAGGTAATACGGCACGATCGCCTGGTAGGGCATGCTTCCCAGGAAAACAACCCGGTCCTGAACGCCAAGGGCCACGGCCTCCGCCTCCAGAGCGGGCCGGTCGGGACCGTCGCCGATCAGCAGGAGCGTTCCCGGAACCTTCGGCAAGGCCCGGACCGCGTTGAGGAACCCTTTGTAGTAGATGAGGCGCCCGCAGCCCATCCAGATCGGTCCGGGATAGCGCGCCCGGATCGCCTCGGCTTCGGCCAGGGCTTGCGACGAGGGATTCTGATACGGCTCCAGGTCGATCCCCATCGGCAAGACCTGGAGCCGCTCCCCGTAAGGCCGGAGAAACCGGGAGCCTGGCGGGTAGGTCGGGCTGGTCGGCATGATGGCGCGGACCCGACGGTAGAGCAGCCGCTCCAGAGGACGGAACAAGGCCCCTCGAACCCGCTGCCGGACCAGATCGCTCTGGTAGGTCACCACCAAGGGTGGCGACGGCCTGGCCTGCAGCAGAGCCAGAATCATGGTCGGGTTGGGCACCTGCATGTGGAGGATGTCGGCCTCAACCCTCGCCAGGGCCCGCGACAGCTCGGGACAGACGTCGAGCTTGGCAACTGCGGCGAGACGGCCAAACCGGGTAACCTCGACCTCGCCATCGTGCTCGACGACCGTCGGGCCTGGCCGGTGATTGACGCAGAAGACCTTGACCTCGGCTCCGAGCGCGGCCTGCGCCTGGGCCAGGGTACGAACGTGCGTCTCGATGCCCCCGGGGGCCGGGGGATAGTATTTGCCCAGGTGGCAGACGCGAAGCAATGCCATGATCAACGGACGCCCAAGCGGAAGCAGGAGATCATCGGGCGGGACTCCTTCGAGAAACCGTCGCTATCGGTTGAAGAGCGACTGGTTCTCACGGACCCAGGCGATCAGCTCGTTGACCCCCTCATCGGTACTCATCCGAGGGGTCCAGCCGAGCATCCGCTCGGCCTTACGGATGTCGGCCACGAAGACCCGCTGGTCGCCGGGCCGCCAGTCGGCGAAGGGGGGGTTGAGCTTGCGGTCGAACTTCCGCTCGAGCTTGGCGACCAGCTCCCGGAGGCTCATCGTGTTGCGAGGGCCGCCGCCCATGTTGAAGATCTCGCCCCGAACCGAGTCGATCCGGTCCAGCGCCCGCTCGTAGCCATCGATCAGGTCGTCCACCCAGAGCGTGTCGCGGATCTGCTTGCCGTCGCCGAAGATCGTGAACGGCTGGCCGGTCGTCACGGCGACGACGAACCAGGCGATCCAGCCCTGGTCCTCGATGCCGAACTGCCGGGTGCCGTAGATGCAGCTCTGGCGGAACGAGACCGTCTTCAGGCCGTAGATCCGGGCGTAATCTCGAACGTACTGATCGCCGGCTCCCTTGGAGCAGCCGTAGGGACTGTGGAAGTCGAGCGGCTCGTTCTCGTCAACGCCAAAGGGCCGGTCCTCGTAGGCGTATCGGCCGTCTCGCTCGACGACCCGGACGTGCTCGAGGTTGCCGTAGACCTTGTTGGTCGAGCTGTAGAAGACCGCCGGCCGGCCGCCGGCCTGGGTGCGAACCGCCTCCAGGACGTTGAACGTGCCTAGGGCGTTGATCTCGAAGTCGGTCCGGGGGTCGGCCACGCTGGTCGTCACCGCCACCTGGGCCGCCAGGTGAAGCACAACGTCGGCATCGGCGTGCCGGGCCACGATCTCGTTCAACGCCTGGGCGTCTCGAACGTCGGCCTGGATGAACTGGTCGATTCCCTGCTCCCGGAGCCATGCCAGATTGGTATCCGCGCCTCGACGGCTGAGGTTATCGACCAGAACGACGTCGTGGCCGGCCCGGTGGAACCGCGAGGCCGCATGGCAACCGATGAACCCGGCCCCTCCCGTGATGATCCACTTCCGTTTCACGCCCGACGGCATCATGGACATAGATTCACTCGAAGATCGACACGGCGTTCCTGGGAACGACGCCACGGTTTGGTCGGAATCCAAAGCCTGGATGTCGCGTCGTGGCGGTCGTGGAAATCAGCCGCCCGGGATTGCCAGTTTACCATGCCGGAACATTGTTGAGTAGGTTAGGTGGGGGGTGGCGTGGCACTGCCGCAACCCGCCAGGCGGTAGACCTCGGCCCAGGAATCCGCCAGGCCAGCCCGGTCGAACCGGGCAAGGGCGGCTCTGTGCCCCGCCTCCCCCAGACGTCGCCGCAGATCCGGGTCGCCAACCAGCCGGTCGATCGCGACGGCCAGAGCCGACGGGTCGTCGGGCGGGCATCCCAGGGCCTCGACACCATCCTCGAACAGCTCGCCCGAACCGCCGTCACGGATCGCCACGACCGCCCTGGCACAGGCCATCGCCTCGACGATCACCCGGCCGAACGGCTCGGGGCGGGTGCTCGCGTGAACCACGACGTCCAGACTTCGCATCGCCGAGGCAGGCTCCTGAAACCCGGTGAAGCCGAGTCGACCGTCCAGCCCCAGCGACGAGGCCCGGCTTCGCAGCTCGTCGAGCGACCACTGCGAGCCCAGCGACCGGTAGATCGGCCCACCGACAATATAGAACCGGCATGGGCGATTGGCCGGAATCTTTGATGCCGCTTCGAGAAACACGTCGTGCCCCTTCCATCGGGCGAAGGTGGCGACCAGCCCGACCCGGACCGTTCCCGGCTCGGCCGCCGGCAAGCCGGCCGCCTCATCGAGGGCCGGGCCATCGCCGGGCCCAGGAGCGAATCGGACGAGGTCGATGGCGTTGTAGATCGTCTGGATCGGCACCTGGGCCCCCAGCGCCTTCGAGGCGTCGTCGGCGACCGACCGGGAGACGGCCACGCCCAGCAATCGCCGTCGCGACGAGAGCCGAAGCAGCTTCGCCATCACCGCGCGGGAGGCAACGTAGTCGTGCAGGTGCCAGATCAAAGGGACGCGGCCGGGGGTGGCCCAGGCCCCCAGCACGTGGGTCTTCATGCTGTTGCTCTGGACGAGGTCGGGGCCTGCCTGTCGGATCGTCTTTCGCAAGCCGGCCAGGTAGGCAGCTGCCGGCCCTGCCGCCAAGGGGGCCCGGGCCGCCAGGGCCAGCCGGCCCGCCGGCCGGCCCGAGCGGTCTCGAAGGCCAGCGTCTCCCAGCTTCGCCACCGCCTTTGGCAGCGGAAGTACCCGGCAAACGGCCCCCAGCCGCTCGACCTCGGTCCGGAGCGGACCGTCGTCCCCCAGCAACACCTCCAGCCCCCAGTCGGGACGCGCCTGGCGAAGCGATGCCAGGACGTCGAGCAGGCAGAGCTCGGCACCTCCCAGGGTTCCGTTGATGTTCAGGTAAAGGATCTTCAAAGGAAGCCGCCAAGAGAGCACAGGCCGGCCCGCGGTTATCGGCGATGGGACACCCCGTGTCTCTCACCGCGGACCCGTGAGGACAGGGACTTGGGCTCTCGGCCCGGCTCCAGGCTACGGCTTCAGGACCTGGCGGCCGCCCGTTGTGGCCGAGAGCAGGACCATGGGCTTGGTCGTCGTCTGCTCCTCGATGACCAGCCAGGACAGGACCTTCAGCTCGATCCAGACCAGAACCAGGGCAATCGGCATCATGGCCCAGCCGGCCGTGTCGTGGGCGATCTTCTCGCCATACTCAGCGCCGAGCAGGTGGTAGGCCCAGGCGGTGGCGGTGATCCGCAGGATGTTGGCGATCAGGGCGATCGGAACGGTGCTCAGGAACAGGACGCCACGCTCCCAGAGCGGCCGGTCCCTCGCCAGGGTCAGGACCGTCGCGGTGATCAGGGTCACGAAACTCAGGAGCATCGACAGGCCGTTGCAGGCGCGGGCCACTTCCAGGCGGTCGGGGCCGACGATGATGACGTTCCCCTCGGCCAGCACCGGCAGGCCCAGGGCCTGGAGCAAGGTGGTGCTGCAGACCGTCGCCAGCCGCTGGAGCGGGCCGGCCAGGATCATGTTGATGCTCGGCGGCAAAGGCAGCATGAACCAGAGGAAGGCCACCGCTGGCGCGGTTTTCCAGAGCAGACCCCAGCCCCCGAGGGCCAACACCAGCGAGCCGGCCACCAGCGGAATCGTGGCCTGCTCGATCCAGAGCTCGTTGCGATCGTACAGGTAGTAGCGAAGAGCCAGCAAGCCCGCCAGGAACACCCAGCCGATCCAGCTCGGCCGCGCGGCGACCTGGGTCAGCTCCGAGCGGCGCTGCCAGAGGATCAGCAGGGCGATCGGAATGACCAGGAAACCGTGGGAGTAGTTCGGGTCGCTGTTCCACTTCTCGGCCAGGTTGAGCAGGCTGGGGGCGTAGGACGCGGCCACCGCCAGTCCGAGCACGGCGGTGACAATCAGGACCTGAACGGGGAATCCCTTTCGTTCAGGCTTGGGGGCCGGCAGAGGCTCCTCGGACGCGGACATGGCGGCGGGCTCCCGCAAAGAGGCTCAACAGGGCTTGGCCACCGGCTCGGGCCGCGGCCTCGCGAGGCGGCAACGCGCCGGCATCGTTCGGGTTGGACAGGTCAAGACTCCCGACCGGGCGGACCGTTTCCCTCGGGCGGACCGGCCTGGAAGACGGTTGGGTCAGGTCGACGAGTCGGGGTCGACACCCCGACCGGCATAGGGATTATACTGATAGGCTCCGTAGTTCGTCTCCATGGTCCGGACACCATTGACCACCGCGCCCAGCACCGGGATGCCGACAGCCGCCAGGCGGCGGTGAGCCCGTTCCACCAGAGGGAAGCGGCTGGTGTCGTGCCGGACGGCCAGCACGGCTCCGTCGGTCCAACGACCCAGCAAAAGGGCGTCGGGCACGGCCAGGACCGGCGGGGCGTCGATGATCACGACGTCGAAGGTGGCTCGGAACTGGGCGATGAGCTGACCGAGCTTCTCGCCTTGTAGCAGGCGGCTCGGATCGTACCCGGGCGCTCCGGCCGGCAGCAGGTGGAAGCCGCCGGCGTTGCCGATGACGACCATCGACGACTCGGCCGGCGCCTCGTCGGCCAGGACCTCGGCCAGGCCCGGGCCTTCAGCCACTTCCAGCAGATCTCCCAGCGAGGGCCGCCGCAGGTCGGCGTCAACCAGCAGGGTCAACAGTCCCGCGTTGGCGCAGCGGCCGGCAAGTTGAGCGGCCAGGGTCGTCTTCCCCTCGCCACCGATGGCGCTGGTGATCAGGATGCAGCGTCGCTGCGAACCGTCGGGCCGGTTGGCGTAGAGGGTCACCCGCAGGTGGTCGAGGCTCTGGACAAATTCCTCGACCCGTCGGCGGTCGTCTCGAATCCCTCGCTGGGTTTTCGACGGCCTCAAGGCCGGCAAGGGCGGGACGACCCCGATGACGCCGACGCGAACCCGGGACGGGAGGTCGTCCGGATCAGCCACACGGCCCGACCGGATCTCGATCAGGGTAAACAACCCGAGCAGCAGCACCAGCACCCCGAACGGCGCGGCGGCCATCAGCTTGGTCCGGGTGTCGGTCTTGGGGGCCTTCGACGCCTGGGCCTCGGCGATCACGTTGATCGTGGTCTGGGCGTGGGCATCGTACTCGGCCTGGGCCAGGTTGTTGCTGACCGACTCCAAGAGCTTCTGGTTGTAGGCCAGCTTCTCCTTGAGGAACTCGATCTCCAGGGCCACGTCGCCGGCCTCCCGGTTCTCGATCTCCATCTTGTCGAGAATCGTCTGGATCTCGCTTTCCTCAGTCTTGTACTGGGAGACCCGCAGCTGGGCTTCCTGAAGAGCGGCCTTCTGGCTGGCGACGACCTCATTTCCGTCGTCAGGCTGCTGCGAGAGCCGAGCACGGAGGGTCGGGTACATCCGGTTCCAGAGCTGGTTGTAGCTGGCCTGGAGCTTTTCGAGCTCCTGGCGGTAGCGGCGAGTCGAGGGGTCGTTCTTGGGGTCGCGGACCAGGCGCTCGGCCTTTTCCATCGTGTCGCGGACCTGCTCCATGTCGGCCAGGAGCCGGGCCACGGCCGGATGTTCCTGGAACTGGGCCTTGATGGCCTCGTCGAGCCCATCAGGGGAACCGAGACCGGCCGACGAGCCGCGGACCTGCCCCAGTCGCTTGATGTCCTGCTGCAAGAAGGCCAGGGTCCCCTCGGCCTTGATCCGCTCGATCCGGACATCGGCCAGGCGAGACTTGTAACGCCGGTACTCTTCCAGGGTGATGAGGTTGCGATCCTTGACGTTGGCCTCGGCGTCCCCTCGTTTGCGCATCCAGGTGTGCAAGTCCCCCTGGAGCCGTTCAACCTCCCCCTGGAACTTCTTGCGGAGGTCGCTCAGCCGGTCGATCTGGATCCGGGACTCGTCGTCGGTCCAAGTCCGGGCGGCCTTGATGTAGTTGGTGACCACGGCGTTGACGATCGCCTGCCCCTCGGAGGGGGTTTCGGTGGACATCTGGACCAGGATCAGGTGGGTCTTGGGCTGGCTGGCGACCATGATCTCGCGTTTGAGGTCCGCCTCGGGATCGAGCGAGTTGATAATCCTTGGCAAGGAGGCGACGGCTGGATCCTGCAAGGCGGCACCGAGGACGTCGGGGCTCTTGACCAGGAGCACCTGGGTCTCCAGGAACGGACCGAAGTCGGCGCTGGCGTAGGTCGGGGCGATCAGGTTCCTCGACGTCGGCTTGACCTCGAGCCAGGCCTCGGTGTCGTACTTCGGCTTGACCTTGGTGTAGATCAGGAAGACCAGGGCCGCCGAGGTGGCCAGCCAGAGCAGCAAGATCTGCCACCAGTGGCGTCGGGCGGCCCGAACGACCGTCCGGAGATTGAACATCTTGACCGGCGGCGGCTCGCCCGAGGCGTCGGCCGGTTCTTCCCAGACCACTCGAGACGCCGGGACCGGTGTCAGCGGAGCCGGGGGGGGGAGCGACGGGAGTTGATCGTCGTGGCGGTCGGGTGTATCCATCGGTAGGTCGGCCCTCGTGGGATGGCGATCTGGGGTCGTCCGATCGATGTGGAGGATGGGGCCGGCGGCGCGGACATCGCCGCCATCGGGGTTGACCGGGCTAGCGGGTGGTTGCGACCGATCGGCTCTGGGTCTGGGACGGCGGCGTGGCGGCCTGGGACTTCTGGGCCGACTCGGCCAGCCGGCGTTCCAGTTCGGGCATCAGTTCGGCCAGGAACGACTCGCACGGGTTGCCGACGCCTCGCAGTTCGTGTTCCCGAACCTGGCGGGACAGGTGGACCTTGAACATCCCGGGAATCCGCTCGATCCGCTTCTTGAGGACCATCGTTGGGGTCCACTGACCGTAGTATCGCCAGGTGTAGTAGACCTCCTGGCGCTCGGTCTGTCCTCCCTCTCCCTTGGTGAAGACCATCGAGGAGAAGGGGATCGTTGTCGAGCCGACCGCCACGGACCTTGGCTCCGGACCTTCCGTCATACTGTAGCCCGCGGAGGGATAGCACTGTTCGGGAGCGTGAATGAAGACGTCGTTGGCCGGGCCGTAGATCAAGATCAGGCCTATCTTGGCACCTGTCTTCTCATTACTGTAGGTCCGGAACACGTAGTCGGAGCAACCGGTCGCCTGAGCGATCTGGGGGTCGAGGACCTCTTCGGTCCCGACCCAGTCACCCAGAGTCGTGGGGATGGTCTTCAAGGGGAACGGCGACTTGCGGCCTTGCCGCAGGGCATCGTCGACGCCTCGCGATTGCCAATAGCGGACCGCGCCCGAGGCCGCCAGCAGGGCGACCGCCAGGCCGACGCGGATCCAGGTCGCGGCCGAAGCGCGAGTCGCGGTGATGGTTTCCTGGGCGGGCGGCGATTCGATCGTCATCATGCGGCAACGGCTCGAGAAGACGCGACCCTGAGGCATGAACGCTCCGATGGGACAGTCTATCCCGGGGTCCCCTGGGACGTAAACCCCGGTCGCGACCAAAACGCCCCCGATGTTGCCTGAAGCGGACGATCCCGGGCCGGGCAAGAGCCGACGGCCGCTCCCCTTGACAGTTCGAGGGCGTCAACGCCTAACATGCAGCATGCAGCGCGTTCTCGCCCCCTTGCGACCCGCAGGAGCAACGGCCCCGTGAGCACCTCCTCACCCAGGTCCAGCGCCGGACGTTCCAAGCGTACCTGGAAGCCCAATCTTCGGGCGATTCTGATCCTGACCCTGGTTCTGGCGCTGGGGGGGACGGCCCTCTTCGTGGCCCAGTTCGTGCAGACCCAAGGGGGAAGTCCGAAGCTGCTCAACCAGGCCGAGGCCCTGGTCAAGGAAGGCAAGGACGACCTGGCGTTGAGTTATCTCAACGAATTTCTTCGCCAGAACCCCAGAAACGTTCAGGCGATGAATCAGAAGGCCGAGATCCTTTCCCGATCGGCCCAGAGCAGCGGCCACCTGCTCGAGGCCATCAGGCTCGGAGAGCAGGCCCTTCGGCTGGCTCCCGACGGGCCCGATGCTCAGGCGATCCGGCGACGGCAGGTCAAGCTCTACCTCGACTACAGCCGGCAGCCCGACGTGAAGGAGGCCCGGTATCAGACGGCCGACGTGCTGGCCAAGGAACTTGTCGAGCGAGGGGCCAAGGACGACGCCGACGCGCTTCGGCTCTGGGCCCAGGTCAAGGAGGCCTTGGCCTACCAGGGGGACGTTAAGGCCTTGCGCGAGGCGATCGACCTCTACGAGCGGGCCCGCGCGCTGGAGCCGGACAACGTCGGCGGAGCGACCCGGCTGGCCATGCTCTACCGCGACAAGCGGAATGACCCCGACCAGGCCTCGAAGGTACTCGACGACCTGCTGGCCGCCTCGCCCAAGTCGTCAACGGTGCGGCTGGTCCGCCACGCGTTCCAGGCCGACGCAGCCCGGGACCTCGAGAGCCGTGGGCGTCGCGAGGAAGCCGCCAAGCAGTTCGCCCTGGCCGAGAACGAGTTGGACCAAGCCGTGGCCCTGGCTCCCAAGGACCCGGAGGTTCGGCTGGCCGCAGCCGAGTACCAGCTCCGGCGAGGCAGGCCCGAGGTGGCCCACCGCCATCTCGACGCGCTGCCCGAGGCCGCGCGCAAGAACCTGCGGTTCCAGACCCTGCTCGGCCTGGCCAGACTTCAGGAGAACCGCCCCGAGGAGGCCATCGAAAGCTGGCGGAACGGCCTGGTCCTCTCCAGTGGCACCGACGCCGACCTGACCTGGCAACTGGCCATCGTGCTCTTGAAACTCGGCCGCCTGAACGAGGCCGAGCCCCTGGTCGAGCAGTATCGACGGCTCTCCGGCAGCGAGGAGCCGACCGGGCCGGTCTTGTTTCTCAACGCCTTGCTCGAGCTGAAGCGGAACCGGCCGATGGAAGCGATCAAGCTCCTCGACCAGGCCCAGCGGGCCCAGGCCAAGCCCGGAGCGCCTCGTGCTCCGCAGACCCAGATCGAGTTCACTCTCGGCCAGTGCTACGAGGCGATCCGCAACGAGACCATGGCCCTGGACCACTACCAGCGGGCCATCGACAACGACCCCAAGCTCACCAGCGCCTGGCTGGCCAGGGCCCAGATCCTCCAGACGAGGCGGCCGTCGGAAGCCGAGACCGAGCTTCGCAAGGCCCTGAACTCGGTCGGCGAGGACCCCAGCGTGCTCGTGGCCCTGGCCAGGCTGGAGTACCGCAAGCAGATCCGACGCCCGAGCGAGCGCCGGGACTGGTCGGAGCTGGAGCGCCTGATCGCCAGGGCCGTCAAGGTCGCCCCGGCCGCCCCCGGGCTGGCCCTGGTTCAGGCCGAGTACCTCAATGCCATCGGCAAGACCGGGGATGGCCTCGCCCTGCTCGAACAGGCCACCCAGCACCGCAAGAACGACCCTGAGGTCTGGCTGGCCAGAGCCGAGCAGCTCACCCAACAAGGACAGATCGACCAGGCCCTGCTGGTGCTCGACCAGGCCATGGCCCCCGAGGCGGCCGGCGACCAGGCCAGCCTCCGAATTGCCAGGGCCAAACTCAAGACCCTTCGAGGCCACGGTCAGGAAGCGCGCCAGGAACTGGTTCAGGATCTCGACCACCTACCCCCCGACCAACGGCCGCAGGTCTGGCGAACCCTGGGCGACCTCTACACGGCTCAACGCAACAACGACGAAGCCCGTCGGGCCTACAACCAGTGGGCCCAGCTCCTGCCCAACGACCCCCTGCCCCGCCTCTTTCTGCTGGAGCTGGCCCTGGCCAAGGAGGATCAGACGGCCGCCCAGGAGGCGATCGACGCCATCAAGAACATCGGCGGCCAGCAAGGGCTCTACTGGCGAGTCGCCCAGGTCCAGGAGCTACTCGTCACGCCGGCCGAGGAATCGCCCGAGTCTCGAACCGCCAGGCTCAACCGGGCCGACACCCTGATCGGCGAGATCCGGCAGGAGTCGCCGCAGTCGTGGCTGGCCGACCTGCTCCAGGGGCAGGTGGCCGAGCAGCGCGGCAAGCTCGAAGAGGCGGCCACCGCCTATGAGCTGGCCCTTCGTCGCGATGGCGGCTCCGCCGCCTTGCAGCGCCTGATTCGGGTCGACGCCCAGCTGCACCGGACCGCCGACCTCGAACGTCTCCGACGCCAGTACGGCGCCGAGATCCCCAACCTCGACCGCGCCCTGGCCGAGGCCGCGCTCCAGAGCGGCGACAAGGACAAGGCCGCCGAGCTGGCTCGTCAGGTCGTCGAGGGGAACCCCGCGAGCCTCGACGACCGGGTCTGGCAGGCCCGGGTCCTGAACGCCCTGGGACAAGCCGAGCAGGCCGAGTCAACCCTTCGAGACCTGATTCAGAAGCAGCCCGACCAGCTCGGACCTCGACTGGCCCTGCTCTTCTTCCTGGCCAATCGCAAGGAGACCGAAAAGGCGGCCCAGACCATCGAGCAGATCCAAAAGAACGTCAAGGACATCGACCGGCCTGAGTTCCTCTGGGCTCAGTGCTGGCGGATCGCCGGCGACCGGCCGAAGGCCGACGCGGCCTACGAAGCCGCCCTGAAGCAGTGGCCCGACGATCCGAGAGTCGTCCGGGGCTCGGCCGACTATTACGAGGCCACCGGCCAGATCGCCAAGGCGGAAGCATGCCTCCAGGCCGTCCTCGACCGTGACCGCTCGCAGCGATGGGCCGCCAGGGCCCTGGCCCTTTTGCTCTCGGCCCATGCCGGCGACGCCTCGGCCTGGCTCAAGGCCTGGAACCTCGTCGGCGGCGGGACTGGGGGCTCGGCAGCCGACCTGCCCGAGGACCGCCTGGCTCGTGGTATCGTCCTGGCACGAGGTCCCGAGGAGCGAAACCGACAGCAGGCCAAGCAGATCCTCGCCAGCCTCGTCGCTGACCTACCCGCGGACTACCCCTCGGCCGGCGCCGCCCGATCAATCCTAACCCGGCTCTACCTCCAGAACAACGAGGCCGACAAGGCCGTCGAGGTCGCCGGCATCGACGCTCAGGCCAGGACCGCCACTCCGACCGCCATCCAGCTCTACGCGGAGACCCTGCTGGCCGCCAAGCAGTTTGACAAGGCCGCGTCCCAGATCGACCGGCTCGAGGCCGGCACCACCACCGATGATCTGTCGGTCCCCTTGCTCCGTGCCAGGCAGCTCCACGGCCAAGGCAAGACGAACGAGGCCGTCGCCCTACTCCAAAAGGTCTTCCAGGCGCATGAGTCCAAGGAAGATGGCCAGCTCGTCGGCCGACGGATCGTCAGCGCTCTGATCGAGATCGACGCCGAGGCGGCCGAGACGGTCGCCAACCTCATGGCCGAGCTCTGGCCCGAAACCTCCTGGGTCCTGGCCACCGTGCTCGCCCACCAAGGCAAGCAGGAGGAGGCGCTGAAGGCCTATCGCTCGACCGTGATCGCCTCCAAGCCGGAGGCGATCCGGGAACTGGCCCGTAATACGCTGGCCCTGGCCACCTCGGGCAAGCCCGACCCCAACCGCCTGGCCACCGCCGAGACGGTCATCGAGGCCGCGCTGGACCGAGAGCCCGAGGCCAACGACCTGATCATCATGAAGGGCTACCTCCGCCACTTCCAGCAGCGCTATCAGGAGGAGGTCGACCTCTACCTCAAGGCCCTTCAGAACAAGCCCAGCGACTTCACCTTCCTCAATAACCTGGCCTGGACCCTCTGCGAGGGACTCAAGAAGCCGAACGACGCCCTGAAATGGGTCAACGAAGCCTTCGAGCGCACCGGACAGTCGTATCCCCAGTTCCACGACACCCGAGGGGTCATCTACACCAGGCTCGGCGACCTCGACAAGGCGATCCAGGACCTTGAGACCGCCGTCCTCGGGCGACCCACCGGCACGGTGCTAGCTCACCTGGCCCGCGCCTACCACAAAGCCGGACGGCTCGACGACTTCCGTCGCACGAGGGACCGCGCCCGCGAGGCCGGGCTGACCCCCGACCAGCTCGAGCCGACCGACCGAGATGAGCTGGCCCCCCTGCTCTTCGAGTCGGGCGAAACGGCCAAGACCAAAACGCCGTAACGGCCCCTTCGAAACGAACCCAGGATTCTCGACGAACCCACCCGAACACCTCGGCCCGACCCGACCCCGCCGTCGACCTCAGCCGGACCGGACCGTCGGCGGGATCGTCCCACGTCCTTCCGCCTCGGAATTCGGGGCCGCGCCGGGTCGTGCGGGCGGGATGCTCGGAGACGCAAAACTTGATGGCCTGGTGTATTGCGTTGCCACCGGCCCCCTGGATTTCGGTTCGTTTCGGGCGGAGTGCGCGGCGTCGACCCGAGGGTGGTACAGAGATTACTTGGACGGGATGGCGGTTTCATCGTCGAGCGAATACGACTTGCCCTGGGCGTCCTTGGGAGGGACGATCTTGACCTCGGGGTTCGGCCCAGTTTGGCCGGAGTCCCCGCCGCCGCAACCAGGCACGATCATCCCCAGCACGATCACGCCCAGCAGAATTCCCGAGAAACCAACCCTTTGCCATGTCCGCATCGTGATTCACCTTTCGTCTCGCGGTTGGACCCGCGCTTGCCGCCGATCCCCTTGCCCCAAGCGTTGAAACACTCTCAACCGGAATCTGGCACGATCAACCTCGGTGGCGGACTCCCGGCTCGAGGACCGTCACCCTCGAGCCGGGAATCCTTCAGACCCACCCGAAAAGAACAACGTTCGTGTGGCGCCATCCCACCTTCTCATTCTCAACTGTCCAACCTCGGAGGCTCCACTCCGGACCTGCTTGATTGGTCCGGGCTCAGTACGAGTCGGCCGAGATCACCTCACCGCCGGACTTGGTGCCCAGTTGCCACCAGGTCAACTGGTTGATGCTGTCCTTGATGAACCTCACGCTCCCGTCGCCAAAGAGCACGTTCACCCCGCCCGGGTGGCGGCTCCGGACCGTCTCCAAGCCCGTGTGCTGCGAGAAATTATAACAGTCTTGATGCGTCGAGTTCGGCGTCAGCAGCTCGTTGATCATCGGTCCATGGGTCATCCGCCCGGCCGCCCAGTATGAGCCGTTCGAATTGTCCTGGTTCGCAGTCCCCGGCCGCTTGGCGTCGCAGTTGCTCATGTACGTCTTCAGGACCGCGATCCCCGCCGGCATCACCATGTCCGCCCCCGACCCCTGTGGATCGCTCCCGGGCCACGGCAGACAGTTGTACGTCTCGGCACCGTTCCATTGCGAGACATCATTGTCACCGATCAACTTCTCGCCGAAGGCGATCGTGTTGCTGGTCCCATCCCGGCAATCGG
>CAZRGV010000001.1:162153-186188 GCA_964599655.1 uncultured Isosphaeraceae bacterium | reverse complement strand
CCTTGTGGCAGACCCGGCAGAGCAGGACGAGGTTCCCGTGACGATCCCGCTCCTCGTCGGTCAGCGGTGAGTCGCCCCGAGGGCCCTGGCGGCTGTCGGCGACGATGTGGGCGATCTCGCCGATGTAGGCGTGGTCGTCGTCCTGGTTCCCCGGCTCGACCAGTTCCCTGCCGCAGCCGGGGAAGGCGCACCGCCCGCCGGATCGCAGGTAGACGATCCTCGCCTCCTTCTCGGTGACATCGGTCCTCGGCATCGGCAAGGTCCCTCGGCTTGAGCGAGCGACGCCGACGGGGCGCCGCTCGGGTTTCGGAGCATCCCGGCACGCCGCCGGGCCTCCCCCGCCTCAGTCCACGGTGTACCGCTTCCACGGCACCCGGCTCATGGGCACGGAGGCCATGAACTCCGAGATGTCCCGGCGCCCGTAGTAGGTCGGCACGCCCCGGTGGTCCTGCGCCATCAGGACCACCGGCAAGCCGGGGAAGAGCGGCTGGAACGACTGGATCGCCCGGCCCGCCTCCAAGGAGTTGTCCACAACGTGCCGCTTGACGACCACCACGGCGAACGTCACACCCTGCTCTCGAATGACCGCACCCTCGATCGTCATGCCGATTTCTCCGGGGACACCGGTCGGAAGACCCCTGCGGGATCGAACTCTACCATAGAGTATAGTTCGCTAAACAGGAAGTCAAACTCACGCCGCAAAGTACTCCCTCATTGCGGCCGATCGAACGGTCGGCTACCATCTCTCCGGGAGGACACCGTGAATCCGGCGAAGCAGGCGGTCGGCGTCCGCATCAAGCAACGCCGCAACGAATTGGGCTGGACCCAGGACGTGCTCGCCGAGAAGGCGGGCATCAGCAAGGGGTTCCTCTCGGACCTGGAGAACGGCAAGCGCAGCGTGGGCGCCGACACGCTCCTCGACCTCGGGCGGGTCCTGGGCCTGTCGCTCGACTACCTGATGACCGGGGAGGCGAGCGAGGCGCCGCCGACCGAGGTCCCGATCCCGGCGACGCTGGCACGGTTCGCCGGGGATGCGGGGCTGTCGTTCCGGCAGACCCTCATGCTCCTGGAGATGCAGCAGCAGATCGTGGCGCACCGGAGCGCCAAGAAAAAGGACGGGCTGGAGGCCGTGGACTGGCGCAAGTTCTACGAGGCCGTCAAGGAGTTCCTGGAGGACGCATGAGCCGCCTGGATGACGCCGCCGATGTCGTCGCCCTGGCCGAGGAACTCGGCCTCGGCTCGCCCCCCACGCCGGTCGAGGCCATCGTCCGATCCTGCCTGCGCAGGCTCGACGGCTGGATCGCCCAGGAGGGGGCCGTCGCCGACATCCGTGCCCTGGAGGCGCTCGTCGCCCGCAAGCTCCAGATGGTGTTCGAGGAGGTCAGGACGGAGGGCGACTTCGACCGCATCACGGACAAGTACGCCAGGGGGAAGAAGGACCCCGTGTTCGCCTCCATGCGCATGCGGTTCGACGACGCCGACAACCCGACCTACGGGGCGCTGGTGAAGCGGAAGAACGCCGGGCCCGACGACCCGGACCGGTACGTCGCCGTGATCGACTGCCGGGGGAGGAAATCGTCCCGTAGGTTCTTCACCCGCTGGCACGAGGTCGCCCACCGCCTGACGACCCACGCCGACCGGGGGGCCACCGAGCCGGCGTACCGTTCGGAGCACGACCCGATCGAGCGGCTGATGGACGAGATCGCCGGGCGGATCGGGTTCTACGGGCCGATCTTCGAGCCGGTGTTCCGTGCGATCCACGGGCCGGGGGCGCTGCTGACTTTCGGGACGGTCGAGGCCGTGATCCGTGAGGGGTTACCCGACGCCAGTTTCCAGGCCACCCTGAACGCCTGCGTCCGAACGCTCGCCACCCCTGCGATGTGCCTGGAGGCGGCGCTGGGCCATAAGGCTGCCGTGAAGCGTTCGATCGAGGACGAATCGCCCCGGCTGTTCGCCGTCGAGGAACCGGAGTCGGAATTGAGGGCCGTGCGGGTCGTGGCGAACGAGGCGGCAAAGGCAGAGAAGTTCGTGATCCCCCAGAACATGCGGGTGCCGGAGTCCTCGGCGATCTGTTCCCTGTTCGGGGCGGACGGCGAGCGGGACGCCTCCGGCCGGGAAGCCCTGGGGATGTGGTCCGACTCCAGGGGCAAGTGCCTGCCGGGGCGTGCCGTGGCGGTCGAGGCCCGCAAGGCTGCCGACCGGGTGATCGCCATCGTGCAGCCCGTCGAGCCGGTGCGTCTCAAGCCGCAGCGCTCGAAGTTGAAGGGGTTATTCGAGGAGTGAGCGTATGCAGGAAGAACTCCGCCGTCTTTACCCGACCTTGATGCGCCTCCTGGACGGGTCGGGCATCGCCTCCGACTTGGAGGCAGCCCGTGAATGCTTCCGGGAACCGGAACCCGTGGAGTGCGTACACGAGAGGCGAGTCCGGGGAATTTTTCAATCGGGCCTGCTTACCTACTACCTGTGCGCTGCTCTGGGGAAAGAAGGGTGGTTCGTTCCGTTGGTGCCGCAGGTTGAGACCGACCTTGCGATCCTCGCCGCTGGCGCCGCACGCTTCGACGACCTCGTTTCGGCGTTCCGCAGGAAACTCCTAAACGACGAAGAGTTTGACGACGTGGTGTACGAGATCGCCGCCGCCGCAGTATTCAGCGGCGTGCTGGACGGCGGAACGATTTCCCTGGAAGAACCGCTCCACAAGAACACGAAAAAGAACCCGGACGTGACTGGGGCCTGGGGCGGAAGGAGGACGAGGGCCGAAGTCACCGTGATCCATGACGACTGGCCCCCTCGCTACAGTCACGAGGCCCAAGAGGTCGTCGAGTCAGCAAACGTGCCGGAGGGCTACTCGGCCACCCTCAACGTGCCGCTGACGGAGAAAACGGATGCGGGGCGGATCAAGCTCATGATCGAGAAGTTGTTTGCAGCCCGCCTCACAACCGAAAAACGTGTCACTGTGGATGGCTTCGAGTTCTCTTACCGGGGGAATGAGTTCCGGTGTGCTTCGGCGAAATGCCCGATCAGCTATCTCGAATTCCACGAGTTGGACTTCCGCAACGTTCAGGGGGCCGCCTGCGAGAGAAATACGGTCACGGAGGTTGAGGGGGCTGATCTAGCGGATCGGTTCCCCAGACCAAAGGGGATGGTCACGACCGCCGACCTGGAGAAGAACTCGGAGGCTCACTTCACCACGCCCATCGGTGAGAAGATTTACCGCACCCTCGAACGCAAGATGCTGAAGCAGTGCGAGAAAGGGGCGGTCAACGTGATCGTCCTGGGACAGCCTAAGCCGCCCAACGACAAGGGGGTCGATGATGCGTTGTTCGGCTCCGGCGTTGCCCTCGTTCCGCTACTGGAGACATCCGGCTCGATGACTCGGGAGACCGCCGCCGTCTACGCCCGCACCGGCTTGGGGCCGTTCACCGACCTGTCTCGACTGCAGCCGGAGGCTGCAGCGGCACTCCAAGGAGAGGTTGACCGATTCAAGATGGTGTCCGCCGTTTTGGTGTTGCGCCTGGACCTAAGCTATCCCCTCGCCAGGGTGATCCTGAACCCGAATGCTGCACAGCGTCTCAGCGCCAAGGAGTCTGAGCATTTGCAGCAGACTGCACTCGCCCGTGCGGGCCGGTCTATGAAGAAACCATCGCTGGACAACGGGAAGGATGAGGGGTGAGTGCTGCGTGAGTCATGGTGAGTGCGGTGTAGAGACAGGTCGATCCCGTGGTGAAGGGGCGGTGACCATGGCCGTCTGGCTGGTGCGGGCCGGGAAGCACGGCGAGCAGGAACAGGCGGCGCTCGAACACAACGTCGCCACGATCGGCTGGGACGAGTTGCCCGACCTGTCCCCCGTCGCCGACAAGGAAGCGCTGGAGGGCCTCTACGAGCGGTGCTACCCCGACGAGTCGCCAATGACCAGGGCGAACAAGGTGGGCCAGGTCTGGGGCTTCCGGGGCCGGATCAAGGAGGGCGACCTGATCGTCCTGCCCCTCAAGACCCGCTCGGCCATCGCCGTCGGCAAGGTCGTCGGCCCGTACCAGTACCGCACCGATCTGGGCGACGACATCCGGCACACCCGGCCCGTCGAGTGGGTCAGGAAGGACTTGCCCCGCACGGCGTTCGACCAGGACTTGCTCTACTCGCTCGGGGCGTTCATGACCGTCTGCCAGGTCCGCAGGAACAACGCCGAGGAGCGCATCCGGGCCGTCCTCGCCGGCCGGGCCGATCCGGGCGGAGTCGCCGAGGAGGCGGGCCAGGCCGCCGAGAACGGGGGCCAGGCGCTCGACATCGAGCAGGTCGCCAGGGACCAGATTCTCGACTACATCCGGCGCAAGTTCGCCGGCCACCGGCTGGCCGTCCTGGTCGATGCCGTGCTGAAAGCCGAGGGTTACCTGACACGGGTCTCGCCGCCGGGCCCGGACGGCGGAGTGGACATTTTGGCCGGTAGCGGCCCGATGGGCTTCGGCCCGCCTCGGCTCTGTGTCCAGGTGAAGTCGGCGGCGTCCCCGGCGGACGTGAACGTGCTGCGTGGCCTGCAGGGCATCCTCCAGAACTTCCACGCCGACCAGGGGCTCCTCGTCTGCTGGGGCGGCTTCAAGTCGTCCGTGCTCCAGGAGGCCCGGCAGAGCTTCTTCACGATCCGGCTCTGGGACTCGGGCGACCTGCTCGGGGCGATCCTCAAGAACCACGACCGGTTCCCGGACGAGCTGCAGGCCGAGTTGCCGTTGAAGCGGATATGGGCCCTAGTCCTCGAAGAATGAAACGTCAGTTCGAGGGGATGAAGTCGAATGGGAGGGCACGATGGTCATCGGGGACATTGAGGCGATCCTGGCCGATTTGCGGGACACCACCTATCGTCTAATCCAGGCAGGCAAACGTGAAGAGATTCTCAATGATCGGTTTTTCCATCACATGTTCTCCCACAAGGTAAGCTCCCTGTACGAAGCAAGAGGCGAGGACATCTGGGAGCGGCTCGGCCTCATTCCAGAATGCCCGACGGACAAGCGATTCCGCCGTATCCACATCGACCCCAACGACGAAGAAACCACCAGACAGAACGCCATCGGCGTCGGCAAGGCGGGCAATCTCGACTTCGTGCTGAAGACCAGCCCGGTCATCTGCGTCGAGTGGAAGGGACCGATCCTCTATCAACCCCTGGACGTGATCGAGGTTTTCCTCAAACTCCTGACTCAGGAACGAGATGCGACCAAGGTCTTCGCCGCCATCATCACGAGCAGCATTACCGGCAGGCGAGATCACATGGAGAAGGCAGAACGATACTTCCAGGAATCGCTCTCGTACGTCAAACGGGTCCTACGGATTCCGTCCGTCAGCAACCAAAACTTGTATGCTTACGTCGTGACCATCCCCAACGGCGGCCCGGTCCCGATCCGTTGGGGAAAGATCGACGAATAGAGCGAGCCCCGGCTGCCGCCAGCATGATCTCTTCAACCGAACTCGCCCGCCTCGGGGATTGCAACTGTGACCCGTACCACCGATCTCGACCTGACCCCGAGGGACATCACCGATCTGGCGTCCGCCGACGCCCTCATGTCCTTCCTGCACAAGCTCGGGTACGAGACGAACGGGCGGGCCGCCCTCACGCCCGAGTCGGTCGGCTTATCGGGCGACTCGGCGAACGCCGTGAAACAGATCGAGGTGCTCTCCGAGGACGAGGACGGGTTCCTCCGGGTCATCTTCGCCCAGCCGAAGGCCCTGACGGCCAAGGTCCGCAATGACCTCGTGCGGGCGCTGGGCAGGAGCAACCAGGACCACCTGCTCATCCTGGCCTCGGACTTCGAGACGCTGGAGTTCGTCCTGCTCGACAAGCGCAAGCAGGACCGGCGGGGGCCGACCGGCGGCCAGCGAATCCAGGTAGTTCCGAAGGCCATCAGCGTCATCCGGCGCAAGCCGACCCGCCTGGACCTGCGGACGCTGCGCCGGTTCACCTGGACGTGCCAGGACGCCCTCGACCAGTTCGACAAGCTGCGGAGCGTCTTCGACGCCGCCGCCTACACGGGCGAGTACTTCCAGAACCGGGGCCTTTTCGCCGACCACTTCCTGCGGGACCGGCTGAAGGACGATGCGGCCTGGCGGGACAACCCCTCGGGGATGTTCGCCTTCGTCCGGGACCTCCTCCGTGCCGGGCCGGGGGGCTGGCAGGGCCAGGGGAAGCAGGCCGCCCGTGACAAGCTCTACGAGCCGATCTTCGGGCGCCTCGGCTACCAGGCCGTCGTCAATCGGCCGTGCAAGACCGACCTGACTAAGCCCGACTACCTCCTTAACGACGCCTCCGGCGAGCCGCTGACGGCGGCGTTCGTCTACCCGTGGGACCGCTGGCTCGACGGCCCGGATATCCACGACGCCGACACGCCGGAGGAGAACCCCGGCGCCTGCGTCGTCACTGCCCTCGACGAGGCCGTGGCCGACTGGATCGTCGTGACGAACGGTCGGCTCTGGCGGCTCTACAGCCGCCA
Organism: uncultured Isosphaeraceae bacterium; assembly: GCA_964599655.1. Classification (GTDB taxonomy): domain Bacteria; phylum Planctomycetota; class Planctomycetia; order Isosphaerales; family Isosphaeraceae; genus CAZRGV01. The sequence goes on along the minus strand of CAZRGV010000001.1, from coordinate 179,718 downwards.
CGCCCACGCTCGGGCGACCAACTACTACGAGGTCGATCTCGTGGAGGCGCTCACCGCCTCGGGCGACACGGACCCCAACGAAGCCTTCCGCTACTGGTGGCTCTTCTTCCGCCCGAACGCCTACCGGCCCGAGGGCGAAGCGGACCGCTGGCTCGACCGAATCTTCCGGGGGAGCCGGGACTACGCCAAGCGACTCGGCGACCGGCTCAAGGACCGCATCTTCGTCACGATCTTCCCGCACCTGGCCCAGGGGTTCCTCGCCGATCGCACGGGGCGGCTGGGGCAGAAGGGCAACCCGACCGAGGCCGAGCGGGACGACATCTTCGAGGCCACGCTGACGCTGCTCTACCGCTTGCTCTTCCTGCTCTACGCCGAGAGCCGGGACCTGCTGCCCGTCCGGGAGGCCCCCTACGGGGCCGCCAGCCTCAAGAAGATCAAGGAAGAGGTCTCCGAAAAGGGGGGAGTCGCCCTGAGCGACGTGGCCGAGCGTCTGGAGAAGTCCTACTCGTCGCAGGAGACGACGCTCTACGACCGGCTCGGTCGCCTGTTCGAGGCGATGGACAAGGGCGATCCCGTCCTCAATGTCCCGACCTACAACGGCGGCCTGTTCAACACGGCCCCCGACGGCTCCGACCGACGGGAGCAGCGGATCGCCCGGTTCCTCAAGGAGCACAAGGTCCCCGACTGCCACCTCGCCCAGGCGATCGACCGGCTCTCCAGGGACCAGGACGAGCGGACGCTCGGGCTGGTCTTCATCGACTACCGCTCGCTCGAAGTCCGCCACCTCGGGTCGATCTACGAGGGGCTGCTGGAGTTCAAGCTCAAGGTCGCCCCGGAAGACCTGACGACCCAGGCGGAGAAGAACCAAGAGAAGTACATCCCGCTCTCGAAGGCGAAGGCCAGGAAGGGCAAGCAGGCCGACGTGGTGGTCCGCAAGGGGGAGGTCTACCTCTCGAACGACAACGCCGAGCGGCGGGCCTCCGGCTCGTACTACACGCCCGACCCGATCGTCGAGTACATCGTCGCCAACACGGTGGGCCCGGTGCTGGAGGAGAAGCTCGATGCGATGCGGGGCGAGTTTCGTGAGGTGCGGAAGACCTACGACCGCTACCTCGCCAACGAGAAGGCTCGCCCATCGCCCGGCGTGGACCCGAAGAGCCCGGAGTCGTTGCGGCGGTTCGTCGCCGAGAAGGCATACCACACGCACAAAGACCTCGTGGAGCGGCTCTTCGACCTGAAGACGCTCGACCCGGCGATGGGCAGCGGCCACTTCCTCGTCGAGGCGGTGGACTACATCACCGACCGGCTCATCACGTTCCTCAACGGCTTCCCGGTCAATCCGGTCGGCTTCGCCCTGGAGCGGACCCGGAACAGCATCCTGGGTTCGCTCGGCGAGCAGGGCGTGACCGTCGATCCGGCCAAGCTGACGGACATCAACCTGCTCAAGCGGCACGTCCTCAAGCGGTGCATCTACGGCGTCGATCTGAACCCGATGGCCGTGGAACTGGCCAAGGTCAGCCTGTGGCTCGACGCCTTCACGCTCGGGGCGCCGCTGAGCTTCCTCGACCACCACCTGCGCTGCGGCAACTCCCTGGTCGGGGCGACGTTCGCCGACCTGGAGCGGTCCACGTCGGGGCGGCTGTTCCGGCTCGACTACGAGCCGCTCCTGCGGGCGATCAATCACGTCCTGATCGTCAGCAAGATGGCCGACGCCACGGCGGCCGAGGTCGCCGACTCGGTTCGGCAGTACGACGAGGCCCTCCGCTCACTCTCCGGCTACCGGATCGTACTCGACCTGCTGGCCGCCGACCACTTCGAGGTCTCCGGTGCGAAGGCCCTCGTGTCGCTCGGCAAGGACTTGGACCTGACCGATCGGGACCACTTCGTCGCCTCGCTCGGCAGCCCCAGGGAGCAATGCCTGGTCACCGAGGTGGAGGCGTTGGCCCGGCGACCCGACCTCCGCTTCCTCCACTGGGAGATCGAGTTCCCGGAGGTCTTCTTCGGGTTCACGGGCGCCACCGGTCAGCAAATCCAGCACAAGGACCGGATCAAGCCTGGCACGGCGGGCTTCGACGCCATCGTGGGCAACCCGCCCTACGTACGACAGGAGACTCTCAAGCCGCTAAAGCCCTACCTCAAGAGGACGTACGAGACCTTCGACAGCGCTTGCGATCTCTATGTATATTTTCAAGAGATCGAGATTAAGCACCTTCGTGCCCATGGCCGTATGGGCATGATCGTGGCGAACAAGTGGATGCGCTCGGGGTACGGGGAGTCGCTCCGTGGCTACCTCCGTCGGGTTGCGCAGCCGTTGGAGGTGATCGACTTTGGGCATTCGCCGATCTTCCCGGACGCCGACACGTTTCCTTGCATCCTCCTTGAGGTCAAGAGAGAGACAGCCCTCGCCAAGAATGCGAGGACGCCGGAAGACGAGGAGATGGTGGCTTGTGAGATTCCAAGGGACAGGTGGTCCGTCAACATGGACCTGATCGCCTTTGTAAACACAGCACATCACTTGATCCCAACGGGCTTACTCGGTGACAAGGGGTGGTCTCTCGAACCACCTCCTGTTCAGTCCCTCCTAAAGCGGATTCGTGACCTCGGGCAGCCTCTCAAGGAGTACGTCGGGCTTTGCCCTCTTATGGGGCTGAAGACGGGCTTCAATGATGCGTTCGTCATCGACGCTGAAACTCGGGAGCGACTGATACGAGAAAACCCGGAGTCCGAGGGCATCTTCAGGCCGCTACTTCGGGGCCGAGATGCCGCAAGATGGAAGAATCGAGACAGCGGCTCTTACCTGATCACGATCGCCTCCAGTGAGAATGCTGAGTGGCCGTGGTCCGAGGCGGGAGCGAGGGCTGAGGAGGTTTTCCGGAAGACCTATCCGGCGATCCACCGGCACTTCTTGCAGTTCAAGGAAGACCTCATCAAACGGCAGGATCAGGGCCGGTTCTATTGGGAACTGCGCTCGTGCGATTACATGGACAGGTTCGACGAGCCCAAGATCGCCTATCAGGACTTGGCCTGGTTCTCCGAGTTCGCTCGGGAGGATAGCGGCTGCGTCGCCAACAACACCGTCTACTTCATCCCAACCGACGACTCAGCGCTGCTCGCCGTACTCAACAGCCCGCTCCTCTGGTGGTACACGTGGCGGACGGCGCAGCACGGCAAGGACGAGGTGCTGCGGCTCTTCACCGATTTCGTCGTGACGCTCCCCATCCCCACGTTCTCGGCGTCGTCGAGAGCTTCGGTGGAAGAGCTTGTCCAGACGATCAACCGGCACGAGCAAAAGGTCCAGGCGTTCGAGGCCGGGCTTGCCGGCGAGGCGCTATCGAAGTTCTCCGCCTCGGAGCCTGGCGGGAAGCTGACCACCTGGCTCCCGCTGTCATCCGAGGAGTACTCGAAGCGACTCCTGAAACTGGCGGGGGTCAAGCGACCGAACCCGAAGCTCGTCGAGGATACGATCGAATTCCACCGGCGGCAGCGTGCCCGCCAGGTGGAATTACTGACCCGTCAACTCGACCTCGAACGCAAGCTGGCCGCCCTGGTAGAGGACGCCTTCGGCCTCACCCCCGAAGAACGTTCCCTTTTGCACTCGACCCGGCCCGTGCGTGATCCCCTTGACGTGCTTGTAGCCAAGATCAGGGGCGGCGAAGTCGTCGAGGAATTGTCGTCTGAGGTGTGACCAGTCACCCCGAGAACTTCCGGGTCGAGGCTGAGGGCCCCTGGAACAAAGGAATCGGCCTGCGATGTCCATTCCCTACGTCATCGACAACGTGCAGCATCGCCTGGCCGACACGCTGAAACTGCTGCTCGACCGCAGCGCCGGACGGCCCCTCGACATCGCCACCGCCTACTTCTCGGTCTCGGGCTACAGGATCGTCAAGGACGGGCTGCACCGCCTCGGAGCCTTCCGTCTGCTGCTCGGCTCCGAGCCGCACGCCGGTGACGACATCGGTCTCCGGGCGGACCCCCAGCGGCTCAAGGCCCGGCTGAGGGGCGACCTCGAAGCCGAGCCGTTCACGGCCGAGACGCTCAAGCTGGTCGAGGACCTGATCGCCTTCCTTCACGCCGACAAGGTGCAGGTCCGGCTCTACGACCGGGGCTTCCTCCACGCCAAGGCGTACCTCTTCCACCAGGACAAGATCGGTCTCCACAACGCCGCCGACCGCCTCCGCCCCTACGCCGCCGTCGTCGGGTCGAGCAACTTCACCGGGCCGGGCCTGGTCGGCAACAAGGAACTGAACCTCGTTCACCGGGTCATCCCGCCCGAGGAGGACCCGCACGACCGGGAGGCCGCTCGGAGCGTTTCCTACCTGGAGTATGATCGGGACCGAGAGACGATCCTCGACCCGTCTGGGGGGGAGGTTCCGGACGACGCCCGCCGCTTCATCAAGAGTGAGGTAGGCGCCAGGGCCGTGTCGGACCTCATGCGGTGGTACGAGCAGCGGTGGAACGAGTCGGTCGATTTCAAGGCCGACCTGATCGAAATGCTCGACGCCAGCAAGTTCGGCACGAAGGAGTACACTCCCTACGAGGTGTACACGAAGGCCCTCTATGAGTACTTCAAGGAGGAACTCGGCGCCGACTCGCCCGAGCTTGGCCGCAGCGCCGTGGACCTGGCCGAGTTCCAGGAGGACGCCGCCCGCAAGGCCCGCCGCATCCTCGCCCGCTACGACGGCGTGCTGATCGCCGACAGCGTGGGCCTGGGCAAGACCTGGATCGGCAAGAAGCTCCTGGAGGACTTCGCCTACCACCGGCGGCAGAAGGCCGTGGTCGTCTGCTCGGCCTCCCTGCGGCCCATGTGGCAGCGGGAACTGGCCTCGGCCACGATCGCCGCCCAGGTCGTCGGCATCGAGGAGTTGGGCCGCCAGAACTTCGACCCGAAGGACTATGGCGACGCCGACGTGATCCTGATCGACGAGAGCCACAACTTCCGCAACGAGAAGGCGAACCGCTATCTGGCCCTCGACACGATCGTCCAACTCAACGGCGGCCGGGGCCGGGACGGCGGCCGGAAGAAGGTCATCCTGCTCTCTGCGACGCCGATCAACAACGACCTGTACGACCTCGCCAACCAGATACGCCTCTTCACCCAGGGCCAGCCCGACTATTTCCGGGAGGCCGGCATCGGCGACCTCACCGCCTACTTCCGCCGGGCCCGCAAGATCGTGAACAAAGAGGACGCCTCGGCGGGCGTCGTCCTGTTCAACCTGCTCGAAGAGGTGATGGTGCGCAACACCCGGCCGTACATCAAGGCGGCCTACCCGAACGCCACGATCAAGGGCAAGGCGGTCGCCTTCCCCGACCGCAAGCTGCACACGGTCACCTACGACCTCGGCGCCACCTACGGCGGCCTCTACGACGAGATCGTCGCCGCCATCGACGGCCTGTCCCTCGCCCCCTACAAGCTCGAAGCCTACAAGAAGAAGTCGGCGATCCGGGACGACCAGGAGCACCGGTGGGAGGAGGGCCGGGAGGTCGCCCTCGTCGGCATCTTCAAGACCCGGTTCCTCAAGCGGCTGGAGTCGAGCGTCGAGGCGTTCCGGCTCAGCCTGCGGCGGGCGCTGGTCTTCGAGGAGACGTACCTGGACTACCTGCTCGACGGCAAGGTGGTCTCGTCGAGGGACTTCCAGAAGGCGATGCGGTTCCTGGCCCGAGACGAGGAGGACGAGGGCGCCGCAGGGAGCCTCGCCGAGGAACTCGACGCCGTGGCCGAGGCGAGGGCCTACATCGACGGCCTGCCCCGAGTGAACCTCAACGAGTACGACCTCCGCAAGCTCCGGAATGATGTCGAGGCCGATGTCGGGATGCTCCGGGGGCTGCACGCCCGCACGGAGCAACTCGCCGCCGCCGACGGCAAGCTGGCCCGCCTCAAAGAACTCCTGGCGGGCGACCTGAAAGGCCGCAAGGTCTTGATCTTCAGCACCTTCAAGGACACGGCCCGCTACGTCCATCGCCGGCTGACGGACGGGGCGAGCGAGACCTGGCTCGAATCGGCGGGTCGCCCGACGATCCGCCGCATCGACAGCGGCAACCACCCCTCGGAACGGCCCCAAATCCTCGCCCAGTTCGCCCCGATCGGCAGCGGGGAGGACGAGCCTCCCGATGGGCAGATCGACATCCTGGTCAGCACCGACGTGCTGTCCGAGGGCCAGAACCTCCAGGACTGCGGCGTCGTCATCAATTACGACCTCACCTGGAATCCCATCCGGCTCGTCCAAAGAAACGGGCGCATCGACCGGATCGGCAGCCCGCACGCCGAGATCGGCATCTACAACATGTTCCCCGAGGCGGAACTCGAAGACCTGCTCCACCTCGTCGAGCGGCTAACGAGCCGCATCTCGACGATCGACGACCTCGGCCTGCTGGATTCCAGCGTCCTGGGCGAGGTCGTCCATCCCCGGACCTTCAACACGCTGCGGCGCATCCGGGAGGAGGACGGTACGGTCCTGGACGAGGAGGAGGCAAGGGCCGAACTGGCGGGCCCCGAGGTGCTCCTCAAGCAACTGAAGGACATGCTGAACAAGGGCGGGTCGAACGCCCTGGACGACCTGCCGAACGGCATCCACTCGGGCCTCCGACGGGATCGGTCCCACGGCATGTTCTTCTACTTCCAGGCCCCCCGGTCCGACGGCCAGGGCCGGCGCCACTTCTGGCGGTACATCGACGCCCGGACGCACGAGGTTGGCGAGAACCGATACGAGATCGCCCAGGTGATCGCCTGCCAGCCCGACGAGCCCCGCCACATCGGCGACCAGGACGTGTTCGTGCTCCAAGAGCGGGTGATCGAGCACATCCTGTCCGCCGAGCGGGAGGTCGAGGCCAAGGCCGCCGCCCCGACGGCGGTGGACCCCATCCAGCAGACGGTCACCGAGGAGTTGAAGGACGCCATCCGCCGCCGGACGGTTGACCGGGAGCAGGCCAAGGTGTGCATCGGCTTCCTCGGCCAGCCGATGGGTCGCTCGCTGCACGCTCGGCTGCGGGAGTCGTACGAGTCCTGGTCCGAGACCCAGGACGACCCGGCCCTGCTCGCCGCCGTCCTGGCGATGGCCGAGCAGTTCGGCAAGGACCGCCCGACGGCCGCCGACACGAAGCGGCTCCGCCGGGACGACCTAGAGTTGATCTGTTTCGAGTACGTGACGGGATGATCCGGCCAGCAAGACATCGAATTGGGAGAAGCGCCCGTGCCCCTACAAGATTACATCTCCGGCAACCAAGACGACCAGCGTGAGGATGTCGCCAAGTTCCTCTACGACCGCTGGTCCGAGGTCCTGGATGAGGAGCCGATCTTCAGCCTCCGATCGGAGTCGGACTCGGCGTCCTGGACCGGCGACCGTTTCAAGATCGGGGAGGTCCAAGTCGGTGCGGACATCAGGGCCCGCTTCTCCTTTGTGGCGAAGGGCCTGGACGAGCGGTCGGGACCGACGGGCGAGGAGATATCCGGCTCCGCCGTCGCCGTCATCGACGATTTCGACAATGTGGAGTTCGTTGAGGTCGAAGCGGAGTCCTGAGCCCGAGTAGAAGGCGGCCGCCCTTGATCTCCCCCGGATGTGGCCCCGAGGGAGATCATCCCAGCGATTACCTGAATCGCTGCGCCGGCACTCGTGGAACCTACGAGATGGACGAAATTTGGGGGTAAGCCCTCAAGTCCGACGAATGTCTGACGGACCACTGCGGAATCCGTATTCAGAAGACGCCCGCCGGAGCGTTGCCAATGAAGGACAACGACCGTTACAAGCTCCACCACGGCCCCTACGCCCCGCCCCGGTTCAAGGTCGGTGACAAGCTCCCCTGCGAGTACCGGGGCCGGGAGGTTGTTGTCGGCGGCATCACCGATGCCCCGATCCAATGGCCCTACCGCAAGGGCGTCGGTCGGGCATCGTGCATCGTCTGCGGCGACCTAATACTGGCCGTCCAGACCGAATCGGAGATCGCCGTCGCCCACCACTGGGGGGTCTCCCCGGCAACCGTCAAGAACTGGCGGCGAGCGCTGGAAATCCCCAGGACGACCGGGGGACCCGCAGGCTCGCTGTCGCCTACACGCCCGAGAAGCTGACCGACGAGGTACACGCCCAGGCCCAAGCGGCGATGGGACGGGAGGACGTGCGGGCCAGGCTGTCGGCGGCGAAGGCGGGCAGGCCGCTGCATTCCAACATGGTCGCCTCCCAGCGGGAGGCCGTCAGGAAGCCGAAGCCCGAGGCGTGGCGGCGGGCGCTGTCGAAGCGGATGAAGGCCGTATGGGAGCAACCCGAGCAGCACCGGCTTCCCGCAGCCCACCGCTGGACCGACGAGGAGGTCGCCCTGCTGGGGACGGACACCGACGGAGCCATCGCACAACGACGGGGTGTGCCGCCGCACGTCGTGGAGGGCAAGAGGCGGCGGCTCAACATCCCTGGTGTGCTCGACCGCTGGGGCGCCGAGGAGGTGGCTCTGCTCGGGACACGCAAGGACCGGGAAGTCGCCTCGCTGACAGGGAGGACGACGGCCGCCGTACGCAGGAAGCGGGAGATGCTGGGGATCGCACCCGTCGTCGCCCGCTGGCGGCCGGACGAGATCGCCCTGCTCGGGACGGATGCGGACCGTGCCGTGGCCGAGAGGCTGGGCAGGACGCACTCCGCCGTGGAGACGCAGAGGCGGGCGCTGGGCATCCCGGCTTTCCGCCCCGCCTGTTCGGGTGGCTCAAGGTCCGGGAGCGGACCGGCCACCTGAACGACATGGTGGAGGAAGGGAATCCCTCTCTCGGCTCTTGTGGCGAGAACCACGTCCAAGTTCGGTCGGCATCCGTGCCCCGTGCATGTCGGCGCCGAATCGAATGCACTTCATCGTGATCCACGTGTCGGCCTGCACGGGCGTCGGACCGATCGAACGTCGTGCAGCCTGACGATCGGGGCGTGGCCGACGTGCATGAGGATCGCCAGAAAGGGCGGATGCCGCCCTCCGTGTCGTTCACGTTCACGGCCGTCTCCACGGCCATGCCGGCCGTCGCTCTTGCCGGATTTCCGGCCGCAAGGTGACCATCCGACAGGACCCCGACGGTTAGCGTGGACGCCCCAAATGGTGAGACCGTGAGACTGGACGAGCCGACGACCACGGCCGCCTCTGGGGGCCCCTCAGCCCAAATTGAAGTTTGCGGCCGAAACCAAGGACGCCGCCGCCGAATGGGCGACAAGATCGGCTCGGTTCTTCCGATCTCATTTCCCTTCTTGATGTTCTGAAGATTTCCTGCCGGAATGGTGGGTCTTCCGAGGCGGCCACTTTCATCGCCCCCCTGGGCCTCGTTAGAATCCGCCCGTCGGTCGCAGCGTCGCACCGGCACCGGGCATTGCAGGACACGTCCTGCACCTCTTCCACCTTTAGCCCAAGACCACCAGCACGAACGGCGGGCGTCCTCGCAATAGATGGGGGACGCCGTGCGCCGCCGTCGATCGCCCACGGGCGTCCGTGGGGACGGTCCGTTCGTGCCATCAGGATCGCCGTCCGACTTACGGACTACGCAACAACGGAGCACAGCATCATGCCGCAACAGACAGTCACGACCTACGAATCGTGGAGAGAAGTTTCCAGGGCCTTCGCCGCCGGCAAGTTCGAAGTTTTGATCGCCTGCGGGAGTGCGGGACTCTCCAAGTCCTACACCATGCGCTCGATCCTGGACGAGGAGGCGCACTGGATCACGGGCAACGCCTCGCCCTTTCAATTCTTCTGCGACGGTTGGCCGTTCTCGGTCGAGTACCGGATGCAGACCGGCGGCGGGGCGACCCCCGGCCGACTGGTGATCGACGACTGCGACCAGATTCTCAAGGAGCGGGCCGGTCTGAACCTGCTCAAGGCGTACTGCCAGACCGACGAGGAGAAACTGATCGGGTGGAACACCGCCTCGAAGGAGTTGAAGAACCAGGGCATCCCGAAGCAGTACCACTTCTCCGGCCAGGTCTGCGTCATCTCGAACGACTTTCACGCCCTGAACAAGCATCTGAAGGCCGTGATCGACCGAGGGTTGCTGGTGATCTGCAAGTTCAGCGCCGCCGAGGTCCACCACAACGTTGGCTCCTGGTGGCCGTCCATCAAGGGCGGCAAGAACGCCTTCGACCGGGACGTGTACGAGTTCATCGCCGACCACCTCCACCTGATCGCCGAGCCCTCCATGCGGAATTACCTCGTCGGCGCCCAGGCGAAGCGGGCGGGGCTGGACTGGCGGGCCATCCTCTTCGAGACCTTCGGGCTCTCGGAGCAGCACACGGCCGCCCACAAGATCATGAACGACCCGAGGCTGACGGGGGAGGAGCGGGTCAGGGCGTTCGAGCGTTCGACGGGGCTGTCCAGGGCGACGTTCTTCCGTATCCAGGGCGAACTGAAGGGGCTGAAGGCGGGCATCCCGATCCGGGTCAGAAAGCGACCCCCTACGGACGAGCCGCCGCTGAAGGATGTCGGCTGAACATCACCAACGGTTCGGTCTCACATCCGGAAGGCGGTGACTGGCCGATCTGGCGGACGGAGCGAGGCCGTGCAGCCGGGTGGGCGGAACATCTTTCTCGTTTTTCGCCGCTCGGACACTACATGAATCCGGGAGGTGAGCATGAGAAGCACGGCTCGTTTGTACTCGGCGGCGGACCTGGCCCGGATGGCGGACGTGCCGCACCCGACGTTCAGCCGCCACCAGCGGGAGGGGCGGTTCGGGCGGCCGACGGTCACGGTGGGCCGCAGGATGATCTACGACGAGGTAGGGGCGGAGGCGGTGCTGGCGTTCTACAGGACGTGGCGGCCGTGGAGGAGGGGCGGCGAGGAAGCCGCCCCACCCGATCCGTCGGCCGGCAGTGCGGGATGAAGGTGAGGCGGGGCGTCCGGGAACGGCACGACGCCGGGGGAGTGGGTCCTCCGGAGGCGTCCGTGGGCCTGGGCCCGCTACAAGGAACCCGACGGGTGTCCTCTCGGTCGGGCATGAAAGGAACGTCTGTGAACAACATCAATGTAGTACCCGGTCGGCCGGAATCGGAAGTCTTGGCCGACCTGCACATGGACAACGACGAGGACTTCGGGTTTGGTGTGATCGACACGGCCGACTTGAAGCTGAACGACACGTCGTGGATGAGGCGGTTCAGCGGCGACCTTCGCACCCTCGACGTGATGGGGCTGTGGCGGGCGGCCGGACTGGAGATCGTGCCGAGGGCCGACGGCGTTTCCTACGACATCCAGTGCCCGAACCGCAGGGAACACTCGGACCCCGAGGCATCCTCGGGGACGGTCCTCTACAAGCGGCCCCTTGCGATTCCCAACTACTTCTGTGGGCGCACCAGTTGCCGGGGCGGACGGTTCTCGATCAAGGAGGCACTCCTCTCCCTCGGGGTCGAACTGGTGGACCTGCACTGCGCCGAGCGGTTCCGGGGAGGCGTCGATGCATGACGACGACCCGGCCCTGGGCGGGGGAGAGCAGCCTGCGGCCCTGGCGTCGCCCCCAGGCCGGTCGCCCGGACTGCGAAGGTTCGAGCGATGGCCGGATGGCTACCAGACCGAGGCGTCCTGGAAGTATGGCACCGAGCAAGAGCGTCGGGTCAGGAAGGGTGAACGGCCGAGCCACGTCCGCATCGAAGACCGGGACATCCCGGTCTTCCACATCTCCCAGGTGTACTTCCCGAGGCGGAGGCCGAACGAACTGCAGGTCGCCAGGCACGAGTTCCTCCGTCGCTTCTGGTTTCCGGCCCGCCACGACAAGTACCTGTTCTGCGACGACGGCACGGCCACCATCGACTACCACGCCCAGCGGGCCAAAGGCGTCGAGGTCCCGTGGTTCACCGAGGGCCTCGTCGTGCAGCACCTCCGGGGCGAGTCGGTCTACGGGACCTTCGCCCAGCAGTCGTTCCCCCGGCGCCCCGCCCGGACCTATTACGTCGCCCTCGACCTCGACCTGCACCTCAACACCGGCGGCAACCTGGGCCTGTTCCGTGAGCAGGTCGGCGCCGTGCTTGGTCACTTCTGGGGCCGCCTCGGGTGCCAGGTCGTCGTCTCGGCCGAGAAGCTGAACGGGCTGCACGTGTACCTGTTCTTCGACGAGCCGGTGTCCCTGGAGAAAGCACGCCTCTGCATGCAGGCCGAACTCGTCCGCCTGCACGAGAAACATCCCGACCTGGCACGGCGTGTCGCCGAGTGGAACATGCACCTCAAAGCGTCGCATCCGGGGAAGACCTGGCGGGTCCGCCAGATTGATGACCTGGAAATCTACCCCGACGAGACGCACGGCTTCCGCTTCATCGGCACCAGGGGGAAGGTCGTCCTGGCCGACCGGGAGATCGGGACGGCGAAGTGGGGCGTCTCCACCAGGGGGCGGAGGAAGGGCGAGGACATCATCGGCTTCGATGTCGTGTCGTGGTGGCGAGCGATGCAAACCGGGGAGCGCATGCCGCTGGACGAGGTGCTACGCATCTTCGAGTCCCGCCTCCCCGAGCGGATTGAGCCGCCGGTCGGGAACCTCGTCGTCAGAATCGGAGACAAGGACGATCCACCGGTATTGGCTGTACGGCCGGGGACCGACCCCGTGGAGCGCCCCGAGTCGGTCGGCGTGACCAGTGGCTCCGACCCCGAGGGGCTTGCTGTCCAGCCCCGGATGGGGGCCCTCTACCGTCAGACTCGCCGCAAGATCACCGGCTTCTGGATGGGCACGTACAACCCGAAAGGCTGGTTCGAGACGGCCGTCATCGTCACGGCGAGGCTCGTCTGGGCGGAGGGCCTGACCGAGGAGGAGGCCGCCGCACTCCTCGGCCGCTATGCACGAGAAATCCCCGAGGAGGCCCGGCACTGCTCTACACGGCTCCTCGCCGAGGACTGGGGCCGGATCGACCGGGACATCACGAAGGCGGTGCGCAACGCCTACGGCGGCGGGAAGCGGTACGACGCCAACCGCTCGGACGCCGAACTGGGAATGACGATCCGGGCCTGGGCCCGCCTCGGGTTCCGGATGTCGGACAAGACGACCTGGGGGTGCTCGGGCATGGCGGCGCCGGAGGAAGTGAAGATTGAATGGATCGAGGCGGACCGCAAAGACATCAGGCTCTGGCTGATGCCCGCCCTGAAGATCGACGACGTTCCCCTGGCTGTAGATGTCGCCACCGCCGTCGTCCTCCTGACGGCCGCCAAGGACCGGGAGGAGAGGGGCTGGGGCTACGAGTACCTCAAGAAGTGGCTCCCCGACAACTTCGGCATCCCCTGTTCCAAGAGGTCGAAGCTGGCGGCCGTCTTCCAGTCCCTCGAAGACCTCCGGATCATCCGTGTGCTGCACCCGGCCAGGAAGGGGCGTGCGACACGCTGGGCGTTTGGTGCAAGGGTCGAGGCGAGGCTGGCCGGGGACGTAACCGAGCAGTGGAAGGTCGTGGAAGACGAGGACGCCGCCGAGGAACGCCGGGAACGAAAGCGGCGGCTCCTCTTCCCGTGCGAATCCGACGAGTGGGGACTGGATGAGGGGGGAGAGGTGGGAATGGGGTCTACTCTTTTGTGTTCCCTCTTTACCCATTTTGACATCCGCTCCTCAGCCTGTTGAAACCTTGCCCCACTAATGTCCACTCGTCGGTTATTGCACGACCAAGAGATCACCATCGAGCCGGTATTACTGCGACCAGGGGCCATGCAATAACCGGGCGGGTCCGAGGAGGCGAACCGGGTAGCCCATTGCAGACTGTCGTGGAGGTTCCTATCCCCTTCAAGGACGAGCCAGTGGGCAAGCTCGTGTGTCGGGAGAAACCGGACGACAAGCCCCTACCAATGAGGGCGATCGGCATCCCGAGCTCATGACCCCGCCCTGGTCTCAAGGTCTCGCATGGACCGACCCCGTGATACCGGCGTACAGTCAAAGGCGACCTAAGATCGGACTGACGATCGAGGCCAGCGCACGCCCTGCGCCGGCGCTCATTCTGAACGGATGTGGTCTCCTACGCCGCTCCAGGAATCGACATCAACACCGGCGCCTGCCACCTCCCGGACTCATCAGCCTTGGGTTGGAGTCCGGTAGCGGGCGGCGTAATTAGGAAGTCGGGGATGCATCAACCGGTGCTGGTCTCGGAGTCGCACGAAAGTCGGTGCGTTCGATCGACTTTTTGCCTCAACACATAGGGACAAGATCATCGGCGGCAGAGAGCATTCCCTCAAGATACCCCCGCCGCCGAGTGTCACACCGCAGAGGGAGCTAGCTCGGCGGCAAGTCCACGGCCCTGTCCCAGCCACCAGAGTGGCCACGCAGTTCCTCGGCTACTCTACCCCGTGCCGCCCGTACATGACCGGGGTCGATCTCGCAACCGACGAACCGACGACCCTCGCCGACCCGAACGGCGGCGACGGCCACGGTACCGGAGCCGGCACAGAGGTCGCAGATCATCGAGCCTGGCTCCGACAAGCTCCGGACCAACTCCTCCGCCTCGATCACCGGCTGCTGCCAGATGTGCCGGTCCTTCTCGGGTCGCTCCGACTCGATCACGTCGGCGAGCGGGCGCATTGTCTTTAGCCCTTTCCCTCGACTCTTGGTAAAGACCTGGATCGGGGTATACCTGTGATTGATCGCCCCGGCCCAGAAGATCGACCCCGGTTGGCGGTGCACAGAGATCACCTGCCACCGCCAGCGGAACCCGGCCGCCAGCATGGCATCCTTCCACTCCTGCATGTTCATAACGCCGGTGTATAGGCAAGCGATCCCGTCCGGGCGAAGGACCCGAAACAGTGCCTCGGCCAGGGGGCGGGCCAGCGTCCTCCACTCGGCCCACGGGGGGTCGCAGATCGCCAGGCTTGCCGAACGGTCGGGGATGGGGGCGCTGCGGAAGTCGGAGTGGTGGATCACGAAGTCCTCGACTTCGACGGGTTCGGCGGCGGCGGCCAGCAGGCCCCTGCGGTGTTGCCGTGCGATGCTGCGGAGCTTGCGTGGGGTGAGGTTCCCACCGGGGGCGGCGTCCCCGAGGTCGTGGAGGAGGCGCTGGGCCTGCTTCGCCTGGATATTGGTCTGGGTGTAGACCTTCGGCTTGCGGTACTTGCCGTCTTCCCCGAGTCGGGGGGCGTCGGACTGGCCAACTTGGCCATCCGAGCGGACCTTGGCGACCGTCCCCTTGCTCACACCGATCTTGCGGGCGATCATCCTGTCGGACCGGGAAGAGTCCTGCTCCAACTCCCAGGCGATCAACTCCCTGACCTGCTCACGGGTGAGGTGCCGACGGTAGGTGTTGAGGGCCACCCGCAACTCCTGGCGATCCTCCGGCGAGAGTCGCCCGACGACGATCTTCTTGACCTCCTCCCCGATCAATCGGGCGATCTCCATCCGGGCCTTGCCGTCGATCACCTCGTCGTCCTCCGTGACCACGACCGGCAGTACCACGCCCCGCTTCCGGATATCGTTCATCATCATGGCCCGGATCACCGGGTCGATCGTGGGGAGGCCGGGTCGCTGCCCCGACAGCCCCGGCCCGTCCAACCCGAGAGACCGCCATTGATCACGCCTGGGGAGCGGCCAGGACTCCAACTCCTTGATGGTGGTCCGGCCCACCAACTCCTCGAAGGTTCGATCGAGATTTTCGCTCATTGGGCACCTCTTTCCACGCTTTCAATGACATTTGTAGTAGAAGTAAAGGCAATAGAAGACCGGGTGGAGCGCCTCACGCCGAGGCGCCACCTGTGTGGGTTGGGGTTTCGCCCCCTCTGGCTCAACAGGTTGGGATCGGTGGTGGGGTTTGACCGGGGATGGGGCGGGTACGGGGCCGCCTTGTGGTGAGGACGACTACCCGACGATCGACCCGTCCAGCGTGGACAGGCGACGCCGGGCCATCCGACAATACTCGGGCATCCGATCGAAGCCGTAATAGCTCCGGTTGAGCTTCTTGGCGGCGTACAGCGTGGTCCCGCTCCCGGCGAAGCAGTCCAGCACCGTCCCCTGGCTCGGGCAGAACGTCCCGATCAGTTGCTCGGCGAGGCTCACGGGGAACTTCGCCGGGTGCGGCCAGCGAGCGTCCTCCCGGCCGGAGTGGGCGATGAATACGTCGGGGACTCGTGCGACCCCCTCCTTGACGCCTGACGTCCCAGAGGTCCACTCCGACCACCGGTTCCGGCCGATCGCCAGCCGCTTCGAGGGCCTGCCGATCGCCTTCGGGTTGCAGAACGGGTTCTCCGACTTGCTCAGCCAGACGATCGACTCGTAGGAGTGGCGGGGCCAGCCCTTGCGCCCCTGCGGGATGATCCCCGGCTTGAACCAGACGAGGGGTCGGTGCTCCTTCCAGCCGAACGAACGCAGGGCGGCCACGGTCCTGGCCACGTAGTCGGAGACGACCCCCCGGCGGACGTGAGGGTCGAGGACCAGGAGCACGGAGCCGTCGTCGGCCAGCTTGTCCCAGAGCCGGGCCATCCAGCGGACTGTGAAGGACGGGTACTGCTCCTCGGGGATCGACGGGTAGAACCGGCGCCGCTGCATGGCATAAGCGGGGCTGGTCAGCCCGAGGTTGATCCGCCCGTCCGGCAGCCTGGGGATCAGGTCGTTGCAGTCCCCTTCGGTGACGCTGTTGGGGGGCAACTCCCCGTCGATGCCCTTGGTCCGGTCGCTCTTCTTCATGGACACCCTCCAGGATTTGTCACGTGTTATGAGGTGCAGTTCATCCGTAAGTAGCCCCGCCGAACATCACGCCCCGCACAAGCCGGGGAGGTGACCGTCGGCGGGGCTCGTTCGCTTCACGGCCGATCTGCCTCCCGTCGCTGGTGGCGGCTCGTCGTCGGCTTCCAACTCTCCGGGACGGCTCCGTTCGGCGGTCGTCCGACGAAAGAAGCCGCCCTGGTTGGCGGCTTCACGTCGATCGTTCTGTGGACGACGCCGGGCGTGCCTTGTCGGCCGGGGCCAGCGTCGTGGTCGCAGCTCGCAACTAGGATCAACAGGTCGTCTTCGCCGGGCACGGCGGCACCGTCACCGGTAGAGCGGCTCGTCGTCGGTGACGAACACGGTCCGGTCCCCCTGCATCACAACGTAGAAGGTGAGCCGGACGGGCGACTCGACCATCCCCTCCGAGGCGGCGATCTCGCTGCCCGCCCGGATGATCCCGGTGAGGCGGGCCAGGTGGCCTCGGGCCAGATCGGCGATGGCCCCCATCAGGTCCATCACGTCGAGCGACTTCAGCTCCGGGGCGCTTCGTGCCTGCCTCCTGAACTCGTCGATCAGCGACTCCTTGATGTGGTAGACGCCCAGGCTCGGGTTCATGTAGACCTTCCAGTCGGTCGCCTCCCGATAGATGTCCCAATGCTGGCCCCGGATGAAGCCGGGGGGCCCGACGGGCTTCGTCCGGTCGGAGTTGGGCTTGCGGAACAGGCGGCGGGGCTTCTTCCTCTTCATGACTGGTACTCCTCGAAGCTGGGATTGCGATCGACATCGGGCCGGCACGACGCCGGCCGGCTTCACCTGCGGTGGGGGTGGTGTCAGGCGAGTTTTTGCGCCGGTCGGGCGTTCAGGTGGGCGGTGCCCCGTCATGGCGGGAGCCGGCCAGCGGCGCAGCGTGCGGGCGAGGCCGGTCACTCCTCGTACCGCACCGGGAGGTCGCTCGGGTCGAGGTCGTCCCCGTCCCC
>CAZRGV010000001.1:160610-162098 GCA_964599655.1 uncultured Isosphaeraceae bacterium | reverse complement strand
TTCGCCAGTGTCCCCGCTGCCAGTGCGGCCGGGGCGAGCCGTGTGTCCCGTGGGGCCCGCCGGCACCGTCACGGAGGCGGGTGGTCGTGAAGACCTTGATCGGCTCGGTGGGGCCGACACGCATCAGGTCGCCCAGGGCGAGGGTCTCTCCCCGCCGCCCCCGCTTCCGCTCGTGGCGGGCCCGCCCCTCGGGATCGGCCCATCCGAGTTCCTTCGTCCCGCAGTGCGAGAGCAGGACGGCCAGGTTGACCGTGACCCGCTTGAGGACCTTCTCCCCCTGAGAGACAGGCTGTGCGCCCGCCGGGGCCGCCGTGCGGCGTCCGTATTCCTCGTGCGCCGCCATGATGTCCTCGACCGTCAGGTACTCGGGCCGGTTGGTCAGGACCCCGTGCAACTCGCCCCTCCCGGCGTGGCGGACCCAGACGTGGACCTGATCGGGCCCGACCTCGCCGATCATGGCAGCGACGGGCGTATGGCGGAGTCCGTAGGCTTGAACCATGCGGACCGCCCAGGCTTTCGGGTACTCGACGATGAGGCTCGGGTAGGGCAGGCGGAACTCATCCCACGGGAAGTTCAGGTCCACGTGCTCCAACGCCACGCAGGTGTCCAGTGCGGGGGCGAAGACCTTCGGCCCGATGGCGAAGGCCCTCGACCCGAGGTAGACCGACGTGATGAAATCCCCCCGCTCCTTCCGGGACAGCTTGCCGCTGGTCACGAGCAGCGATTCCAGGAGTTCGCTGTGACGGAGGGCCTCCGGGTCTCGCAGGATGCGGGTGGAGAAATCCATCCGGGACGTGAAGCCCGGAAGGGGGACGACATTCAGCCATTCGTGGCGGCCGAGCCACTTGATCGAGGGCCACAACTTCTGCCTCGGGAAGAACAGGCTCATGTCGATCGGCATAGCGACCTCCGTTCGGCTTGGTGCGGACGACGAACGGAGACCACGCCCGCTCGGGCGACCCTGGTCCTGGTCCGTCCGACGAAAAAGGCCGCCCCATCGGGCGGCCCTGATCGTCGATCTTGCTGTCGGCGAGACACATCCGGCTTGTCGCCGGACAGGTCTGTCATGCGGCGTATTGGTGTCAGAGACGGCGGGGGTCGAGCTTCAGCCCCGATCGGGGGCAAGGGGCGGTTTATGGTCTCTCTGCAGATATGATGCGGAAAGAAATCGCAACTTATGCTCGTTCCTAAATCCTGGCCGGATAGGTTCTCGCCCCGCCGAAACCATCCGTCGGCCTCGCCCGGAACGGTGTCAGGTGGCCCTGAACATGGTCCCCGTGGCGAGTTCGTAAACGAACCGCCTGCCTCCGACGTTCATGCGGATGTATTCGGGCTTCGGGGCGACCTCGCCGTGGTTCGCCATGCCCCTCAACCAGGGCGAGATGGCCCGCATTAGCAGGGCGAAATCGGTCCCATCGAACCGCCCGTGCATCTCAGCCTGGGCACCTTTCACGGCGATCCGAGAGCGTCGTGTAGGGAAAGAGTGTA
>CAZRGV010000001.1:136497-160585 GCA_964599655.1 uncultured Isosphaeraceae bacterium | reverse complement strand
CGAAGTTGTCGTACACGAACCGATCGACCGTCTCCCACCCCCGCTCCTCGCCCGCACGCTGGCAGAGGAACGTCTCCGGCTCCCGAGCGATCGGCTCGTCACCGAGGCCCATCCCCCCGGTCTGCCAGGTCGAGGCGTCAACCAGAGGGTGTCCGACTGTCGAGATCATCGTCGTCATCGCTTACCCCCTCCATCACCTATGGAAGCCGGACGGTGCCGGAATGGACGGCCGGCCGGAACGATCGGCTCCTGCCGCCTATTCTGGTGTCAGGCGCTTCGTACTCGGTCCCGCCGTGCCGGTCCCGCAGACGATCCGGCTTCTCGCCCCTGTCTCGTCACACGGCGTCCGAGAGCGACCCCATCGGCCCGGTTATCCAAACTGCGGGAACGCCGCTGGCTGTGGTGTCAGGGTCGATCCTTAGCGCCGAACAGGCGTCCACATCCGGCCCAGAGACCTTCCCCACGTTCCGCCGATCGACCGTCCTGGGTAGTCATCCGGCAACCCGCCCAAGGGATCGGCCTCGATGCTCTGCACGATCTCCCTGGAGAACGTCCAGCGCCACCCGGTACGAGCGGCGAGCATTCCCCACCGCCCCGGCTTGGGCCTGTGGCGCAACTTGACGAGAGGGATCGGGCCCGTCTCCCGATCCCTCCGAGAGAGTTTTCGTGGCAGAAGTAGTCAGTTGGATGACGTGTCCTGGCCTCCCCGCAAGGCTTCCTCGTCCCACGTGAAGAACTCCGACGCCTCGTCCATGAGTCGGTTGAGGTCCGGGCTGAGGGACCGCCGGGGGACCACCGTGGCGAACGTGCAGATGTCCCGGTCGCCGTCGAAGCCCGTCGTGACGACGAACTCCGCACCCGGATGGGGGCCCCTCGACCTCGTGGTGAACGCCTCGTGGAGCGGCCGATACGGGCCCGCCTCCTCGTCGCACCACTGGTCTCGGTGCCGTGTGAGCAGGCCACGGATCAGGGACGGGGGGAGCGTCCCCAGGAAGGCGGGGGAGACCTTGACCTTGGCGTAGGTGATCGGCGGGCGGGGCCGGGGCTTGAACACCTTCTCCTTGACCTTCGGGCCGCCCCCGCCGACGGCGGCCAGCCGCTCGTACCTCTCGATGGCCTGGACTTCGCAGTCCTCGTACTGGTGACCGCATTCGAGCAGCCGTCGAGCCGCTTCTCTTCCCTCCACGGTCGTGAGCGTGAACCAATCGGACTCGCTCGGTCCCCGCACGGGCGGCTGCGAGATGCACATCTCGTAGTCGTCCCAGTCGCCGCCGATCGCCTCGGACGTGTCCCCGAGCTTCTCCCGGAGCTTGTCGAGGTATCCCTCGTCGCCCTCGGAGTCCTCCAGGGAGTCGATCCGCTCCTGGATGCGCTGGAGGCATTCGTCGAGGGCCTCGGCGAAGTCGGCGAAGTCCGCCTCGTCGCAGGTCTGGATCAGGCAATCCACCAACCAGGGTTCGCCTGAGTCGCCGAAGTCGTCCTCGACTACCCGGAAGTAAATGCCCGACGCCAGTGCCACCGACTCCTGCTCGACGCTCGTCTCGTTCAGCATCTCTTACTCTCCCCGGTAAAGTACGTAGGAGACCATGCCCGTCTGGGCGGCGGTGACAACAATCCGTCACGTCGCCGGTCAGGTCTGACGATCGGCGGATTGGTGTCAGCCGGGGCGGGTATCGGGCGGGTCTGTTGATGCCGACCCAGGCGGAGGTTGCGGCCCGCACCAGGCGACCGGCTTCGAGCGACCTCGAACCGCACTCACCCTCACCATCCCTCCTCGACCTCCCGAGACACCCCCTCGATTCCTCCCGCCGTCACCACGGCGGTGTCAGGAGTCTTCGGTCGTGATGCCCCGGCGACCTCGCCCGGTGCTCGCCTTCGAGTCCGGGAGCCAACGCCCGCTCGCTCGGGCACGTGCTTGGCCGCTCGCCTCCCGGCCGGGAGGCGAGCGACCAACCCCTCCGCAGCAACCCAAATCGTCGTCATGACAAGCCCCTTCCGTCCTGGTTGCTGCGTGATCCCGGAACAGCACACCGTGACGGCCCGTTCCTCTCATACCGCCCCCGTGGTGTCAGGGCCGCTCGGCCTCCCCTCTGGACCACGTGTCGAACGGACGGCCTGACCGACGGCCCGAACGTCGGTGTCGGGCCGGGCGCACCTTGATCGGCACTACCCCACGATCGAGGTGGCCCTCTTGGGGGGCACGTGCAGCTTCGGTGTCACCGGCACTTCTTTAGCGCCGGACAAACGATCAGTCCGGGACCATCCGGGACACCGATTTGCGGATCAGCCTCGATCCGTCGGTCCCTCCGCCGGGAGGCCGTTCGACCGCCGCCAGTTCAGCCTCACGACCCGGAAGAGGGTGGAAGTCACGGCCATGCCCCGACCGGCCAGCCGCCGCTTGACCTCGGCGGGCTTGATCTCCGGGTCGGCGTCGAGCAGCGAGCGGATCGCCGCTGACATCCCGTCGCCGTGGGGGCGGACCCGCCG
The DNA here is from genome assembly GCA_964599655.1 of uncultured Isosphaeraceae bacterium. Lineage (GTDB taxonomy): Bacteria > Planctomycetota > Planctomycetia > Isosphaerales > Isosphaeraceae > CAZRGV01. Next base: position 158,098 of record CAZRGV010000001.1, on the reverse strand, counting down.
CAGTGGTCCGGTCGTCTTACGATCGGCGTCGACCGGAACCTGGGCGGCTCGATGAGTCACCCATCCTTCGCCCCGCCGGATGTAAAGGCTATCTGTGACTGGAGCGGTGGACCTCCCGTTTAGCCGGTAGAACGGGATGTCCCCGGCCTGAACCAGGAGATGCTCGTCGTACAGGCGGACGGGGACGGCCACGGTGCGGTCCTCGTCCCCGACGTGGCCGTTGAGCGACAGGAGGTAGCCGCCCCTCTGGGAGTCGAGCCAGTCGAAGAACTCGCCGAAGTCGATGCGTCCGTAGTAGCGATACTGCGTCCGGTACGGCGGGTCGAGGTAGAGCAGGTCCCCCGGCCCCGTGGCGACCTCACGGTAGTCCCGCACGGAGAAGCGGACATCGGCGGCGACGAGCTTGCGGTGCCATGCTTCCAGGACCGGACGGAGCCGGTCCGGGTGGACGCCGGTCCGACCCCGGTCGTGGGCGCTGGTGAACTCCCCCTTCGTGTTGATGCGGACGTGGCCGACCCGGCAGGTTCGGAGGAGGTAGAAGAACTCGACCGGGCAGCCGGTTCGGTTGAACGACCTACGGACCTCGTAGTAGAGGCCCCGCCCGTGCGCCCCCGCCTCCGACCACAGCCGGGCGTACCCGGCGACCAGCCGGTCTGGATCGTCCTTGACGAGCTTCCAGACGGCGATCAGGGGGGCATAGGCGTCGCCGCACTCGTAACGGCCGACCCGGACGCCGCTGTCGAGGAGACGCCCGAGGACCGAGCCGCCGCCGAGGAAGGGCTCGTGATAGGTGGCGATTTGGGCGGGGAAGCGTGAGACAATCCCGGCGGCTTGGCGGCGTTTGGAACCCGTCCACTTGATGAGCGAGATGAAGGGGTAGGCGGCCCCGGATTTCATGGAGGAGTCGGCATCAGCGTCTGCCGAGAGGTGGGCCGCAGGAACAGCGTCCATGAATATTGAACCCGCCTGCCACACTGGAACCGAGCCCTGCGAAAAACCTCGCCCACGACCGATGAAACGGAGGAAGTTTACCACCCGCCTTACGATGAGCAGCCCCAGTTCAGGGCTGGGCCTAGCATGGGGAATCTCGTGACACGGGTTGTATTCCTCGTGCCTCCAACCTGGGTCGTGAGTTGGGTGCTGTGAGGGGGCCATTTTGGGTGCTGTAAGGCCCCAGGCCGAAAAATTGCTGTCGCCCGAACCAGGTGTCCGTCAAGGGATTGTGGATCGGCCTGGTTTCATATAACGGTTCCCGCCGCCTCCATAAACCCCCTGGCTTGCCAGGGGGCGACAACTCGGGACTCCCGACGCTACAAGCCCCGCCCTGGCGGGGCTTTAGTGTTTGTGGGGCCCCCTCGTTGGGGGCCCCCTGCGTGTCGTCCGAGGACGGCTCGGGACACCCCGCGCCGCGCGGACTGCAGCCAATATGCAGCCACTCCCCGGCGGGCGCGGGCAGCGCCGCCAGGGCCCTCGCCTGGTCCTCCAGGCCGATGTGGATGTACTTCATCGTCATCCGCACGTCGCTGTGCCGGGCGAGCTCCCGGGCCTCGGTGAGCGTCGCCCCGTGGCGCAGCAGCCCCGTGACGTGCGAGTGCCGCCCGGCGGCGTGGAAGTCGGCGACGCCCTCGCGAGTCTCGTACGGGATGCCGACCCGCTCGAGATCCTTCTTCACCATCAGCCAGGTCTTCCGCCGGGCGATCCGGGGGAAGAGCGGCTCGTCGGGCCCCCTCCCCTCGGTCCAACCGCGGAGCATCCGGACGAGCTCCGGGTGGAGCGGGAGCACGTCCTTGTGCCGGTGCTTGGAGCACGCCGCCTCCACGGTGACGGTGGGCCGGTCGCCGTCGAGCGCGAAGCTCGACGGCGTCAGGCTCGCCATCTCCAGGCGGCGCAAGCCCGTCATGTACCTGAACAGGTAGATCCGGGCCCGCTCCTCGCCGGTGTACCCCTGGATCGTCTCCCCGCTCGACCGCGCCGACTCGACGAGGCGCGCGACCTCCTCCGGGGCGAGCGCCCGCCGCTTGTGGCGGACGTCCACCTCGGCGTTCAGCCGCTCGAGGCCCGCGAGCGGATTGGCCGCGAGCCGCTTGCTCGCGACCAGCCACTTGCAGAAGGCGTCGAACGCCTGGACGTAGTGGTTGTAGGTCCGGGCGCCGAGGTCCTCGTCGGCCCGGAGCTGGCGGAGGAACGCCTCCACCGCCTCCCGCTCGATCCCGGCGATCGAGCGGAGGCGGCAGCCCTCGACGACCCGCCGGACGCGGGTCATCGTGAGGTTGGCGTGCTTGGGCGTTGCGTTCCCGAGGCTCCGCTCGAAGGCGGCGAGGTGCTCCTCCATCGGGACGGACTTCTGGGCGGCGAGCCGCTCCTGGGCGGGGTCGATGATCCCCCCCTGCGGAGCATCGCCTCGTTCTCGAGCTTCGCCGCGAGCTGCTCGGTGAGCCCCTTGTCGGTGAAGCCCTTCGCCGTGCGGCGCCTGCCGTCGTGGTCGACGTACTGGATGTAGTACGGCGCGTGCCGCTTCCCCTTGTCGCGGGTGCGCCGGAAGACGGAGGCCATGCGCCCCCTCCTCTCTCGCGGTGTTCGTGGGCTCGAAGTTACTGGGCCTCGTCCGGGGCGACGCTCGGGCAGCCGCGGGCGATCCACGCCTTGACCTCGGCGAGCCGCCAGCGCGTGTTCCCGCCGAACCGCACGGGCCGTGGCAGCCGCCCGGCGGAGAGCAGCCGCCAGAGGGTGCGGGTGGAGACGCCGAGCATCCGGGCGAGCTCCTCGGCCTGGATAAGGAGCGGCTCGGGGGCGAAGGCGGTGTTCGCGGTCGGTTGCGCGTGCGCGAAGGTTTCGGGCTCCCGGTGCATGGGAGGCCTCCTCGTGCAGGATGGTTTCGCTGGATGTCTTACTTCGCTCGTCGTGCGCGGACGCTCCCCTGTTGCGGCGGTCCGTTCAACTACGGTCCGGCGCGCGCAGTGCGGCCGTGGGGAGGGCGGGGAGGATTTCGCATCGGAGCCATCGTCGGCCGACCTCCCCGCCGTGTGGAGGTGCCGCGGTCGTTGCGATCCGCAGCTCTCGGCCAAGCCCCTGGGCGGGCAGCCCTCGGGAGGGGCCCGCGCCATGCACCGGCCGAGGTGGCCGGCCTCGTCGAGCAGGAACAGCACCGGTTGCCTCTCGCTTTCGCCCTGCATCGTCACGAAGCGGAGGAGCCCCGTGACCCAGAGACGCATCAGACCGGCGAGCGCGCGGAGCTGATCGGGCGGGAGGACCAGGTAGATGGAAGCGCGGCCCTGCAGCAGCGCGGCCGGATCGAAGAAGGTCGTGCCCGTGACGTCGGCGACGGCCGGGCTGTCCAGGAAGGCGAGGTGGCGGTTGACGGTGGTGAGTACGGAGGCGAGTTCCTTCTCGACGTAGCGCGTGAGCTGATCGCCCAGCCGCTTCAGCATCCCCGCGCACGCGCCCGACTGGCGCATCAGGTCGATCGTGCCCCGGTAGGCCTCGGGGTTGGTGAGGAGCTCGCGCACCGTCTGCAGGTGACGCTCGCCCGGCTCCGCATGGCAGACCACGAAGGCGATGAACGTGGTGAGGACCATCTTCGCCGAGTCGTTCCAGTGCGGGTCCTTCTCCTCGCCGGTGCGAACGATCATCGCGTTGGCGAGGTCCCGGGCCCGGTCGATCACGAAGCGCGACTCCGGGTCGATGAGGTCGAGCGGGTTGAAGCTATCCTTCCCCCCGGCCGCCCCGAACGGGTCCAGGCAGATCGCCCGGTGGCCGAAGCGGTCCACCCGCCGCTTCCCGGTGATCCGGAACAGTTCGCCCTTCGGGTCGGTGACGACGACGGGGCCGTGCCAGCTCAGCAGGTTCGGGATCAACACCGAGACGCTCTTGCCGCGGCCGGTCGGAGCGAAGGTGGCGAGGTGGACGAAGCGCTTGAGCCGGATCAGCGACGGGTCCGGGCGACGGCGGTTGGAGAACGCGGCGGAGACCAGGCGGCAGACCTCCTCGGCCCGGGCCCGGGGGGCGTTGAATAGGGCGTGGAGTGCCTGCCCTCGAGACGGAGGGGCGGCGTAGCCGACGCGCCCCAGGATGAGGCCGTGATGGCCTCCGACCAGGCCACGGCGGTAGAGGTCCGAAAGCGTCGCCCACCGGGCGGTCCCGTGTGCGGTGCCGGAGCCCTTCCAGCGGGACGCGCCGCAGAAGAGGACGCCGGCCAGGCCGCCGATCAGCAGGATCGGCGCGGACATCACGACGACGAAGGCGACGAGGCCGAGCACGAAGATCGAGGCCATCATCGTGCCGCGCCTGAGGCGCCATCCCAGCTCGATGGCTCTTGCATTCATCCGGGATCATCTCCTGATCAGGGGGAGTCGCAGCATGTCGTGGGCGGTGAATCCGATCGGCGCGGCTGCCGCGCCGAGGCAGGCGAGGCAGCAGCGGTCGAAGACCGCGTCGAGGGGGCCGGGGGCGGCCATCGCCAGCACGAAGAACACGCTGGCCAGGCCGTGGAGCGAGAAGGCGAGGGCGAGGCCCTTCAGCAGGGTCCGCCAGTGCTCAGGTTGCATGATCATGCCGTGGCCCTGTCCCGGAAGACCTTGGCGAGCGTGGAGACGGCGAGCCCCTGCGTGCGTGCGCGGCGTGCCTCTTTCAGCACGTCCTCCAGGAGGTTGATGAACGTCTCCAGGTCCAGCTCCGTCCCCGCGACCGTCACCGTCGAGCCGCCCGGAAGCCGGCAGCACACGCGACCGCTCGGGCGAGCGCCTTCGACCAGGGCCTTGCGGCGCATGAGCCCCGCGAGCGCATCCCGGCTGAGCAGCTTCCCCGCCGCCTTCTCGGCGAATTCGCGTTGCTTCTCCGGGTCCTCGATGCGGCGGATCGCATAGGCGGCGCTGGCCGCGATCTCGCCGGTCGCGACCCGCTCTGCACCTCGTGCGGCAGGCCGAGAAGGGAGAGCAGCCGGGAGATGGTCGCGGGGGACTTTCCGAGGCGGGCCGCAACCTGGGCTGCCGTCCAGCCGGTCTCTTCCATGAGGCGGGAGACGGCCTGCGCCTCCTCCATCGCGGTCAGACCCTCGCGCTGGCAGTTGGCCACGAGCTGGCCGGCGTCGAGCGCCTTGCTCTCCACGATGGCCGCGATCGCCGTCAGACCGGCGACTTTCGCGGCGCGCCAGCGCCGCTCGCCGTCCACCAGGACGAACCGTTCGCCGTCGAGTCGGATGCGGATCGGCACGAGCTGGCCGACCTCCTTCAGGCTGGCCACCAGCTCTTCTAGGGGCTGTTTGCCGAAATCCCGACGCGGCTGCAGGGGGTCGGGGGCGATCTTGTCGAGCGCGACGTACTGGATCTGTTCCTGCTCCACCGGCGGTCTCCTTGGGGTTGGGCGCGGACGGGGACGCCGGGCGTGGCACCACGGCCCCGTCCTCGAGCGGGAATCGAGCACGGCTTCGGGCGGCCTAGGTTCTGTCCGGTGAAACGCAAGTTGTTACCATGGCTTCCTCTGGGACACGGAGGCCGCCATGACCCGCCTCTACGAGCTGACCGCCGAGCCATTCGCCACGATCGAGGACCTCCTGCCCGCCACTAGCAAGCCCGGCGGGCAGTGGAACGACCACCTGACGACGCTCAACGGCATCCTCTGGATCCTGCACACCGGGGCCCAGTGGCGTGAGCTGCCCGAGCGCTACGGCAACTGGAAGTCGGTCCATGACCGGCTGAGCCGTTGGCGTCGGGACGGCACCTTCGACCGCATCCTGGAGCGGCTGCACATGCGGCTCGACCAGCGGGGCAAGATCGACCACGACCTCTGGTGCGTCGAGGCCACCAGCATCCGGGCCGGCCGTGCGGCGGCCGGGGGCGGGGGGGAAAAGGTTCCCGACGAGCCGGAGGACCACGCCCTCGGCCGATCCCGAGGCGGCTTCGGCACCAAGCTCCACTTGGTCGTCGACGGCAACGGCCTGCCCCTCTCGGCGGTGGTGACGGTCGGCCAGGCCCACGAGTCGAAGTCGCTGGAGCCGGTGTTGGAGGTGGTGCGGATCAAGCGACCCGGGCGGGGCCGCCCCCGCAGCCGCCCCAGGCGGCTGGCCGGGGATAAGGGGTACAGCTACCGACGTGTCCGCCGCTACCTGCGTCGCCGCCGGGTCAAGGCGGTGATCCCAACCCGCAAGGACCAGCGACGCGACCCGCACTTCGACACGGGGGCGTACCGGCGGCGGAACGTGGTCGAGCCATGCGTCGGCTGGCTGAAGGAGTGCGGCCGCCTGGCGACCCGCTACGAGAAGCTGGCGGTGAACTTCCTGGCGATGGTCAAGCTCGCCATGATCCGTCGCTGCTTCAAGGCTTACGATTCACCGGACAGAACCTAGCGAAAGCCCTGTCGAAGCGGGCCTGGCTCACGATCACGATCGCCACGGGGAGCAAGGGGCCGAGGCGGTACGCCTGGGCGTGGGTGGCGATCAACAGCGACCTGGGCCCGGCCTGGCGGCGGTGGCTGCTGGTCCGCAAGAGCCTCGACGACCCCGAGGACCTGACGTATTCCATCGCCGCGGGCCCGAAGTGAACGACGTTGAACCGGTTGGCCAAGACCGCCGGGACCCCGTGGTCGATCTAGGGCGGTTTCGAGTCGGCCAAGCAGGAGGCCGGTCTGGCCGACTACGAGGTGAGGAGTTGGACCGGGTGGCACCGACACATCATCCTCTCCCTGCTGGCCCACCCTTGACGCGTCCGGATGATGACGTCCAGCAGGTGGCGTCGCGAATGTGCCAACCAAAGGGTCGTCATTCCCGGATTATCGAACGGCGTCCCTCAGCGTTCACGCGACAGCCACGTCGCACAGACACATCCGAAGAACCAATGCGGATTTTCGCCAATAGAACCGGGCAATGCCAAGAATTTAAGGATTCGCCTTTTTCTGCGGACGCGTCGTCTTCCTTGCGCATTGCACATAAATATTATAAGGATTTTAAATTACTTATTTGTGTAATAATTGTTTTTTTAATATAATATTCAACTTATTGATGTCGAAAGTCTGCCAATCGAATGCAGGGCGAACCGTCCCTGCCGAGCGATAATAAGCCGCCAGATGTGGCAAGCCGCAATGAGTCTGGCTGGTCAAGGATCCTCGACGGGTAGGCCAAGTCGCTTGGCTGATCCCAACCCACGATCTGGGGCCCCCGGGTAGCCACATCCGATCCATCATCCACGTCTCCACGTCCAAAACCGGGATCAAAGCGCGGCTCGGATCTTGGGAGAGGTTTCCCGATTCGATTACACTGAAACCTCTCGACGTGGAGTCTCCGCCCATCGCTCCCACGATCCGATCGTTCCGATTCGCCAAGAGGCCCACCCCATGTTTTTGCCGCGTGTGCTTGTCCTGAGTCTCATGCTTGTCCCCACCGCGATCCAGGCCGACGATGGCCAGACGGACGCGAAGCCATTCGGCCTGGAACAACGCCTTCCCTGGAACGACTCCCGCGTCGTCGGCTCCCCTGATCCACCGCTGCCGTACAAGGTCGTTCGGGCGTTCCCCAACCTGACGGTGAAGCAACCCCTGGTCCTGACCCCGGAACCGGGCACCAACCGGCTTTTCATCCTCCAGCACATGAATTACTGGGCGGGACCGGGTCGCCTGCTCGCCATCCCAGACGACCAGAACGCGTCCGAGGCCGAGACTCTTCTCGATATCGACGGCCTCGCCGTGGGTCTGGCCCTCCACCCCGACTACGAGCGCAATGGCTACATCTACCTCGGTCTCAACGGCCCGATGCAGGGCCCTGACAAGAAGACCCAGGTCTTGCGTTACACGGTCGATCGCAAATCGCCGCATCGGATCGATCCGGATTCACGGCTTCTGATCATCGAGTGGGAGTCGAACGGTCATAACGGCGGCGATCTTGACTTCGGCAACGATGGGTATCTTTATATTTCCTCGGGTGACGGCTCGAGCGGCTCCGACCTCTACGTAACCGGCCAGTCCCTCGACGATCTGCTCGGTGCCGTGCTACGGATCGATGTCGATCACCCCGATCCAGGCCGCAACTACGGTGTCCCGAAAGACAACCCCTTCGTAAATCGGCCTGGCGCCCGTCCTGAGCTTTGGGCCTACGGCCTTCGCAACCCCTGGCGGCTGAGCATCGATCGCGAGTCGGGCCAACTCTGGGTCGGGAACAACGGTCAGGATCTCTGGGAACAGATCTACCTGATCCAGAAGGGAGGAAACTACGGCTGGAGTCTTACCGAAGGAAGTCATATCTTCCAGGCCAAGCGCCAGGCGGGCCCCGACCCGATCTCGCCGCCGGCCGCCGAGCACCACCACAGCGAGGCTCGCTCGCTCACCGGCGGCCGTGTCTATCGCGGAACGCGATTGCCCGATCTCGTCGGCGCCTACCTCTACGGTGACTGGTCGACGGGCCGCGTCTGGGGCATCAAGCACGATGGTACCCGAGTCATCTGGCATCGCGAGTTGGTCGACACACCCTTCAACATCACTGGCTTTGGCACCGACCACGCGAAGGAAATCTACGTCATCGATCAGGCGAGCGGATTCTATCGTCTCGAACCGACAACCGAGGCCGATCGTCCCAAGCAGCCCTTCCCAACCCGGCTAAGTGAGACCGGCCTGTTCGCCTCGGTGGCCAACCACAAGCCCCATCCGGCCGCCCTGCCCTTCGAGGTCGCGGCGCCTCAGTGGGCCGACGGCGCGACGCTCGAACGATTCGCTGCCTTCCCCGGCCTTGAGCGGATCGTCCAGCGCCCGCAGCAGAATGCGGGGGGGGCGTGGAGCTTGCCCAATGGTTCGGTCTTGGTCCAAACGCTGAGCCTCAACTTGGTTGACGACGACGGCAAGGCGGCTCGGAAACGGATCGAGACCCGGCTCCTCGTCCGGCAACAAGGAGAGTGGACCGGCTATTCGTATCGCTGGAACACCCACCAGACCGACGCCGAACTGCTCCCCGCTGAGGGAGCCGTCGGAGAGTTCGAGGTTGCCGACCCGACCTTGCCTGACGGCCGTCGCGATCAGATCTGGCGATTCCCCACACGCACCGATTGCATGGTCTGCCACTCTCGAGCGTCCGGATTCGTTCTAGGCTTTACCCCCTTGCAACTGGACCGCGACCGTGATTTCGGTGGAGTCGTTGACAATCAGCTCCGCGCGCTGGAACACATCGGCCTATTCGAGGGGACGCTTCCCAAACAGTCCGAAGACCGCCCGAAGCTGGTGAACCCCTACGATTCGACCGCGTCACGAGAAGATCGCGTTCGCTCCTACCTACATGTTAACTGCTCGACTTGTCACGTCCCTGAAGGAGGTGGCAACGCCCGGATGGATCTGGCGAGAACGACTCCGCTAGACCGCACGCATTTGATCGATGAGGTTCCCATTCATAATGACTTCGAGATCAAGGATGCGCGGCTCGTCGCCCCCGGTTCCCCCGAGCGCTCGGTGCTCTATCAGCGGATCAACCGCCGCGAGACTGGCCAGATGCCTCCGCTGGTCTCCACCGAGGTGGACCGAGAAGCCGTTAAGCTTCTTGCCGACTGGATCAAGAGTCTGCCAAGAGTCGAGTGAGAATCAGTTTTAAAAGGTTGATCGGCGCCGGAGTTTCAGGATGCCTCCGGGTTTCTGGCTCCGGTGACAGCTTCGACTCTGAGATTGGCTGTTCCGGAAGGGGCAAGTCGTCTGGATCGGCCGAGGCTTTACTATCATGATTCAATATGTTCATCGACGCCGATTTCTACGATCCTCCACCGCGATGGCCGCCGCGATGGTTGCCGGGAGGTCCTGCCAGAGAGAGGTCAATGCTCACTCCCCAGGAGCCCCGACGATGATTCCGATCATTGACACGCACCAACACCTCTGGGACCTCTCGAAGTTCACGCTTTCGTGGCTGAAGACGGCAATGACCCTGAACCGAAGCTTCCTGATGAACGACTATTGGGAAGCAACGCGCGGATTGAATGTCGCGAAGTCGGTTTACATGGAGGTCGACGTCGAGCCCTCGCAGCAGAGAGCGGAGGCGTTGCACGTGCTCGAGATCATCCGCGGAGGAGGGTCACCGATGGTCGCGGCGGTCATTTCGGGCCGGCCCGCGTCCGAGGATTTCCCGACCTACATCCGGTCGTTTCGTAATGATCCCGAGATCAAAGGGATCCGCCAGGTCCTGCATGGCGCAAGCACCCCGCCAGGCTTCGCACTCGAAGCGAGTTTTGTCCGAGGTCTCCGGCTTCTGGGGGACCTCGGCCTGAGCTTCGATCTTTGCATGCGGCCTGCGGAGCTTCGAGACGCCGCCAGGATCGCCGATGAATGTCCCGGAACGTCGTTCATCCTGGATCACTGCGGCAACGCTAACGTACGATCGAAGGATCTCTCCGGCTGGCGAAGCGACCTCTCTCGCCTCGCCGAGCGCACGAATGTCGTTTGCAAGGTTTCGGGCATCGTCGCATCGGCGGCTCCCGACCCTTGGACAATCGACGATCTGGCCCCCATCATTCTCCATGTGCTGGACGCGTTCGGTCCCGATCGGGTCATTTTCGGAAGCGACTGGCCGGTCTGCACCCGTGCCGCAACCTATCGCCAGTGGGTCGAGGCCCTGTGGATGATCGTCCATGACCGGAGTGAAGCGGATCATCGAAAACTGTTTCACGATAACGCGTTGCGTGTTTATCGCTTGAGCTGAGGGACGAGACAAGGAAGGGGAACAAGTCGCGACGGAGTTGCCCCATGCCTCCCGGTGCCGAAGAATTCCTGTTGGGGTCCGTTCATGACGGCCGCCCTGCCCCCTCGACGGCTGGGCCGTCGAAGGGGGGGCGGGCCGTCCCTTCACTCCCCGATTCCAGGGGCCTCAACAATGAACATCTTGACCCAGGCGGAGACGCACTTCCTGCCCTCGGAGATCGGCTATGCTCGTCGAGGCTTCCTGCCTCCCTTCGATCCGCTGCCTCGCTTCGGCGACGATTCCGAGTTCGCGCCACTCGACCTACTGGGCCACGACTTGCCCAGCCTGCTGCTTGACCGACACTTTCGCACCTTCGTCCGCGCGTTGGAAATTCCCCCGCTTCCGCGATTCGACGACTGGCACGTCTCGGGCCCGATCCTCCGCCTCTATTACGTCCGACTCGGGTTCTTGGCGTCCGCCTACATCAACCAAGTGGGCGAGGAGCCAGCGACGGTACTCCCTCGCAACCTGGCCGTACCGCTCTGCGAGGTGTGCCGCCAACTCCAGCGGCCACCGATTCTGAGCTACGATGGCTACGCGCTTTACAACTGGAAGAGGTTCGACCCGACCGGCCCGATCACACTCGGAAACATTGATACCATTCAGAGTTTCGTTCACCTGTATGACGAGCACTGGTTCATCCTCGTTCATGTCGCGATCGAGGCCCTGGCGGCGGACCTGATTTCGGCCATCAGCCGGATTCACCAGGCGCTGCCGAAAAATGATGAGGAGGAGATTCATGAGGCCTTTGCCCAGATCGCGCGAACACTCTGGGCCCAGGTGGCCATTCTCCGTCGAATTCCCGAGAAAATGGATCCGGCCCTCTACTACAAAACGTTTCGTCCCTACATCCGATTCTTCGAGAACGTCGTTTACGAGGGAGTCGATGCCCGTCCGATGAACTTCCGGGGTGAAACCGGGGCGCAAAGCAGCATCGTGCCGACGATGGTCGCTCTCCTGAAAATCCACCATCGGCCCTCACCACTGACGGACCATCTGGCCGACATGCGGGCGTTTATGCCGCGGGAACACCGCACCTTGATCGAGCAAGTGGAAGCGATGCCCGACCTTCACACGAAGGTCGCGAGCGACCTTTTCAACGAGGTCATCGAGGCACTATCGACCTTCCGCGAGATTCACCTCGGCTTCGCCCAGACGTACATCGCGCAATGGGAAACCGACCCGAGAGGAACCGGCGGTACTCCTTACCTGGAGTGGCTCGCCCGGCTCATCATCGAAACGCGTGCTCACAAGATTACAACCTGCTAGAACTTCGTTCGATCAGGGACGGAAAACCATCGAATGGCTTTGCCTTGATTGACGAAATCGAGAGTCGGCCGAGGCTGAGCTCTCCGTCTCGTCAACGTCGGCATCAGAAGGGAACCGAGGACGGTGCGCCCCGGCCTGGCTTCGGTTTCGCTGGAGTCGGAGTGGACGACTTGGGTGGCTCGGTGGCGGCTGGCAACGAAGCCGGCGCGGGCGACGGCTTCGAGGACCCGGCGGGAGACGCTGCGGCGTTCTTCACCGAGGACTCGGCGACGGTCCCTGTGATGCGGAACGAGTCGAGGAAGAGTTCGGCCGCTCGATCCCGGACCATCGCCTCGGTTCCGCTGATCGCGACCTCATAGAGCCGCCTTCCGTTCACAAAGCCGCGGCAACGGACCAGACCTTTACCTCCGGGAGCGCTGGCCATTGCGAATGAGATCTCGATCTCTCGACCGGCATGTCCATCGAGATTCAAGGTCCGCTCGACCAAGAGGCGGCTTTCCTTGTGGCGGTACAAGGCCTCACGTTGCCAGGTCGTGAAAACGCGATTGGACTCGGCTTCCCCCGAGATCGTTCGCTTGAACTCCACGACCCGGACCAAAAAGGAACCTCGTGTGGGATCCTCGACGAGGAACGAGTGCTCGGGATCGCTCTCCGACCCGGAGGAAATCGTCGTCGTCGATTCCACTGGACGACCCGGCATGGCGACTCGAAAACCCATCTCCTGAGAAACGAATTCGACCAACCCGGCCTTCGATTCCTCCAGGCCGGCGGTTGCCGCCGACGGCGGGGCAAGGCGCGAGAGAGCGGCTTCCGGTCGATCGGTTGGCAGCGTGCCGGCCATGACCTTTTCCTTGGGAGCCGTGGCGGCGTAACGGTTGTAGGCGTCCTCGTAGGCCAAGAACGTCTCGTCGTCGAGGTAGCGTTCGATCAGTGCGCTTGTGTCCGCGAGAAGACCCTGGGCGGTTCTCGTTAGAACGGGCATTCGCGTCTTCTGTTGCTTCAACGCCGCCTCTTCCTTGAGCCGATTGAATCGTTCCTGGAAGACCGGGCGGGTCGGAAGCTTGTGAAATTCCTCGAGGAGGAGGCGAACTTCCTCCCAATTCTCCGCTTCGGCGCGAGGCTTGATCATGGCTTCGATACGAGCCCGGACGGCCACCTGATCGACGATTTCATCTCGCAAGGAGTTGAGGCGAGATTCCAGCGTGACCGCGTCAGCTTTCGGGTTGATCACGATTGTGCGCTCCTCGACCGACTCGCCCGGCATCATCGGAAACTCGTCGAGCGGCTCAATGTTGGCGGCGAGCAGCCGGAGAATCACCAGATTGTCGGCGAAATGAGGCTCGAGCACGATGCGCCCTTCTCGGTCGGTGGTTCCGACGATCCGGGGGGGCCCGTCCGGCGCGGGGCGAGACGTCAGGGTGTAGCCTGCGGCGGGACGTTCGTTCGGTGGGGCGGTCACGAACCGCAGGCGGGTGGGCAAGGCCGTGGGCTTGGTGCCAATGGCAACAACCTTATATCCACCTACAACCATGCGGGTCAATGGGTCGCGCAACTTGCTGATGATCTTGCAATGCGCGTCTGGACCGTCGATGCTGGCAACTTTCAGATAGGTGCGCGGAATAATGTCGATCCGACGGACCGCGCCGTCGGCATCATAATAGATGCGAGCCACCCGGAAGACCGCACCCACGGAGACGACCTGGCCGATCGGGTCGGCCGAGGGAAGAACGCCCCCTTGAACCTTGATGGTAACCCCCCCCGCCGACTGCGCGCCGATCTCAGCGGTCGGTGAGAACATGTCGAGCGACAGGAGGAAGAGTGATCTCGAGGCATCCGTGACGGAACTCGCGGATTGCTGGCAAACCAGTCCGAGTTGCGACGTCGCGCCGTCGAACTCTCGGCCGGAAAGTATAAAACCATAGCTTTCGGGATCGGGATTGATCTGAATGATCCACGCCTTATCAAACCCTTGAGCGAGGGGCGCGACCTCGCCCGGCTCGAGTCTTTCGAGCGGAGCTGCCAGCAAGGGCCCATCCCCCTCGGCGATCTCGAGCTGCCAGGGTCTGCCGATAAACCGACGGACCAGGACCTCCCAGTCCCGGATCAAGGACTCACGCCCTCGATGATCGAGACGGGCTCTCGGGTGAACCCCCACCCAGGCTCGAATTCGGTAGGGGCGACGTTCAATCGGCAAGGTTGCGGCAGTCGCGGGTGACGACTTGCTCTTGCTTTCGTCCGCGGCGAGCGACGGAGGAGCCAGGGACAGCAGCACGACCAGGATTACCAGGGGTCCGTGGCGAACCAAGGTTCGATCTCCCATCGTTCGATCCCTTGATAAAGATGGCTCGACTCGTCCGCCGGGCCTTTCATCCGGGTTCGCCAGGCGAAGTGTTCTTGGAGCTGCCAGAGTGGGATGATCGGAAACTCGTCGCGACACTCACGGTCGATCTGCGTAACCAACTCCCGGGCCGAGGTCCATTCGGTCGCATGTTCCAGCTGAAGCAGAAGCTGCATCATGCGAGGGCTGGCCAGGGCCGCGAGCCCATCGGTCGCCGGGGGAGCGTCGTAACCGGGGCAGAGGATCGGACCAGCCTCCCAGACAGGCTCGACGCAGCGAGAAACGCGGTAGGCCAGGTCGAACTTTCGACCTGACTGGAGTGCCTGTTCCAGTTCACTCGCCGATCGTTCCACGAGGTCGATTTCGAGGCCGGCGCCTCGCAAGGCTTCCGCCATTTTCGACACCGAGGCCTGAGCCTCGGGCATCGCGGGAAATTCGAGTGTTAAACGTATACGGTTGAGAACCATTTCTTTCTTGGCCGCCGCGATGAGCATGCGAGCCAGGAGCGGTTTGTGCTCGAGCGGAGGGACGTCGGCGGCATTCGCATAACTTTCCACGGAGAAGGGGCCATCGGCTGGTCGATTCACCTCGTCAATCGGACGCCGGAGCAAGGTCTCCTCGAGAAGCGTCTTCCGGTCGATCGCGTAGGAGATTCCCCTTCGGAGGGATCGATTCATCAGCACCGGATTGCGGCCATCCACGGCGAGGTAGTGAACCGCAGGCAGGCGGTAACGACCGACCTTCATATCCTCGTTTCGACGAATGGCTTCCACACGATCGGGCGGGACATGCTCGATCAGCGTGACTTCGCCTCGAACGAAGGCCCCCATGGCGGACGCGGCATCCGGAAGGCGGATTTCCCGGATCCGTTGAATCTTCGGCGAAGCGGATTCGCTCGATGCGCTACCGCTCTCGGCGGAGAGATCGGAGAGGAGATACGTGGTTTGTTCATTCGTCCCCGATGCGAACGAGTAAGGACCATCGCCGACGGGGAGCCGACCGTCCGAGGTCGAGACACGACCATCCCAGGAAGCATGAGCGGGGCCGATCGGCTCGAGCAGCCAGGAGGCTGCCTTGAGCGTTGGACGGGTTAGTCTCACCGTAAGGCGGTCGATATCGATGGTCTCGATTCGATCGAGCAAATCGGCCCATCGGGCGTTGTACGCGGGAGAACGAGGCTGCGCCCGGTCGGAGAGGGCCCGAACCACGTCAATCGCCGAGACCTGCCGCGAACCGTCCGACCATCGAAGCCCTCGCCTCAGGGTCAGGTCGATTCGACGGCCGAGATCACCGAGAATCACCTCGGAGGCAAGCTGGCCCGAAGTTGACTTCCCTCGGAGCGCGTCCTCGCTGTCATCGGCCAGAATGGGCAGATAAAGCAGGGGCGATACGCGACGTGAGGCGGTCGAATTCCGCCAGGGAGCAACTGGTCTCGGGACGTCGATCACGCCGACGTCGAGCGTCGGAGCGTCGCGGAACGCCTCCGGGAACTGTTGGGTCGCGGGCTCATACTTGGGCCAGATCCGAAGGGCTTGGGTCAACAGGTCCAGCCGCTCGAATCCGGAAGTCTTCTGCGCCCGCTGTGTCAGATCTTCCGCGCGCTGGATAAACCGCCTTTGTAATTCGGATGCCAGCGGGTTATCGGGTGAGATCTTTTCGAGTTCGTGAAGAATCTTACGGCCGAACCCAAAGGCCCCCTTATTGATCGCTTCCTCGATGCGATTCGCGTAGGCGTTCGCCAGTTTTTCGGCCAGGCCCGGGTAATCCGGTCGTCGTTCGTTCAACTCCCGGAGCAGGCGGATGCCGCGATCCCGTTCATTGCTCGCAAGAGCCCAGGTCCCTTCTTCGAAGAGCAGGGTTTCGACATGTTCTTTCAAGCCCTTCCAGTTCGGGTTTCGAGCCTCTACGGCGAGGTAGTATTCGAAGGCCTTGGGGAAGTTGCGGCGAAGGACCTGTTTCTCGCCTTCGGCGAGAAGCATGTCTTCCCAGTATTCGACGCTCTTGATGCTTCCTCGCTTGACCGTGAAGTCGCGCTGGGCCCCTTCCATCAGGTGAATGATGACCCGATCGGCCGGCTCGTCGTCCTCTTTCGCCTCGGGCTCATCCTTGGACTGACCGCCTTTCAGAAAGATGTTTCCCAGACCCCGGGACCGCTCTGGTTTCTTCTTCTTCAAGGGGTCGTATTCGGGCAACGGGCGAGGACTGACCGGTTCGACCTTCATGACAGAGTTGTCAATGAGGGTGAGGCGGTCGAACGGCGTCGTCTGGAGCAATTCGGTCGGTTCCTGGGCATCGGCGGCCTTCAGGACGAGCGACTCCGGGGAAAGCCCCCAAACGAATGCGAGAACGGCTCCGGTCATCAGTGCCGTCATCAGGGCTCTTGAGGATCGTGAGACGCTTCTCATGGGAGGATCTTCCGGCGTTCGGCAAGTTTCAGAGATCCGGAATGGACGGGACGACGCGACGTGGCAGGAACCCAAGGTCATGGAGACGTGCCCGCGCTGGCCGAGGGCAAGAGCAGCCGAAGAGTGCCCGGCGCAGCCGAGACGATCAAATCCGAACCAACCGCCCAGAGACCTCCAGCGGGAAGGATACCCAGATCGATCCGGTCGAGTGGAGCGCCATCGGCCAGCGCGCGTTTCTGGAGAGCGCCGTCGCGACTGAGGAACCAGACGGCGTCCCCCTTGATCACGGGAGGCCCCACAGGGGGCGCGTCGCGCAGGTCGGCCGACCAGACGCGGCTCCCGTCCGGCCCAAAGAAGAGCACGCCCCCCGCCTTGTCGACGACAATGGCGTGTTTCCCCACTGAAAGCGGTCCAAGCGCCCTCGGTACTTCGAGCGTCCACGCGCCCAAGGGGCTCAGGTCGCGTCCCGCGAGCGATCGAACGCGGCCGTCCGCCGTCGCCAGAATGACGGCATCACCGGTGGATGCCGGATCGGTCTCGAACGGACTCTTCAGGTCGACGACGTCGCCCACTACGTCGAGTCGGACCCGGGGCTCGGTCAACCGGTTCAGGCGACGAACCGTGCCCGACTCATCAGCCAGAACGACCGCGTCGCTGGAGAGAAAGACGGGTCTTTTCCATCGTGTGGGCTTGGAGGCGTCGAAGACAGGCACATACGGCTCCGCCCGAGAGGCCCCGGTCTTCGGGTCAACCAGGTAAGCGCGACCATCGATTCCGGGCACGAACAGGTCGGTACCCCAGAAGACGGGCCAAGCCCCCAGGACCGCCGGGAGGTCGACGCGACGAAACTCGGCTTGCGGATCTTCTCGAACGAGCAAGTGGTCGGCGTCGGGGGCTGGCACGAGCACCGACAAACCGTCCGTCTCTAGACTCAGCAGCGGTCCTTTCGGCAGGTAGAAGTAACCCGGTCGTCGCAAAGGTTGTTCTAGAAAGCCACCCTTAGCGAGCAATTCCTTCGAGAAGTGAACCGGTTTGCCATCGGTGGCCAGGGTGACGAGTTCTTGAGCGTCGGCGGACGGCGCGGGGGAGAGCGGCCAGGGAGCGCCAAGGATCGTTCGCCACGCAACCTTGCCGTTTGAGGGATCGACACCCCAGAGGGTGATTCCGGGCCCTTCGGTGAACTGGTGCGTGAGCACCGCAAGGCGGCCGGCCGTTTGAATGGGCCCGAGCGATGGGCCGGCTCGTTCGATCGTCCAAGCGGGAGAGAGCAAGCCCCGTTCGGTATCCAGGTCGAATCGCGCAAGGCGGGACGAGGAAATCCAAAGTTCGCGGTCTCCTCGCGCTCGAGCGAAGGCCGGACCCGAGGGGCGGGCATCCGGGACGGTCGAGGCGATCATCGTCAGAGGTTCTTTCGACTCGACCGGGCCCATCGAGAAGGCCGTCACAGCGCCTCGGTCGGTCAACGACCAGACGATCGAGCCCTGCGATTCAGGAGTCTGCCAGGTCCAGCCAGGAATCTTGACAGATTGGACAAATCGAAGCCTGGCCCCATCCTCCTCGATCACGAAGACCGACCACTTTCCTTCCCAGAGTTCGGTGTTCTCGGGAACGATCAGGAAGTCGGCCAGCCGGGCCGGAGCACATCGGATCGAACCGGGTCGATGACCGAGATAGGCGACCGAAACGCACTCGGTCGGGTCCCTCGAAATGACGAAGACGCTGTCCCGGTCGGCGGTCAGGTAGAGATGCTCTCCGGTCTCATCGCTGGCGGGCGTTCCCGAGAGGGGCTTGCCGACGTCGAGCGTGCCCCGAAGCTCGCCGCTAGGCAGATCGATCAGCAGCATCTTGCCGGAGGGCGTGTTTTGAACGATCCGGTTTCCCATGACAAGGGGCGGGGACGTGACGGGCTCTCCGGTGGCCTGTCTCCAGAGAAGTCGCCCGGTCCGGCCATCGAGTCGCACCAGTTCGTCGTGTCGCGCGTCAAAGATCAACACCGACGGATTCGACCCGGCGATCGGCAACGGAGAGAACGGTGTCGAGAGTCCGACCGGCACGTGCCACAACGGCGCGCCGACCGCGCCATCGACACCGTAGAGATACCCCTGGGCCAGAGCATAGACAATCGCCCCGTCAGAAGTCGCCGGCTCGGGCGATGTTCCGGGCGCACTGCTGCGGAGCACGAGGGACACGGGCGGCCCAAGCGGGTCGGGGTGCGGCGTGGTTTCCGCGGGTCGTCTCGTGGGGTCGAAACTGACGGCCTTGCGAACCAGATCGTTCGCGCCGGTCAGACCCGCGACGACCTCCTTGTCATCCGCCAGGTCCGGGTATTGCGCCACGAGGGCGTCTCGGGTGGCGAAGACATCGGCCGCCGAGCCCTTCTTGACAGCGTCGGCCATCTTTGCCAGGGCATCCTTGCGGATCTGGGCTTTCGTGACCGCCGCGTGGGCCTCTTCCAGCTTTCCGGGTAGGAGGGATTTCTTGAGCAACGTTTTCGCGGCGGGTCCGGCGACCTTCTCATGGAGGGCGACCGCGGCCTCCGACTCGGCCAGCGTCTTGGCGTCGGCCCGGGTTCGAGCGACATCCGCGAGCCCTTCGGCGGCTTTGAGTATTTCCTCGGCCAGGAACATTCGAGCGTCGGCGTAGGCTGGCTCATCCCCGACTTTCTCGATCATCTCCTTCGCCGCATCGATGGCGGTGGTCCAGGACACGCCTCCACTCGCGGTGAACTGGCGGACGTTGGCGAGCTCGCGAAGAACCCGAGCCTTGCCCACTCTGGGGTCTCTCGGGTTCGTTTCGAGAAACTCGTCGAAAGCCTGAAGCGCGTTCCGGAACTCGCGATTCTCGAGGTCCTCCTCAGCGATCAGGTACTGCCGGTCGGCCCGATTCTTCGCGATGACCGACCAGAGGCCGTACCCGGTCAGAAGCAAAAGAGCCAGGATGACCGCCAGCCCGAGAATCAAAGGGGACGAGGTCAGCTTCTCCTGGCCAGGGGGCCGATCTCCCGCATTCAGGGCGCGAAGCGCCTTTCGCCACCAGGCAACCTTGACCGCGGCAGGTGGGCTCGCTGCGCCGGGGCTTGGCGTCGCGCTCGGTTTCGAACCGACCTGCAGACCTCGGGCCGTTTGCCGACGACCCACAGGCGCCTCCATCGAGGGTGGCTCGACGTCCATTCCCCGCATCCAGTCGAGATCTCCGCTCGCCGCCGCTGGTCGTGGTTGGACCTTGGTTTTCTCGACGTCGACCGGACCATCCTCCTCACTGACCAGGAAGATCCGGTATCGGCCGATCTGGATCTCATCCCCCTGACGAAAGCTGGCCGAGACGATCTGCTTTCCGTTCAAATCGAGGGCCCGGGCTTCGGGAAATGCCTCGGCCTTGAACCGGTCGTTCTTCCATCGCAATCGACCGTGAAACGGCAAGATTTGGGGGTCGTTCAGGACCACGTCGCACTTGGGATCGGATCCGAAGATCAGCGGATGCTCGCGCGCGATCGTGACGTATTCGACCCGGCCGCGTCCATCATGAACTTCAAGAGTCGCCATGCGCGGCCTTCACTCCTTCGGTTGCGTTGATACTTTACGGAAGATCATAGATCCATGCAGGCACGAGGACTACGGTTGTCGATCCCCCAACGAACGAGGCTCAGGCCCATCTCAAGCGCTCAGAGCGGCTCTTGCGAAAGGACCTTGAAGGCGTAACCATTCCCGTTGGAGACGACCGAGAATCTTGTGTTGCGGATTTCGGCGGGCTGACGACCTTTGTACTGAACCTCGAGTTGCGCCAGAATGTCCTCGACAGCCTTGGGATAGAATTGAAAGATCGCCTTGTTTCCAACCTGAATGCCCGCCTTCTGAAGCAACGAAACGTCCGAACTTTTACGTCCGGCCCCTTGCCAGAGGAAGTAGAGACGTTGATCGGCCTTGGCCAGGCCGATGCGTTTGGTCGGGGTTGCGCTGGAAAAGTTGGACGCGTATTCCAGATTCGCGGCACCCGAGGGCACCGCGAGTTCCACGCCGAGGTAGTCGAGCTGGCGGGCATATTCGTCCGCAGTTTGCCCTGGGTTGAAAACAATCACCCAACGCTGTTCGCGAGCGACTCCACCGTCTCCGGGACCAAATCCGTAGGCACGACCTCCCGTACCAATCTTGGAGGAGCGTTTTCCGCTGGCGACCGGACCGGCGTTGGGAAGCGCTTCGGCGATGTCGATCTGCGCCATTTCCGGAGGGGGCTCGGCCAGGGCGTCAATCATGGCGGACGAGGTTTGCTCCACCGCGGGTTCCTCGAATTCCGAAGCGTCTTCCATGTTGTTCGAGGCGAAGGGGGACGCCTCGGCGCCTGGAACATTGACTTCCTCGGTGGCTCCCGGGGTTCCGTCGGGACTTCCTCCGCCGCCACCATAAACCTCGACGATTTCCAGGCGGGCGGGAATCTTGGCCGCGAAGGCCTTTTGCGTCACGTAAATGATCGCCAGCCAGCCGACGGCCATCGCGGCGCCGATGACGACGGACATCAGGAACGAGGATACGCGATCGAGCTTGGATTCTCCCTGGACTTTCGGCTCGATCTCTTTCGGTTCGCTGTCGGGCGGCGTGGGTTTCGTGGTTGGTTTCGGAGCCGGGTCCGGTGCGGACATACCGTCCGTTCGATCCGCCGAAGTCGGCGAGCGGAGAGCCTCGTTCACTCCCTCCTGATCCCTGGGCGTGGGTACGACGCTCATCGTCGAGCCTCCACGTTGGCGGACGGGGTGAAGGTTGGGTCATCGAGCGCGTCGAGGTCCGGGGGACGGACATCCTCGTACCAGGCCCGCCATTTCTGAGCCGCTTCGAGTTTCTGCTGAGCCGAAGCGCCTCGAGGCGGACCATAGCCGTCGAGCTTCCGGCTGAGAACCTGGAGCCCGAC
>CAZRGV010000001.1:128648-136480 GCA_964599655.1 uncultured Isosphaeraceae bacterium | reverse complement strand
GGGCCTCCGCCACCACATCCTCATCGGCGTCGAGCAACGCAGCAATCAGGCTCGGTGCAACGTCGAGGTCGGTTGTTCGACCGAGCGCCCAGGCGGCGACACGACGCACGCCGGGGTCACGATCGGTCAGCAGCTTTCGGAATCGATCCTTGAAGGGCCGCAAGGCCCTGGGGCCGTCCGACTGGTAACGGGTCACGAGACCCGCCAGCGCCGAGTCGGCATTCAAAGCGCTAGGGTCTTCAAGAACGGCGATCATTCCCTCGACAGCGCCATTCATGGGCCGGACGACCACGCGCCCTTGCGCGATCGTCAGATTGTTCAGGTCCGAGGGAAGTCCGCGACCGCCCAGGAGCGTGCCCGCGCCAAGGCGTCGAATATCAATCTTTCGGACCGACTTGGCCGTGGATCGTGTCAAAAAGAGGATAGCCCAGCAGGTGTTCGGGACGTCCCCATGCTGACGACCATTCCAGCTTCCATCCGGATGCTGCGTCTTGAGGATGTATTGCATCCCCTTGTCGAACCAGTCGGAACCGCCGAGGGTGGCTTTATCGGCCAGGGCGCCAATGCGCTCGATACCATAAAGACCATAGAACGACGATTGACCGATAATGTCATCTTCCGTCGGACGAAAGTAGCGACCGAGCCAGTCGAGCCCGCGCTTCGCGGCCGCGTTCAGAGATCCCGCCGTGGTCTCGACGTTGTATTTCGACGTGGCGCTTCCTTCGATGACCAAGGGGGTGAGCAGCGGGTTGAGCGCGTCGTTGCTCTTGCGAAAGTCGACCAGTTGCCGGTTGCAGATCAGCAGGCTCCCGACCCCTGCCGCAGTCATCGAGACCGTCTCGATCCACTGAGGCTCGTCCTTGTGATAGTTCCAACCACCGTCGCCGAATTGCGTGGAAAGGAACCACCGAGCGGATCGATCCCAGACCGCCGGGGGAACGTCGATTCCGATGTTGGCCGCCTCCCAGAGACCGAGAATCGCGTACTGGCTGATCGAGGAGTCACCGAACGTGCGGTGGGAATAGTCCCAGCTTCCGTTTCCCTTTTGCTGACTCATGATGTAGTCGGCCACCGCCTTGATCTGAGGCTTGAACGCCACCGGATCGATGTTGACCAGGGCGAGGCAGATCACGGCCGCCTCATAGATGTCGTGCCCGCCCCGCTTCTCGGGAACGTAGTTCCCGCCAGGGAACGCCGTCATCACCTTGCCCAGGCAGGCCTGGAGACCGGGATCCGTGGGCGGGACGTCGGCCTTGATCATCGCCAGGGCCGATAGGCCAGCCTCGCCGACCGACATTTTGCCCGTCTTGGATCGGAGGTATTGAATCCCCTTACCGATCGCCGGCGCGGCCGGTCCGCCCTGACCGAACGCGATTGCGGGCCAGATCAGGATCACCAAGGAAAGAACCCAAGTCAGATCTCGTCGCATCTCGAGTTCGACACTCCGACTGGCGAGAGATGGGGAGGTGAACCAGTCCTTGTATTCTACAGGATCTCCGTCAAGAGTGCGAGTGCATGGATTCTGAAAAACAAGGCATCCACAGGGAGCCGGCCGAGGCTGCGGGTGCGGTCTCGACCGGTTCCCGGATTCGAAAACAAGGGATTATTTGACGAGGGGCCGGACTTCGATCTTGCGAAAGAAAATCTCCGCCCCTTCCGACTGGAACAAAATCTTCCCCTTGGTCAGGCTCGACTTGGTGCCAACGTTGACCACGAACCCGTTGACGATGTTCGTAATCGTGTCACCGTCGCAGATGACTTCCATCCGGTTCCACTCTCCGGCGGGCTTCTCGACGTCGTTCTTGCCCCGGAAACCGAGGGTGTCCTTCCAGGCTGGATCTCGACCCCACCAGTTGAAGCGGCCACCGCTTCGCGTTTCGGCCTTACCTCCCTTTTCGAAGTAGAGCTGGCCATCCGGGCCAACTCGCGTCTCGCAGGTCAAGGTCGACTTCTCGAGTCCAGCGACCATGATGAAATCACCGCAGCCCCCCTCAATAATCTGACACTCCTGCGACTGCATCCACTGACCGCCCGCTGCGCCATCGGGGCCCACGCAGTGAAGAAGAATGCCCGAGTCTCGCGCCCGATCTTTGCGGGGCGGCCAAGTCTCATCACCCCACTTCCACTCAACGATCAGGTGGTAATCGCTATATGGCTCCTTGGTCGCGAATCCACCGAACTCCTGGCCGGAGACACGAATCATGCCATCCTGGACACTGAAGACGTGGTCGGGATCTTCGTACTTGTGCGTTCGCAGGTACGTGTAGAATCCGGTGAGATCCTTGCCGTTGAACTCGAAAATCGGCTCCCCGGTCTTGATCGCGGGCCGTTCCCGAGCGAACGAGGGAACCTCGGGCTCCTCCGCCGCTTCGAGCGGGAAGACCGACCAGCTTGTGGTGAGAAGAAGCGTCAGCGCGAGCAAGATCCGTCGCATGGCGGGTGTCCTCGTCCGAGGTACGTGCTTGGTGGGATGGCCAAAAAGGGTCGCGTACAGGTGGTGGGTCCGGCAGTGATCGTCAGGGTCTCTGGTGGTGAATCTCCGCTCCCTGACTGCGGCAAACCGCTTCGACGCGACGCAGAATCGCCTCGTCGGGGCAGGCAATGGAGAGGATCATTCCCTGCCCGCCTTCGATCCGCTCGGGAGGCGTCACTCCCAGCCGGTTACTGGGAACGCCGAGCTGAGTCAGCAATTGGATGGCGGCGTTGCCCTGGGCGGAGTTATAGAAGAACGCGACGACCCGGGGCATCGCCTCCGGCGGCTTCACTTTCCCAGGACGGACTTGTGGCATCTCCATGAGCGGACTGATCCTTCCGGGCCGGTTGGGGACGAGACAAGATCTCGACCGAAACGACGGGCGAGTCGCTGAAACAGAGTTTGCCCGTCCCGTGCCCGATCCGCAAGCCGGCTCCGACGCCGCGTCAGGGCGTTCGCGCCGACGTGTGATCGTGCACGATCTTCCAGCCATCCGCAAACCTGCGAGAGATCACCGTGAATCGGCCCTCCACGGACTTGCCGTTGGACAAAACGAGCCTCCAGCGCCCTCGGACGAAACCAGCGTCTTCCCCCAGCAAGAGTGTTTCTCGATCAAGAAACTCGAGCCGACCCATCTCGCGTCCCTCGCCGCGATACCTCGCCTCGTACCGTTCTCGAACGGCGTCCCACCCTCGAAACAAATCCGCGCCCGACTGGAATACCAGCTCGGGCGAGTTCCAGTAGGTCGCGAGGAACCCATCCAGATCCTGTCGGTTCCAGCATTCGACCTGCCGGTCCATGACCGCGCGAAGGGCTTTAACCTGCGACGAGACCGGACGAGGAGGATCCTCCCACGACAGCGCGATGGTGGCGGCCAGCGAGAGCCACAAGGAGACGGCGCCGAGCCCTACTGAATTGCGAATCGTCATGGCCAATTCTCCCGAGAGGCGGATCGAGCGAGTCCTTGATTGTCGATCCGATGACGAAGGCGGTGGCCGGATTCCTCCTCGTTTTGGTATGATAGATTTTGCTCATCGTATGAGGCCCGCCAGATGACCCGCATCGCGATGATCCGAGCCGTCACGTGTTTCCTTGCCGTGACCCTGGCAATCGCACCGAACGGACCGCTCGAACCCCTGGGGCGGTTCCGCGATCCGGAGCTTCGAGAGGTCTCCGGGATCGTCCAGAGCCGTCGCGACCCGGACATTTTCTGGGTGCACAACGACTCCGGCAATCCCCCGGCGCTTTTCGCGGTCCGACGGGATGGTACGGTCGTGCGACGGGTCGGACTGAGCGTGGCAAACGTCGACTGGGAAGATCTCGCCGCCGACAACGCGGGGCATCTCTTCGTCGGCGACATCGGGAACAACGGGGGAAACCTGCCGCTCCGGGTGATCTATCAGCTCGTCGAGCCGGACTTGACGAAGACCACACCAAAGCCGCCCAAGATCGACGCCGCCAGCTACTACCGATTTCCTCCTGGATCCCGTTTCGACGCGGAAGGGCTCTTCATCGACGGGAAAGCGGCCGTTCTCATCGCGAAGACCAGCGATGGACGAGAGGCGGAACTGTTCGAAATCCCCATCGATCCACCCTCGCCCTTGCTCCGACCCGCGACTCCGAGGCGGCTGGGCTCGTTACCAGGCTTCCGCGAATCGGTGACCGGATCCGATCTGTCTCCGGACGGAAAGTGGCTTGCTGTCTGCGGTTCTGATGTCGCTCGCGTCTACAACCGAACCGACCGCGGGGGCTGGACACTTCTCGGCGAAGTGCATTTTCAGGCGGACGGAATCGAGTCGATCGCCTGGGACGGCCGCCACTTGATCCTCGCCGAGGAGGGACAGCGCCTTTACCGGATACCCGAGCGCGATTGGCGGGCGAATGGTGGAGTGAGTCGCTCGAAGACCCGAGAGAACCCTTGAAGCGCGAGACGATCAACGGCATGAAGAACCCGGATGTTGTGGTTGTCGGTGGTGGTGTCGTCGGGCTATCGATTGCCTATTCGCTGTCGAAGGAATCGGTTCGGTTCTCGATCGAGGCTCGATGGGCCGAGAAGCCTCCTGGGCGGGTGCGGGAATCATTTCGCCCGGCTCGGAGGGGCCGATCCGGCATCCCCTTTCCGCACTTCGGAACTTGAGCGCCCATCTGCACACCGAATGGGCCGAGGCGCTAAAGGAAGAGACCGGCATCGACAATGGCTATCGTCGATGCGGCGGAGTCGACGTCGCCCAGACCGCCGATGAGGAGCAGGCCCTCATGGCCGCCGCTGGTCGCTGGCGAGAGGAAGGGATCACGTTCGAGCGCCTTCCGCCGTCCGAGTTCTCCAGGGTGGAACCAGCCTTGAACCCGCAACTCCGGGTCGCCTACTTCCTCCCCGACCGTGCCCAGATTCGCAATCCCCGACATCTCCGAGCCCTCATCACAGCCTGCGAACGTCGAGGGGTTCTGCTCTCACCTGGTCTGGAGGCGCGGGGTTTTGTCCAGGAGAACGGACACGTTCGAGCCGTTCAGACAACGAGTGGGGATCTCAAGTGCCGTCATGTGGTCATCGCGGCCGGTGCCTGGTCGGAGTCGCTTCTGAAGGGGCTCGGTACCCAAGTTCCGACCCCGCCGGTCAAGGGCCAGATTGTTCTCCTCCGGTGCGACACGCCCCGATTGCGACGGATTGTCGAGTTGGGAAAGCAGTATCTCGTGCCACGTGACGACGGCAGGGTCCTGGTCGGCTCGACCGAGGAACGTGTCGGGTTCGACACGCGCTCGACGGCGGTTGCCGTTCGAGAGTTGATCGACGTAGCTCTCCGGCTCTGTCCGGTTCTGGCCGAGGCGGAGGTCGAACGGACCTGGGCGGGACTGAGGCCGGGAAACCACGACGGCCGACCCTATCTCGGGCTAGTTCCCGGTTTCGAGAATCTGGTCGTTGCGACGGGTCACCAACGCGCGGGTCTTCAACTTTCGACGGGAACGGCCCAGGTCGTCGGCAACCTGCTGCTGGGTCGTCGGTGCGAAATCGACCTTGGACCATTCCGCCCGGAACGGGAACCGGAACTCTCGGAAGACACCTTCCGCTCCTGAACCGGGCGATCACGATGTTCGATCAATGGCCGTCGATGCTGGCGACCAGCACCTTGGCGGCGGCGGCGTGTCCGAGCGCCACCGCGCGATCGCCGACCCGGAGAATCAAGGCACCGGCCTCGGGGCGATTTTCGGTCAGTTGCCCTTCGGTGCCCAGGTCGAGGCCACATTCCGACAGGTATCGCAGGAAGGCCGGGTCCTGATCGACCACACGGACCAGTCGAAACCTCCGTCCTGGAACCAGTTCCGAGAGGGGCTGTCCCTTCGGCTCGGGAAGCGATCCGTCGGCGCGAGGGATCGGGTCTCCGTGCGGGTCGACGGTCGGATGTCCGAGGAAATCGTCGATCCGATCGACCAGGCGGTCGGAGACGGCGTGCTCCAGGTGCTCGGCCTCTTCGTGGACCTCGTCCCAGGGCATGTCAAGTGTCTGCGAGAGAAAAAGCTCAAGAAGCCGGTGCCGCCTTAGAACCGCGAGGGCCAAACGTTGACCCGCCGGAGTGAGCCGGGCGCCTTCGTAGGGTGTGTACGTCGCTAGGCTGGCTTCCGAGAGGGTCTTGAGCATCCCCGTGACCGTCCCTGGAGAAACCGAGAGGGCCTGCGCGAGCTCACCCGTCGAGACCGACTCGCTCGATAATGAGTGCGCCGAGATCAGGTAGATCGTCTTGACGTAATTCTCGACGGTCAGACTCGGCACGTGCTGCTTCCCCACGAAGAATCGAGATTCCGGAACATCGACGACGGCGGCCCACATCGTAAGCGAGTTCGACGGACTTCAAAAGACGTCGTCGAGCAAAGAAAACACCTCATGAGAAACACATCCGGGAAATCGGCAGGGTGGCGATCGAAGGCGTCGATCCGGCCGTGATCGGGTCACTTGGCACGTCCCGGTCGGGACTCCGCGTACTGATTCGGACTCCGGGCGTCCTCCGTTCGTGCCCCATTCAGTCTGGTTCGTCCATGCCGGAGGATTCTTCCTCCTGGCCAATCACCGGCCGAGACTCCCCCATCACGAGCCAGACAGCTTTCAAATACGCGCCTTCCAGGGCATCGATTCCGACCGGGTGGTCGGGAGCCGCCCCGGTGACGCCGATCACGCGGGCCGATCGGCCCGCCTTACGAGCCGCTGCGCGGAGCAAGATGAGGAATTCCTCTGGTGAGAGCAAACCGGAGCACGAGCAGGTTAGCAACAACCCCCCTGGCTCGACCAGATTCATGGCCAAGACGTTCAGGTCGAAGTACTTCCGTTTCCCGGCCGAGATCTCGGTACGTCCGGGGATCAACTTCGGAGGGTCGAGAATCACGACGCCATAACGCCGTTGGTTCAGGGCCATCTGCCGCATGTAACCGAAGACGTCGCCATGGACCAGTCCGAGCCGGACCTGGTTGAGGTTGGCGTTCTCCCGAGCCAGGGCCACCGCCTTCTCATCCAGATCCACGCAAGTCACCTCGCGCGCCCGCCCTCGAATCAAGGCATTGAGCCCGAAACCGGCGGTGTAGCAGCAACAGTCGAGAACCACGCGGTCATGGCAGAACTTTGCCAGGTGGAACCGATTGTCCCGCTGGTCGCAGAAGAAGCCCGTCTTGTGCGACCCTTCGAAACGAACCCGGTAACGGATCTCGTGCTCCCGGATCGTCACGCTGGGAGGCAAGCACGCACTGAGGACCGGCCGGCCAGGGAAGTCCTCCGCGAGGGCGATGCGTTCGTCGACCTGGACCCGGAAATGCTTGGTTCCGGTCTGCTCGGCCAGCAGGTCCAAAATCGGGCCAATTCGTTGGTAGATCCCCAGACTAAAACACTCCACCGAAAGCACGTCATCGAATCGGTCGACGATCAACCCGGAGAGCCCGTCCGCCTCGGCATGAGAGAGCCGGTAGGCGTTCGTGAACTCAGGGATCCGAAGCAGATCGTGTCGAAGGGAAACCGCGTCCCGAAGCCGTCGCCTCCAGAAGTCGAGTCCGGGAGGTTCCGTGCCTTGCGACAGGAGGCGCAAAGCAATCTGCGAACGGCTGTTCCATAGACCGAAACCGACCGGCTGGCCATCGCGGTCGATCACCCGGACGAGGTCGCCGTCCGAGGGTCTCGGGGAACCGACGGGACCGGCCACCATCTTCTTGTAGACAAACGGATGATGCCCGGCCGACCGGATCGACACAGTAGGCAAGTTCACGGGGGGTTCCAGCGAACGATCCGGCACGACGATCGGGGCGGGTGGCACGGTCCGTTGCGGTCTGGGTCGAGGTCGCGCGGGCATTTACGCTTCGTCCTCGAATTCGTCGTCGAATCCTT
>CAZRGV010000001.1:109963-128638 GCA_964599655.1 uncultured Isosphaeraceae bacterium | reverse complement strand
GAGGGCCTCGGGTTCGTTTCGCACAAGGCGGCGCAACCGTACAAGGAGCGCCGTGGCATAGCGCTGCACGGCCAGTTGCTTGGTCAAGACGGCATCCGTGGCGGCATCGAGCGGAACCTCGGCCAGGACGCGGCAGGCTCTGGAAAGGCTGTCCCAACCGACGCGCAGGACGGACTGCGGATCGGCATCACCACTGCGGGCCAGTCTGAGGGCCTGCCGGGCCTTTTTCATGTCCGCCTGGGCTTGCGAAAGTTGACGAAGCACGGCTCCTGGGCTTTTTTCGGGCATTCCAGTTCCTGATTCTCGTTTTCCCGAACTCTCTCGACTACCGAAGTCAACGGCCATGGGTTATTCTAATTGAGATCGCCTCATCGGTCCATTGATACGACGGAGCCGTTCAATGAGCGACCCCCACGACTTTGATCCGAGCGAAGACGAGCCGATCGTTCGCACGATGTCCGCGCCGAAGTCGAAGACCCTGGTCACGACCGAGACGCGTCGGCAGCCGCCCTACAACGTTGTGATCCTCAACGATGAAGAGCACACGTTCGAATATGTTATCGAGTTGCTCATCAAGCTCTTCGCCCACTCGCAACCCACGGCTGAGGCCTTGACCTGGCAAATCCATAATACCGGGCGGGCCGTCGTCTACACCACGCACCGTGAGAAGGCCGAGTTGAAGCGAGAACAGGTTCTCGCCTACGGTCCTGACCCCCGGATGAGCATCTCCAAGGGCCCTTTGGGCTGTTACATCGAGCCTGCGCCCTCCGAATGACCCGGCCGCCGAGACCCCGAGGTCGACCCGGAAATCCTTGGAGCGGGATCCGGGTCGATCTTGTTCCCAGCGTGTTTCCGGTTCTCATACCTTTGCCCGAGGAAGGTCATCCGCGTCCCCATTCGGCTGCGACCGCTGACGGGACTCCGGTCGTGATGTCGGGAAAGCGCGGGAAAACGCCAAGCTCGGATTTTATCCTCTGATTGCAAACTCGACGGTTCGAGGTGTCACGCCCCGTTCCGTGGCTTTCGGGACTCAAGGGAACGAAGCGAGGCCTTGGGGCTCCGAGTTCATGCGCGAGCAACTCGTAGAACTCGCGACGAGGGACCGGTCGGTCATCCGAGACGAGGTAGAGGCGTCCAGGTTTCCCATGGTCGAGGGCCCTGATCGAGGCCAGCGCCGCGTCGTCGACGTGAATCAGGTTGAGGTAGGCGTTGGGGTTCCCGACGATCGGCTCGCCACCGAGTAGCGAGCCCTTCCGCAAGAGCCGGCCCGGTCCGTATAGCCCGGAGAATCGCAGGATTGTGGCGGCACTGCCCTGGGTGCTCAGGGCCAGTTGTTCGGCGTCGAGGCAGACCTGCCCAGAAACGCTGCTCGGCTCGGTTGGCGAGTCCTCATCGACCCACTCGCCCTGGCTTTGCCCGTAAACACCCGTCGAGCTGGCGTAAACCCAACGCCCGGACCATCGTTCGTGATGATCGAGCACGTTTCGAAGCCCTTCGACGTAAACCTCTCGCATCGTCCGTCCCGACGAGCGATCGAATCCGACGGCGTAGAGCATCCGATCGACCTGTGGAAACGCCGTGAGGGTCTCCGGCTGGAGCACGTCAGCGAGCACTGGCACGATCCCCTTCCCCTCCAGCGACCGGGCTCGTTCCAGAGATCTCGTCGTGCCGAACACTGTATCGCCCTGTTCTCGAAGCAAGCCGGCCACCCGCGAACCAAGATAACCGTATCCGATAATCAGGGTTTTCATGATTCTTCAGGAAGTTCCGGTGCGTCGGCGAGGGGACTCGCGGGAGGTTCACCCTCGGGACATCCGGCGTCGAGGTAACTTTGCAGCAGGATCTGGGCGGCGAGCATGTCGCGGCGCTCCTTTCGACGGCGCGCCTTCAGGCCCGACTCTCGCAAGATCGCCTCGGCCTCCACGGTCGAGTAGCGTTCGTCGAAGAACGCCACGGGAACCTCGCAGACTTCACCGAGCCATCGCCCCCAGTCGCGGGCCTGGCGGCTAAGCTCGCTTTCTCGACCGCTCGTGTGCAGAGGCAGTCCCACGACGATTCGATCCACGTCTTCCTCGCGGATCAAGTCGCGATAGTGCCTTGCCTCCTGGGACGCGTCCCGACGCTCGAAGACCTCCAGCGGCGTGGCGATCAGACGCCTCGGGTCGCTGAGAGCCGCGCCAATACGGCGAAGTCCGAAGTCGAGGCCGAGGATGCGTCCCATGGTCCGAGTTCTCGATCGGATCCCGAAACGAGCTAGAGGTACTCTCCAAGGCCGGCGTCCTTCAGCCCTTCAACCAGTGACTTGAGCCGGTCGAGCTGATCCTTGCGAGCAACCAACGTCGCGCCACCAGACTGGATCACGACGAGATCCTCAACGCCCAAAGTGGCGATCAACCCGCCGTCGTCCGAAACGACGATCGTTCTCTTGGTATCCACCAGTCGGACCGGCCCTTGAACCGTGTTGCCGCTGGCGTCCTGGGGCAAGAGCTCGGCCAGCGATCGCCAGTCGCCGACATCGCTCCAGTTGTAGAGGACCTCGAGCACGCGAACGTTGTTCGCTTTCTCCATGACGGCCTTGTCAATCGGGATCTTCTCCATCCGAGGAAACTCGAGCGCCAGCGTCTCGGCCTCGAGCGGCGAGCCGAGCATGTTGGCGACCCGTCCGAGCGCGGCGGCCAGCGCGGGTCGGTGGGTGGCTAGCGCGTCGAGAATCGCCGTGGCCCGCCAAAGGAAAATCCCCGAATTCCAGGCGAATCGGCCTTCGGCCAGGAACCGCTCGGCGGTTTGACGGTCAGGCTTCTCCCGAAACTGCATGACTCGGTGCATGGCGATCCCCTCAGGATCGCCGAGTTTCTCGCCGCGCTCGATGTAGCCGTAACCCGTCTCGGGGCGTGTCGGCTTGATCCCGAAGGTTACGAAGGCGCTCGGATCCTCCTCGATCACCGAAACGGCCGCTCGGACGGTCCTCTGAAAGAGATCGGGCGGCTCGATCACATGGTCGGCCGGCATCACGATCATGATGGCATTCGGGTCTTTCTTCGCGATGATCGAGGCGGCCAGCCCGACGCAAGGTGCCGTGTCTCTCGGACAGGGCTCGGCGACGATGTTCGAGGCAGGCACGTTCGGAAGCTGCTCGCGGATCGCCTCCGCCTGATCGGCCCCCGTGACGACGAGGATGCGCTCCGGCGGAACCAGCGACCCGAGACGTGCCACGGTCTGCTGGAGCATCGTCGAATCACCAACGAGCCGGAGCAGTTGCTTGGGTCGGTTGCGGCGGCTCTTGGGCCAGAACCGGGTACCGCTGCCACCGGCCATCACGACGGCGTGAAGCATAAGCGAAGGTCCGTTTTCGTGAAGGAGGATCGGGGAGGTCGGAATTCTCCCCGGACCGACTGGCTGCCTACGATATCACAACAAAGCCGAACTTCGCACGCATTCCGTCGTCCAGGCACCACGATCGTGTCGATGGGTCATTCAACGAGCGACTGGAGAGCGTGCAAGGAACTCATCTGAGGTAGATCGGCCCTTCGACGACCAGTTTCGGGGGGAGCTTCGATTTCAGTTCGGCGGCGTCGAGCGCGAAAAGCGGGCTGATCTCGATGCCGAAGGGAACCGAGCCATCGGAGCGTCGAGGAACGGAGACGCCCGCCCCTTCAAGCCAGCCGCCGAACAGATCGCTCATGCGTTGCCGCACCGAGGCCGGCGAGTCCGGTCCGGTCGCGTTCTTCAAGGGCTCGAATTCAACCGCGCGGTCGGTCTCGACAAGTTCCCAGCGCTCGGCAAGCGGCAGGGTGTCAAAGATGAACGTCTCGAACTTGACCGCGTTCGGCTCGGTGGGATCGATCGGTTGCCCATCGCAGTCGATGTGGCGGACCTTCTTCAGCGCCCGATGGAAGGGGAGCTTCGCCTCTCGAACGATCCGCTCGATGAACGACCGCTCGAACAGATGGATGGCGATGCTTCCGGCCCAAAGTTGAAGGCTTCCGTCCGGCTCTCGACGTTCCGCCAGCTCTGCCGGAAGGTCCGAATATTCAATCACTTGCGGCCGACCGTCGATCTCGACCACCACACCGACCTTCTCCTCGGGCCGCATTTTTTCCACCACCTTGAACGAGACTTCGGCATCGGCCTGACGGTGAAGGCCGATAAAGGCAGGATCGGCGATCTGAACCAGGGGGTTATCGACCTGGAAGTAGAAGATCGTGCGGATACCCTGCTCTCGCATCTCGTCGAGGCAACTCGGAGCGCCGTCGCGTCCTGGAGCCGCCAGCGCCTTGAGGGTACCACCGTGGCCGTCGGGACTCATGGCAATCCGCCCTTTTTCGGCCAGCAGCACCTTGCCCGTTCGACGGTCAACGGCCGGCATTTGGCCCTGCACGAAGAATCGCACGTGTTCGAGGCCGAAGTTCTGGTTCTCGCCGAAGAACCGGCGGGTGGCCTCGTCGTTGTCAGGGCTGGTCATGACGTAGAAGGGAATCGACCGCCCGTGCCGTCGTCCGAGGGCCACGACTTTCTCCGCGTGGATCTGGAACAGGCTTGCCGCCGAAACCGGTCCGATCGGATAGGTGCCCTTGGGACCGTCGAAGCCCAGACGGGTCCCCTGCCCTCCGGCGACCACGACCACGGCCACCTCGCCAGCCGCTAGGGCGTTCTCCCCGAGTTCGGCGGCGTGCCGCCTCGCCACACGCTCGCCGTCGGTCCTCGGCAAGCGGCGGACCTCGACCGGGTGAACCGCATCCGGCGGCGGAGCGTGCGGCGACTCCTGCGCCAGGAGTTGGTCGGTCAGGGCGCGCAGGTGATCGAAATCGATCGATTGGATCTCGGCGATCAGTCGTTCCTGGTCCTCGTCCTGAAGACTGTCCCAGAAGCGGAGCAAGTGCCGTTGGCCGTGTTTTTCCAGCCGGGCGACAAGGTCCGGGTCGGGTGACATTCGCGACGGCTCCCCCGGAGTAGGTTCGGGCTTTGATCAGAACGTCAGGGCGAGGCCATCGTAGGCCAAAGACACACCCGTGGGCAAGCGAGACTCCGTCGGGCCATGGTCGAAGCCGTGCGAGAGATGCGTCAGGTAGGTCCGAGCCGGTCGCAACCGGTCCACGACCTCCAGAGCCTGTTCCAGGTTGAAGTGCGTCGGATGCGGCTCGAGCCTCAGCGCGTCCAGGATGAGAACCTTCAGGCCCTCGAGCAACGGCCAGCTTTGCTCGGGAATCCTCGACACATCGGTACAGTACGCGAGGTCTCCCACCCGGAATCCGAGGACTCGGAACTTGCCGTGTTCGAGGCGTAGGGGCACGATCGTCTGACCAAGCAAGGAAAACGACACACCCGGCTCGATCCGCTCGAATCGAAGCTGTGGAACCCCGCCCGAGGGAATCCGTTGCGCCTGGTCGCTAAAGGCGTAATGAAAAACCGTTCGGATCGATTGCTCGACCTCGGCTTCACAGTACACCGGCACCGGACCACCAATGGCTCGAGGGAACAGCCTGGCATCGTCGAGGCCGAAAAGGTGATCCGCGTGGGCATGCGTGTAGGCGATCGCGTGGACCTTCCCGATCCGCTCTCGCAAGAGCTGCAAGCGCATCTCGGGCGTGGTGTCGACGAGAAGGTTTCCCTTCGGGAGTTCCAGGAGTACGCTGGGCCGCGTGCGACGGTTGCGCGGGTCGTCCGAAGTACAAACCTGGCAATCGCATCCGATCGCCGGTACCCCCGTGGATGTACCGGTCCCGAGGAAGATCAGTCGTCGAGCTGTTCGCGATTCGAGATCCGTCAAACCCCATTCCTCCCAGGACCGCCCTATGTCTGCCACCTCGGTGGATTTCCGCCCAAGGCCGACGGGCATCCCTGACTCATTGTAAGGGGACGGGATTCCCGTATCGATGGCAGATACAAGGCGCGCCGACCTGGTTCTCGCGAGAACCGGATCGGAGTCTCCCGAACGGATCGTCACCGAGGCTCGTGCGAAGACTTGGTGGTTGAGCGTCGACGAGCGATTCCCTCCACCGGAAGGGGTTTCGACTCCGGAGGCCAGTGCTTCAGGACTTCATGTAGGTCAGGATGATCGCTCTTGAGCTTCGCCAGCGCCTCGCAGAGGCGGTTACCGATATGGTCGCCGAGCCGACGATACACCTCGAACTTGTCGGCATCGTAAAATTGGTCGCTCGTTGGGTCGTGGGGAAACTCCGGATGCTCGGCCCAGTAGCCCAGAAGGTCGGCGTCTTCGTCCGAGGTGAACGACGGCTTGATATAGATCAAGATGCCCGAGGTCGGCTCGTTCGACCGTTGCGGATTCTCCAACTCGCGCGATGGAGTCGCGATTTCGTCCGGCTCGATTTTTCGCTTCATCGTCAAGGGGCCTTCGGGATACTCGATCCGGGCCAGGACAAAATGTTCAGCCGCGAACGACCGTGTCTCCGCCTCCGCGGTAAGCCGCGACTCCCGACGCGGAATGACCTTTTCCAGCCCAAGTCCGGGGCCATCGCGGGTTTCCTCGATGCTACGGATCTGGATACCTCGATCGGAACGAACACGGCGAACCACCTCGAGGAAACCACTGAAGGTGTAGTTGGGATCACTCGAAACATCCGAGACGAGGATCAGCCGGCAACGACGGAGGAGCAACTGTTCGAGTCCAAGATTTTCCACGTGACCGCCGTCGGTCACGAAACAGTAGTAGCGATGCTCCGGAGACTGAAACGCGCCGAAGAGCAGTCGTAACGGCGTCGCCGGCCAGCGTTCGAGCAACCAGATACCCGCCTTCGGCAACCATGGTCGATGCCCCGGGTTGGGCAACCACTGGCCCATTCGAAGGTTCATCAGGAGCAACAGGAAGGCCAGCAGCGGATTGCGAGGATAGGTCGGGCTGAGTGCCGCGCCCGAGATGGCCATGGCATCGGCCAACTCGTACCGACCGTTTGAGAATCGCTCCGTCGGCAAATATCCGGTATGCTCCGACCCGCAGAACGCCTGCGAGAAAATGAAAATATCGGTCGGCGACTTAGCGCGGGCATCTCGTCGGCCGATCAGGTTCAGCGTGGCGCAGAGAATGTGGTAGGGCGCTCCCTGGGCCGTCGTTTCCAGACGCGCAAGCGGAAGCACGCGGCCCATGCCCGGCCGGCTCGTGACCCAGATCCTCGCCAGCTCGTCCCGGTAGAATCCGTGCAACGACGTGACGTTCAGATTCACCAGGCAGGAAAGGATCAGGAAGATGACCGCCGACCAGACGAACCAGGACCATCGGGTCTTCTGGTCCTGAGGTTGCACGATGGTCGCAAACACCTTCTCCTTGTCTTCGAGCTGATCGCCGAAGCAGGTTTTCAGAATCGACCAGTTCACCCGGGAAATCTGTTCTTCGAGCCAGAGCATCTGGCCTTGCCGCTCGTTCAGGACGGCGCGTAACGAGGCCCTCGCGGCCTTTACCTCTTCTGCTTGTTCTTTTTTGTTGAGATCCTTGGATTCCTCTGCCGCCCGGAGTTCCCTCAGGCGTGCCCCACGCGTACGAAGCCACGACGAGAACCCGAGATCCACGGCGCTCTTGCCAAGTTGCTCACCCTGCTTAATCAGAGCATCAAGACGCTTGAGTCTGTCCTCTCGTTCAGCAGCGGGAACATCATCGAAGATTTGTCGCGTCGGCTTTGCGGCCTTGTAAAACATGGGGTCTCGAAGGACCGTATCGCTCAGATGCTGGCAGATCGCATCCTTGATCAGTCGTTGGCCAACATGGACATGCAACTGATCGATCAACCGATTCTGTCGCTCAAACGGGTAAGAGAGCACGTAGAACCAGCGGCGCCAGGTGGGGATGGATCGCTCGAATTCCAGGTACTTCTCGTGATACAGCAGCGACTTCGAAATCGGTGGGAGGGTTCTGTCCGCCGGGTCGAGCGTTTCGTCGCTGTCGGAGAGAGAGACCCTCGAAAGATTCGTGCGGTTCGCCTCGTCACGGAGCCGTAGGCAAAGCTCATTACGGTTCTCGGCCAGAGATTCGATCGTTCGCCAGGTTTCCGCCCACTCCGGAAACTCGATTTGCTGAAGGTCATAGCGATGGCTGACCTTGATTCCGCCATAGTCGAGGAATCGCTTCTCATTGTAATGTGAGATGTTCTCTCGCGCCATCCAGGCGAAGAGCACCAAAGGCAGCCCGTAGAGCAGGCCGCGACTGGCGATCGCGAAGATCCACCCCTCGACGGGGTTCTTGGGATGGGTCCCGCTCCGGATCAGTTCCCTCGGCCGGAGGTAGGGTAGGAGGGAAACCGCGAGGATGACGATGAAGACCAGTTGAACGTATTCCTGCAGTTTGCTGACCTCATCCTTGGGCGGCTTGTAGCCAAAAAGCTTCTTGAGGTAGTTAAAGTCGATGTCTCCGGTACCAACCAGCGCGGCCAGCGCGAGCAGGAACGTGATGATCGTCAGCACCAGGAAGATGCGGGCCACCTTGCCGGCGGCGTCCTTTCCTCGCCGCCAGTACGCCACCAGCCAAGCGAGTAGCCACCCCCCGAAGCAAACCTTGCAAGGGAAGAACGCCCGATCGATGTCGACCGCCGATCCGAGGACGTCGAAGAGGTCCATCATCCAGACGTCGTCCATCTTCCGATAAAGGTAAGCTGTCAGAGCCGCGACCGCCAACACTCCCGTGAAGGTTACGAGCCCGATCAGGAACACCCCGGTCAACCAGCGGTTGAGGAAAAGCAACGGCTTATCAAGGAAGGCCCCACCGTGTTCGAGCTCCTGAACACGGGGCGGCTGACGACCTCCCGCGCCCTGGGCCAGCGGAAAGGCGTCCTGGGGCGACTCCTCGTTGGGTTCCGCGGAATTTCCGCCGGAGGGCCGGGTGCCATTCACCTCCCATTCGAGCCGGGTGTCGGGGTGAAGCACGATCGAGCTGAAGCACGCCCCCGTGTACCCGCCTCCGGACACGGTTGAGAGATAATCGACATGCCGGAGCAACTTCTTGTCATAAAGCGCTTGCAAGAGCCCGAGGTTGAAGCTCGCTGATCGAATGCCCCCGCCCGAAAACGAGAGGCCGACAAGCTGACTGGCGATCTTTTCCCGTTCCCCGTCTCGCTCGTCGCGAGGCAGCAGCCCCGCCTCATATCGTCGCTTGACGATTTCCTGCAACTCACGATCCTTGACCTGCTGGAAATCCACTGATGGCGTATTCGAATCCATGGTCAAGGCGCCTCGCGCGGCATCGGAGCCGACGTTCTTGTCGGATCGGAATAAGATCCATTCTTGATCCGCGAGAAACAGGAACAGCCCCAGCCACTCCCAACGAGCGGTGGGGCCGTCTTAGCCGTGATTGCGTCGTCCCTCACGAACGACACAACCAACATCGTATCGGAGAGCGGAAGTCATAGAAAGCGTCTGATTGGTCAAAATCGACGCGTCACCGGTCACCTCACCTTGTTCGCTTCGAGCCGGCCGAGCTATTCGCCATTTCAACGATCGCGTGGACCACGGCCGGGTTGGACTCTCTCGAACCGTTGCATTACAATCCGCCGAACGTTTTCTGATCCGCGCAAGGAGGCGATACCGTGTTCTTCCAGCGTCCGGAGGGACGTGTTCGCAAGCCGGTCCCGGTCCGGGGGTTTCGGGTCGACGAGATTGGTCACTGGTGGCTCGGAAGCCCCCTCTCTGGTCTCATTCTCGCCCTCTCGCTGGGTCAGATCGCGGCGTGGTTGCCTCAGTACCTCACATGGCCCTGGTGGTCCGACCACGACGTTTTTGCCACCATGGCCCTCGGATGGGAACACGGGCTTCTGCCCTACCGCGACCTGGCCGGCAACAACTTCCCGGGCACGATCTACCTGTTCTGGATCGTCGGCAAGCTCGCGGGCTGGGGGCGACCCTGGGCGTTCTTCGCGCTCGACGCCGTGTTCGTCGTCGTTCTTGGCCTTGCGCTACTCGGCTGGAGCCGCGACCGTTTCGGACGCGTGCTGCCGGGTGCGATCGCGTTTGCCTCGTTCGTGGCCTACTATCTCCAGCTTGATTACACGCAAGTCGCCCAGCGCGACTGGCAAGGCCCCTTCTTCACGGTCCTCGCGTTGCTCGTCGCCGAGTCGTGTCAGGGCGACAAGGGCCGTTGGATCTCCGCTCCGCTCTTCGCGATGGGAGTTTCGATCCGGCCTCAGACCATCTTACTCTGGCCCGTGATCGCCCTTCACGTGGCGGACGTTGGGCGCGACGGGGCTGATGCCGAGCCACCTCGTGGGGCGATCCTGGCACGATGGAACCTGGCCGTGGCGGGCTGGTTTCTATTCCTGTTGCTTCCCTTGATCGGGTCGGGCGTTTTGACCGACTTTCTTCGAGGCGTTCGGGTGGTCTCACCGGGCGGCTCCTATAACCGATGGTCGAGATCTGTCTTCGTGATCGAGTTCATTCGACAACTCACGATGAAAGACCTCGTGCTGGTCACAACGATCCTGCTGATGACACCCCGCGCCGGGCCGGCGCTGCAACGATCCTCCTGGACCTGGCTGTTGGCGTTCGTACTCATTCTCCTTTACCGGCCCATCAGCCCGTCGCCCCACGCCTATCTCGACCATCCCCACCATCTCATCGCCTCAATCAATCTGGGAGTCGTGGCCGCCTTGATCCTGGAAACTGGGTCGATTCCCGCTCATGTCCGACTCGTGATGATTCTCTTCATCCTCGCCGTTGGGACGACACTACGTCCCCTTTACTCCAACCCATCGCGGAGCCTGCAAGCGTTGGCAAGTCTTCGCTCTGGTCAAGAGCCCGCAACGGTTCCGATGGGGTATCGAACGCATCCGGGTGTCTTGCTCGCCGCTCGCTATTCCTGGTCCGACTACCGTCAACTCCTGAATTACCTGCGAGAGTCAACCCGACCGGAAACCCGGATCGCTAATGCGCTCGAAGGTGTTCCGGCCTTGACCGGCCCGACCGCCCGATTGCCGGCCTTTCCCGCCGAGTCAGTCGCCTGGCTCCGTGTCAAGCCGGATGACGAAC
Organism: uncultured Isosphaeraceae bacterium; assembly: GCA_964599655.1. GTDB lineage: Bacteria > Planctomycetota > Planctomycetia > Isosphaerales > Isosphaeraceae > CAZRGV01. The sequence goes on along the minus strand of CAZRGV010000001.1, from coordinate 117,676 downwards.
CCCGATTCGCAAGACAGCTTGAAGACACACCCAACTCGATCGTGGTCTGGTCACCCGGCGAAATCCGCGGGAACCCGGGAAACAAGGGATCATTCACGTTGGCCTCGATCGAGCCGGTCATCCGTCGACAATACGAGCGAGCGGCCGCATTCGGCCCCATCGAGGTCTGGCGTCGAAAATCCTGGCAATCCTCTCCTTGAATGACCCTGCAACCTTTCGGTCGATCCAGGTCCGACCGCCCCCAAGGAGCATCGACGCGATGCTGGCGAGAACAAGGCATCGACTCGTCTTGCTGGCGCTGACGGCATCCTTCGTCCAGTCCTTGCTTGCGCTCGAGATGTCGCAAGTCTCGGCCTTTTATGGAGGACTCGGCCGGGATCGCGTGCTCGACGACGTTCGCTTGTACGAGCGCTACGGGTCCAGGGCCCTCCGGGGAGAGATTCCTTACCGAGATTACCTCGTCGAGTATCCCCCGCTCTCGGTCCTGGTTTTCTTGTTGGCCGGCTGGATCGCGAGTCAAGGCGGCCCGTTCCCGCTCGTCTTCGCGATCGAGATGCTCCTGTTCCAGGCGGCCACGATGATTCTCCTGGCGTTCTGGATCGCTCGACACGAAGGAGCGGACACGGTTCCACGACGCCTCGCCTGGTCGTCCTTATCGTTCCTGACTCTCTGCCCTCTGGCCGTTTCCCGGTTCGACCTGGCTCCGGCCTGCCTGGCGTTCGCCGCCGCCTCCGCCTGGTTCTCTGGTAGGGAGATTCGGGGCGGAATGGCCGCGGCGGCCGGCACGTTGCTGAAGATTTTTCCCGGGACGATCCTCGTCCCCGGGCTGGTTTGGGACTTCCGCCGGTTCCCCTCACGACGAGGGCGCGGGCTTGTCACAATGAGCCTGCTCACTGTGGCTGGCCTCGCCGCCTGGAGAACGGTTGGTGGGTCGAGGGTCGTCGGATCACTTCGATATCACGCCGAACGAGGACTGGAGATCGGTTCGCTGCCGACCGGGCTGTTGCTCCTCTGGCACAGGGTGTCGGAGACGCCCGCCCGAACCGAATTCCTTCATAGTTCCACAGAACTCGTGGCGCCGGGCGCTTCCGCCCTCGCCGCGATGGCCTTTCCGCTCCAGGTTCTGGCACTCGTCCTCGTGTTCGCACGCGCCTGGCGCGCGCGGCTTTCCGACCCCATGCGTTGGGCCGGGGCGGCGATTCTTGGCTTCATCGCCTTCGGAAAGGTCCTATCGCCGCAGTATCTCCTGTGGTGCCTTCCGTTTATCGCGGCGACTCAGGGACGAATGGGCCGCAGAGCACGGATGCTTACGCTGATCCTTTGTCTGCTCACCACGCTCCTCTACCCCTGGGGTGCCAACCGACTGGTGTCGTTCGACCTGACCGCCATCCTGGCTCTAAATGTCCGGAACTTTCTCCTACTCGGACTCTGGACTCTGCTGCTCTTCGGCAACGTAAGCCGTCTTGGCTCCTCAGATACCGTTCCAGACAAGTGGATGCACGCAATAGCATTCCGATCGTGGCGAATCGCCCCTGACACGGTGTCCGGGAATTGGAAAACGAAACGAACCCAGCCTCTTGGAAGTCCAAGCAAGGAAAGGAGATCAGCGGACCGGACGGCCCTCCCCTGAGAACGACCTCGTGATCGATCGGATTTGCCTCGAACCCGGAACCCATCTGCTTCGAATGGATGATCAGACGCCGACGAAGCAATTCGGAATCCTCGACCGACGTCTCCAGCTCCCCTCTAAAGAACGGGCGAGACCGTCCGGGTTAAGCGTCCCATGAGTAATGTGGATCGCGGATCGGTTTTGCCGCGCGGGTCGGCTTGACCGTTTTTCACGATCGATCTAATCTTGGTGGTTTACGCGACTTAGATCGTAAGGACCAGGCCCGAGGTTGGGCGAAGGAAGGCCATGGAACTGATCACTGAACTGTGGGATAGGACGACCAACGGCCTAACCGTCGTCTCGGAAAAGATTTCCGACGGCCTAATACGGGTCTTCGGGAATTCCAACGAGCGCGCCATCCGGCGGCTCCGCCCGCGGGTCGCGGCGATCAACGAGCTCGAGCCGGCCATGCAGGCCCTCTCCGACGAGGAGTTGAAGGCGAAGTCGGTCGAGTTCCGCCAGAAGCTGGCCAACGGCGCCACCCTCGACGACATTCTGGTCGAGGCGTTCGCGGTCTGCCGCGAAGGGGGACGCCGCTTTCTCAAGATGCGGCATTACGACGTTCAGCTCATGGGTGGCATGGTGCTGCACGGCGGCAACATCGCCGAAATGGTCACCGGCGAAGGCAAAACCCTCGTCGCAACGCTCGCCGCCTATCTGAACGCGCTGGAGGGCAAGGGCGTTCACGTCGTCACGGTCAATGACTACCTGGCCCGCCGGGACGCCGAGTGGATGAGCCCCCTCTACAACGGCCTGGGGCTGAGCGTTGGCGCAATCCAGTCGGATATGGATTCCGGGGAACGCCAGCGAATCTACGCGTGCGACATCACCTACGGTACCAACAACGAGTTCGGCTTCGACTACCTCCGCGACAACATGAAGCCGACCCGGGAGCTTCAGGCCCAGGGAAACCTCAACTACGCGATCATCGACGAGGTGGACAGCATCCTGATCGACGAGGCCCGGACTCCGTTGATCATCTCCGGTCCCGCTTTCGACGACGTCCGCAAGTACGCCGAGGCTGATCGCATCGCCCGCCTGCTCAAGAAGGGGGAACACTTCGAGGTCAAGGAGAAAGAGCGCACCGCGCACCTGACCGACGATGGCGTCCGAGAAGCCGAGCGAATCGCCGGGATCGAGAGCTTCTACACCCCCGGCAACATGGAATGGCCGCACCTGATCGACAACGCCCTCAAGGCGCACCACCTCTACCGCCGCGACCGAGACTACATCGTCAATTCCCAGGGCGAGATCGTCATCGTCGACGAGTTCACCGGCCGCCTGATGCAAGGCCGGCAATGGTCCGACGGCTTGCACCAGGCCGTCGAGGCCAAGGAGCGCGTCCGCATCAAGGAGGAGAACCAGACGCTCGCCACGATCACCTTGCAGAACTTCTTCAAGCTCTACAAGAAGCTCTCGGGCATGACCGGCACGGCCATGACTGAGGCCAACGAGTTCTGGAAAGTGTACAACCTTGACGTCGTTGCCATTCCGACGAACAAGGCCCTCGCTCGCGTCAACGAACCGGACGTGATCTATCGGACGGATAAGGAAAAGTACACGGCCATCCTCGAGGAAATTCGACAGGTCCATGCCACGGGGCGGCCGGTGCTGGTTGGAACCACTTCGATCGAGAAGTCGGAACTGATCTCCGACATGCTCTCCAGGTTCGGCATCAGCCACCAGGTTCTCAACGCGAAGTATCACGAGCAGGAAGCCGAAATCGTGGCCCAGGCGGGCCGTAAGGGGATGGTGACCATCGCCACCAACATGGCGGGCCGAGGCACCGACATCATTCTCGGCGGCAACCCCGAGTTTATGGCCTGGGCCGACCTCAAGCGCGAGGTCGACGAGGACGGACGCCCCAAGTATCCGACCCGCCTTGAAGTGCCGCCCGACGTCTGGCTCAAGGCCGTCGAGAAGTATGAGCCGACCATGCGGGCCGAGGGACGCGAGGTCGCCGAACTCGGCGGACTGCACATCATCGGCACGGAACGGCACGAGTCGAGGCGCATCGACAACCAGCTTCGAGGCCGTTCCGGCCGTCAGGGAGATCCTGGCAGTTCTCGCTTCTTCCTGTCCCTCGAAGATGACCTGATGCGCAAGTTCGCCGGGGAGTGGGTCTCGGCGGTCCTGACGCGCCTCGGCATGCAAGAGGGCGAGGCGATCGAGAGCAAGATGGTCTCTCGTCGCATCGAGGGAGCCCAGAAGAAGGTCGAGGAACGAAACTTCGATATCCGTAAGAATCTGCTCGAATACGACGAGGTTATGGACGAGCAGCGCAAGCGGGTCTACTCGTTCCGCCAGCGCCTTCTGGACGGCATGCCCGCCAAGGATGCCATCCTCGACATGATCGACGAGCAGATCGACAAGGCCGTCTCGCAGTTCCTTGCGGACGACTACGGCCCGGCCAGCTTCGCTGAGGAGACGGGTCGGTTGCTCGGTGTTGAGCTCAATCCCCGCGACTTCAAAGGGTCCACGTTCGAAGACGCGAACGAGCGGGCCAAAAGCGACGCCATCGATCAGATTGCCGACCAGGTGCGGGAGGCCGTCGAGGAGAATCTGCCCTCCGACGCCGATGTTTCCGAATGGAACTGGCAAGCGCTGGTCAACTGGGCCAATACACGGTTCGGTCTGAACCTCAAGGACCGAGACCTCAAGAAGTTCCTCGACGCTGGCAAGGAGGCCGTCACGCTGGACCGCTCCGCCCTTGAGGATTTCCTCCGCGAATCGGCTGAGTCGGCCATCGAAAAGGTCGATCTCTCTCCGGCGGCGGTCTTCCTCGAGGAGGACTGGGGGCGGCGGTCGCTGGCCGGCTGGATGCATCACAAGTTCGGCCTGACGCCCGACCACGCCGATTGGGCCGGTCTCGATCGCAAAGAGGTGGCGAAACGGCTCCGAGCTCAGGCTCGCGAGCTTTATGCCCGAAAGGAGGCCGAGTTCCCCGTCCAGGTCGGGATGACCCGCTACCTCGCGGAGCGCTCGCAGCAGAATCAGAGCCCTCGGTACGATCGCGAAGGGCTGGCCGCGTGGGCAACGGACCGTTTCGGCGTCTTCGTGGATGCCGAGGAGCTTCGTCCGCTCCTGCGTCCCGAAATCGAGCAGACGCTCCGGAAGATCGCGCGCGAGTCCTATCGCGGAGATCGTCTCTGGAGCGAGCTGGATCGTCGCATCGAATCGGCCTACGGCCCGGTTCCCATCGAAGGCAAACCGGTTCCCTCGCCGGATCGCGACGCCCTCGCGGAGCTGGCCTCGTGGGCTCGCGAGGAACTCGGCGTGGAAACTACGGTCGATGAGCTGGAATCCCTCTCGCGAAATGAGGCCCGGTTCAAACTCGCCGCCGCGCTCGATGCTCGCTACCGCCCCGAAATGCGAGAGATGGAAAAGGTCCTGGTGCTCCAGATCCTCGATTCGAGCTGGATGGAACATCTCCGCGCCATGGACCACCTCCGCAGCTCGGTCGGCCTTCGGGGCTACGCCCAGATCGATCCGAAGGTCGAGTACAAGCGCGAGGGGATGAAGATCTTCGAGGAGATGTGGTCGGGCGTCGGCGACAAGGTCACCGACTTGGTCTTCCGCATGGAGCAAGTGGATCCCGAGTTTCTCAACTACCTCGGCGCTCGCTGGCAGCTCGAACGGGCCCAGACGATCCACGCCGCTCCGGCACCCGAGCTCGCGGCCGTTTCCAGCGGCGCGGGTGGGAACATCCGAGCCCAGCAGGAGGCCGCCATCGCCGCCAGCAAGAACGACAAGAAGCCCGAACCCGTCCGGAATGTCGGGAAGAAGGTCGGCCGGAACGACCCCTGCCCTTGCGGATCGGGCAAGAAGTTCAAGGCGTGCTGCATGCGAAAGGGCGGCGCCGGCAGTGACCCGTTTTGAAAGGATTACCGCGGATCGCGACCGCCGATCGTCAGAAATGACAATCCAGGGCCACGGCACGGCCGTGCTCGACAAGGATTTCCAAAAGGCGATCGGCCTTGCGGTCTCTCCCTCTGCCCTCAACGAGGGAGCACGCGACAGAATCCCTCGAACCGGGCGTGAATCTCTTCGTGCTCTGAGTCAATCCTTGTACGTAAACTGAGGATTCTCAGCTACATAACAGGACACTCCGAGACGTGCGACGCACGCTTTTCGCGTTCGGATCGCCCGTCACTCCGGCGTTCAGCAGCCGTTCGATTCGCGGTCGGATCGATCGACCGCCCCGATCGGTCCGACCGTGGAAGCGCCTCATGTGCCATTCGTTGCCGGTCAAAGGCACGTCGCTTGCAGGATCCTGGGGCTTCGACTAAGACGACTCGAGTCCGGCGGCACCGATGCCTCTCCCGCCCGAGTGGCCCGCATGGATGGACCTCGATCGGCACCGACCCGGGAAAGGATTCCCCCGATGCCCTATCTTCTCGACCTGATTTATCTCGTCTTGCTCATAACGTGGGCCCCGGTCCTGATCTATCAGGCGTGGCGCACGGGCAAGTACCGCGATGGCTGGGCCGCCAAGTTTTTGGGTCGGGCGCCTCGTCGGATTGGTACTCGCCCTTGCCTCTGGTTCCACGCCGTCAGCGTCGGAGAGGTGAAGTTGCTGCGACCGATGGTCGAGGAACTGGCTAGACGACGGCCGGGGTGGGAAATTGTGGTCTCGACGACCACCCACACCGGGCTCTCGGTCGCCAGGCGAGACTATCCCGATCTGTTGACCTTCTACGTTCCGCTCGATTTCACCTGGGCGGTCCGGCGGGCGGTGGAACGGGTGCGTCCGACGGTGCTGGCCCTTGTCGAGCTGGAACTCTGGCCCAACCTGATCGCCGAGGCAAAGCGATCCGGAGCGAGGGTCGCGGTGGTCAACGGTCGGCTAAGCGAGCGAAGCCACCGTGGTTATCGTAAGATCCGGTGGGCCCTCGGACCGACCATGTGGCGGCTCGATACCGTGGCCGCGCAGACCGATGAGTACGCCGCGAGGTTCATTGACCTTGGTGTCCCGAACGACCGAGTCCGGGTCACGGGCTCCGTGAAGTACGATGGCCTGGAAGCCGATCGTGACAATCCCAGGACCGTCGCGTTGCGACGCGAGCTTGGACTTTCGCCGGCGGATATCGTCTTCGTCGCGGGCAGCACCATGGAAGGAGAGGAAGCCGCCGCCCTGGAGGCCTATCGAGCCGCTCGGAAGAAACACCCAAGACTCCGGCTCGTCCTCGTCCCTCGCCATCAGGAACGCTTCGAAAAAATCGCGACTTGGCTCCAGGATCAAGGAGAAACCGTGGTCCGAAGGAGCCGCACCCGAGACCGGCAGGGTCATTCGCCGACGCCACCGGTTTACCTGATCGACACGATTGGCGAGCTTTCCAGCGTCTGGGGCCTTGCGGATGTCGCCTTCGTTGGCGGAAGTCTTTACCCGGGACGGAACGGCCAGAACATGATGGAACCGGCCGCTTATGGAGCGTCGATCCTGTTCGGCCCGTACACGTCGAACTTCAAGGATGCCGTCGAGGGCCTACTCTCAAGAGGGGGCGCCCGTCGCGTGGCCGACGCGGCCGAATTGACTCGGGCGTTGATCGAGGATCTCGACGATCCAGAAACCGCGTCGGCGCGTGGTGCGTCCGGAAGAGCCTTTGTTCTGGCCCAGAACGGCGCGTCGGCGCGCACCCTGGCCGAGCTCGATCGTCTGGTAGGATCGGCAATTGCCGAAAATCCCGCTTGATTGGAACACGCGGTTACGTCAGACTGGCGCGACGAGCTGGGCCATGGAAGCGGTTCCATCCGCGCGCCTGGTCCACGATTGTTCAGGACCACGCCAGTCGGGAGAACGTCATGTCCGAAGGTGAGACGAAAGAGGCACCGCAGCAGCCCCAAGCCCAGCAGACCGAGGTGTTTGTTGATGACTCCGGGACCGTGCCGTCATATTCGAACTTCTGCCGGGTGACCGCGACTCCGGAAGAAGTGATTCTCGATTTCGGCCTAAATCCGCAGCCCTTTGCCCAGGGCCGTCAGGATGTCAAGGCGATCCAACGGATCGTGATGAATTTCTATACGGCCAAACGGCTGCTCACGGC
>CAZRGV010000001.1:107454-109953 GCA_964599655.1 uncultured Isosphaeraceae bacterium | reverse complement strand
TGGGTATGACGATCCAGCGTCACGAATCGACGTTTGGCTCGATCGAGCTCGACGTTCGTCGCCGCGCCGGTTCGTTCCAACAGGCGCAAGGGGCTCGACCTGGTGGCGCCGTCGGCCCTCAGGGCATCGTGGAATAACGAGCGTCCGAGGACCGGGCCCTCTCCAGGTCCGCGTTCCCGGGATGGATCTCTCTACCAATCGCGAAAGCTCCGGACTCGGTCCATGTGGGCCGATTCACGGAGCTTTCGCGATTGTGGTTTGCCTTGACGCGCCAAAAGTGTCACGATCGGGTCTTCGAGCGGTTCGTGATGTCGAGCGGCGAGTCCGAAACGAGGTAAGGGCTTCGCGATGCGGCTTTCCATCGTTCGTTGATCCTCCCCCAAACTCCTGTCTGCTTTGGATTTCGGATTCCGACCCCTCACTCTGCGAGCTTCCAGAAACCGCCCCCATTCCCGACGACCTCGCTCGTGGTCGGATCGCACTCCCACTGACGCGCCTAACTCCGATTCGGACCGCGAACTCCGAATGCCTGGCCGTTCCGGTCGGAATGGTTGATCTTCGGGGCGGGGTTCGTCCGATTTTGAGAGTCAAGAGCAATCGGTCCGTGCCTACCGGTCGCGCTAGCAATTTCGGTGCGCATTGGGTTTCACTCAATCAAGGACGTTGGCCGGGCCGATACGGAGTTTGCCGGGGGAACCGGCCTCGATTCAGGATGGACGAGTCCCGCCAGAGGAGATAACGGAATGTCTCACCCTTCCCGACCGCAGGCGCGTGGCCCGGCGCGGCGGAAGCGTCGCCAAGTTCAAATCGAGGCCCTGCTGCAGTTGGAAGAGCGGCAGCTTCTGGCCCCGTTTATCCCAACAACGGTCAATGTGGCGACCTTCACCGCGGCCGCCAACCCGACCAATCAAAACCTGGGAACGGTCTCGATCTCGACGACTCCATCCGCCAACAGCGCGGCGGGATTCACGTCGGTGGCCGAGCTGACTTCGGTGGCCGCCTTCGGTGGCGACCAGGTTCGCATCCAGGCTGGTCCTGGCGGCGTCTTCGGCAATGCTGTGTACGCGATCTCTCGAGGCGCCGGGGCCAATGCGGATCCAAACTTCCGGGCCCCTGGCTTGCCAGCGCCCATTAACCGCCCGGGCGTCATTTACCGGGTCGACCCCGCGACGGGCAAGTCGAGCGTGTTCTTCGACCTGAACACGGTTCTCAACCAGATCGATCCGGGTGCCCCTCCGGGCAACGGTTCGCTCCCATCGACGGGCCTGGTGAACTGGTACGACATCAGCTTTGATCCGGAGGGAATCTTCGACGGTAAGCCCTCGATGTTCGTTACGTCGCTGAGCCAGACCGACCCTCTTAAGAACGCGGTTTATCGGATCGCTCCCGACGGAACATTCATGGGGCTGTACATCCGGTTCCCGGATGGACAGAACGCCCAGAACTTGACCTTCCAGCCGTCGGCCATCCTGACGCCGCCGGCCGAGCAGCTCTCGTTCCTCCGAGGCCTGTTTGTCGGAGATGCCAATCCGTCCGGTGGCGATAACGTCCTGTTCTTCGACGCCAACGTTTTCCGGCCTGGACAGGACGTGTCGGGACCGAACGCCCAGCAAGGGGTTCGATCGACGCCGTTGACCTTCGGCCCGCAAGTGGGCCTCACCTCGGCCAACGCGATCTACACTTCGCCGGTCTACTCCGCGTTCACCGACTTCGGCCAGCCCGGCACCGCGGGACTTCCGCCGGCTCCCGGTCTCAGCGGCGTCCAGGGTCTGCAGGGCGAACTCCTGATCGGCAATGGTCAGATCGTTCCCAACCCGGTCCCGGCCGCCGACGTGCCGACCATCACCACGCAGCCGACCGCAACCGCACCCTCGGGCGTCGATTCGGTTGGCGCCTTGCCGACCGACTTCCGCCGGTTCCAGGACATCGCCTACGATCAGTACGGTTACTTCTCCTACGGGGCCACAGTCACACCCGGAAGCCTCACGACCGCGACCACCGTGTCTCCCATCCCGCCGACGTACGCGGGAAGCGTGTTCGTCTCCGACTTGGGAACCGGGCTGGCCGTTTCGGTCGTACCGGTTGCTCCACTACCGACGAACAATCCCATCGCGATCCCGATCCAGGGGCCGGGCACCGTCGGCGTCGAGCAAGGTCCGGACGGCGTGATCCGGCCGATCGTCACGAACGGCAACACAACGGGTGGAAGCAACCTGGGTGGCCGAATCATCCGCATTGGTCCGGACGGTGTCATTACGCCCTTCGCGGAAGGCTTCCACACTTCCGGCGATCAGGGAGCGAACAGCTTCATTCAGTCAACCTTGAGCATCTCATTCTCGGCCGACGGAACGACCCTCTACGCCGCCGACGCGGATGGCATCTGGCAGTTCAAGACGGTCACGAGCCTGGCCGGCTCCACGTCCGGCTCGCTCGTCGGCTTGAACGACCTGAGGAGCCTGGGCGTGCCCTATGATGGACAGGGCCAGGCGGTGGCGGTGG
>CAZRGV010000001.1:85779-107350 GCA_964599655.1 uncultured Isosphaeraceae bacterium | reverse complement strand
CGCCGGTGTCACGCTCGGTCACGGCACCGAGACTGCGGGCGTCATCGCCCAGTTCGTGCCTCAGGCCACGCTAGTTCCGGTCAACGTTTTCGCGCCCAACCAGGGTTCGCTGTCGCCCACCATCGGCGGTACGTCGGCTCAGGTCTTGTACAACGGGCTGCAGTACATCACTCAGAACCCGTTCGCGCAGGATCCGGTTCGAGCTGGTTCCATCAATCGCCTGACGGCGGCAAACTTCGGCTTCGGAACGACCCAGTCGTATCAGACCGAGGGCGTGGCATACCGGAACGATCCGCAAATCGTGCTGGCACTGAAGAACCAGTTCAACCGATTCCGCCAGCTCGGCATCGCTCCCATCGCCGCCTCGGGACAGTTCGGCACGCCGGTTGGCAATGCGACCGCCAGCACGACGTTTGGCGATACCCAGGGCGAGGCCCTTCCGGCCGTCCTGAACGAGGTGATCTCGGTCGGCGGCACGTACTCTTTCCCGTTCGCCACGGGACCGACCTCGAATCCGACGGACCCATCGCCGGGGGCGCTGCCCCGTCCGCTCGGTCCCGTCCTCGTGACCGACAACACCGGCGCGATCATCGGCACCGATTTGACGACGCTAACGGCCGGCGACCTCACGATCTTCAAGGACAAGATCCTGGCCGCCTCGAACCGGACCTACACGACCGATTATGTGGCTCCAGCGCTGGACGTTCCGACATTCTCCCGGATTGTCTCCGGCACCACCACGACAAACGTCGGTGGAACGGGCTTGAATGTCTTCCAGCAAGGCGGCACGTCCCTCTCGTCGGCAATGGTCACCGGTTCGTTCTCGCTGGTTTCCTCGGCCCTCAACTTCTGGAACAACATCGTCAACAACGGAGGTGTGACCGATTCGGCCTACTTGAACACGCCGGTCGGAACACACGTGTTGAACTTCGGCGCGGGCGGTCTCCCGAACCTCTCGGCCTACGAGAACCCCGACGCGGTTAACGCCATCCTCCAGTGGACGGCCGTGCCGGTGGAAGACGCGCCGGTCGATGGCCTGGTCCCGGGCACCTCGCCTGGCGGAGCCGTCAATCCGTCTCCGCTGTTCCCGAACGCCGGCGGTGCCTATCCGAACTACTCGCGAATCGACGTCGGAAACGCGATCGCGGCGATCGAAGGGACCGAGGCCCTTTACTACCTCATCAACCACGGCACCTTCGACATCATCGACTCCAACCATAACGGGCTGATCACCGCCCAGGAGTTGCAGAACTTCGAGGACAACGCCGCCGCCATGGGCATGCCCGAGGCTGGGGCGATGGCCCGACTGCTCGGTGGAACCGCCCGGATTCCAACCGACGGTTTCCAGACAACCGCCGCGGGGGAGAGCCCCGACCAGCCGGATGTCCTCCAGCGCCGCTTCAACTTCTTTGACTACGCGGTCGACGGCCAGCTCAACGGCGCGATCTCGATCGATCAGTACAAGCAGTTGCTGCACAACCTCCTGCCGGCACCCGACTCGTTCGTGATCGTGGACCGCCAGCGATCGTCGGGCGACGGCTACCTGCTTCAGCCCGACAAAGTGCGGAATTACGTTTCGCTGCAGCGGCTCAAGCCCCGGTTCGTCTGGGTTCCCGCAAGCGTTACCCGCCGCTTCCGCAACGTTTCTCCGAGTCGCTTCGGGGTCGGTCGAGGTCAGCTCCCGTCCGCGGTGGGACCGGACTTCACGTTGTTCGGCAATGGCGGGATCTCGAACGCGTCGAACAAGGGAGGCAGCGGTTCCGGTTCGGGAACCAACACGGCGCAGCAAACCCCGACGAGCGGCTCGACGGGAACGGGCACGACGACAGGTTCGAACCCCGGCTCCAACTCCGCCACCAGCGGCGGAAGCACGACCGGTTCGACGACCTCCGCCCCCCCGATCGTCTCCAGCTCGACCGAAAGCCAGACCACGCCGTCGTACGGCCAGCAGGCCATGGACAACTTCCTCCAGGCCATTCAGCAGTCGGTGTCTTCGAGCACCCCATCGAGCACCGCGAGCACGACGAGCGTGGGAACTGCCCAACCCACCGGCTCCAGTGCCACGCCTGTCGTGACCACGAGTTCGACGGCGGCAAATGCCACAACCGCGAGTTCCGACGCGGGAACGCCCGCGGCGAAATCCGAAGGTTCGACCACAAACCTGAATACGACAACCGCCACTCCGATTATGCAAACTCAGTCCCAGGCCGTTCGAGCGCCTCAAAACAACCAGGCCGCCGTCCTGCAACGTCGAGCCCAGTTGCAAAACATGATCAACCAGCGGAACGAACTCCGCCAGGCGAGGCTCGATCGGCTGACCCAGATGGTCAAGAGCGGGCAACCCATTCCCCAGCCCAAGAGCCAGGGTCAGAAGATCTGGGACAGGCTGTTCGGCTGGCTCTGAGCCGCCAGTCCCAGCGAACAATCGACCGAACGCGGAACGACTTGTCCGGCCGGTTCCAACCCTCCAAGGTGTTGGGGCCGGCCGGATTTCATTCGTCTCGCGCGAGCACCATGGAAGAGGTCCCCACCGACCCCAAGACCCCAGCCATCCAGTCGGCAAAGGCGTCTCGGTGAAGCGGGCACGCAACACCTCCTGTAATGCTCCTCAGATCCGGGACGGTCACGACACAGGTCCCCCTCGATTGATGCGTCATCGCGGTCGCGCAACAGGGAACCGGGTTATGCCCGAAGTGGCCTGGGAACCTCACCGAGCCATCATCAAGAGCCACGGAACGACACTCGAATCTGGTCGGTTGGCGAGGGCGAATCGCCCCAAGTCCCTGCCGAACACGCTGTCTCGCGAAGGTTGTGGTTGGCCGGAACCTGCCCTTTGCGACCTGGAAACGCGCAAGCCGACCGAAACCGACATCCATGTGGAAAGGAGTCGGCCCCGGTCGGGTTCAGAATGCGACTTGGATATACGGTGGCCAACGACGCCCGAACGTGTCAGAGGGGCGCACGACATGGTTTGAAGTAACGAATGTTCAGTCTGCACGTCGGACGGGTGGCTGGGGTCGTCTCGACCCCAGCCCCTTCCACATGTCAGAGCGTGAAGTGAAACGTCTTGGCGATCAGGCGCCAGAGCCACCATCCGAAGGTGGCGTGGCCGCAATCAATCTTGGCGAAGCCACGGAGTCCGGGCTGGAGCGAACGGTCAGAATTCTCGATCGGGATCACGACCTCGTAGACGGCCGTGAGCGGCTTGGCCTGTCCGGTTTCCTTGTCGGGCTTGGTCGCGATCTCTCCGCCGGCGAGGTTCGACAGCTCGGGCGGGATCTCGTCGCGGTTGCGCCTGGCAACCTCATCCACACGGCTCCGGAAGGTCCGTTCGCTCGTGCCGTAGACCTTGACCCAGGCGCGAGGATGGTCCTTCTCCTTAACGAGGTCGACATCAGACTGGTCGATGATCAAGTGTGCCTGAAGCCGCTTGATGTCGGCCACCTCGCAGAAGGGCTTACCCCCCGGCTTAAGCCACTGGCCCACCGTCTCCGGCTTGGGGAAGCCGACGACATAACCATCTCGGGGAGCACGCAGGGTTAACTTGCCGATCTGCTCGGTCAGGGTCGCCAGTTCGGGTTCGAGTTCCTCGGCCAGGCCGAGATGGACCTTGGCCAAGCTATGCTGGTTGGGGTCGATTGAGGTGCTGAAGACCTCGAACTTGGCCATGTTCAGGTCGATCTGCTCCTCGAGCTGGCGGCGTTCGCGGAGCTTCTCGAGGTTCGAGAGATCCACCAAAGGATCCCCCTCGTGGACGAAGTCGCCGTCCTCGACGTAGTACTTGACGACCTTGCCGGGAACCTCGGCATAAACCGCCTCGGGCTGTTCGGGGGTCAGCACGAGCGTTCCCGAGATCCGTAACGGGGTCGGAATCAACAGGATCCCAGCGATCAACGCGAAGAATGCCGCGAAGAAGGCGGCCGCGCGCGCTTTTTTCACCTTACGCATCCTCCCGGGCTGGCCGACGAACTTGAACATCTGGTAGCACGGCATGACCACCAAGGGGATCATCGAGCCGACGGCCAGTATCGCGCTGATGGAGCCGAGCTTGTAGGGCTTCAGAAACTGGTAGAGGAAAAACAGAATGCTGAACGTGACCAGCCAGCGGTAGAGGTAGCTGGCGATCGCGTAGGTCACGAAGAGCACCCGCCTCGAACGAGGCATATAACTCTGAACGGGAACTTCCAGCCCCAGAACCTTCTCTTGAAAGAGATAACTGAAGAACTGAGCACTCTTGATCCGCAGGTTGGGGATCTCGAGCCAGTCGGCCATCACGTAGTAGCCGTCGTATCGCAGGAGCGGATTGGCGTTGAAGAGGATCGTATTTACCGAACAAATGAACATCGTGGAGAGCATGAGGCTGTGCAGGATGCCCGGCTGAGTGTACCACCAGACGAAGGTGGCCAGCGACGCCAGGAAGCACTCGACATAAATACCGGCGGCCGAGATCCAGATACGTTTCCACTTATTGGGCAAGAGCCAGCTATCGGTCACGTCGCAATAGAGCGCGGGGGTGAGCACGAGGAAGAGCATGCCCATCTCGTGCACCTCGCCACCGAAGTGCTTGGCCGTCAGGCCGTGGCCGAATTCGTGAATCACCTTCACGACGGCCAGGCTACACCAGAAATAGAGAATGGTATGCCAATTGAAAAAACTTTGAAACGTTGGAAGATTGGCGTAAAAGGTGGTCCACTGGCTGAGCACCAGCGTCAGCGCCGCGAGCATCAGACCAACGCTTCCGACCACGAACCAGGGCGTGAAGATCCACCGGAAGTATGGATACATCCAGGTGAGCAGACGCTCGGGATCGATGATGGGAATTTTGATGTACAGGATGTTGGCCAGGAACTGCCAGACGCGTTTCCAGGCGTTTTTCCGGCGCCGGGTGATGAGCGCTTTCGCCTGGTCCGGCGAATCGACCTGGATGAGGCCAGCTTCGTGCAGCTGGGCCACGAACCTCATCAAGTCTTCGATCGAGATCGTCTGGGGGCGGTACTTCCGTTCGAAGAGGCGTTTGACATCCTGAAGCGTGTTTTTACCGTCGAACTGTTGAAGCAAAAAATATTCTTCAACTTTGAATCGAAAATACTTCAGCGCGATGGGGTCCTTGACGACGTAATGCGTCATCCCCTCGTAGAACTGGGGCTGGACGATCAGGTCGGGGCGGAGCTTGACCTGAAGATGTTCGGCGGCCTGTCCGGCGGGTAGAGCGGGGGCCAGGGTCGGAGCGGAACTCATCGGTCGTCGGCCCTCAAATCCTTCACGATCCAGCGTGCTCGAAGATCCGGGAATGCCTGTCAAGGAACCCAGGAGGCGTGTGGCGGTTCATGGCGATTGGGGACGGAACGCGACCAGCGCCTCCGGGATCCGGAGATTCCTCGTTCAGCGAGGTTTGAGACTCGTCAAGGGCGCGCCCCGCGGCGACTGATTGTCGGCCACGCGGGGCGTGCTGCCGTTCAGGTAAATCGTGACCTCTCCCTTCATGCCCTGGAAGAGTTCCAGCTCGGGATGTTCCGTGTCGGGCGGATTGTCGATCTCGGCGAGAACACGGGCCTCGGTATTGCGAACCGTGGACACCTCGCGGGAGACCGAGGAGATTTTCCCCGTGAAGACTTTTCGCTCGATGGGCAGGTCGGAGCCCTCGACCGTTGGATGAAATTGGATGAGGTCTCCCTCCCGGATTCGCTGCGCGCTTTCGAGAGGAACCCAGCCCACGAATCGAAACTTGTCGGTCTTACCGAGGCGGACAACGGCCTCGTTGGCTCGAACGGCCTCACCGGGATTCTTCATCCGCTCGGTGATGATTCCGGTAAATGGGGCGAGAACGCGGTGTTCCTCAAGGGTTCGCAGAGCGAGGTCGTAGTCGGCCTTGTCGGCCGCTTGTTTCTCCATGGCTTCCTGGATCATGGCGTCGGCGACGTTGACCTCGGCCTCGGCCTTCGCCATCTCGTCTTCCGAGACGTAACCCTTGCGGATCTTGTCGAGCCGTTGCAGGCGGGCCAGCGTGGCCGTGGCGAGCTGTTTCTGGGCCTTGGCCTTGGCGATCGTTCCGTTGCTCTCGGCGACGATCTTCTGCTTCTCGACGGTCAACCGGGCCATCTCGTCGTGAAGCGATCCGATCTCCTGTCCGGATTGAACCCGCATACCAACCTGGAACTCGATCTGCTTGATCACGCCCTCGCGGAGCGCCGAGACGTCGGAACGCTCGAGCCAGTCGAGCGTGCCGGCCACGACGAGCGTGTTCGACGATTCGCTCGACGGCACGGGAGCCGATCGAGGACCTTGTGCCAGCGACGCGGCCGAGAAGGCCGCGACCACGCCCGCGGCCAGCATGGCGAACTTGGGATTCAGGGGCATGGATCGTCTCCAGGGAATGGGGCGGTCGGAATCTCTTTGGTGCCCGGACAACCGCATCATTTTCGGATTCGAATTCGTTTGTGCTTCACAGTCCCGACGGACCGCGTTCAGCGAAGGAATGGCCATCGGAAGAGGACGCTCTCGTGCCAGAACTGGACGACGTCGCGAAGCAGCACGTAGGCCAGCCTTGCGTCGCCGCACTTGACCCTTGCCCGGACCTCGGCTCCGGGACGAAGGGCCTGGTTTTGCTTGAGGAAGTCACGACGGACCTGATCGCTGAAGCCCACGGTGACCTTGACCACGTGGTTCCCCTCGACCGTCTCGGCCTTCGAGGCGATGCGTTTCACATATCCAGGGTAGCGGTGCTCGGGGTCGGTGGCCGAGACGAAATAGGCCGAGAGCGTGGTGACGCGCTCGATCGCGTTATCGAGCCGGGCCTTGGATTCCGAAACGACCTCGGGATCGCTTGAATCGAGAACCTTGCCGAAGTCGTCGAGCGCGTTCAGCGCCGGTGTGACATCGACGAGGTCGTCGGCACCCTGGTCATCGGCGAGCCGGAGCGCCGTTTCGAGGGCCTCGCGGGCGTCTCGAATCGCGCCAAGATTCGTGGGTGTGATGCCGGAACGGCACAGATCGTCGAGCCGGGCTTTCGCGGTCTGAACTGGCCTCATCAACTTGGCAAGCCGGCTTCGGGCCGCGAGAATCGGTCCCATGTCGTGGTCGGGAACGTCCACCTCGAGCACCCATTCACCGCCCGTCGACGCGACCTGGACGAGTTCCTGGCCCACCTCGACGGGCCGACCGAGGAAGTTTTTCTTCACCTCCCAGGTGGTAATGATGCCATCCTGAGGCGCCCGGACTTCCATCATCTTGAACTGGTCGTTGAGAATCTGGATCTGGTCCTGGGCGCTCTTGAGCTTGATCTCGGCCTGGGCCAGTTCGCCGATGAGCTGCGGACGCTCGTCGGGCTTGGTGGTCGATTTGTTGATCTGAGCCGTCAAGTAGGCAATTCGGCTGGTGGCGTCGGACTGCTGGGCGATCATCTCCTTGAGCTTGGCCTCGAGTTCCTTGCTCTCGAGTCGAGCCAGCAAGTCGCCGGGAACGGCCTTCCCTGTCTCGTCGAGGTGAGGTCCATGCACGAAGTCGGCATGTTCGTGAGGAACCTCGACGACCACACCTTGCAAGGGTGCGTAGGTCTGGTGCCGCTGCTCGGGCAGAATCGAGCCCTTGCCCTCGATCGTCAGTTGCCAGGGAACGAACGTCAGGGCGAGGATCACACCGACGATCAGCCCCAGGACGGCTAGGATCTTGGCGAGGGTCCGACCCCGAAAGAACCGCTTGGGCGAGCCGATCGCCTTGAGCATCGGCCGCAGGAAGATCTTGTCGTGTTCCTGCGCGTTCCAGAGGGCCGTCGAGGCGTGTCTCGAGATGACCTCGCAACGGGCGTGCAGGTCGGTTGGCGCCATCTCGTCGCCGATCTGTTCGGCGACCAGACAACCGAAGGGGATCTTTTCCTTGTTGTCCTCGGTTTCGGGCCGGTGCAGCAGGGTGACCACCACCGCCTTCGCGCCCGACTCGTCGACGTAGAATTCGAGCGCGTCACGGATTTCGGGCGGAAAACCTTCCGTATTCCCGGTGTAAACGAGATCTTCGCCCGACTGGAGAACGACCTTGCAAAGTTTGGTCATCTCGCGGACGAGGTTGGCCCGTTGCTCGACGATCTCCTGCCCGCTGACGGCCTCGACCATCATCCGACCGCCGATTTTCAGCGCCACGCTCAAGCGATCGCAGCCGGCCAAACGCTTGCCGTCGTTGGCGACGGCGTAGCAGGTTTCCTTGAGGTCGAGCGACTTGTGGATCGCGTGGGTATAGCCTTCGAGCTGGTTCCACAGCTTCTGCTGCGACATCATCTGGCGAACCTGGCGGTTCTTCAGATACTGGGTCGCCAGATCGCAGAGATCGCTCACAAAGCGAAGCGTGCTTTTTTGGGTCGCCGCGCGGCGGTTCGGATCCATCAGGATCTCGACCAGGCCGACGATCTGTTTGTCGACGGCCAGGGGCGCGATGATCAAGGTCAATCCGGTCGGGTTCCCGGCGTTGGGCAGTCCCTCGACCGTTGCGCCTGGTGGGATGATCTGGGGTTGCGACGCCTGAAGCATAACGCCCAGCAGGGCGTCGTGCGGCATGGCTTGCTGGCGGTTGTCGAGCAGGCCGGTCTGGCGAAACTCGAGCTGGTGAACCAGCTTCAGACTGCCACGGCCGTCGAGCATCCAGAGTGCGCCGCCCGACGCGGCCACCGCCGCGACGACACGGTTGAGAAACTCGACGTTGAACTCCGCCGGCTGGATGTCCGACTCGGCCAGCTCGGCGATCTCGGCCACCAGCTTGCGGATCTGGTTCTTTGTCTGCTCGAGCAGACCGGGATCAATGGTTTCTTCCGCCATGGGAGTTCCCGAACGTTGGGGCGACCGAGTCAGAGAGCCGGGAGCCGGCTCCGCGGTTGCCGACCCCGCCTTCGCTTTCGGCGCAGAAGCGCTTCAAACACAACGGGACACCCGCCCGGACGACCTTCCCATTTTTTTGCCGTGAACCTGTCCCGTTCGGGTGCCCACGTTCCGCCATCGTCTCGCTCCCTTGCCAAAGGGTCGGCGTCGACGCTACATTGGCCGGACCCGAAAGCATCCCGGATGCCGGTTCGAGGCCTGTCTCGCTCATGCCGCAAACTTTGACATCCAAGGTAGATCTGGTCACAGGCGGGACCGGACTGCTCGGCAGCCACATCGCCGAGCGGCTCGTCGCGGCGGGTCGGACGGTCCGGGCGCTCGTTCGGCCTGGTGCCAACACGGCCTTCCTCGAATCACTCGGCGTCGACCTGCTCGTGGGCGATCTGACCGATCTTGGTTCGTGCCGCGACGCGACTCGCAATGTGGACGTCGTTTACCATGCCGCCGCCAAGGTGGGCGACTGGGGAAGCTGGGCCGAGTTTCGGATCGGATGCGTCGAGGCCACCGCCTCACTGGCCCGCGCCTCGATGGCGAACGGGGTTTCGCGTTTCCTCCATATCAGCTCGACGAGCGCGTACGGTCATCCCCGAGATGGAAGCCCGCCGATCGAGGAGACAGCCCCGCTGGGACAGAACGTCTGGCCGCTCTGGGACTACTACACCCACAGCAAGGTGGACTGCGAGCGATTACTCTGGGCGATGCACGAGCGGGACGGCCTGCCCCTGACGATCCTTCGCCCGAGCTGGCTTTTCGGCGAGCGCGACCGGACGACGACGGCCCGGCTGGTCCATCGTCTCCGGCGAGGGGGTGTCCCGCTGATCGGTCCCGGCGACAACCCGATGAGTGCCATCTACGCCGGGTGCGTCGCAGATGCCGCGCTGCTTGCTGCAACTGATCCGGGTTCCGTCGGCGAAGCCTACAACATCACCGATCAGGGTCCGATCACCCAGCACGCCTATCTCGAGCTCTGGGCCGAGGCAGTCGGGGGACCATCCATTCGACATCGAAGGCGTTATCCTTTCGTCTTCGCCGGGGCCTTCGTGCTCGAAGCCTTGGGCCGCCTCACGCGACGTCAACGTCCACCTTTGATTACCCGATACGCCACCTGGCTGATGGGTCGTCGGCTGTCCTACAGCACCGCGAAGGCCCGAGAACGACTTGGCTGGTCACCATCGCTTTCGTACCGAGAAAGTATCGAGCGAACTGTCCGCTGGTATCTCGATCTTCCGTCCGCCTCAACGCCCGCCCCAGCGGTCGCCGATCCGGTTTGACGCAAGGTCCAAGAGCGGAGGCTGAGGGAACCTAGCCGATTTCGGCCATGTGATCGGCCAATGGAACCTGTTCCTCGGGATCGACTGGCTCGGTTGGACCACCGTGTTTGAACCGCATTCCCGTCGCGACCGGCAACCTCGGCCGGCCACTCCGAATTCCCTCC
This sequence comes from uncultured Isosphaeraceae bacterium, assembly GCA_964599655.1. GTDB lineage: Bacteria > Planctomycetota > Planctomycetia > Isosphaerales > Isosphaeraceae > CAZRGV01. Next base: position 97,054 of record CAZRGV010000001.1, on the reverse strand, counting down.
GACAGACTCTTGCCGGTTAAGGGGAACTTGAAGACGATGAGAATGATGAGGGACAGGTAAGCCGCGCGGGCACAGCCACCTCGCTCTACTGCGCTCGACTCCGCGACGATCTTCTCCCGAGCTGCTGGTAAGGGACCGGCACTTGACTCCTCAACTCGCCAGCCAGTCAGCATCTTTTTGGAAGGACACCATGAGACAACTCTTTGCGCTGGGTGTCGCCGCGGCGATCTCTGCGGCGTTCGGATGGAGCAGTCTCCGCGCCGATGATACGCCGACTCCGAAGTCGGACGCCTCGCCGGATCTGGATCTGCAGGAAATGCTCCAACGGTCGCACTCGAACAGTGCCGCGTCCGGCCCATCAACGTTGAAGAAGTATCGCGACTTCGCCGAGGTTGTCCAGGGGGCCGAAAAGATCGAGGGCCTCTTCACCTTACACAAGAAGGACGACCATCTTTACGCCGAGATCCGGCCCAATCAGTTCGACCAACCGCTGCTCGCGCCCATCACGATCGCTCGAGGCCTGGCCCAGGCGGGCATCCCCCTGACCCGCGACGACGAGATGGTTCTCGTCTTCCACAAGGCCGGCGACCGGGTTCAGCTTATCCGTCGCAACGTGCACTACAAGGCCCCATCGGGCACACCCATCGAGAAGGCGGTCAAGCAGAACTACACCGACTCGATCCTTCAGTCCTTGCCGATCGTCACTGTCAACCCGGCGGGTGGGATGTCGACCGTGATCGATCTGTCCGAGATCTACCTGACGGACTTCGCCCAGCTCGGGCTTGGATTCTTCGACCGCAACCGCTCGAGCATCAGTAAGGTCAAAGCGTTTCCGAATAACGTCGAGCTCCAGATCGAGGCGACCTACGGCGGCGGAGGCGGTCGGTTTCGAGGCGACGACAATGGCGTTGCAGACCCTCGAGGCGTGACCGTCGTCATCCATTACAGCCTGATGCGCTTGCCGGATCCGGGCTATCGGCCCCGACTGGCCGACGATCGCGTGGGACACTTTCTGAGTGCGACCAAGGATTTCGGCCGGATCGAGTCGGAAACCCCGTTCGTTCGCATGGTGAATCGGTGGCGACTCGAGAAGGCCAACCCAAGGGCGAAGCTCTCCTCTCCGAAGAAGCAGATTGTCTTTTACGTCGAGGACACGGTCCCGTTTGAGTATCGTCCTTACGTCGAGGACGGGATTCGAGAGTGGAACAAGGCGTTCGAAAAGATCGGCTTCCGAGACGCGATCGCCGTGCGATGGCAACAGCCGGGCGAGGAGTTCGACCCGGAAGACACGAACTACTGCACCTTCCGTTGGATTACAACCAACCGCACCTATGCGATGTCCTGCCTGCGGGCCAACCCGCTCACCGGCGAGATGATCGACGGTGACGTGATCTTCGATGCGTCCTGGATCAAGGCCTGGAAACAACAGTACGCGATCCTGACCGGCGCGCCGACAGTCAAGGATGGGCAAACAACAACGGCCGAAGGATTCGAGCCCATCGGCGTCGGGGAGATCATCAGTCCGATCCTCGCCGCCAAGCGAGGTTTCGGCCTGCCCATTCCCCTCGAATTCCGGCGGAGCGACGATCCGGGAGCCCCTGCCCTGGCTCTCATGCCCGCCGAAACCACCCCGCTCCAAGCCCATCTGGCTCGACGATTCGCCGGAAACCAGGCGGCGTTCTGCCAGTTCTCCAGCGGCATGCAGGCCGAGATGAGCCTGGCGTTGCTCGCGCTGGCCGAGGAAAAGAAGGGCGAGGTCGACGCCAAGCTTCCGGAGGAACTGCTCGGCCAGGCGATCAAGGAAGTGACGATGCATGAGGTCGGGCACTCGCTCGGGCTCCGACACAACTTTAAGGCCAGCACGATGCTAAGCATCGATCAGCTCAACGACACGTCGGTGACGCGTTCGAAGGGCAATACCGGGAGCGTCATGGACTACACTCCGATCAACCTGGCCCCAAAGGGGCAAAAGCAGGGCGACTATTTCACGGCGACAATCGGCCCATACGACTACTGGGCGATCGAGTACGCCTACAGGGAGATCGACGGCAACGAGACCGAGGAACTCAAGAAAATCGCCGCTCGCGCCCCCGACGCCGACCTCGTCTTCGCAACGGATGAAGACATGTACGGAAACAATGACCCGTTTGTGAACACTTATGATCTCGGTTCCGACGTCAGCCGGTTCGCCAGAGACAGGATCGTGCTCGCCGACCAGCTCCTGAAGAATCTTGACGCCAAGACAGTCAAAGAGGGAGAGTCCTGGGTACGCAACCGCACGGCCTTCTCGTTCCTCCTGAACCAGTACGGCAACGCGGCCGCGCTGCTCTCGGGTTACATCGGTGGCCAGGAGGTGTCGAGACATCACAAGGGGGACAAAGACGCGCGCGACCCGATCGTCCCGGTCTCGGGTGCCAAACAGCGCGAGGCCCTCACATTTCTTGTCGATCATATTCTTAATGGCCAATCATTCCAGTTCTCACCCGAGACCCTCCGACGGCTCGGCGTCGAGAAGTGGAGCCACTGGGGCAGTGAGTCAGGCTTCGGATCCAGCGTGGATTTCCCGGTGCTTGAACGCGTGCTCGCCATCCAGAAGATCGCCCTTAGCCAGTGCCTGGATGGCAACGTCCTGGCTCGCCTCCAGAACCAGGAGCTTCAGGCTGATCCCGCGAGCAAACCTTTGAAGATCTCGGAGGTCTTCCGGGCCCTGACCGACGGCATCTGGTCGGAGCTCAAGGGTCCCGCGGCTGACGCCAAGGAAAAGACGCTCGCGATTTCGACCCTTCGCCGCAATCTCCAGCGCGAGTACCTCAAGCGGCTCAGCACGATGGTTCTGGGCGAGCGTGTTCCGAGCATCAACGACCGTTACACCTTCGTCTACTTTGATTCCGCTGGCTCGGCTCCCGCGGACGCTCGGGCTCTGGCTCGACTGCATCTCAAGGAGATTCGTGACAAGATCGGCGCGGCACTGGCGTTGAAGGATGTCCTGATCGACGACACGACGAAGGCCCACCTCGAGGAGTGCCACGATCGGATCGGCAAGGTCCTCGACGCCGGCCTCGACGCAAACGGCTTTTGAGTCGGGTTTGCGTACGGCGCGATGAGTTGATGGCGGACGGTGCCTTTCCTGGGAAAGGCACCGTCCGCCTCGTGTTTGGCTTCGAGGCTTTGAAACGTCGATCGATCAAAGCCTCCGACGATCCAGCCGCTGGTCGACGACGCTTCCGATCTCAGAATGGCACGGGGGCGTTCGGATCGCGAGGGCTCAGATTCGGCGAGGGAACCGGCTGTCCGGGCGAGACAGGTGCGGCAACCGGGGTCGCCTCGACCTGAAGGACGCCCCGGAACCCGAGGTAGGGCAGTCGAGCGCTCGGCCGCATGCCCGATCGCCAGGAGGTCTGCCAGTCAGTCGATCCCCCTTTGACTGTCACCTCGGGAATTCGAGCCCGGCTTCTGGCCGGACCAGTCGGGTTCAGCAATGGGGTCGACGTGGATTGCTGGAAAGATCGGGTATCAAACCAGTCGTTGGTCCATTCCCAGGCATTGCCGGCGAGGTCGTAAACGCCGTAGGGCGACAGATCCGCCGAAAACGACATGACTCGGTCAATCTGACGGGGTTCGCGAGGACGTTCCCAGGTCGGGATTCCGCGACCCCAGGGATGGAGCCGACCGTCGGGAGACCTCGCGGCCATCTCCCATTGCGCCTCGGTCGGAATCGTCTTCCCGGCCCATTCCGCATAGCCCCGGGCGTCATCGAGACTCACATTGACGGCGGGTCGTTCGGGGTCGAGAGAGTCCCCAACTCCCGAAGGGTTCTTCTCGTCGGTCGCCTCTTCGCGCGCGGGTTTCGCCTGCCGATAGAGCTGGAACTGGCGATTGGTCACTTCGTGCTGGTCAATGTAATAGGTCGAGAGCGTCACGGGGTGAGCCGGTCGCTCGGAGGGCGGCCCCTGGTTATTGCCCATGCTGAACGTCGCGCCCGGGACCAGAACCATCGATGAGCCGTCGCGGTCACAGGTGATCTCGAGCGGCCAGCCCGAGGTGTGGATGCCCGCTTCGGCTCGTGCGCGAAAGCCTGGAGGAAGTGGTCTCGCGACGACGTTCGCGGTTTCAAAAGTCAGGCCGGTTTCGTGCCTCGGTTCGGGAGGTGTGGGAGGAGGAGCAAGCACCGCGGTCTTGGGCTCTGGCGAGACAACTGGGTTCGGCATGACCACGACATACTTTGGCTGGGTGGGAAGTTCGGGGGGCGCCTCGGCCGGTTTCGCCACCACCACGGGACCTTCCGGGAACAACGGCAGGCGCTGGCGGAATCGTTCCAGGGCAGCCTTCCCCTCCTTCGCCGCGTTCGAGCCCGCGTACGCCGTTTGCAGTTGTTCCAGACGCTTCAACGCCTGCTCCGTCTTGCCTCGCTTCTCGTAGAGCTTCGCGTCCTCGAGGAGCTGGCGGGCCTGGGTTTCTCGAACTGCGGCCTGCTGGGCCGGGGTATTTCCGGCGACCATGGCCGGCTCTAGCCCAAGATCCTCCTCAGGCTCAACCACCGACAGGGCTCGGAACACGACGTATCCAACCAGAAAGAGCAGGGCGAGCCCCACCCCACCGACGATCCATCGAGTACGCTGGCGCGCCTGGAAGGTATCGAACTCCGGAGTGTCCTCTTTCAGAACCTTCTTCGGGTTCTCCGATTCGCTTGAGTAAGTTCTCTTCTTCTCTTTTTCTTTCGACGGTGGCCGGGAAGGTTCGCTCGGCCTGGACGGCTCCGGAGCCTGCGGGTCGACCGGTCCCTTGTAGCTGATTCGAGGCAGGTAGCCGCCCGGTGGAATCGGACGTGACGGGATCGGATCACGCGACGACTCTTCCATCAGGATCGCCCCCGAAACGGGGAAGATGGGCCCGGGTCGAGATTCGGTGGGAACTGCCCGGATGGATGCCACCAACGTTTTCTAGCGTAACGGTCCCTTGGAAAGTCGGCAAGGGGAGCCACAAGCCGGCAGAGCCCTGTCGCTCGGCGTGCGTTTTGCTTGCCTCGGAGGAACCTGCTAAACTCATGAGTAAGCCTCACTCGACCGTCCCTCCAGTCGCTGATTCCGGAGCTTCGACCATGCGACCGTGCGCCTCGTGCGTGACCCTCCTTTTGATTCTTGCCGGCTCGTGCCTCGCCCCCGCCGCGGAGAACGACTTTCAGCCTCTCGTGCATGGGACCGACCCGACCCAGTTCCTGCTGGTCGGAATCAAACCCGAGACGATCCAAATCCGGGATGACGGCACCATCCGGCTCACCGGCGAGCCAAGTGGCTACTTCGCGACCAAAAAGTCTTATAAAAATTACATACTCCGATTCGAATGGATGTACGAGCGACCCGAGGATCTCAAGTCCGACGAGGAATTCAAGGGGAACAGCGGGCTCTTGATCCACATCCAGGAACCACACAAGGTCTGGCCAAAATGCGTCGAGGTTCAGCTCTTCAACAAGGACGCCGGCAACACGTTCGCCATCAACGGGGCCAAGTTCGATGGCCGCAAGGACGCCGAGGCGCAGGAGAAGGCGATCAAGCCCGTTGGGCAGTGGAACCTTGAAGAAGTGACCTGCAAGGACGGCCTAATTAGCTGCACGATCAACGGCATTCCGGTCGCTCGTGGCGTCGGCGCCACACCCGATCACGGCCAGATTGGCTTTCAGTCCGAGGGGGCCCCAATTCAGTTCCGTGGTATCATGATCAAGGAACTCGACTGACCAGTCCCGCGGGAATCGATTCGAGAGGGGACACGGTCGGCCGGCACGTTCGGCCGTGTCCCACCCGTCGACCTTCTTCGCACATCAAGGCCGCTCGATCGTGATCTTCTCGCCGGGATCGAACGCAATGTAACGCACCTCCAGAGCCTTGCCATCATGGAGACTGATCGCAACCTTCTCTTCGGCGTCCTCGCGCTCCAGGCCGACCTGATCGACACGGGCCGATTCGCCGAAGCCTGCTCGGCCTGGGCCGCTCGAAAAGACGCCTCCCTGGCCGATTTGATGATCGAGCGAGGCTGGATCCACCAGAACGATCGAGCCGACGTGGAACGGTTGCTGGAGCGAAAGCTCCGAAAGCACGCCGGCGATGTCCGGGCCAGTCTGGCCGAGGCCACCGATGATCATCTTCGAGGGCTGATCTCCAGCGTTGAGGATCCGGAGCTTCGTGAATCGATCGGCGACTTGCCCCACCGGAACGGTCACGTCTGGCTCACCACCATCGCCCACGAGCCAAAATCGAGGGATCGTTACACCCTCACGCGACTCCATGCCAAAGGAGGAATCGGCCAGGTCTGGCTCGCCTTCGACGCCGAACTTGGCCGAGACGTGGCGCTCAAGGAGCTTCGATCGGACCGATCGGGCGACGCGACCGTTTATTCGCGGTTCGTGAACGAGGCACGCATCACCGGACAGCTCGAACACCCGGGCATTGTTCCGGTTTACGAGCTGGTACGGCCGGAGAACGGGAAAACGCCGTTTTATACAATGCGGTTCGTTCGCGGCCGCACACTCTCCGAATCCATTGAGAGTCATCATCGCAAGCGCAACGAAGGAGCCGACGATCCGCTCGGTCGGTTGACATTGCTGGACGCGTTCGTCGACCTCTGTCACGCGGTCGCCTACGCCCATTCTCGTGGGGTCATCCACCGCGACCTCAAGGGTCAGAATGTCATCCTTGGCGACTTTGGTGAGGTAATCCTTCTCGATTGGGGTCTGGCCAAGCTTGTCGATCATCCCGAGGAGGCCGCGAAGACCCCGCCGATCACAGGCAGCACGAACGACGAACGCCACGCCACCCTTCAGGGGCAGGTGCTCGGAACCCCGGCGTACATGTCTCCCGAGCAGGCTGAAGGGCGCTGGGACCAGGTCGACCTTCGTAGCGACGTGTACAGTCTGGGGGCCATTCTCTACGAGATCCTCACCGGTCAGCCGCCCTTCACAGGCTCTGACACCGAGGAGGTTCTCCGCAAGGTGCGAGAGCAAGAACCGGTTCGACCTCGCCAGGCATGTGACGGTGTGTCGCCGGCGCTGGAGGCCGTTTGCCTCCGCGCGATGTCTCGCTCGCCCGACCAGCGTTACGCCTCAGCCACCGAAATGGCGTCCGACGTCCAGCGCTGGATTGCCGACGAGCCCGTATCAGCGTATCGGGAATCGCGACTCGCGCGACTCGGTCGAGCCATCCGACGCCACCACACTGCCGCCGCCGTCAGTTTGGCGATTCTTGTCACATCGATCATCGCGATGGCGGTCGGCGCCTTAACGATTCAGCACGTTCGGCTTCGGGCCGAGGCCCGAGAACGTGCGATCGACAATTATCGCCTCGCGCTGGAGACCCTCGAGCGCGTCCAGAAGGTCGCCCTTCCGGGGTCATCAACGACGGAGATCCTCCTGAGTCCCGTGACGACTGCGGAGCCGCCTCGTCCGGAATCCGGCCCCAGAAGTGAGCCGCCACGACCAATGGCACCCGCCCCACCGCAGGGCGGGACGAGACCTCCCCGACCGCCTTTCGCCCGGCCTCATCACGAAATCGAGCGGATCCGAAGGGAATTCCAGGAGGAGTTTCGCCGTCGAAACGCGGATGTTAGATCCCTGGTCCTGTTCGGAGATTGATCGACGGCTCTCGGAACAAGGAAACGGCGCGGCGCATTAACGCCCCGCCTGACCGATCCGGTCGAGAAACTCCGCGTTGCTCTTGAACTTGCCAAGCTGTCGAACGAGCCCTTCCATCGCCTCGACCGGCTTCATGTCGGCAAGGGTCCGCCGCAAGAGATTGACTCGACGGAGCGTCTCCGCGTCGAGGAGGCGTTCTTCCTTACGGGTCCCCGACTGCTGAATATCGATGGCCGGCCAGACACGTCGGTCGGCCAGTCGACGGTCGAGCACGACCTCCATGTTGCCGGTTCCCTTGAACTCCTGAAAGATCACCTCGTCCATGCGGCTGCCCGTTTCGATGAGACAGGTTGCCAGGACGCTCAGGGAACCACCCTCATCGAAGGTTCGGGCCGCCCCAAAGAGGCGCTTGGGCACGTCGAGAGCCTTGATATCGACACCGCCCGACATCGTTCGACCGGTGTTGGAACCCTTGTTGTAAGCCCTGGCCAGTCGGGTCAGGCTATCCAGCAGAATGAGGACCTGGCCGCCCCCTTCGGCGATTCGCTTGGCGCGGTCGACGGCAAGCTGCGCCAGCCGGATATGTTCTTCGACTTCGTGGTCGTTCGACGATGCGATGACTTCGCCTCGAACACTCCTTCGCATCTCGGTAACTTCTTCGGGCCGCTCATCGACCAGCAACACCATCAAGTGCAGCTCGGGATGGTTCTGGACCACCGCCTTGGCGATCTGCTGGAGCAAGATCGTCTTTCCCGACCTCGGCGGAGCCACGATCAAGCCGCGCTGCCCTTTGCCGATCGGCGTCAAGAGATCCATGACCCGCATGCCCAGCGGCTCCGCCCCGGTTTCGAGCCGGATCCGATCGTGAGGATCGACGGCCGTCAGCTCGTCGAAGTCCCTCCGTCCGAGATACGAATCTGGAGATTGTCCCTCGATCTCGGTCAGCTCGGCCAGTCGTGGTCCTTGACCGTTCCTCGGGGATTCCACACGCCCGGTGAGCCGGACCCCCGCACGCAACTGGTAGCGAGACAGCCAGGACGAGCTGACGTAAACGTCATCGCTGGCCGTGCGATAGTGGCGCGAGGGATCACGGAGAAAACCGTGCCCGTTCGGATGAAGCTCCAGAACGCCGGTGCGGGTCTGCTCGACCGTGCTCATGACAATCGCTCGATGAATGGTCGGGGGTTGCGTGCGCGAGACCGGCTGACGCCGAGGTCGATTCGTTTGGGTCAATGGTGGGAATCGATCAGTGGATGCTGGCAGGGCGTTGAGCCGGAGTCGATGACGGCCCTGGGAAACGTGACTTCCCGAGTTTTTGAGAGAAAGGTTTTGAGTGTCGAACGGAGATGAACATCTTGCGTCTACATTAACCGACGCGGGAGGTTTCGTCCATGCGTGTCATTGGGTTTTCCAAAGTGACCGACACAACACCTTCGGACATCAGACTTTACGATGCGCCGTCGAGACAGACTGCCCGCCCTCCGGCAAGTCTACGAGCGAATAATCCCCGAAGAGGTTCGGACTTTCGGTCTGAAGGAGCCGGAGCATGGCAAGGGCGACCTTGCGGATCTCGGCGTCGGCGGCCGCGTCCCCTCGCATCTCGAGGAAGTGACGCAGGGCGCGCGCGTTTCCGGTCACGAAGATCTTCGGCTCGGTGGCGTTGGGCAAAACGGAGCGGGCTGCTTCTCGGGCTTTCTTTCGCCTCAACGTCCGGTCCGGAATGTCCGAGAACCGGGCCGCCAGACCATCGGCCAGGGCCCGATAGGCCCGCTGGCTTGACTGGATGGCCTCCAGCCAGATTCGATGCAGTTCCGGATCCTCGGCGATCGGGTCGGGCTCGACGAAGGCACACTCCGACTCATCGACGAACCGTTGGCTCAATTGGCTGTAGCCGAATCCCGCGCGATGCCGCACCAACTCATGAGTGAACGACCGGCTGACGCCCGTGATGATGAAGTTGAAGACCGCGTGTTCCAGGACCGAACCGTGGCCGACCTCGAGAATGTGGCCGATGTAGGCCGCGTTACCGCCCGGTCTGGGTTTGGCGAACGACATGTAACAGAGCCGGCCCGCCACCTCGACGAGTTTCTCACCCGCTTCTTCGGTGTCGGTGGACCATCGCTGCACGCTCTCGTCGGCCAGGAAGCGGCCTAACGCCTCGTCATCGATCGACTGGCGACCCACGAGGTAGACCCGGGGATCTCGAAGGATCGTCGCGGCGGGTTCCGTCTCCATGCTGGACATTCTACGGTCCTCCTGACCCTCGGCGATAGACGATCCGGCCGACCACGGACACGCGGCACCGCCTCCACGCTCGGTTGATGCGACACCGACGTGAGCGTCGGTATAATACCAAGTCCAAACAACCTGAGAACCCCATTCGATCCCTCCGCCGAGGCCTCGGATGCGCAAGATCCGCCTCCAGAAAACCGCCAGCGACCGCCTCCGCGACGCCTTCGCACGCGATCTGAACGATCCGCAGCGCGAGGCGGCGACCGCGCCCGACGGCTACAACCTCATCCTGGCCGGACCAGGTTCGGGTAAGACGCGCGTGATCACGTACCGAGTGGCCTATCTCATCGCCAAGGGCGTTTCGGCCGAGTCGATCCTGCTGGTAACCTTCACGCGACGCGCGGCTCGCGAGATGGTCGGGCGGCTGCAGAATCTGATCGGCCCTCAGGCGTCGAAGGTCTGGGCCGGAACGTTCCACCACATCGGTAATCGCATTCTCCGACGCGCCGCCGAAGCCCTGGGCTATGGCTCGAACTTCACGATTCTCGACTCGGAAGATCAACTCGACCTGATCAAGCTCGCCATGACCGACGCCGGCATGACCGGCACCGGCAAAATGGCGCCCAAGCCATCGCTCGTGAACCACCTTATCAGTTTCGCCTTCAATTCCCGAATGGGACTGGCCGAGCTGATCGAGTCCCGATATCCCGGACTATTCGAGTGGACACCCGAAATCAAAGCCGCGGCCGAGTCGTATGAACGGCGAAAACGGGCCGCTAACTGCATGGACTACGATGACTTGCTCGGGCAGTGGGCTCGCCTGATCACGGAATTCCCAGCGCAACGCGATGAGCAGGCCAGGAGGTTCCAGCACATTCTCGTCGACGAGATGCAGGACACAAACATCGTCCAGATCGAACTGGTCGAGGCGCTCGCTCGCGCGGGGCATGGGAACCTGACGGCCGTCGGCGACGATGCCCAGTCGATCTACCGTTTTCGAGGGGCTAACTACGACAACATCCTGAAGTTCCCCGAGCGGAACCCCTCCGCACGGATCTTCCGCCTGGAGATCAACTATCGATCGACGCCGGAGATCGTCGCCTTTACCAACGCCTCGATTTCAAGGAACCTCAGCGGCTTCCCCAAGACGCTCGTTTCGGCGCGACCGGCCGGCCTTCGCCCTGTCGAGATCCCGGTCGCCGACGGTTATGAAGAGGCCGAGGTGCTCTGCCAACTAATCCTCGAAGGACGCGATCAGGGGATCGGTCTGAACCGCCAGGCCGTGCTGTATCGCAACCATCACGACAGCATCTTGCTCCAGGCCGAGCTGGTCCAGAGAAGCATTCCGTACACCGTCCGGAGCGGCCTCCGCTTCTTCGAGCAGGCCCACGTCAAGGACGTGCTGTCCTACCTTCGGGTGCT
>CAZRGV010000001.1:40938-85769 GCA_964599655.1 uncultured Isosphaeraceae bacterium | reverse complement strand
CCGAGACGAAGCGGCCTGGCGGCGGCTCTTGCTCCTGCTGCCGGGAATCGGGCCGGCCAAGGCCTCCGCCGTCTTCGACCGGATCGCTCGATCGGCCGAACCGCTTAAGGCGCTGGCGACCCCCGAAATCATGTCTACCGTTCCGGCCAAGAGCCGAGGCTTCTTCGCCGCGTTCGTGGCCGACCTCAACAAGATCCAGGCCGCGAGGCCGCAGTCAGAACCCGCCGCCGCCATTCAGGCCGTGCTTCGAGGCGGATATCCGGCCACTGTCCGATCGAAGTATGAACGACCCGACAACCGGCTTGCCGATATTGAGCAAATGGCCGTGCTCGCCGCGCGTTACGATAGTCTCGAGCGTCTCGTCTCCGACCTCCTGCTTGCCGGCGATGTCTACGGGATGGACACGCTCTCCGGCGAGGATTCCGGCGAGGTTCTCGTCCTGAGCACCATTCACCAGGCCAAGGGGCTTGAGTGGTCTCGCGTGTTCGTCCCTCGACTGATCGAGGACAGCTTTCCCAACCCGAGGGCTCTGGACGAACCGGGCGGCGAGGATGAAGAGCGTCGGATCTTCTACGTGGCGGTCACGAGAGCCATGGATGAACTCTACCTGACCCATCCGTTGACGATTTCGAGGGGTGGTCGAGGTCCCAGCGTGATCGCCACGGCCAGCCGATTCCTGACCGAGATCAACGCCGACCTCTACGAACCGGTCGCCGTGGAAGCCGATATCGACCTCGCCTGGTCAAGCCGATCAAAATCCACTGGCCAGGACACATGACGCGAGGCCGGGAGGTTCGAATGCGGCTGGGACTTCTGGCCGACATTCACGAAGACTTGGAGATGCTGAACGAAGCGCTGAGCCGCTTCGAACGAGACGCGGTCGATCGCGTTGTCGTTTTGGGCGATGTCTTCGATACGGGGAAATGGCTGGAGGAGACCGTTCGATGCCTCTCGGCGCGCGGTGCCATCGGCGTCTGGGGCAACCACGACGTCGGCCTGAGCAATAACCCAGATTCCTGGGTGGTGAAACGCTTCGGAAGCGAGACGATCGCCTTCATGACGTCACTCCGCCCCTCGCTCGCCATCGGCGATTGCCACTTCTCCCATGTCGAACCCTGGCTCGATCCGAACGATGTCAGCGAGTTATGGCACTTCGGAGGCCCGCCCTCCACCGCCGAGGAACTCGCGAAAAGCTTTGATGCGGTTCCCCATCGCCTGCTCCTCCTCGGGCATTATCACCGCTGGTCGATTGCCACGAGGGAGTGCCGCGTGCCATGGGACGCCTTTCAACCGTTCCCGTTCGAACCAGGCCGGCGTTACCTGATCATTCTCGGGGCGGTCTGCGACGGCCGTTGCGGCATCCTCGATACCGAGAGACAGCTTCTCATTCCCGTGGATCTTCGTGACGGATAAGGATGCGGAAACTCTTCTCTCTGAATCAAGTCGTGTGATTTTTCTTGAATCTTTCCCATCATCGTGGCACGGTCTGTATCGATTCGAAGGGCTCTCGGGTATCATGGGCGTGTCCCCCGGAGGCGAGCGACGCGACGAAGGCGTTCTCATGGATCAGACACCACCCGACGACGATCGCGAGGTTAGCGCGAACGAGACGCCCGAGGGGCTCCTCGACCTGCTTCGAGACCACCCGGAATGGAAAAGGGACGTTCGCGAGGCGGTTTTCGACCGGCTAATCGCCCTCTTTCCACCTGAGACGTTGCTTCAGGCAGCGCGTTCCCGCCTCGTCGATCTTTCCGGCGACGACGGCGAGGCCATCTTGCGCATCCTCGAGGCCTACGGGTCGGACACCGACCTCGAGCCTCTCGCGAGATCGCTCGCCGAACAGCCAGACCTGACGCCGGAGCGTGCGTGGGAGGCCCTGAGCGTGCTCGAAGGCTCGGGCCTGATCGAGAAGTACCCCGAACTGGCTGATCGTCGGGAGGAGATCGAGGAGGTCCTCGGCGACGAGGGATCGCTCGAGGAGCTTGCCGCCCAGATCGAAGACGATGAGGACGGAGTCTGGGTCGCGCTGCAGGGTCTGGGAGTAATCGAGCCGGACGTTCGAGCCGAGATCGTTTCCGGCCTGGGGAATCAGCCGATGGGTCCTGGACTGGCGACGCTGCTTCGCCACCTCGTCTTCGCGCAAGAGCCGAGCATTCGAACCGCGGCACTCGACGCGCTGGCCTCTCACATCGAGGACCATCCCGCCCTGTTGGACGCCTGGGCGGCCATCGCCGCCGATCACCCCGAACCGACGGTGATGGCAAGAGCTCGGCGCTGGCTCGGCTCCGACGCGGATTCCGTGATCGCCGAATGGAAGGCCTTACGACGTCCTACACCCCGGCTGTGGCGCAGTCTGGTGACGTCGCTTGACGGAGAGGGTCGGGGCGAGATCGTCTTGGCGGCCGAGTGGAACGGTGAGTTTGTCTCGGCGCGGTTTTCGTGCAATGTGATGCACGGCATTGAGGAGGTTTCCGGAGTCCTGACTCTCGACGATTCGGCCGTAACGGAATTCCTGGCCGATTTTGCCAGCCGCGCCGATCGCGATTTGCTCGAGGGCCATCATGAACTGGCCCTGGGACTCCTGGCGGGATCGTTGACGCTCTGTGGGGCCGGGACACCGCCGGTTCTGTCCTTCTGGATCGAAAAGACCGTGGGGCTCGGCTTCCGAGGCTGCCCCTTCGCCTCTCCTATGCCCGATTTCGACCCTAGCTCGGTGTGCTTCGAGGAGATGCCTGAACGCGCAAAGATGGTCCTCGACGCCTGCCCGCAATGGCTGGACGATTCCAACCTGACTTACGATCTCGCCGATGAGCTTTTTCTGGGCGATGGCCTCCCTCCTCGGGAATCCGGCGCGTTCCGGTTCCTCTTCGAACGGCGACTCCGCGAGCGGTTGGAGCTTTACCGTCGCGGCTTGCTCTGGATGGCCGCGTTCTGGCATTCGTCCGACAGCGTGGAACTCGCCCGATCCGCCCTGGCGATCGCCTGGCAACTCTCGGATCCCCAGCACGCCGTCCCAGGTCATCCGTTTCTCGACGCCCTAGCGGAGCGAAGCCTTTCGAGCGCCGCCGAGTTCCTCCGCCGCGGAATCGACCTGCGAACGCCAGAGGTCCGTGCTCGACACCAGGAGAGGTAAACAAAGACGCCGCGTGATTCTGGCTGGAGAGCACGACGGCCGTCCCGACCAATGAAGCGGTCGGGACGGCCGCACAAGTCCGTTCCGGTGACGGCGATCAGGTCGGCTCGTAGCAAGGGCGCCCTGGCTTGCAGCACTCCTCGCGATCGACCAGATCGTCGTCGGGCCCGAAGCTCTTCATCGTCTTCAGGCACCAAAAAATGGTGTTGTCGTAGTCACCATGCGACTCGTTGGGGTTGCCGTCGGTGTAGACGTACATCCCCTTGTTTCGCAGGTGATAGCAGGGGGTTCCCTGTAGTTCGGGGGTGGATTGGCTGGATTCGCTCATGACGATCTCACGCCTCCTCCCAGTATCGCTTCCCGGTGGCGGTCATGAGGGCCCGCTTGACGACGGCCTTGGTCAGCGGAACCTTGTAGCCGTTCATCGAGAGCGGCTTGGCTCCCTTAACCGACGCCTCACCGGCTGCGGCGGCGGTCTCTTCCGAGATCGCCCGACCTGTGATCGCATCCTCGGCCGCCTTGCTCCGCCAGGGGATCGGCGCGACGCCGTAGATCACGACGCGGGCCTGCCGAACACGGTCGCCGTCCATGTGGCAGTGGACCGACGCCATGACGAGCGGCCAGTCGTGCGCCTGTTTCCAACGAACGCAATAGCTGCCGTTCTTGCCCGAGGTCGGCGGAACGACGACCTTCGTGAGAAGCTCGCCGGGCTCGACCGTCAACTCGCGATCGCCTTCCTTCTTGGGCACCCGGTACAGGTCTTCGACCGGAACCGAGCGCTCGCCGTTCGGACCAACGATCGTCGCCTTCGCGCCGAGCGCGATCAGTGGGATGGCCAGGCTCGACGGGCTGACGTAGAGGGCGTCACCATCGGTCATGAAGATGGCGCCATAGCGATTGTCACCGGCCCGAACGAGGTGAGCCGGCTGTTGCTCCTCGATGTCGATGGGAGCGAACTCTCCTTCGAGTTCTCGGATCAGGCTCCCCTTCTCGCGCTTGCCGCCGAGGAGGCCGAAGCCGCTTCGGAAGTACCAGCAGCGAGGACGCTGAAGCAGGTTTCCGCCCAGGGTCGCCATGTTGCGAATCTGAGGAGTGCCAACCTCGGCCGCCGCTTGCGAAATCGCCGGCAGATTCTGGGAGATTCCGCTATGAGCGACGATCTCGGCCAGCCTCGTGTTCGCGCCGATGGTCAGACCATCGCCGCCGGATGAGATGCCTGCCAGCTCCTTCAATCCTCGGATGTAAACGACCCGTGACGGGCTCGTCGTATAGTCCTTCATCCGGTCGAGCAGATCGGTGCCGCCGGCCAGCGCGACGCTATCGGGCTTGCCCGAAAGGGCCTTCAGCGCGTCGTCCACACTGGCGGGGCTGGCATATTCGAAGGCTTTCATGGATCAGCCCCTCCCTTCGTTGGACAAGGCGTTCAGGACGTTCATCGGAGACATCGGCCACTTGGGAACCCGCACGCCGATGGCGTTGGTCACGGCGTTGCCAATCGCCGCCGCGGTGCTGATCGTCGGCGGCTCGCCAACGCCGATCACGCCCCGAGCCCGCATCTCCGGCGTGTGATACGCCTCGACGATGATCTCGGGGATATCGCTGGCGCCCGCCAGCTTGTACATCTCCATGTCGGCGTTCAGGAAGATGCCAGTCGTCGGGTCCATGATCCGCTCTTCGAACAGCCCATAATTCAGGCCGCCGATGACGCCACCGAAAACCTGGCTGCGCCACGTGAGCATATCGATGATCTGACCCGAGTCTTGCACGGCCACGATCTTGCGAACTCGTACGACGCCGGTCTCGGTATCCACGCTCACCTCGGCGAACTGGCAGCCGCCGACGCCGCTGGAGGTCAGGCCGTCCACAAATCCGGCGGTCACTGAGACGGGCATCATGCCGAGCTTGCGGCAGGCATCCTTCCACGACATCGCTGCCTCGCCCTTGACGAGCAGCTTGCCGTCGGCCAGCGACAGGTTCGCCGGGTCTTCGTTGATCGCCCGACCGACCCGCTTGAGGAGCTCGTCCCGGGCCTGGCTTACCGCGTTGAAGGTCGGAGGCGTCATCGACGGAGTGGTGGTCGAGCCGCCAGACGCCTGACCGGGCGGGAAGGTCGAATTGCCGATGTTCGACGTGATGTCGGTCGGCTTCAAGCCCAGGATCTCGGCCGCGACGATCGCCAGCACGGTGCGAGCGCCCGTGCCGATGTCCTGAGTCGCGCTGCGGACCTCGACCGAGCCATCCGGGTTGATGATGCAGTTGACCTGCTTGTCGCGGGCACCGCCACCGCCCCAGGTGTGCAAGGCCATGCCATAGCCCCGCTTGATCGGCCCCTTGCCGTTCTGGCCGCGAGGCTTTCGCTTCTCCCAGCCGATCTGACGGGCGCCGATCTCGATCTCGGCCTTGTAGATCGGGGTCTTGAAATCCCCTTCCGGAAGGTTCTTGAGCCGGAACTCCAGGGGATCGATACCGAGCTTGTCGGCCAGGTCATCCATCGCGGCTTCCATCAGGGCGCATCCCTCGGGATGTCCCGGAGCTCGCATCGCGCGAGCGTTGCCACCGTTCAGGAAGACGTCGGAGTGCTCTCGTCGGACGTTGGGAACGTCGTAGACGTAAGGCAAGGGGAAGCCCGCGCCTCGGCTGATGCCGCCGGTGCCATGCGTCTCGGCGATCATCGCCACGAGTCGGCCGTCCTTGCTCGCACCCATCTTGATATGACCGGTCGCGCTGGGACGGTTGCCGGCCGCCATGTGCTCCTGGGCACGGTCGAGGAACAGCTTGACCGGTCGGCCCGCCTTCTTGGCCAGGGTGGCCGCGGCGACGCCCCACGAGTCGGCGCTGAACTTCGATCCGAAGCCGCCGCCCATGACCTCGGTCAGGGTGGTGACGTTCGTTGGCGGAATCTTGAAGCTGCCGGCTAGCTCACCCGAAACGCCGTTGACGTTTTGCGTGCTCGCCCAGGCGATGATCTTGTCGTCCCCGTCCCACTTGGCCGTCAAACCGTGGGTCTCAAGGCAGACGTGCGTGATGACCGGCACCGAGTAGGTCGCCTCGACGACCGCGTCAGCCTTGTCGAAGGCGCTGTCGGGATCACCGGTACTCTGGGCACGGCCTTTCTGAACATTCCCACGGGGATTGACTGCGGGAGCACCCTCGGCCATCGCCTGCTCTTCGGTCACGACGTGGGGCAGGATGTCGTAATCGATCTCGATGGCGCGGACCGCATCGCGGGCCTGCTCTTCGGTTTCGGCGGCCACCGCGGCGATGTCGTCACCCTGGTATCGCAGGGTCGACCCTTCGCCGGCGATCACATGCACGGCCTTGACGCCGGGCATTTTCTCGGCCTTCGAGGTATCGATCTTCTTGATCTTCGCGTGAGCGTACGGGCTGTACAGCATCACGGCGAAGAGCATGCCCTCGGGATGGACGTCGGAGGGATACTTGATCTTGCCAGACGCTTTGCCCAGCCCATCGAGCCGGGGCACGTTCGTGCCGATCACGTGGGGGTTTTCGGGCCACTGTGCCATGGGTCAGGCTCCTTTCATGGCTTTGGCCGCGGCCAGCGCCGCTTCGAACACGCCCATGTAGGTCCCGCAGCGGCAGATATTGCCGTCGAGCCCCCGCTTGACGTCTTCGAGGCTCGGGTTCGGGTTCTTGTCCAGGAGTGCCTTGCACGCGGTGACGAAGCCGGGCGTGCAGTAGCCACACATCAGGCCGTCATGCTGGTGGAAGGCGGTCGGAACCCCCTTCTCATCGAAGCTTTCCAGGGTCTGGATGTCTTGACCCTGGCAGGTGATTGCCAGCGTGGTGCAGGAGTAGACGGGCTCTCCATCAATGATGACCGTGCAGGCGCCGCAACTGGCGCGGTCGCAAACGCGCTTCGGTCCGGTAACATCCAGACGATTGCGCAGGGTGTCAAGCAGCGTGCAGCGCGGCTCGATGGTGCACTTCCGTTCCTGACCATTGACCTTCAGCGAGATTTCGACGTCGCCGGAAAGGACCTTCGGCCCTTCGCCTCGTCCAATGCGGTCACGGCCGGACCGGTCAGTACGGCGGACGCGGCGGCCAGGCCAGACCCCCGGAGGAAGTCGCGCCGGCTGTGGCCGCTCGGGCCGCCCTTGGCGTTCGGATCGTGTTCTGGCATCGATACAAGCTCCCTCGATTCCTAACGGGACAACAGGACGAGGGCCGGCCCCGTGGCGGTGGCGGAGACGGCAGTCCGAGCTTGATGCACTATGGCCATCGGAGCGGCCGTTGGCAAGAACCAACCGTCGGACCTGGCCGTTTTGCCCGTCCCCCCGCGTTCGCTCAAGCCTCGACTGGCAGGTCGAGTCGAGGCCCCCACTCGTTCCAGGAACCGTCATAATTGCAAAGATCGCGATAGCCCAAACGGTACAGGTTGAACAACACGACCGTCGCGGCGACTCCACCGTTGCAGTACGCGACCACGGGTTTATCGGCGCGAAGGCCCCGTTCCTCGACGCGCTGGCGAATTTCCTCCAGCGGTCGAAATCCGCCGGTCTCGTTGAAGAACAGTTCGCGAGGAAGGTTCAACGCTCCTGGAATGTGGCCGCCCCGAGGACCGCGACGCTTCGCCCCGGTGTACTGCCCCTCATCTCGAGCATCGACAATCCGCGAATCCGAACGGCCCAACCGAGCGAGAACTTGCGCGGCGGTCGCCCGTAGTTCCGGTCTGGGACGCGGCGTGAACGTTCCTCGCTCGACGGTTACCGGCCCCGCCTCCACCGGCCGCTCTTCCTCGACCCAGCGATTCCATCCGCCGTCGAGCACGGAAACCTTCTCGTGCCCGTAGTACATCAAGGCCCACCAGAGTCTTGTCGCGAACTGGCCCCCCATATGGTCGACGGCCACAACGTGCGTTTCGTCGCCGATCCCTCGCGTCGCCATGGCCTCGGCAAAACGTTCGGGAGGAGCAATCTGCGCTGGGACCGGATCATCCGGGTCGACGATGTCCTTCGTCCAGTCGATGTAAACGGCTCCTGGCACATGCCCCGCCAGGTATTCCTCCATCGCGCCCCGGTAGGTTGCCTCCTCGACCCCGGGCTCGACCGGCCGGGTCGACACAAACCCTCGCATATCCACGACGCGGAGGTTCGCATCCTTCAAGTGGGCTTCCAGCCAATCGGTGGTGACGAGCGGATCGGTTGGCATCGGTCGTCGGCTCCGTGGTGGGATTCCGTTTGGAAAGCGTTTAAGATACCGCCTTGGCCCTGCTCTGGCGAACCCTGACCGAGGCCCGGCATTCCCAGGGAACTTACGATGGAACCGCGAAGACGTCACGTTGCGATCGGCCTTCTCGTCTTGCTCCTCTTCTTCCGCACAACCCGAGCCGACGACGCGCCGACTCCGCCCGAAACCGCTCCACTCATGGCCGCCGAGGGGTTCACGGTCGAACGAGTTGCAAACGATTCGCTGATCCGGCATCCGATGTACGCCACGTTCGACGACGAGGGCCGGCTCTACGTCGCCGAATCGTCGGGCGAAAACCTAGATCAGAACCAGCTCGCGGCCACCAATCCGGGGCGCATCCGTCGGTTGGTGGATCTCGACGGCGACGGCCGATTCGACCGCGCTACCGACTTCGCCACCAACCTGACCATGCCGATGGGGGTCCAGTGGTGCAATGGCGGCCTTTACGTCGCCGCTCCGCCCGACATCCTCCGACTCGACGATCACGACGGCGATGGCGTGGCCGAGGACCGCACGATCATCGTCACTGGCTTCATCTATAACGGCAACGGCGCCGACAACCACGGACCATTCCTCGGTCCCGACGGCTGGCTCTACTTCACCCACGGCCGACACGGCTACAAAATCACCACCAAGGAAGGAACCGTCCTCGAAGGGCTCGCCTCGCGGGTCTTCCGCTGCCAGCCCGACGGCACTCGGCTCGAACGCGTCTGCGGCGGCGGGATGGATAACCCCGTTGAGGTCGCCTTCCTCCGCTCCGGCGAGATGTTCGGCACGATGACCTTCTTCACCGACCCCAAAAACGGCATGCGAGACTCTCTCATGCACTGGGTCGAAGGGGGCGTCTATCCCAAGATTCACCCCTGCCTCCAGGAGTTCGAACGCACCGGCCCCTTGCTTCCGGCCCTCCGTGAATGGCCGGCCGTCGCTCCATCGGGTTTGATGGTCGCCCGCGGTGGAATCTTCCAGGACGATGCCACGCACCTCCTGACCGCCCAGTTCAACACGAGGCGCGTCCAGCACCATCCGATCACCCGCCGGGGAGCCGGATTCGTCGCTGAAGATCACGACCTGCTCACGACCGACGATCCCGACTTCCACCCCACCGACATCCTCGAAGACGCCGATGGAAGTTTACTCGTCGTCAACACGGGAGGCTGGTTCCTTCGCGGCTGTCCTCGCTCGAAAATCGCTAAGCCCGACATTCATGGCGCGATCTACCGCATTCAGCGCCAGGCCATGCCTCGCCCGAATGACCCTCGCGGTCTCGCCCTCGACTGGACCAACCCGACCATCAACGACCTGATGGACCGACTCGCTGACCCTCGTTTTGTCGTCCGCGATCGCGCCGTCGAAGCCCTCGTGCGCAAGGGAGACGAGGCGGTTGAGCCCCTGGCGAAAGCCATCAAGACAACCACGACCGCCATCGAGCCTAGAATTCAGGCCCTCTGGGTCCTCGGCCGGATCGGCAGCGAGCCCACCCACGCTCTCATCCGTCAGGCGCTCGACGACCCGAGCCCCGAGGTCCGCATCGCCGCCTGCCGAATCGTTGGCCTCGCCGGAGATCGAGACGCGGCCGCGCGACTTGCCACGATGCTCAGCAACGACGAGCCCCCCGTTCGTCGCCAGGCGGCCACCGCCCTCGGCCAGATTCAGACCTTGCCCGTGAAGAGCGTTCCAGCAATCATCGACGGCCTCCGCGCCTCGGCGGCCGATTCGGATCCATTCCTCGAGCACGCCTTGATTCGCGCCCTGATCGACTTCGACGCCCCCGCGCTCACACGGCTCCACCTGACCGACGCCAGCCCCGCCGTTCGTCGAGGCGTCCTCATCGCCCTTGACCAGATGCCCTCGGGCAAGCTCGCTCTTTCGGAGGTCTTGCCGCTCCTTGATACCTCCGATGCCACACTGCGAGCCGCCACGTTGAGCGTCATTGAGCACCATCCCGACTGGGCCCCCGAGATGATCGGCCACCTCGAACGTGGCCTTCGAGAGCCCGTACTGAACGCCGAGACCGAAGCCGCGCTGCGCGGCATCTTCCTCGCGTTCGAGTCGCAGCCCTCCGTCCAGACCATGTTGGCGAGAGCCCTTGGCGATCCGAAGACCTCGCCGGCCCATCGCCTCTTGCTGCTTGACGTCTTCCGCCGCTCCCGGCTCACCCCCCTGCCCGATTCCTGGGTCTCGGCCCTCAAGCCCCTGGTGGAGTCGAAGGACACCGACGTCGTGCGAGCGGCCCTCGCCGCCATCCGGGCCCAGCGGATCGACGCGTTCGACGATCCGCTTGCCGTCATGGCGCGCGATCCCTCAAGGCCCGTCGAGATCCGACTCGCGGCCCTCGGCGTGATCGCCCCTCGACTCGATCCTCTTCCCGGCGATCTCTTCGACGTGCTCGTCGAACGGCTCCGGAATGATGAACCGCCAGTCGTCCGACTCTCGGCCGCCGAGACCCTTGGCGCCTCGTCGCTGAGCCCGACCGAAGCCCTTCGTCTGACCGCCCTGCTCGCCGAGCCCGATCCGCTCGTGACCCCTTCCCTACTCCGCGCCTTCCGCCGACCGCTCGGGCCGACGGTCGGACGTGCCCTCGTTGAGGCTCTCTCCCGCCGAGCAGATTCGGCCGGTCTCTCGGGTACGGCCCTGGCCGACCTCTTGAAGAACTACCCCGACGAGGTGTCCCGAGAGGCCAGACCCCTGCTCGACCGGCTCGTCCCAGACGCCGCCGACGCCAAAGCGAAGCTCGAGGCGCTCGCCCCACTTGCTCAGGGTGGCCATCCCGACCGCGGCCGGGCCGTCTTCTTCGGCAACCGCGCAAGTTGCTACGGCTGTCACCGCGTTGGACCGGAAGGGGGTAACATCGGTCCCGACCTGACCACCATCGGCGCCGTTCGCTCAGGCCGTGACCTGCTCGAAGCCATCGTTTATCCAAGCGCCACCTTCGCCCAGGGCTTCGACCCCTTCGTCGTCGCTACGAGCGACGGCCGCATTCTCAACGGCGTAATCGCCCAGCGCGACGGAAACAGCATCGTTCTCCGCACCACCGACCGCGCCGAGATCCATCTTCGGCCCGAGGAGGTCGACGAGATCCGCCCCAGCCCGACCTCGATCATGCCCCAGGGCCTCGATACCACCCTCTCCCGCGACGAACTCCGCGACCTGCTCGCGTTCCTTCAAGGACTCAAATAATTTTTCGCCTGTAACTATGATAAAATCAATGATTGCCAGTACGCCGCAATCGCGATCTTGTGCGTTGATGTTGCTACTTCTACCGATCCTCGTCGCGACGGGAGGCGGTTTCGCGCCATCGGCTCCCGATGACGCGGCTCCGCCCAGTCCGTCGGTCCCGGACCCCGAGATCGTCGCGATGCTCGACGCCGTGTCGGTCAACCGTATCCGGGCCCGGATCGAAACCCTCGCCGGTTTCGGCACTCGCCACACGCTCTCGGAAACGAAGAGCGAGGTTCGCGGCATCGGCGCCGCCCGGCGATGGCTCAAGGCCGAGTTCGACCGGATCGCGAAGTCCGGTGGAGGCCGTCTCCAGGTCGAGCTCGACAGCTACGTCCAGGAACCGAGGAGTCGGGTCCGGGTGGCCACCGAGGTCGTCAACGTCGTGGCAACCCTTGCCGGTCGCCAGCCCGGCCGCCTCCTCGTCATCGGCGGGCATTATGACTCGATCTGCTCCGACGTCAACGACGCCGAGTCCGACGCCCCCGGCGCCAACGACGACGCCAGCGGCACGGCCGTCGTCCTCGAGCTGGCCGAGGTCATGGCCTCGCACCAGTTCGATGCCACAATCGTCTTCGTGGCCTTCGCCGGTGAGGAACAGGGTCTGCTCGGCTCGACCCACTTCGCCCGCGCCGCCCACGAAGCCGGCCGTCAGATTGAAGCGATGATCACCAACGATATCGTGGGAAACACCGAGGGGACGGGAGGTCGACGCGACAACCGCTCGGTTCGGGTTTTCTCGGAAGGGTTGCCCGATCCGAAGTCACCGATGGCGGCTCGACTCCGCGCCGTTGGCGGCGAGAACGACTCAGCCTCCCGGCAACTGGCCCGTTACCTCGACGAGACCGCGGACTATTACCTTCCCAACTTCGACGTCCGACTGGTCTTCCGGGCCGACCGCTACCTCCGGGGTGGCGACCACATGCCATTCCTCGCGGAAGGCTACCCGGCCGTCCGCTTGACCGAACCCTCCGAGAACTACGCCAGGCAGCATCAGAATGTCCGGACGGAAAACGGCACCAGTTTCGGCGACGTCCCCAAGAAAGTCGACTTTTCCTATGTGCAATCGGTCGCGAAGTTGAACCTGGCCGCCCTTGCCTCGCTCGCGAAAGCCCCTCCTGCCCCGTCGAACGTGGCCATCGAGACCCACCGTCTCGAAAACGACACGACCCTGCACTGGGACCCCCTCGAGGACGAGGATCTGTGCGGCTTCGAAGTCGTCTGGCGAGACACGACGGCCCCCACCTGGCAGCACGCTCGGTTCGTCGGCAATGTGAATCGCGTGACTCTCCCCGACCTTTCCAAGGACAACCTTCACTTCGGCGTTCGATCCGTCGATACGCAAGGACATCGCAGCCTCGTCGCGTTCCCCTTGCCCGATCGCGGAGGCCGTCGCTAGCCCCTAACCCTTTGTAGAGCGGGTGCAACACCGCGAAACCCACCAATCCAACTTGGGTTACTCCAAATTCGACTACCCCCCCAGGAGTTCGACCATCGCATGAAGGCGATCGTGTTCGAGCAGTTCGGAGAACCGGTCGAGGTCTTGCAGGTTCGGGACGTCCCCGACCCGGAACCCGGTCCGGGTGAGGTGCGGGTCCGTATGATCGCCAGCCCGGTCAATCCCTCGGATCTTCTGGTCACTCGCGGACGTTATGGTGTTTTGCCTACCTTGCCCGCAATCCCTGGCTTCGAGGGGGTCGGCGTGGTCGATAAGATCGGCCCCGGCCTCAACCCCCTGGGGCGGCTGGTCCTGGGCAAACGGGTGACCGTCATCAATCACGCTGGCGGAAATTGGGCTGAGTTCGCCGTGATTCCCTCGCGACAGGCCCGCCCTGTCCCCGCCGACTTGCCCGACGAGCAGGTCGCCTCCTTTTTCGTCAACCCAGCGACCGTCCTGGCGATGGTCCGCAAAGTGCTCAAGGTTCCGCGAGGGGCCTGGCTGCTGCAAACCGCGGCCGGTTCCGAACTGGGCAAGATGATCATCCGACTTGGCCGGCACGACGGGTTCAAAACCCTCAACGTCGTCCGGCGCCGCGAGGCCATCGATGAGTTGAAATCCCTCGGGGGTGACGCGGTCATCTCGTCGTCCCAAGGGCCCATCGACGAGCAGGTTCGGGCGATCGCCGGTCCCAACGGTATTCGCTACGCCGTGGACCCAGTCGGCGGTGAGACCGGTTCCCAGGTGTTCAAGTCGCTCGCGCCCGAAGGTCGGATGCTCGTCTACGGCACCCTGTCGCAACAACCGCTGGTGATCGAGCCCCGGCTCCTGATTTCGGGTAAGCGGATTCTCGAAGGATTCTGGCTGGGTCACTGGATGCGAGAGCAGAGCATCTTCACCGCCCTGAGCCACTTCCGCGCCATCAGCCAGTTGATCCGGGCCGGGGTGCTTTCGACCGAGATCGGCGAAACCTTCCCCCTCACGTCGATCGCCGATGCCGTTCAGGCAGCGGAACGTGTCGGTCGCCACGGCAAGGTCTTGTTGACCTCCAGAACGGATCAATGAACACACGCTGTTTCTTCGGTTTCGCCATTGGGATTTCAAGTCGCTTCCGACACTTCCCCGTGGAGCCGCACGGACATTTTTTTGTCGATTTTCGGGTCGTTTCGAGCGGTTTCTTGCCGACAAAGAACTTCGCATTTTTGGAGGAATTTAGTCGCCTTGAGCATTCCTAGGCGGTAAAATTCCCCACCAAGTTCGCAGGATCGCCAGGGCGTTTGCCGCCCGATCGCCCTGTTGACAGGCTTCCGCCAAGGCGGTGGCCCTCCCCCCTTCGGCAGTCCTACCCACACCACCTTGGGCGACTCGTTCGGTATGCGCCTCGGGACGATTTGTGCGGGTGGTTCAAGTTGCCGAGTCTCCCTCGTCGGCGTATGATTGCCATGGGGCCCTATGCATGCATTTTGGTCCCGCGATAATCGCCTGTGGGGCGTTCGATCCAACACGGCTTACCTGGTTCTTCCCGATTGTTTTGCTTCCGGAAAAGTCCCGACGCGTTGTTTGCCGGATCGCTCTACGAAGTCCGTTCCGGCACCTCACAACCGTCGGGCGAGGATGAACAACCATGAGTGCTAACGAGTCTTCAGGCGCCCAAGACTGGCGTGCTGTGGCCTGCCTGGCTCCCGGCGGTGAGCGATTGCTCTGCGTCGGAGGCACGTCGGCCCAGGTCCGCGCCGCTTACGCGGGTGCCTGGGGTGAGGTGATTCGCGACGAGGACCGTCCGACGGTCCGGGCCATTTCCCTCCAGCGATGGTCGGGGCTGGCTTGGTCCGGTCAATGGGAGCACCAGCAGTATCTGGCCGTTCCCACCACTCGAACGGGCAAAGCCGGGGCCAATGATTCGGCCGAGACCGTCGCGGTTAACTGATCCCGTCATTTCCTTCGGAATCGACCTTCGATTTCGATTCAAAAATATGGCGACGCTTTCTTCCTCACCCCCGGGCTTGCCCGGGGGTTATTCTTTATCCCGTCGCCAGGGATTTCCGGATTCGGATTCCTCAGAGTGGCCGCAATGGGTCGCGCTCTCGGCGGCTGGCCCAGGTGTGAACTCCCGGGAAGGCATCGACGAGCCTGGCAGCCAAGTCTTCGACGCCGGGCCGCTCGGTCGCGTGGTGCCCTGCCAGAACGAGGCCGATTCCCAGGGCCTCGGCTTCCAAGGCGCGATGGAACCGAGCCTCGCCCGTCAGGAGAAGATCGGCCCCGCCTCGGACCGCGTCGAGCAGGAAATCGTCACCCGCGCCACAACCGATGGCCACCCGCTCGATCCGGCGGTCCGGATCGCCGACGAACTGAAGCCCCGTTGATTGAAGTTCGCGCGCCACTCTTTGGGCAAACTCGCCCAGGGACTCAGGGCTGGACAGACGACCGAGCCGGCCGACCCCCGGGCCGCCGATGGCGGGTTGCATGGGATAGACATCAATGGCGGGTTCTTCGTATGAGTGACTCGCCCGGATCGCGGTCAGCACGTCCTGCAGGTTCTCGGGTGTGCAAATCACTTCAACTCGCCACTCGCGGACCGACTCGCGACGCCCTCGTTGCCCCACGGCCGGATTCGTGCTCTCACCGCCGAAGAACGTGCCAACGCCAGGGCTCGAGAACGAGCATTCACCATAGGCCCCAATCCGCCCAGCT
The DNA here is from genome assembly GCA_964599655.1 of uncultured Isosphaeraceae bacterium. Taxonomy (GTDB): domain Bacteria; phylum Planctomycetota; class Planctomycetia; order Isosphaerales; family Isosphaeraceae; genus CAZRGV01. The sequence goes on along the minus strand of CAZRGV010000001.1, from coordinate 70,080 downwards.
CCAGCCGCGAACGCCGCCGCCAGAACGGGTTCCCGGTCGGACTTCGGACAGAAGACGACCACCTTGTAGGTCGACCGCGGAGGCGTCGGCCGTAACGGCTCGACATCGACCAATCCCAATCGACGCGCGAGACCGTCGTTGATGCCTCCCACCGTGTTGTCGAACGCGGTGTGCGGGCTGTAGATGGCCACCCCCGCGCGCGCGAGCCGCCAGAGAAACGCGGTCTCGTTCCGATCGGCTCGGATCGAGCGAACGGCCTTGAACAAAACTGGGTGGTGGCTCACGATCAGGTCAGCCCGCTCGTCCACCGCCTCGTCCGCCGAGTCCGGCGTCACGGTCAGGCAGGTCATGATGCGCTCGCAAGCGGCGGCCGGATCGCCCCAGAGCAATCCTACATTGTCCCAGCTCTCCGCCAGGCGGCTTGGAGCAAAGCCCTCGAGCCATTCAGATATATCGGAGACGGTTGTCACGTCCGACCCTCCTTCAACTTCCGCTTCGTCAAGGCCTGGCATCCGTCTCCCAGCACGAGGGCGACGGATCCACATAGGGGTCACGCCCTGGCGCGTCCTTGGACGTTGCCAGAGGAAAGAAGCGGCGGCTCCGTGACATCCTGGGCTCGCAGAATGACGGCGGCAGCAATTCGGTCCGCGTCGGAGCCGCCTCTCGCTCCGCTGGAACGAGGCTGGACGGTCTCTCCCGTAGCGACGAGGGCCCGGCTGGTTCGGGAGGCGTTTCCTGGGTTTTTGGGTCGAACTCGTTTTCTCGTTTTACTCGATTGGGGCCGTTCCCAACATCGTTCCTTCTGTCGGACGCGGCTTTCCAGACGGGATCTTGCGGAAGCTGCCGCCGGCGTCCCGCCTCTTGAGAGGCCGCGCGCCATCCCAGGACGATCAGTGCCATACCAACCCCCGCGATAATAATGGCTATTGGAAAATATTTCGATCTTAGGATCGAAAGGTTCTCCGGGTCGGGATCCTTCATCGCGTTTGGCTTTCCTTATCGAGAAACAAGTGTCAAAAGTTCCTGCTGGAGGGCTTGCGTCCAACGCCCGGGCGCCTCGCGTTGACGCTGGCCAATCTGGCCAACCGGAACGATCCCACGGACGGAGTTGGTGAGGAAGATCTCCTCGCTCTTGATCAGATCTCGGGGGGAAAGCTGGACTTGCTCGATCTTCAGGCCGACCGAGCTGGCGAGTTCGAGAATCCGCTCCCGCATGATGCCGCGCAGGATCGGCCCCTCGCCGCTTGGCGTGATGAGAGTTTGGTCCACGATGGCAAAGAGGTTCGTGCGGGTGCCCTCCCAGACGGCTCCGTCAGCGGTACGGCTCAGGCTCTCGTCGCTTCCGAAGCGTTGGGCCTGTTGCAAGGCCAGACGCTTCAACCAGTAGTTCAGGGTCTTGTGCCTGGCAAGCGGATCGTCGAAGTCGATCAGCCAGGTTCCATGTTCGATCAAGGGGCCCGTCAGAAGCTTGACCCCGTGGACCGGCGCGGGCTCGGGCAAGTCACCGCAGGTCATCCAGACGACCGAACCGTCGAATTCCGTCACACCACCCGAGACCGTGATCCTCAGCCGCACGTCGCCCGAAACGGAGTTGGCCTGCCGTAAGGCTGAGACCGCCGCCGCATCGGGCAACGCGGCGGTGTCGAGAGGGAGACCAAGCACGCGGGCCGACTGGATCATGCGTTCCAGGTGGCGGTCGAGCAGGACCGCGCGGCCGTTCCAGGTGCGGAGCGTCTCGAATAGCCCGAGCCCATGTTCGAAGGTCCGGTCGGTCACGCCGACACTCAGGGCGGCCGAGGGAATGATCCGGCCCCCGGACCAGATCAACGGAGCGGAGCCCATCCCTCTAACACCTCTTTCAGGCCTCGGCCTTTGTGCAGGGTTTCCTCGTATTCGGCCTCCGGATCGGAATCGGCCACAATGCCGCCTCCGACCTGATAACGAACGCGATCTCTCTCGGCCGTCATGGTGCGGATGGCGATGTTGAAGGCGGAGGTCCCGCCCCGGCTGAAGTAGCCGATCGAGCCGGTGTAAACGCTTCGGCGGGTTGGCTCCAGCTCGTCGATGATCTCCATGGCCCGGATCTTCGGGGCGCCCGTGATCGAGCCCCCGGGAAAGATCGCTCGGACGACGTCGATCGGGCCGACGTCGGATCGGAGCCTCCCTTCCACGGTCGCCACCAGATGATGCACCTGGGCAAAGCTCTCGACCGTCAGCGGTTCGGTCACCTGAACCGTGCCGAAGCGGCAGACCCGACCGAGGTCGTTCCGCTCTAGGTCTACGATCATGGTCAGCTCCGCGCGATCTTTGGGACTGGCCCGGAGCTCGTTGGCGAGTTGGACGTCAGCCTCGGGGCTCGATCCTCGTGGCCGTGTTCCCTTGATCGGTCGGGTCACGATCCGATCGCCCCGGGTCTGGTAAAACCACTCGGGGCTGGCCGAGATCACGGCGAGGTTCCCCCATCGAAGGAAGGCCGAGAACGGCGCGGGGCTTCTCTGCTTCAGTCGGAGATACAGATCCAGTGGGCAGAATGACCCTTGCGTCTCGAACCGCTGAGAGAGGTTGACCTGGAAGATATCGCCTGCGGCGATGTACTCGAGCGCCTGTCGGATGGCATCCAGATAGGCGGGTCGCTCGAAGTTGCTGACCGGCGACGGCAACGGGGTCGGAATCGTACTGAGCAGGCCCGATTCCGATCGATTCAGGCGATCTCGCCAGGTCCGGTGCCGGTTACGCAGGGCAGTGGAACCACACCCGTGGAGGTCAGCCGACCAGAGCTCGACGGCGCCCGTGTGGTGGTCGATCGTGACGAACGTCTCGTAGAGGGCGAAACGGATATCCGGAATCCTCGAGTCTCGGGGAGCCTTGCGCGGGAGCTGTTCGAGCCTTGGCGCCAGGTCGTATCCGAACAGGCCGATGAGGCCGCCCTGAAACGGAGGAAGCTCAGGGTCTGGCCGCTCGGTGGGGTCGGCCAGGCCGAGTTCACGGAGCAGACGATCGAGGGCATCCAGCGGTCGATCGCCGGAGCGCCGGACGCGCCGTTCGTGGATGGACCAAGTCGTCCCGGTTGCCTGAAATGTCAGGCTGGGAAACGCGGCCAGGATGCTCCAGCGACCAGCCTCGCCAAGTCCTGGACCACCTTCGAGAAAGGCCGGCTGAGTCCAGCGGCCGATCCGTTTCGCGAGCTGGTCGGGAGAGACGTCCAGCGGGCTGCGTAGAAGTTCCGACCGAGCCGTCGCCACAAATCCCCCTGGAATCCGAACCCGGAGACGCGTTCCAATAGAGCCGAGAGAGATCCGGGTTGTCGACCAGCTATTTCATCCGATTCCGCCGATGGCGCCAACGGTCGCGAGTCGCGGTGTCGGCAACGATCAAAATCACTTGCAGGAATGCCCGCGCATGATCCGCTCGCCGATCGGATTTCGGATCAACCCAAGTCCCGACCGTTCGCTCCGCGACCAGCTTCGAGAGGCCGCCCGGCTGGGGGCCAAGGGGGTGGTGCTCGACGCCATCGGCGACCTTTCCCCCGACCGGCTTTCCGAAACCGGCCGCCGAGAGCTTCGCCACGCCCTTCGATCGATCGAACTGAGCCTCATCGCCCTGAACCTGCCGACCCGCCGGCCCTTCGATACTCTGGAGCAAATCGAAGACCGGCTCGCCCGCGCCGATCGAGCATTTGCGATGGCCTACGAGTTGGGAAGCCGGCTCGTCCTCGTCCGAGCCGGGGCCATCCCGGACGAGTCGGAAGCAGAGTCCTCGCGTCGAGAGACATTCTCGCACGCGATTCGGGAGCTCGGTCGTCGCGCCGATCACCGAGGCATCCGGCTCGCGCTCGAGACCGGAAACGAACCCGGCGAGACGGTCAAGACGTTCCTGGACCGGCTTGACGTGCCCGTGCTGGCGGCCAGCATCGACCCGGCGACAATGCTCCAGTACGGGCACGACCCCGTGGCTGCGGTCAAGGCCCTCGGCGACTGGGTCGCACACGCTTACGCGAACGATGCCACCGGTGCCGGCCGATCCACCCGTCCGCGCATCCCTCGACCCTTCGGTCTTGGCTTTCCGGCAGGAGCCCTCGACTGGGAAGAATACCTCGGGGCGCTCGAAGAAATCGACTACCGAGGCTATCTGACCATCTGGCCCGATCCCTCCGACAACCAGGCGACCCAGTTCGCCGAGATCTACAATCGATTGCGTCAGTTTTGAGGATCTCGTCACTGGCCATTCCCTTGGCGTCGTTCACGACTTCCGAGGGCGCCTTCGACGTGGTTTGATCGGCGGAATGCTGTTGAGAATCTTCTCCTTCAAGGCGTCGGTCAGCGTTGTCGTCTTTGGAAAGACGCCATCCTTGAGAACCTCCAACGCCTCGGCCTTGAGGAATTCCGCCATTATCTTGCCGAGATGGTCGGTCGAAGTCGGCGAGGAACTGGTCGGGACAGCGTTCTTCGATTCCGTCACGACTTCGGAAGCGTTGTCGATCAAGGATGGACCAGGATCCTCGGTCGAGGCAGGCCGAGAAGCTTCCGTCTCCAGAGCAGCGAACGTGGGCGGAAAGTCGTCGTCGTCTCCCGGATACTCCGCCTCCAAGGGCGAGGCAAGTTCAAGTTTTGGCTTGAGGAAGGTTGGTTTTTTCAGAGCCCCGCGCTGTTTTCTCCGAAGTTGTTCCGACGCCCACTGCAACCGCCTCATACAGGCGGACTCAAACCGTGACAGTTGCAAGTGTTCGGTCGTGACCTGAAATGATTGACCCTGTTCGGCGGCCTTGCGCTCTCGTTCGTCGATCGGGTCAAGGACTTCCGATTTGTGGGTCCGCAAGGCTTCGATCTGATAGCTCGCCTCCTCTCGCTGAGCGACGATCGGATCCTCGTGGGGCGCGGGATCGATCAGGCTCGGCGCGCTTCGCAACGCCTTGTCGACACCAAGCAGGTCGAGTGCCTTCGACCTCTGCTCCACATTCCAGGGAACACCCGCGTCGAGAGCCGCGAGCAACTCCAACCAGCGGTCGATCAGCCACTGGCAGCCGTGCGACGTGCGGCGAAGCTGTGCGACCACCAAGGCCGGTTTCTTCGGCAGATCCTGGCCAAGGATCTCGGCCTCAAGCATCCGATCCACGTCCCAGGAGATCGAGGCGCGCATCGAGGCCATCCCGTTCAGCATCATCTCCCGTCGCTGGCAGACATCCATCCGGATCGATTCCCTGGCCATTTGCTCGACCAGCCAGCGCTCCTCCTCGTCTCGTGGACGAAGATCCCGGGACCATTCCTCGACCCGAATCCAGACGTCCTGCTCCTCTTGTTCGGTCAGCGCGAAGTCGACTGGCGCGGGTCCCGTGTCAATGGCCGGTTTGCGTCTCTTCGTCGGAAACTGGCGATATGCGACCATGGCCGCGCGTTCTCCTGGTGTCGGAAGCGACCGACCTTGCCTCTTGGGGAGATCTTTACCCCTAATATTCGCCCACGATACGTCAAATTAACGAAAATTTTTTGCAAAATTTGGCGAGAGTGTCGGGCATGGTTGCTTCATTCGGCACATTCGCTAATTCGGGAAACCCGCGATGTGGCGAGGGTCCAGGGAAGCTGGTCGCTTGTCGGCGCCGAGGGTGGGGGCTACGATAAAAACCCTCTTAGTGTCCGCGCTGGATCGAGATTCGGCAGGTCAGAGGAGTTTGGCAACGTGGCGCATGTTCCTTATGTCGACAAGGTAAACGCGGCGGACGAGATCCGGCCGGTCTATGAGGCAATCGAGGGAAAAGGCGGCACGGTTCCGAATTTCCTCAAGACCCTGGCGCACAATCCGGCGATGTTCCAGGGGTTTCTCGCATTGGACGGCGCGCTCAAGACGGTCGAGCTCGATCCGAAGCTGCGAGAGCTTGCGTATTTGAAAGCGTCGCAGGTCAACGGGTGCGACTACTGCCGGCACTATCATGCTCGGCTCGGGCGCAAGGCCGGTCTGACTGACGCCCAGGTCTCGGGGATCGACCTCTCCGAGCCGGGAGCCGACTACGACGAGCTTCAATGGGACGTGCTCCGGTTCGCCGACCAGGTTACGCGGCGCGCTCAGGCCGATGCCGAACTGATCGACCGTTTGAAGCAACATCTTTCGGACCGCCAGCTTGTGGAGCTAACCATCACGGTCGCGCTGGCCAACTTCACCAACCGGATCAACAACACGCTGAACATCGACTTGCCCTAAGGCCGCCCGAAGCTCGGCCTGGACCGGGCCAATGACCGGCCCGTCCGGCCTAGGATCGCCGTCGGGCCGGACACGACGATTGGGGGGCGTGCCGGCCTGTGAGAGCATCGTTGGTAACCGAGGAGACCGAGTTCGACATGAGCAGTCCCACGTCGGAGAAAACCTGGGTCCCTCTGACCCCCAAACAGCGACGGGTCCTTGGCGTACTGGTCGAGAAGCAGAAGACGACCCCCGAATACTACCCGATGTCAGTCGCGGCGATCGTCACCGGCTGCAACCAGAAGTCGAACCGGGACCCCGTGACGAATTACGACGCCGACGACGTGGAGGAAATCCTCCAGGGCCTCCGCCAGAAGGGGGCCGTGGTGATGGTTGAGGGTAGCGGTCGCGTCGTTCGATGGAAGCACACGCTCTACGACTGGCTTGGCCTGAAGGGTCGGGCTGCCGAGATGGCCGTTCTGGCCGAACTGATGCTTCGGGGTCCTCAAACCGAAGGAGAGCTGCGGCAGCGAGCTAGCCGAATGGACCCCCTGCCCGACTTGCCGGCGCTCCAGACCGTCCTCGAGTACCTCAGCGAGCTGGGGCTGGTCGTCTACCTCTCGCCTCCGGGCCAGAAACGAGGCGTGATCGTGGCGCACGGGCTCTATCCGCCGGAAGAACTTGAGCGGATCAAGCAGACGCTCGCACACGCGCCGTTCTTCGAGGAGCCCGAGCCAAGAGCCGGCCGAGGTTCCACGACGACCGGTGGCGCGGCCTGGGCGGAAGAGGCCGCATCGTTGCGAGCGGAAATTGAAACGCTCAAAGCCACCGTCCAGTCCTTGAAGAACGAACTGGATGCCCTGAAAGCCTCGCTGGGAGCCTGACCGATGACCGACGAGGCGAACAACTCCGAACCTCGAGATGATGCCGAAACCCATCCCGAGGCCGCGCCTCCGAACGACGCCGGCTCTGGCGAGGCGACCCATCGGCTGTCCGCCTTGATTCCCGACGACGGACGCCAGCCGCCAGCCAGTGTGTCCGACAGTGCCTCGATGGCTGTCTGGGCGAGCGTCTCGGCGCTGTGGCATCCCGCGCTGCTCGCGAGGGTCGACGCTTTGCCTCGCATCGAGCCGGTCGAAGATCCCTCGCCACCCGAGCGGGGAGACGTTCGCATCGTGCCGCTCGGGGCGATAGATCGGCTCGTTTCCGGATATCGCACCCAGGCCGACGACGCTGGAGCCGTGGTCCTGGAAGGGGGAACCGATCGACCATCGCTGATTCTGGAAATACTCGAACGGCTCGAACCCGGCGCGAGTCTCGATGACCGAGGGCCTGACGCCGAGGAGATCGCCCTCGATTTCCTTGCGCTCGGCACGGCCCGGTGGATGCTTCGCGACCTGACGATCGGCATGGGCCATGCCGACTGCCTGGACATCGAAAGCCTGGAGCGAGAAACGCTTTCGGGTGCCCGATCATGGCAGGAAGGTGACTTTCCCGGCGCGAAGAACCGTCTGCGAGCGGCCTTCGAGCTTCTCACGCAGGCCCGGGAGCGGTTCTACCCGGTCGACGCCTATCTCATCGATCTGTATCTGCTCGACACAAGCACTCCGGTCGGTGCCCTGGTCGAGGCGTTGAAGACAAGGGCTCCGTTCACGATCCTGGCCCCAGCGAAGGGGATCGAGTCCTTCGCGAAGGCCGACCCCGAGGCGATCGCAACCGTTCGAGAGGCCATTACCGAAGGTTGGGCCGACGTGGTCGGAGGCCCCTTCGATGAGCAGGACGAACCGCTCTTGCCGGTCGAATCGATCCTCTGGCAATACCGACACGGCAGTGAGGTCTACCAGACGCACCTCGACGGCCGGAACGTCGAAACCGTGGCTCGCCGTCGGTTCGCTCTTTATCCGATGCTGCCCCAGGTGGCTCGTCGCTTCGGAATGCGGTTCGGCCTTCATCTCGGGTTCGATCAGGGCAAATACCCGATACCGTCCGAGGCGAAACGACTCTGGGAGTCGCCCGACGGGGCCAGCCTGGAATGCTTGACTCGCCCGCCGCTGGCCGCCGACCAGCAAAGCGACGGCCTACGGTTACCCTGGCGATTGTCGCAGTCGATGAAGGATGACCATGTGGCCACCGTACCGCTGGTTCACTGGCCAAGCCCGGTCGCGGGCTGGTACGTCGACCTGAGGCGCACCGCGACTTACTCGCCAGTGCTCGCCCGCTGGGTCACCTTGAGTGACTATTTCCACCTGACGGACCGCCCCTGGGACATCTACCGGCCGTCGCTCGACGAGTACGTGACGCCTTACCTCGAACAGGCAGCGGCCCGCAAGGAGTCCTCGCCAATCTCGAAGCGGGCCGAACACGCTAGGCTTCGAGCGAGATTCGACGCGTTGCTCTGGATGGATGCCATCCTCCAGTCCCTCAAGCCGAGACCCACCGCGACCGAGCCGGGCGACACCTCGCCGAGCGAGGAGGGTCCGGCGTCGCCTCCGAGGTCCGTCGCCCTTTCAGGTCGCGCCGAAGGGCTCGAGAAGTCGCTCGAATCGGGCGTGCTCGACGCGTTAAAGAGCGAGATCGAACTGTTGGAGGCGTCGCTTCCGTCCGAGCTGTCGCAATGGGTCGTCGGCCAGGGAAACACGGGCCGACCCGGATACCTTGTGTTCAATCCGGTCGCCGTCCCGAGGCGAGCGGCAGTCCTTTTGCCCGACGCCGCGGCCGACTTGCGTCCGGAAGGACCGTTGCGCGCGGCTCAGTTCACCGAGGAAGGCGTCTGGGCGGTCGTCGACCTGGCGTCGCATGGCTTCGCCTGGGTCCCGAAGGAGTCGAACTTCGACCGGGAGCCCGCGCCGACCGGCTCCGTGGGCGTCTCGGGACGCACGCTCCGAAACGAATCGATGGAGGTCGAGATCGACGAGGCTACCGGAGGGATTCGCTCGATCCAGGGCCCGGGTGAGTCCGTGGCTCGGCTCGGCCAGCAGCTCGTCATCGTGGGCTTGACCAGCCCGGACAACCAGCCGGTCGTGAGCACCATGCGGGCCACCGAGTTCGAGGTCGACTATGGCGGCCCGGCGCTGGCTCAGGCCGTCAGTCGCGGGCAGATCGTCGACGCCTCCAGCGGTCGGCCTTATGCCCGCTTCGAGCAGCGGTTCCGTCTCTGGACCGGTCGGCCAACGCTGGAGCTGACGATCCGCTTGAGTGAAATCGACGAGTACTGGCTCAAGCGCCTCGCCTCGCTCAATCCCTGGAATCACTTCCTCGCCTGCCGATGGGCCTGGCCCGACGCGTCGTCGACCCTTCGGCGGTGCTCGCTTCTTGGCCCGGAGACGACCGATGCCGATCGTCCCGAAACCCCGGACGTCCTGGACATTTCCACCCGCCGACAGCGCACGGCGATCCTGTTCGGCGGCCTGGCTCATCACCGGCGACACGGACGTCGCATGCTCGACACGTTGCTCGTCACCGGAGGCGAGGTCTGCCGCGAGTTCAAGCTGGGAGTGGCGCTGGACCTTGAGTTTCCATTCCACGCGGCGCTCGACTTCATCGCGCCTCCGGTCGTCACGCCGACCAACGCCGGCCCGCCTCGAAACGGACCCGCAGGCTGGTTTTTCCACGTCGATCATCGCTCGGTCGCCGTCACCCGCGTCGAGTTCCACGACTCATCAGGCGACGGCCGAGGCTGGGGCCTTGTCTTCCACCTGCTTGAAACGGCCGGACGAGCCGCCCGCTGCCGGATTCGCCTCTTCCGCGACCCCACGTGGGCGCGGCAGACCGACTTCCAGGGCGACCTGATCGTCGACCTGCCAATCGAGGGAGACGCCGTGCTGGTCGACCTCACACCCCGCGAACTGGCCCGGGTCGACGTGACCCTGGGCGGATTGTAGCCGGGAATCGTCGCCCTTTCCTCCGATTTCCCACCCTCCCTCGCCCCACGCAATGCTTGGGAATGCCGTAACGCTTTCGCCGCTCGCGGTACGCTCCGCACGTTTTGCGCTCGATGGCGATCAAAGAAAATCCAAGAAATTTTGTTGTCTTGGCAATCTGGGACGATACGGTGGATCTGGAAGAACAGGAGGCCTGTCCAGAAGAAATGAAGTTATCCGGTTTTTGGGGAGGGCCATGCGATGGCAAGGCAACGCGGGCATTTCGACTTGGGAACGGTGAGTCGTCGCGACTGGCTGCGGACGGTGGCTGTGAGTGTGGGAGGCTTCGTGCCCGGTTCCCTCGGCCCCTGGGAGAATCGCGGCTGGGCTCAAACGTCTGGAGCCGAAGGAGACGCCGCAAAACCCCGGATGCCGAGCAAGCAGACATCCACTTCCTGCGACAATTGTTATTGCCCGTGGGGTTTGACGGGCATGGGAGGTGGGATGTGGTATTACTACTGCCGGCACTGCCCAACCGATAACGGCTATTATCCGGGTGCCGCCTATCCCTCACAGCTACCCCAGGTCGCGACGTGCGACTCGGGCTACTGCATCCCGGGTGGGACGATGGCACCCATGATGGCGCCAATTCCTTCGAAGCAACTCCCGCCGATTCCTTCCAAGCAAATGCCGGTCGCGGCGCCACGGGTTGCCTCGACGGTTGCGACGCGGTTGCCAGGCGATCCACCGCCATTCTGTTTCGAAGATGGGCTGAAGAAAACCGGACTGAAGTCTCCTCCAAGTCCCGGTTTCCCGTTCCAGCCTGTCCAGGGGGTCAGCAGGCTAAAGGGACGGCGGAATGTTCGAGTCCTCGCGAGCGACGTAACCCTGGGGATTTGTCTGATTCAACTGGATGTCTATCCAAAGGGAATGAACAATCCGCCGGTCACCATGACGTTCGGTCTGCAACTAGACCAGTACGCCCCGGGCTGGCCGCTGGCGAGCTTGACACCGTTTCAGGACCGGATCGTAACGGTCAGCGATCAGGGGGTGGATTATTCCGTGATCCTGGCTCCGCCCGCGTCGAAGGTGGCAAGTTAGCGATTTCTTACAGGGGGCTCGGGGTCGAGAAAGCGAGGCTTCGTGCTCCGGGCTCCCCGGATGCCGACATGGATCGCCAACGGAAAATGCTCCGTCCTGGGGAGGTACTCACGGTGCGATGGTCCGAGTGTGAACTCGGTGGAGTCAGGGGATCCGCGGAGAACGGATCGAGGAGCCCCTCGGACCACCCGTAAGCGCGCAAAGTCGGAGGGCCAGGATTCGCGAGGCGCTCTCAGACCCGATGTCCACCAGGTCGAGGTCCACTCGGCCACGTTCGAATAGAGACCGCGAATCGGGGGGGTCGTTCGAGTCTGGTCGAAGTCTGCCAGACCGACGGCGCCGATTCGCCAGTGCAGGTTCTCCAGCGGAGCCGGATCGTTCCCCCAGGGATAGATTGTCGTCGCGCCATTGGTGGCCGCGAAGAGATACTCCGCCTCGGTCGGAGGCCGCTTCCCGAGCACTTCGAGGCAATGAAGGGCCATGTCGAACTCGACGTCGAAGACCGCGTTCTCGGGTGGTGGAAGGGGGTCACCTGGCCGGTTGCGAAATTGTCGGAGCGATAACGGCAATCGCGTTGTGCGATACTGAGAAACCGTGACCTCGGTCGGATCGAGGTAATAGGAATCGACGTTGACGGTCGAGGGTGGTTCGGGCGAGCCCGTGGGCTGGGGGATCTCGATCGGTCCACCCGGAAGGTAAACCATGTTCGCGGTGATCTTCGCGCTGGGCGGACCGACCGGACGCAGTTCGACGATGCCCGTTTCTCGCTCCAGCGTGTATTCGTGGAAGTTATGGACATAGAGACCGGGTCCGACACCCGGCGGGGCGATCCGGCGGTAGACCTCGTGGAAACGACCGTCGGGCCACTCGATGACGACCAGATAGTCGCCAGGCCTCACGCGGGTCTCGATCTGAGCCGTGCCATCGCCTGGGCCGCGAACCGCGTGCTCGGAGCGAGGAAGAGGCTCGCCCGTCTCGGGATCAAGCGGAACGAAGGCGAAGCGCTTGCAGGGAACGACCGTGCCGAGCCGGACCACTCGGGGACCGTCGGGATCGGGCGGCGTGCTCCACCATCGAACGAACAGCCCGCCCAGAAGCCCCACGAGGACCGTTAGTAGGACGACATTGCCCACCAGGCCCCGGTGGCGCTTGCCCCAGTTGACCGCGCTCTGCAGCGGGTTCGAGAGCCTCGCCGATCGGGGGAGCAGTCCCGAGCGGACCAGCCGCCAGTCTTCCTGAAACTCGTTGGCATCGCGATAGCGACGATCGCGGTTGGGCTCGAGGGCCTTGAGGATCACCGCGTCCATGGCGCTGGAGAGCGTCGACTGCTTCCGACTTGGACGCGTCGGCGGCATGGTGCTGGGATCGACGGTATCACGGTTGTACGGCAGCGTGAGGGTTAACGCGTGATAGATCGTCACTCCCAGGCTGAAGACGTCCGCGCGCTTGTCGACGTCCTCGCGTCCGAGGGCCTGCTCGGGGCTGACGTAACCGCGGGTGCCCATGGCGGCACCCGGGAGGGTGATTTGGGGCGAGTGGCCGAGTCGGGCCAACCCGAAGTCGCAAAGGCTGAGGTGATTCCGGCGGTCGACCAGGCAGTTCGGTGGCTTGATATCGCGATGCAAGACGTTGGCGTCATGGAGCGCGGCGACCGCTTCCACGAGCTGATCCAGCAAGGGCAACACACGATCGAGGTAGGCACGCGGGTTGGTCAGACGCGAGCGGGAACCCGAGTGCTTCTCTTCGGCATCCTGCTCTTTTCGACGCTGCTTGATGATCCAGCCGAGGTCGTTCCCGTCAATGTATGGCATGACGATGACGGGCACGCCATCCACCCAGAGAAAATCGTTGACGGGCAGCACGTGAGGATTGGCCGTCTGTGCCGCCAGCCTCGCTTCGTTGCGAAAGCGCTCGAGGCGAAGCGGGTCGGAGGCGAATGCCGGCGGCAAGACCTTTAGCGCCACCAACCCGCCGATGCTGATCTTTCTCGCCTTGTAGACGATCCCCATCCCCCCTCGGCCGATTTCCTCAAGCACCTCATAGCCTTCCGGCTGAAAGGTTCGGGGCGAAGGGCCCGCGAGCGTCGACTCGGATGTGGAGAGCTCCTCGGCTCCTGGCCGAACATCGGCCGTGGGTGGGACTTGTGGTTCGTCGTCTGAGGACGGCTCGGCCGGTGGAGGAGCGGGAACCGGAGGACGCGGAGTCGGAGGTCGGAGAAAGGTGGATGGAACGTCGAACGTCGGAAGGGTCGTCTCGTCCGGACCGGCTGGAGCCTCACCCGTTTCGGGTAAGGACCCAGACCCGTCAGTGGGCTTCGGTAGCCGCTTTTCGAAGAACGAGTGGGAGGCTTCGGTCATCGGATCAATCCCACGACGGGATCCGTACAGTTGACTGGCCCACACCCCCTCAAAGTTATCCGGTGATCAGGCGAGCCTTCCAGCAAAAAAGGACACGATTGCGATCCAACCCATCGGTTTTCGAAGCTCCGACCATCAAGGAGAGGCCGGCGCGGGCATGCCCTCAGGCACGCGGAACTCCGAACGGCCGGGCGCGGGGAGGTCGGGCAGTTCCTCATCCGTGTTGGCAATGTAGAGCCACCAGTTGTTGTAGCCGAACTCCGTATGGCCGGGGAACTTGGGGATGTGCTCCAGGATCCATTTCTGGTAGCCGAACTGGGTGTGTCCCCAGGCGGCCGAGGAAACCGGGTAGGGCTTGCCTCGGAGGTCGGGATAGCGTGACCAGCGATCGGCCCAGGAGAGAACGCGTCGCGCGTTGTTGTAGTCGTATCCCGCCTTGCCGTTGGGCGGAACATGACAGTTGCCCACTTGCGAAGGCTGTCCGGGATGATCCATTTCCAGGAAGCTAAACACGTTCCAGGGATCGCGCTTGCGGCTCGGACTCCAGACGCCATCAGCCAGCGCCAGGGCGGCCATGCTCTCGACTCGGTGGGTGTAGCTGTGGATCATGTTGTCCGGGCCGACCTCGTAGTTGAACCCCATGACCCAGGTGGTGCGCCCGAGTTCCTCGGGAATGTCATATGGCCGGTAGAGCCAGGGGTTGTCGGTCGGACCAAACCGGGCGTAGCGGTTGGGGATATAGCCGGCGAACTCATCGAAGTGCATGCCGTCGGCGCCCCAGAGCCAGAGTTCGGTGATCCCCTCCTTGCGGCAACGTTCGATCAGGCCGTTTTCCTCGAAAACCTTGCGGTAGGAGATGGTGGCCGGCTGCCATTTCTTGGACTTGCGAACGTCGAGGTAGCTCGCATCGTCATAACGAAAGCCGTCGACCTTGACCGGATAACCGTCGATGGTCAGAACGTCGACGATCTCGTAGTTGATGTAACCCCAGCTCGCCTCACGGATCACATCGACGAGGATTCTCGAAGCCTCTTCCGGATCAGTCGCGTGCAAGGTCTCGATCAGGGACCTTCCCCCCTCGGCTTCGAGGATGGGGTTGTAGATCAGAACGATCACCTTCGCCTGCTTCCGCCCGGTGGATGCCTTCTCGTTCGGGACGAATGCGGGACGGGTCCAGCCTGAGGATTCTGGAGTCTTCGTCGTGAAGGCGCCCGTGTGGGTTCGCTCGCCGATCGGCGGGGCGATCGGAAGCGACCTCCAGGATGCGGAGGACGTGATCTGGGCAAGGAGGCAGAGGACGAGTGTGGCGGACATCGAAGTCGACTCAACGCGGGACGGCGCCGACGAGCGACGCGACAGGTTCTCAGGCACCGGCGATGGACCCGCCGGAACGACGGGTCCATGGTGCCGCCCACGTTCGGTCGAAACAAGGGTCTGGCGCTCCCGACCTTCGATCGACGGTGACTGGCTCAGTGATGGTGACCAACCACCGCGATCGGAGCCATCGCGTTCTCCGGAATGAAGCTGGCCACCGTGCTGCCGTGGTTCGGCTGTGGCGCGTTGGACAGGCTGTTGCGAGGCCAGAGGTTGAATGTCCAATGATCGGGCGAAGCGCCATTCGCGGGAACCGGAAGCTCACTCAAGGGGACCGTGACCTTCACGAATCGCCCGTGAACCTGAACGGAAGAGGATGGCAAATCCGTGCTGGTTCCAGTATCGAATCGGCTGACGCGCCCGCTGATTCCACTTGGTTGGACCGAGGCGATGACCACCGTATTGAAGACGACTCCCGGCCGATTGAAGAAGGGTGCCACCTGTCCCGCCCCGCCTCGGTTGATTCCGAACACGAAAAAGGACGACAGATCCGCCGACTTCGGATTCGTGTCGATCTGCCCCTGCATGCGGCCGGTCAGGATCAAGTTCGATCCGACGATCCTCGCGCTGGCTGCGACCACGTTCAGTCCAGGCCGCTTCGGACCGGTGTAAAACTCGTAAAAGGAGGGCGCTTTGCTCACGAGACCACTGTGTTCGTTGGGCTCGTTCCCATGATTCCCCTGCTGATCTTCTCCCTGGTGGCGGATTTCGACGTTCTGACCTCGCGGCGGGTGGAGCGAGATCCGACTCAGCAGGGCGCGCCCTTCGAGTGACTCGACTTGGATCGTTGGCTTTGAACGAAGCCGCCGTCGCGCGTTGACCGACTCGCGACTTGAGGCCGATCCAAACCAATTGGCAACGATCGACATGCGATTGATCCTCCCGGTTTCTTTTCCGAGCAAGCCGGAGTGAGCCGATCCAGAACGTTCTGGATCCGCGACCCGCGGTCGTGGGGGTTCTCAGCTTTCTTGGCTTGGAGAGATTGACGCGTTGAGAAATGACCGTTCAACCGGCGGGTCCGCGGCTCAACCGGCTTGCTCCTCCCTGGAGTAGGAGTACAGCTGGAGGCGGGTAAGGATGGAAAAAAACGCGGATTTCAAACCCTCGTGAAAAACCCATCAAGCACACCCGATTCGAGACCCGGTCCCTGGCGTTGAAACCGAAAGGCCCGATACTGGGTAGAGAAACCATCCTGACCCATCGTCACGGGGAGACGTCCCATGTGGGTTCGTCAGTGCGATCTAGACGCGGAGGCGGAGGAACTGCCGCCGATCCCATCGCGAATCGCCTCGAATGAGGAGTTCGTTCCACCGCCGCAATCGGCCGAGCAGAAGGCGTACGAGGGCCGTTTGGCCGAAATCGCCGAACGGGCCGCCAAGCGGCAAGGTCGAAGCCGCCGCGACTTCCTCCGAACCGGAAGCGGAATGGCCGCGGCGCTCCTGGCGCTCAACCAGGTGCATGGCCCCTGCTACGACGTCGAGGCCGCGGAGATCGACGATCAAGCGGCCTTCGAGGAAAAGTGGCCCAAGGACCAGTTTATCTTCGATGTCCAGACCCACCATGTCGACGTCAGCCGCAAGTGGTACGACACGACCCGGACCGGCCAGGGCGTGAAGACCTTCTTCGAGCGGCTCCGGCCCGAGGCGAAGACGCGCGAGCAGGCCATGGAGTTGCTCAACCGCGCCCATTATGTCAAGGAAGTCTTCGGCGACAGTGACACCGTCATGGCGATCATCAGCGGCGTGCCGAGCCGGGACTGGGACAAGAACCCCCTCCCCCCCGACCTCATGGTGGCCACTCGCCAGTTCGTCAACGACCTGGCGGGCTCCCAGCGCGTCCTCTCGCACGGCCTGCTTCGCCCCAATCTCGGACCCAGGGAAATGGATGAGATGGAGCGACAGGTCAAGGACCTCAAGATCGACGCCTGGAAGATGTACACCGGCGCCGAGCTTGGCGAGAACGCCTGGTTCATGGACGACGAAAAAGTTGCTTATCCGTTCTGGGAGCGGACCAAGGCGCTGGGCGTGAAGAACCTCTGCGTCCACAAGGGATTGCCCCTGAGCGCCTTCAACGAGCAAGCCTGCCGGCCGCTCGACCTCGAAAAGGCCGCCAAGGATTGGCCCGACCTGAACTTTATCGTCTACCACTCGGGCTTCCGCGGCTCGGGCTGGCTCGGCGAGGGGACCGGCATCAAGGTCGTCGACCCCGAGAGCACCGACCCGCAGGAAATCCCCTGGATCAGCGACATTCTTCGCATCCTCAAGCGCAACCCGGAAATCAAGAACATCTACTTCGAGATGGGCGGGACCTTCAATATCCTCTCGGCGTACGCCCCTCGAGTCTGCATGCACATGCTCGGCCAGATGGTCCAGGTTGCCGGCGCCGACCACATTCTGTGGGGGACCGACTCGATCTGGAATGGTAGCCCGCAGAGCCAGATCCAGCGTCTCCGACGATTGCGGATCGCCGATGATCTCATCGAGAAATTTGGCTATCCGCAACTGACCGACGAGATCAAGGGGCAGATTCTCGGCCTGAACGCCGCGAAGCTCTTCGGCCTCGATCCTGAGGCCAAGCGCCAGGCCATCAAGGCCGACAAGCTCACCGAGATCCGCCTCGAACGCCGCAACGATCCGAACTCGCCAAGCAACACCCAGTACGGTTGGGTCTGGGTCGACGACGGTCGCGACCCGACCACGCCGGTCGGCGCCTGATCGTTTCTATTTGCGATGGAGCCGCTGTCCATGGCCTTCCCGATTCTCGTGCTCGGCCTGCTCGTGTCCGGGACGATCGACGAGCCGGTGACGTATTCGAAACAGATCGCCCCGATCCTCTGGAAGCACTGCGCCGATTGCCACCGGCCTGGCGAGGTCGGCCCGTTCTCGCTCCTGACCTACAAGGACGCCGCCAAGCGAGCCAGCTTCCTCAAGGAGGTCGTGTCGAAGCGGCAAATGCCGCCCTGGAAGGCCGAGCCGGGATTCGGCGAGTTTCATGACGTCCGGCGGCTCTCCGACGAGGAGATTGATCTCATCGCTCGATGGGCCGACGAAGGGGCTGAAGAGGGAGACCCCCACGACCTTCCACCTCTGCCGAAATTCCCCGAAGGCTGGCAACTCGGCGAGCCCGATCTGGTGCTCAGGATGCCCGAACCGTTCGAGATTCCCCCGACGGGTTCCGACGTCTTCCGTTGTTTCGTGATCCCGACCGGCCTGGTCGAAGACCGGACCGTGGCGGCCGTCGAGTTCCGTCCGGGCAACCGCCGGGTGGTCCACCACGCCTTGTTCTTCCTCGATGACACGGGTCGAGCCCGCGCCAAGGATGAGACCGACGCCGGACCTGGCTACACGAGTTTCGGCGGAATCGGCATCACGCCGTCCGGTTCGCTTGGAGGATGGGCGCCGGGAACCGGCCCTCGACCATTGCCCGATGGCCTGGGACGCCTGCTTCTGAGAGGCTCGGACCTCGTGCTCCAGGTGCATTACCACCCCAGCGGCAAACCCGAGACCGATCAGTCATCCCTCGGGATCTACTTCACGAAGAGTCCGCGGAATCGGACAAGGATCGTCGCGGCCGTGGCGCTGGCGAATCGGAACTTCTCGATCCCGCCCGGCGATGCGCGACATCCGATCACGCCACAGCCTTTCGTGTTACCGGCCGACGTGGACGCCATCGGCATCACGCCCCACATGCACTGGATCGGCAAGGAGATGAAGGTTCAAGCCATCCGTCCCGACGGCGAGGTGGTCCCCTTGATCTGGATCAAGGACTGGGACTTCAACTGGCAAGGCCAGTACCTGTTCGCCAGGCCGATCCCCTTGCCCAAGGGCACGCGAATCGAACTCGAGGCGTATTACGACAACTCGGACCAGAACCCTCGAAACCCGAGCCACCCGCCGCGAACCGTCACCTTCGGCGAGCAAACGACCGACGAGATGTGTCTCTGCGGCATCCAGGTCGTCCCGAAGTCAATCGCAGGTTATTCCGAGCTGAGACGGGCGATGCTTCGCTACTTCCTGTCCAATCCCCGACGGCTCCGCCTGTTCGACCGACAAAAAGCCGGCGACTGAGCCCGAATCGCCCGGGAGATTCATCTCATGTAGGGTGGGCACTGCCGACCGATCTCTTTACGTCACAACAAGATCGGCGGGCGGTGCCCACCCTACAAAAACGCGGCGGCTACCGGTCAGATCGCGGTTGGCGGAGCGTCGGGATCCTCCTGGTAACGGTCGACGACGACCTCGGGCAGCGCTGGGCGGGGCGCGGACGGATCGTTACCCAGGTAGTCCTTGCCCAGAGCGTGGTGGTGCGGCTTTTCGAGCAGGTGTCCCACGTCGAACCGCTCGCCAATGTAATAGCGACGAACGTCGGGGTTGTTGAGGATCTCCTGCCGGTTGCCCCTGGCGAAGACACGGCCTTCGCGGATCAGGTAGCAACGGTCCGTGACTTCCAGCGTCTCTCGAAACTGGTGGTCGGTGAGAAGGATGCCCAGGCCATGCCGCGAGACCAGTTCACGGATCGCGTCCTGAATCTCGCTGACGGTCTTGGGGTCGATCCCGGCGAATGGCTCGTCGAGCATGATCAGCTTCGGCTCGGTAATCAGGCTACGGGCAATTTCGAGCCGTCGCCGCTCACCGCCCGAGACTCGGTTGGCCTTGGTCTTTCGGATATGGGTTAGGCCGAACTGGCTCAGCAATTCTTCCAGCCGCCGTTTGCGTTCCTTGCGGTTGAGGCCCGAGCGGGTCTGAAGAATCGCCATCAGGTTGTTTTCGACGGTGAGCATCTTGAAGACGCTCGAATCCTGGGCGAGATACCCCATTCCAGCGCGGGCGCGTTGATACATTGGAAAGCGGCTGACGTCCTTGCCGTTGAAGAGAACCTCGCCGCCGTCCGAGTCGATTAGGCCGATGGTCATCCGGAAGCTGGTCGTCTTTCCGGCCCCGTTCGGGCCGAGCAGACCGACGATCTCCCCTTTTTCCACCTCGAAATCGACTCCGCAGACCACTTGGCGGCGTCCGTACCACTTCTGAAGGTTCCGTACTTCCAGCAACGGCATGGGCCGATCCTCCCTGATCGTCTCGGTCTCTGGTCGTCCCTGTTCCACGACCGCTCAGGCGATGCGAATCCCGCGCCGGCGATCGACTTCGAAGACGTGATACCTCAGCGAATCCATTTCATGCGTTCGAGGTACGGCCGGAAGGGGAGTCGGAAGTTACGGTTGATCTGGAAGTTGGGCCAGAACGGCTTGCCGTGAGGCCAGTAGACGAAGAACGCCTTGCCGATCAGGAGCGACTCGGGGACCTCCCAGTACGAGCGGTCGCCCTCGTCCCAGTCGCGGTCTTCGAGACCCCAGCCTCGGCCGTCCTTGCTTCGGGGGCTGTTGTCGCCGAGCATCATGTAGTGATGTGGCTTGATGACGAAGTCCTTCCACTTCAGCTCCGCCAGCAAGGAGAACTCCGAGGGGTTAGACAGGTCGGTGTTGCGAGAGAACCCAAGCCCGTCGTAATCCCAAGCGCCGGGGTACAGGGTATAGTAGATATCGCGTTTCAAGACAAGGTCGCTCACCGCGACATCGGCTCCGTTGGCAGCCACGCCGACCGGACTCAGATCGGCCTCGGTCGGCACGAGATGAGCCGAGGTCCCATCATCGTAAACGACCCCTTCGCCGAACGGTGTCTGGCCATCCACCCAGAGGGTCAACCGACCGTCGACGTTGGCGAACTGGAGGTCGTGCGTTCCCTTGCCTTTCATGACGGTGGAGGCCGGCTTGCCAACGGGCGTGTCCCCGTGATAGAGCCTAGCCTCACCAGTTGACAGTTCGATGACGCAGCGATTGGGCACGCCCCCTTCAACCAACTCAAGCCGGATCTGGCCCGAGTCCGCCGAGGAGGTCACCCGGCAAGATAGGGTCAAGTCGCCGACCCAGTGGGGGCTGTTCCAGTCACTGACCTGCCGGACGTAGGGCGAGCCGGAGTTGTACGCGTAGAAGTCGGAGATCAACGACGCCCGGGGCGGATAGGGCATCGGCTCGCCGACCAGCAACGACTCCCACTGCTCGGTGTCGGGAACCAGATTTCGATATCGAAGCTCGGACCAGCCGGACGAGGCCTTCGCGACGAAGGTTCCGGCCGTCGGCTCACTCCAGGCGCCCGCGGTTTGCGGCTGCCAGCGCTGCCATTCCGGCCGGTCGGCAAACTCCCTGGGGCGATAGCGGTCATCCCAGACCATCATTTGCATCGATTCTTGATGTTTCAGCGGCTTGTGCTGAAGCTGGAATGGCTTGTCGCTACCGATCGGCCGGGTCAGGATGTCGCCGAAGTAGATTCGAAGCTCCTCACCGGGCAAGCCCACGAGCCGCTTGATGTAGTTGACCTCGGGTTGCTCGGGGTAGTGGAAGACGACGACTTCCCAACGGTTCGGTTCACCTCCGGAGAAAATCGGCAGGCTGTACAGGAACTTCATCACGAGGATGCGGTCCCCGTTGAAACTGGCGTCCTCGTCGAGCCGCACAGGCGCACGACAATTGCCGCAGGTGCCAGCAACGATCTGGCTTACCGGACGAAACTGGCCAGGCCTCGGCTCAAACTCATCGGAGGCATTGACGGTAAACTCGAAGCCGCAATGCGGGCAGGTCACTTCCTTGTGCATGCCCATAAGGGTGGGAGCCATCGAGCCGGTCGGGATGACGAACGCCTCGGCCTCGAACCCTCGAACGAGGAAGGCGAGGATGAACGCCACGACGATCTGCTCGACGAAATCGCGGTATGTCTCTTTCGGTCTGGCCGGCGCTTCAACTGCCTTTGGCCCGGGGTCTTTCTTCGTCCTCTTATTATCCTTGTCCAGGGTCCGTGACATCGCGATAAGTCCCCCTCAGGGCGCGGGCAGGTCGGATCGAGCGGTCGGTGCGAGCGTGGTGTCGGTTCAAGTCAGGTCGGACCAGCTCGGGCAACGGCCCTACCGAATGTAACGAATTTCACGAGGGTCGGGAATCCAGTAGATGTCGCGCCCAAACACCTTCAGGGGAACCGCCTGGCTGGGTAGATGCACCAAAAACGGCTTTCCAAGCAAGGTGTCGGCCCGGACGACGGGACTGCTCTCCCAGAACCTGGAGTCATTGGAAACCGGGCTGTTGTCACCCAGAACAAAAAACTCTCCCGGGCCAAGCCGGTACGGCTGACCGACGCCAAACGGTTGTCGCAGGCTTCCGGCCAGGGCCGAGGTGTAAAAGACGTCGCGGAAGACGCGCAATCCTCGGACCTCTCCACCGCCTCCTTGCCATCCAAGGGCCAGGAGGTTCCCCGAAGAAATCGGAGCATCCGAGGCTTCGTCGTCGATCGGTTCAAAGAGCAAGACTCCGTCGACCGCCACGGTCAGCCGCTGATCGAACAGCGAGGCCTCGAGCGAGTGGAAGGTCGGATTCTTCGGGTCAGGCGACCTCAGAGCCACCTTGCGGGCTGATCGAAGCGGAACGTCCCGGCCGTTGTGTTCAACCTCCGGTAGTCCCGCGCCGTCCAACGGCAGGCGCACGAGGTAGCGGTCGGTCCCGTTGCCGATGCGGATTAGGACCGCCTTGCAGCCGGAATGGGTTGCGATCGAGGCCTCGAGGAATAGATCGTTGACCCGATTCTCGCTGCCTCCGTCCTCGCCGTTGTAAGCAATGAAGTCGCGGATCGGTCCAGGAACCATTCGCTCGGGTTGCCAGTGTCGGTACTCGATCCAGTCGGGCTGGTCATCGCTCGTGCCACCGGGCATGCGGACGAAGCCGGTTCCGTCCGGTCGCCAGGCGCTCGGCTCGGAGTTTCCTCGGCGCACCACCCAGCGCGGGAAGCGATCGGCGTTGTGAGGCAGGAAATCGTTGTCGTAGACCGGGATACGCATGGCGCGCTGTTCGGTCAGTGACTTCCGGGCGATCTGGCCGTCGATGTAGATGTCTCCGTGCCGGATCTCAACCGACTCACCCGGTAGGCCCACGACCCGCTTGACGTAGGCTTGCTCGCTGTCCTGCGGATTCTGGAAGACGATAACTTCCCAGCGCCGGGGAGACCGCCAGTCGAAGAGATACTTCTGCACCAGCAGGCGGTCGCCGTAACCGTCGGCTGCGGGAGCTTGCTCTAGCTCGGAGTGACCGCAATTCGGACAGATCGGGCGGCCCGAATGGCCCTGCTCGTCCATCCCTAAAGGGAAGCTGAATCCGCAGTTCGGGCAGAGCAGGTCGCGGTGCATACCCAGCAAGGTCGGGGCCATCGAGCCCGTCGGCACGATATACGCCTCAGCGGCAAAGGCCCGCGACATCAGGATGCTGATCGCCAACAACACCAGGAACTCGACCATCGAGCGAAGGCCGCCACGAGGTCGGAGTGGACCAGATCCATCAAGAACGGGATTCGAGGGATCGAAGGGGGTCGGCAGGTCAGGCCGGATGCTCAGTTCGCGATCGCCCATGACCTTCACCCTGAAATCGCGCCGCCGTACTTCGGTCACCCTGGAGCCGACCTGGCTAACTCACTCGTCGCTCTGGTCGAGCACGGTCAAGAAGGCCTCCTGGGAAATCTCGACGTTGCCCACCTGTTTCATACGCTTCTTGCCCTCCTTTTGTTTCTCCAGCAGCTTTCGCTTGCGGGTGATGTCGCCGCCGTAACACTTGGCGGTGACATTCTTTCGGAGGGCCGAGATGGTCTCCCGGGCGATCACCTTGTTACCGATCGCCGCCTGGATGGCAACCTCGAACTGGTGGCGGTCGATCTCTCCCTTGAGCTTCTTGACCAGGCGCTGACCGCGGCGATAGGCGTAATCTCGATGCACCACGACCGAGAGGGCATCGACCTTCTCGCCGGCCACCAGGACATCGAGCCGGACCAGGTCGCTGGGCTTGTAGCCGATGACCTCGTAGTCCATCGTCCCGTAGCCTCGGGTTGCGCTTTTTAGCTTATCGTAGAGGTCGTAGATCATCTCGGCCAGAGGAAGCTCGTAGCTAAGGATCACGCGGGTCGGCGTGATGTACTCGGTCTTGAGGTACGTTCCACGACGATCCTCACACATCTGCATCACCACGCCAATGTTCTCGGACGGCAGGATGAAGTTGACGCGGGCCACCGGCTCACGGAATTCCTCGATGTCTCCAGCGTCGGGGATGCGGGTCGGGTTCGAGACGTGCAGAGTCTCCCCTTTGCGAGTCAGGATCTCGTATGTGACGTTGGGCGCGGTCTGGACCAGCGACAGGTTGCTCTCGCGTTCGAGCCGTTGCTGGATGATCTCCATGTGGAGCATCCCCAGAAACCCGCAGCGGAAGCCGAACCCGAGCGCATCCGAGGTTTCGGGCTCGAACGTGAAGCTCGCGTCGTTGAGCGAGAGTTTCTGGAGCGCCGTGCGAAGGTCGTCGAACTGGTTGTGCGTGGCCGGAAACAGGCCACAGTAAACGACCTGTCTCGGCTCCTGGTACCCTGGAAGCGGTTGCAAGGCGCTGGCGCGGGCGTCGGTGATGGTGTCGCCGATACGGACGTCGGCCAGCTTCTTGATGTTGGCGATGACGTAGCCGACTTGCCCGACGCTCAGCTCCTCGCAAGGGGTCTCCCTCGGCCGGAACCGGCCCAGGCCGGTGACTTCGTGTTCGGTCTCGCCGGCCATCAGGAGGATGCGCTGGCCGACCTTGATCGAGCCGTCGACCACCCGAACGTAAACGATGACGCCCTGGTAGTCATCGAACTTGGAGTCGAAGATCAGGGCCCGCAATGGGGCATGAACCTTGCCAGACGGGGGGGGAATGCGAGAGATCAAGGCCCGGAACAGCTCGGGCACGCCTTGACCCGTCTTGCCGCTGACAGCCAGAACCTCGTCGCGGTCGATCCCAAGGGTCGTCTCGATCTCATCCTTGATCTCCTCGGGTCGGGCCATCTGCATGTCGATTTTGTTCAACGCGGGCACGATCACGAGGTCGGCGTTGATGGCGGCGTAGGCGTTGGCGACGGTCTGTGCCTGGACGCCTTGTGTGGCGTCGACGAGCAGGATCGCTCCTTCGCAGGCGGCCAGGCTCCGGGACACCTCGTAGTGGAAATCGACGTGGCCGGGGGTGTCAATGAGGTTCAGCTCGTAGGTCTGACCATCGAGCGTGTAGTTGATAGCAACAGCACGAGCCTTGATCGTGATGCCCCTCTCACGCTCGAGGTCCATGTCGTCGAGCAACTGTTCGCGAAACTCACGCTGCGTGATCGCTCCGGACTGGAGCAGTAGCTGGTCCGCCAGCGTGCTTTT
The DNA here is from genome assembly GCA_964599655.1 of uncultured Isosphaeraceae bacterium. Taxonomy (GTDB): domain Bacteria; phylum Planctomycetota; class Planctomycetia; order Isosphaerales; family Isosphaeraceae; genus CAZRGV01. Next base: position 44,972 of record CAZRGV010000001.1, on the reverse strand, counting down.
GCCGTGGTCGATGTGGGCGATAATCGAGAAGTTGCGGATAAACTTCGGGTCGAAGGCCATACGTGGTTCCGAAGGGACGGGACCAGGAATCGGGGATCGGACAGCCGCCGGCCCTGGGCATCGCCGGACTGGAAGGTTCGTTCGAACGTTCTTCCCTCGGCGAAAGCGGGCCGAACCATGACGGCCGTCGTCCGGAGGCGAGGTCGGGACGGAGGGCCAGGATCTGCTCATGCCGATGAGGCAAGGGCCGCGGTTTGGATAATCCAGACCAAATTTGGCCGACTCCTCAGACGGGTCGAGCGGGATTGTAGCTATTCTATCACCGCGGGCGATTCGAGGGGAGAGGATCTCGTTGATCCGGGTTCATGATCCGGCCGATCCACTCCGAAGGCGACCGGCAATACGCGAGGACTCGGAGGGTCCGAGGTCGGTCGCGATCGAGGAGCGATCCGGATGACAGCCCGCGTCCGCTGGGCAATGCTTCTGGTCTGGACGGGGGGTACGCTCCTGGGCGCGGGAACGGCCAGGTCCCGTGGCGAGAACCTCCAGCAAGCCTGGGCAACCGCTCTGTCGGTCAACGAACAGCTTCAGGCCGAGCGGATTGATTCGATGTCGGCCGGCTTGAATGTGTCGGCCGCGAAGGCCGCACGCGTGGGGTCGATCAATAACACCACAATCAACGTGCTGGTCACACCCCGCCCGAGCTTCTCGGGAAATGTGCCGTCAGGGGGTGTCTCGGGCTTCGGACTACTCGGTCCCAATCAGCACGACGTGCCGATCAGCAACACCGCCTACAACTTCCCGCTCTACTCGGGCGGCAGGCTCAAGAACAACGTTCGAGCCGCGCAGGCACAGCTCAATGCTCAGCGGGCCAACGAGTTCCGCGCGACCCTTGACCTCAAGCTGGCGCTGGCCGAGGCATACGTCGGCGTGCTTCGGGCCGACAAGCAGGTTCGGGTCGCCCAGAGCAACGTCGTCCGTCTCGAGTCGTTCCTGCGGGACGTCAAGAACCGGGTCGATCTGGGAATGGCGATCCGAGTGGACGAGCTCTCCGCCGAGGTCTCGCTCGCCGAAGCTCGGCAATCGGAAATCCAGGCCCGGCGCGATGTTGAGGCGAGCTGGGCCACGTACAACCGTTATCTCTGCCGTCCGCCTCGCGCGAGGGTACCGCTTGACGAGCTCTCGATCCGACCCGAACCGGCTGAGGCCAACCTCGACGACCTCGCCCAGCGTGCCCTGCGGTCCGACCCCGCGTTCTCGGATCTTAACGACGGCGAGCTCCAGTTGCTGACCACCCAGGCCCTTCAGTCGCGTCCCGAGCTAGTCAACCTCAGCGAACAAGCTCGATCCCTCGGCGCTCAGGCCGAAGGTCAACTCTCCGATACGAGGCCCCAGGTCTCACTTAGCGCCGGCTACACGTACCTTGGCCTTGGCGGCTTGAGCCAGAACAACCTCTTGACCTCCTCGGTCCTCGTCAACTGGGCGCTCACCGACTTCGGTGCCACCCGTCGCAAGTCCGAGGCTCTTCGTCAGCAACAGCGCGCCACCTTGAGAAGACGAGCCAACGCCGCCGCCGACATCGCGCTGGAAGTGCGCACCCGATGGCTCGACCTCGAAGAAACCCGCCGCCGCGTTCCGGTCGCGCAAGGGGCAATCGCTCAGGCCGAAGAGGCCGCCAAGGTTCTCGTGGATCGGTACAACCAGGGCGTTAGCACCTACACTCAGGTCCTCGACGCCGAGGCCCAGCGCATCCGGGCCTACACCAACTACTACGATGCCGTCTACCAGGCGGTGCTCGCCGCCTTCCGGCTCCATCGGGCCATTGGCGACCTTTGATCCCGCGATCCGGCCGGAGTGGAATGACTCAGCCCTTCGAGGGACCGAAGGCCATGCGGGCGCAGCCGGCCGCGCCGATGAATCCGGCATCGCCGCCGAGCGAGGCGTACTCAACGAGGGTCGCCCTGGCGGGTACGGGGAAGGCCAGCGACAGGATGTCGGCCCGGATTTGCTGGAGGAACTCGAGCCCGGCCGCGATCATGCCGCCTCCAAAGAGAATCACGTCGGGGTCGATGGTATGCATCAGGCAGGTCGCCCCGACGGCGAGGTAGCGGGCCGTTTCTCGCATCAGGCGCTTGGCCAGCGCGTCACCTGCGTCGGCCGCCTGATCGATGGCGCGAGCCGTGAGCTTGCCCGACTTCCAGTACGAAACCAGCGTCGAGTCCTCGCCGTCTTCGAGGGCCTCGATGGCCCGCTTGACCAGCGCCGTCGCCGACGCGTAAGCCTCCAGATGCCCCGGCTGCCCACACGAGCAGATCCGACCGCCGTCCATCTGGATGACAATGTGGCCGCACTCCGCGCCGTGGCTGTGCCGCCCCTCGATGATCCGCCCATCCGCGACGATGCCACAGCCGATGCCGGTGCCGAGAGTAAAGAGAACCAGGCTCTGTGTCCCGCGGCCAGCTCCCGCCCAGTACTCGCCATAGGCCGCGGCGTTAGCGTCGTTCTGGAGCACCGTGGGTTTATTCAGCAGATTGGCCAGGCGATCGCGGATCGGCAGATTGTCCCAGCCCGGCAGATTGGGCGGTTCGAGCAAGAGACCTCTGTGGATGTCCATGGTGCCGGGCGACCCGAGCCCCACCGCCCGGATCTCGGACCAGTCGAGCCCGCTGGCCTGCACGGCGCGGCGGCCCGCCTCGGCGAGATTCTTGAGCCCGACCTCGGGACCTCGGTCCGCCTCCGTTTCTAGACTCACCGATGAGATCGACTGGCCGTCGTCATCGACCACGCCACTCTTGATGTTCGTCCCACCCAGGTCGATGCCCAGGTAATACGGCGGACGGCGGCCCGGCTCGCTCATACCAACCCTCGATCCCACCCAGAACCCACAATCCTACCAGCCACCCGACGCATTTCGCCGGGGAATACGCCAATGTATCCTCCGACCGTCCGGCCGGTCAATTCGCCGGCTCGGCGATCTTACAGGGTTTGCTTTCATGAGGCGATGTGCGCTGTGCCACCGAGGTCGGAGGGTGCGTGAGCCGCCAGGCCGGGTTACACTGAGTTCCAGGTCCGATCGGGAGATCGAGGTCCGTCGAGGCGAATGGGTGTGCAAGGCCATGAGAGATCGACCGGGCACCAAGCGAGTAGACCGGGTTGAGCCGAGGTTTCCGGGCGCCACCGGTCGTCCTCGACCCGTGTTCCACGTCGAACCAGGCCCGAGCACGGGTCGAGGACGACCCGTGGCACCCGAGCCCCGTTATGAAACGCGGTATGACTCGGTCCAGGTGCTTAGGAGTCCAGACGGTCCACGGCTCGATCGTCGTGTCTGCCTGGCCACGATCGCGAGCGTTGCGGGCTGGGGAATTGGCCTGGCTCGCGCGTTCGCCCGAGCCGACGAACCAAAGGCTCTCGATCCTGCCGAGACCGAGCAGCGGAACGCGGTCGAGGCCCGCGCCCGGCAGGTGGGCATTGGCCCGCTCCGGATCAAGAGCAACCAGCACTACCTGGGCATCGGCAACGCTCCCGACCGCTTCCTGGCCACGGCGCTGGAGATCTGCGAGGGGCTGGCGAGAGACTTCCTGACGCACTTCCAGGAGAGGATGTTCGACGTCAAACCGCCCGAACGCCGCCTGACGATCGTCGCGCTGGCCAATCCCGACGCGTTCGCCTCGTACCTCGGCATCGAGCCGGGTGGGCCGGTGCGAGGAATCTATGACCTCGACACCAACCGGCTTGTCATTTGCGACAACCGGGACGGCGGTAGTGGCGGTCCGCAGGCCGAGCGGGCCAACACCGTCGCTCTCTTCCACGAGGCGACGCATCAGCTCTGCTTCAATACGGGGCTGCTCCACCGCAAGGGAGACGTGCCGCTTGGCATCAGCGAGGGACTCGCCATGTACGGCGAGGTCCGTCGCCCCAACGGCCGTATCAAGATCGGCGCCGTCAATGTCGACCGTCTGCCCGTGCTCGCCCAGTCGGGCCTTCAGGGGCAACAGCTCTTCCCGGCGGCTCAGGTCGGCTACCGGGAGGTGCTG
>CAZRGV010000001.1:22220-40928 GCA_964599655.1 uncultured Isosphaeraceae bacterium | reverse complement strand
CTCTTCCCGGTAACCGACCTGATCCGCCGGGATAATCTGTTCGAAGAGCCCGGGACGCAACAGCTCGCCTACGCTCAAGCATGGCTGCTGGTGCACTATTTGATCCAGAACCCCCGGATGAGGCCGGCATTCCGCGACTACCTCAAGGCGATCGGCCCAAGAACCGACGCTGGCCACCGACTGGACGACGCCCAGGTCCATCTCGGCAACCTGACCGCCCTCGACCGAGAACTAGCCCGCTATGGTAACCGCCTGCTCCGGCGATAAGGCTGTACATAATCGAATGTTCCGAGGCACTGGATCAACCCATCGCTCGGTCGGGCCGTCGCGCCTGCCAATCGTCACCGGAGAGCGGGCTTGAGCAAAATCGCTCGGCCCCCATATCCAGGGAGGGCTCGCGAGCGGAGCTGTTCGGACGGGCCAACGAATGGGGTCATGAAGGGGGCCGGTTCGATCTGCGGGGAAGGCTCCTCGCGCTAATGGTTCCGATGTCTCCGGACTGTGACCCGGCGCACGCCTGGCAACGCCGAGAGCTGGGACAAGAGGGTATCGGCGGTCTTCTCGTGGTCGAGCTGGACGTGAAGCTCCAACATCGTGCGGTGGAGTCGGGTATTGCGGTCGTAATCGACCCGGCTGATCGACGCCACCACATCTCGAACCTGGCGAATGATGTCCTCCCTGGTCGACGCCTCATCGCTCAGGAGCACCCGGACGAACCGTCTGAGGCGTCGAGGAGCCTTGGGCTCGGTGAATCTCACGACGATCAGGACGAACAGCGCGAGCAAGGTCGCCGAGGTCGCTAGTAGGAACATTCCCGCGCCGCAGGCGAGCCCCAGCGCGGTCACGAACCAGAGACTCGCGGCCGTGGTCAGACCCAGCGTTCGCCCATCGTGTCGCATGATCGTGCCGGCGCCCAGGAACCCGATTCCCATCACCGCCCCGGCCGCGATCCGGGTGATGTCGGCCCGCAGGAACTCGAGGGACTGGGTATAACGCTGGTACGAGATCAACTGGGTCGAGATCAGCATCAGCGTGGAGGACGCCAACGCGACGAGCAGATGGGTCCGAAGTCCGGCCGGGCGCCGTCGCCATTCCCGCTCGATCCCGATCGCCCCACCGACGATCAACGCCGCCCCAAGTCGAAGACACATCTCAATAGAATTCATCGTCCCATCCCGTTTCAGCCGGTGATCCTCAAGGCGGGCAAGGAGGTGATTCAGGGGAAGAACTCGGAGAGAGGCCTGTGATCGCGCCGCGCATGATCCGGCCCGTCGGGCAACGGGGCACCCGACGGGCCGGACCGAGGTCGGTGTCATCTGATTTCCGGTTGGTCAGTCGAGTGACACCGTGACGGTCTTGACTTCGGTGTAGTTGTCGAGCGCCTTTTCGCCCAACTCGCGGCCAATCCCGCTTCGCTTGAAGCCGCCAAAGGGTGCTGCGGCGTCGAACACGTCGTAGCAGTTGACCCAGACGGTGCCCGCCCGGACGCGATCGGCGATGGCGTGCGCCTTGCCGATGTCGCGGGTCCAGACCGCAGCGGCCAAGCCGTAGTCGGTCGTGTTCGCTCGCTGGATCACTTCCTCGACATCCTTGAACTTGATGACCGACAGTACGGGACCGAAGATCTCGTCGGTGGCGATCGCCATGTCATCCTTCACGTCGGCGAAAACGGTTGGCTTGATGAAGTATCCCTTCTCACCGAACCGCGTGCCGCCGGAGACGCACCTGGCCCCTTGAGATTTGCCCTTCTCGATGTAGGACATAATCTTGTCGTACTGGGCCTTGTCGACCTGCGGGCCCTGCTCGGTCGCGGGATCGAACGGATCGCCGAGCTTGCGCTCCGAGGTTTTCTGAGCGAGCCGATCGACCATCTCGTTGTAGACCGACTCCTGAACGAACAAGCGGCTGCCGGCGCAACAGCATTGTCCCTGGTTCAGGTAAAGGCCGAGCATGGCGCCGTCCACGGCCTTTTCCAGGTCGGCATCGGCGAAGACGATGTTCGGGCTCTTTCCGCCGAGTTCGAAGGTGATTCGCTTCAAGGTGGGGGCGGCGTTCCCCATGATGATCTCGGCGGTTCGCCCTTCACCCGTGAAGGCGATCTTGTCGACCCCCTTGTGCTTGACTAGGGCATCGCCGGCCGTCTCGCCGAAGCCAGGGACGATGTTGATGACCCCTTCGGGATAGCCGGCTTCGAGGGCGAGCTCACCGAGCCGAAGCGCGCTCAAGGGGGTTTGCTCGGCTGGCTTCAGGACGACTGTGCAGCCGGCGGCGAGGGCGGGTCCCCACTTCCAGGCGACCATCAGCATCGGGAAGTTCCAGGGGATGATCTGCCCGGCGACTCCGACCGGCTCCCGCTTGGTGTAGCAGAAGTAGTTGCCCCGGATCGGAATCGTCTGGCCGTGAATCTTGTCGGCCCAGCCCGCGTAGTAGCGAAAGCAGTCGATGACCAGGGGAAGGTCGGCGTTGCGGCTCTCTCGAATCGGCTTGCCGTTGTCAAGCGTCTCGAGCTCGGCCAGTTCGTCGATGTTCTGCTCGATCAGATCAGCCAACTTATTCATGATCCGGCCACGATCCCGGGCGTCGGTCTTGCGCCAGGGGCCGGAATCGAAGGCCTTGCGCGCCGCTTTGACAGCGAGATCGATGTCGGCGGCGTCCCCCTCGGCCACCTCGGCGATCACCTCCTCCGTGGCCGGGTTGATCGTCGAGAAGGACTTGCCGCTGACGCTGTCGCGCCACTGACCACCAATGAGCATCCGGGTTTGAAACGAGCGGCGGGTTTTGCGCTGGTGTTCGGTTGCCGTCGCCATGCGTCGTGCTCCTTTCCGTGGGAGAGGGGCGGCACGCGATCTCGTCGTGGGATCGGGGCCGTCACGCTGGTCATCTTAATCCTGTCGTTGCCTTCGTCTCAAGCCGGCGCGCGACTCGCGGCACGGCCGAGACACGGCGACGTCATTACGCGCGAGTCAGCCATGGGGGCTCACGAAGCGGGAAACCATGGTCAACAACTGGTCAAAATCCACGGGTTTCGCCAGGAATCCATCGGCGTTCAACGACTGAAGCTCGGCGGCTCGTTCGCTGAGCACATCTCCGGTGAGGATCACGACCTTGAGGTTCTTCAGGTCCGTGTCGTGCCGGATCCATCGGAGGACCTCGCCCCCGCCCATTCCGGGCATCATCAGATCGAGCAGCACGAGGGACGGAGCGGATCGCTGCAGGAACCGAAGGGCCTGAGGACCATCGGACGCCTTCTCGACGCGATATCCCGCGTGCTCAAGGAGTCGCGCGAGCGTATAACGGCTATTGGGATCGTCTTCCACGAGCAATATCGGCGCGACATCCGCCACAACGGGACGTGAACAAGATTCGGTCGAGGCCTTGTCGGACTGGGCGTCCATCGAAATCTGATCCGGGGGATACCACGCCGTGAAGGTGCTTCCCTGACCGACTCGGCTTTCCACCGTGAGCCGGCCACCAAATCCCTCCACCAAGCGACGACAGATGGCGAGTCCCAGGCCCGTTCCCTTGGTCCGGTCGCGCTCCGGGTTACGGAGCTGCGCAAACTCATCAAAGATCCGTTCTCGCTGGTCGTCGGGAATTCCCGGACCGGTATCCTTCACGCTGAGAATCAGGCCCCCCTCCGGGGCTTCACGGGCATCGATGGAAACCGACCCCTTTTCGGTGAACTTGACCGCGTTGCTGACGAGGTTGACAAGAACCCGGCCGAGCTTGACCTTGTCGGCCCGGATCACGCGCCCGGGCCGGTCAACCCGCCATGCGAACGTGAGCCCCTTGGCGTGCGCGGTCGATTCCAAAGAGGCGAGCGTGGCCTCGAGCCACGGATCGAGGGCGAAGTTGGTGGGCCGGATGTCGATCATCCCCGAGTCGAATCGGGTGAGGTCGAGCAGGTCGTTGATGAGCTCAATCAGGTTGGTCGCCACCTGTCGAATATCCGAGGCGAGCTGGGACAACTCGCCGTCCGGATCGTCCCGGCCTTCGATCAGCCTCGCGAGCAGTTCGGCCTGAAGGCTCAGAGCGTTGACCGGGGTTCGGAGATCGTGGCTGACGGCGGAGAGAAACTGGGTCTTGCGGCGCGCCGCGCCTTCCGCCGCGGCGGCCGTTCGCTGCAAGGCAAAATCAGCCTGAGTCCGCTCGGTCACATCCATGATTAGAGCGAGCGCGCCGAGCGTTTTTGGCGGTTCACCCGAGATCAGCGGCTCGAACCGCCAGTCGAGATAGCGGATCGTGTCGTCGACCGAGCCGTCGACCCAGGGTACGGCGTCCTGAGCGTGAGGCGTGCGTTCGTTCAGGCAAGAGAGCAGCGCGTCTCGCAGTTTGGGCGTGCGGGTGAACAATTCCGCTGCGGTCGCACCGGTAATCTCCCGTCGCGATCGGCCCACGAACCGACGGGCAGGCCCGTTACTGGCGCGGCAAACTCCGTCGCTGTCGAAGTAGGCCACGCCGACGGGAAGATGGTCGAGCAGAGCTTTGATCTGCGTGGCGCGGTCGGCCAGCTCCGCCTCCAGGCGATACCGATCGGTCACGTCGCGAAAGGTCGAAACCGCGCCACCGCTGGGACCGGGATAGGGAGCCGTGGTCACGTCCAGCACCATGTCCTGACCATCCGCACGGCGGAACCGACACGATCGCCGAGTCCGTTCTCCAGCCTGAAGCGAGCGCCAGAGCGGGCGATCCTCCGGCTCGATTGGCTGACCATCGAGGCCCATCAACGGACAACGCTCAAAAAACGCCGTCAAGGTTTCTGACTCGAGCTCTGCCCCAAGGATCTCCCGGGCGATCGGGTTGACGACCGTCAGATGGCCTTCGGGCCCCTCGGCCAGGAGCACACCCACGGCAATCGTATCGAGTACGGTCTGGAGTTTCTGCTTCTGGTCCTCCGCCTCAACCCGCGCCGCTTGCTCTCGGCTGAACGCGTGAACGTCGTTGATCGCGGAGGAGACAATCGCCACGAAGGCTGACAAGACATCGATGATCTCTTTCGGATACGAATGGCGGGAAAAGACCATGAGAACACCGCGTAGCTGGCCGCTGCTCAGGAGCGGAAAGGCGGCCAAACTGACGATCCCCTCACGCTGGACCCACTCCTGGTCGTACCGCGAATCGCCTCGCACGTCGTTCTGGTGGAAGGGCTGCCGGCTCCTCGCCACGTCCGCAACCTTGGACGTCGCCGAGGCCAGATCGATTCTTGCGCGTCGGCTGTCGGTGGTGGCTCGGGAAAGACCGCCACTGGCGCGGAGCAAGAGCGTGCCGGTCGGCTCATCGTAAAGCCAGATCCGAGCCAGCGCCGCGTCGAAGTCGTTGACGAGCGTGTCAATAACGGTCTCAAGCACCTGATCCAGGTCGAGCCGCGAGCCGAACTTCGCCGCGGCCCGAGTCGTCGCCTGCAAGTAACGAGTGACGAGGATTTGCCGTTCGAGCGCGAAGTGGCCACTCGGACGACGTAGCGATCCAATTAGTATATCTTCATCTGAATCATGTTGGAACCGCGAGAGGGTCAGCTCGACCTCGATCTCGGTGCCATCCCGGTGAAGGGCGGGAAGTATCGTCGCGCGACCTTGAATCGTCGGTTCGAGCGACCGGAGAAACCGGGCGATCCCCTCCGCGTGAGCCTCTCGCAATCGAACCGGAATGAGTGTCTCCAGCGACTCGCCGACCAGTTGGTCCATCGACCAACCGAGCAGCCGCTCGACCGAGCGATTCGCGTACACGACGCGACCGCGCGGATCGCAGGCGATCACGGCATCGGGCACCGAATCCAGGAGCAAGCGAACGTCGAATTCGACCAATACCCGGCTCCTCCACCAATCCCTGCCTCGCCTCGAAATGCCAGCGACCGCAACGGGAAGACGAGCCTCGTGCCAGGTTACGCGTCGCGACTTCCTCAATCCTACCAACCACGATTCCCGATCCTCCAGGCGCCTTGAGATCGGCCGAAGCTTCGAAAGCCCCGACAACGCCGACCTCAACGCTCACCGTCAGATCCTTGATCCCACTCAGTCATGGTGAGACGCGACGGCCCGGGCGTGATCGACCTTCCAGCGAGTGTGGATGCACACACCGAATGAAGATGCATCTGTCCAGAATCGAGTTGCAAGTCTTTTGGTAAATTGAGTTTATGTCGCTTGATTTGCGAGGAGCGACCTCTATAATTTTTGGTGGTTGAATGAGGTGAAAAACGGGCCAAAATGTCCTCGAACAATCGTCCATCGGGTCTCGACGATGACTACAGCCATTCGACGAAAGCGAACGGTGACCCAGGCCCGTCTGTTCCTCGTGATCAACGAGACATCCTACTCGATCCGTCGGTCACCTTGCGACCCACTCGCGGGGGAGAAGGCCTACCAACTTCAAAAGCCCGACGGGACCTCGTACGACGTCGTTCAGACCTGTTTCGGCCCGGAGTGCGACTGTCCCGACTTTGTCTTCCGGCGCGAGGGGATTGACCCCGACGGCTGCAAACACGTCAAGGCCCTCGTGGCGTATGGTCTGATCGAAGGGCCTCACGTGGACAAAGGCTGAGCGGGGACACCCGTCCTGCCCTTGTTTCCGGATGGATCGCGCGGTAGCGTCCCCTCCGGCCGATTCCTCCAAACCGGTCTTCGGCCAAGGAGGCTATGATGGCCCGAAATGCCCCCGTGATCTTGTCGGCCTGTCGAACGCCGATCGGCCGTTACCTCGGTGGACTGTCCCGTTGCTCGGCGATCGAACTGGGGGTTGCCGCCGCTCGTGAGGCCCTGACCCGCGCCGGTATCGAGCCAGACCGGGTCGATGAGACAATTGTCGGCAATGTGCTTTCCGCGGGACTTGGCCAGGCTCCTGCTCGACAGATCGCGCTCGGAGCCGGAATCCCCGCGACCTCCAGCGCCTTGACGATCAACATGGTCTGCGGTTCCGGCCTTCGGGCCGTGATGCTCGCCTCGACAGCGATCCGCGCGGGGGAGGCCCGGCTCGTCCTCGCGGGCGGCACGGAGAGTATGAGCAACGCGCCGCACTTGCTTCGAGGGGGGCGTTCCGGCTGGAAGATCGGCGAAGCCACCCTGGTGGACGCCATGCTTCACGACGGCCTGACCTGCGCCGTCGAAGGCTGGCCGATGGGTATGGCCGCCGAGCGCACCGCCGAGTGCACGGGGCTTTCCCGACTCGATCTCGACGCCTTCGCCGTCGAGAGCCAGCGTCGCGCGGTCGAGGCCCAGAAGGCGGGCTGGTTCGATGCCGAGATTGTCCCGGTCGTGATCTCGGGAAAGAAGGGCCAGACGATTATCAGCAGCGACGAGGGCCCTAGGCCCGACACAACCACCGAGGTTCTGGAGAAGCTCCCTCCGGCATTCAAGTCCGATGGCGTCGTCACGGCGGGCAACGCCTCCACCTTGAGCGATGGTGCCGCCATGCTTGTCGTCGCGTCCGAGACGTTCGCTGAGGAGTCGGGATGCACCCCAATCGCCCGGATTTTGGCATCGGCGACCTCCGGCCTCGATCCTCGTGATCTATTTCTCGCGCCGATCGGAGCGGTGAAAAACGCGCTGGCCAAGGCCGAGTTGAGAGCGGATCAGATCGATCTCTTCGAGATCAACGAGGCGTTCGCCTCGCAGATGCTCGGCTGCATTCGAGGCCTGGAAATCGACCCGTCGAAGGTCAACGTGCAAGGCGGTGCCATCGCCCTGGGACACCCGATCGGTGCCAGCGGCGCCCGAGTGCTGGTAACCTTGCTCCACGCGATGCGGCGTCGAGGCGAGCGGTTGGGCTGCGCGGCGCTTTGCCTCGGCGGCGGGAACGCAGTCGCGATGATCGTCGAACGCGTCTGAACCACGATTCGCGACTCCGCGATTCGCGACTCATTGTTGTTTGCGATGACATTGCTTTGAACGAGAGACGGTATCCATGAGCCATCGTCGCGACGCGAATTCACCGAGGCCCGATCGGGAGGCGTCGGCCGGGCCGCTCGCGTCTCCGTCCCCCATCGACTTCGTCTATCGCTACCAGCCCAACCGGCCCAAACCGTTCTTCGCACCCAGAGATTGGCAGGAAGCCGTGGACTACCTCCGAAAAGGCAATCAGAAAATCATCCACTTTTACGAGGCATGCAAACAGCATGGTTACCCATCAGGTCTGACCTCGCAGGTTGTCGATCTCAGCGCGCTGGAAGCCGAGGGCAACCCAAAGGGCGAGGACGGACTCCCGGTGCAAATGCCCTACGCGGTCATCGTCGGTTGTGCTGATGCCAGGGTTCCGACGGAAATCCTCTTCGGCCAGGAATTCAACGATCTCTTCAACATCCGCGTGGCGGGCAACGTGCTGGCGAAGGAATGCGTTGGCAGCCTGCTCTATGCCCTGACGAACTTCGTGCCGGAGAGCCCGACCCGGCCAAGAAACCTGAAACTGGTCGTCGCGCTCGGTCATCGCGGTTGTGGCGCCGTGCGGGCGACGATCCGAGCCTTCGAGCGAGGCGCCCTCGATTCCCCCTGGGCCGATGATCCGATCGGCTCGATCCTCCATCGAATCGCGATTCCCTCGGTCTTCATCGGGGCCGAGGCGTTCGACGAGATCCACGGCGCTGGCGCCGCCGTCGACCCGGCCAACCTGCTGCCGATGGTCGAACTCGTCGTCTATCTCAACGCCGCCTGGGTCGCGCACGACCTCCGCGCCTGGGTCGACCGCCAGGGGTCGGAAATCGCGGATAACGTCGGCGTCGTGTACGGCGTCTTTGATCCGAACGATCTTCGCATCCGGTCGAAGCCGCACGACAAGAGTGAGGAAACGCTCCTGAGCCAGTTCGGTCCGCCACCGTCGAATCTCGAAGAACTTCGCGCCCTGGCCATCGAAATCGTGGCCGGTCTGAGGATTCCAGCAACACCCTAAGCCTGAGGTCCGCGGGATCATCGGAGGTTGAGATCATGAGCAGATGTGATCTTCTCGTTCCACGGCTCATGGCCGCGCTTCTGCTCGTGCTCGCCTTCGAGAAAAGTGCCCTTGGCCCCTCTCACTCCTCCGCGCAGGACCAACCCCCGAAATCGCCTGATGTCGTGACGCGTCCCGAGGAGCCGAAGCCAACCGAGGACCATTCGAAACCGGAAGACGCGTTCTACCCGCTTCGCCTCGAGCTGACGTTCCCTGGCGGTTCGATCCTGATCAAGGCACCCAGAGAAGCAAGGCCCGCCGCGCTGGTGTCGGCAAAGTCCAAGATCCTCCGAATTCTCAAGGAGGCCGATCCCGAGGTCATCGACCGGCTGGCGAAGTCGCGACTTCAAATTGTGATCATTCCACTGAACACTCGGCTCACGGCGCTTCCCGGGTTCCGTCATCTCGCCGGGCAGAGAAATGCGTTTCAGCAACGTTACGAGGAACTCCGCGGTTGCTTCGTGAGCGACAACCTGCGACAGCATCCCATGCTGGCCATCGGGGAGGACGACATCCTGCGGCTCCTCCCCAAGCTCGATAGCGCGCTGCATCACGAGTTCGGGCACGTGGTCCATCAATGCGGGCTCACTGAATCGAAACGGGAGGCCTGGAAGGCGATCTACCAGGCCGCGATGGACCGGAAGCTTTTCGGCAAGAAGTACGCAACGACCAGTGAAGACGAGTTCTTCGCCGAGCTGACCCAGGCCTTTTTTGATACGAACCCTTACTTCTGCTCCTCAACGCAACTGGCTCGTGTCTGTCCGCCCGCGTACGACTTCCTCGCGGACGTTTACAGTGGCAATCGAAATAGGGGGACCACCCGCAATTCGGCCGTGAGGGAAACAGCCCCGGCCAGCCCCGATTCGAACAACCAACCGCCCGGAGAGAAAGACCCAAGGGAACCCCACGGACCTCGGAACTCGCCATGACAGCCACAGGCCCAAATTGGTCGAGCGTCCCCGGACTCCCGCCTCACGTTCTCAAGAAACGAGGTTGACACCGTGACGACTGCCGAGACCCGCCGCGCGTTTCGCCGACCTTCCGAGCCCGACCTGAGGGAATCGACCGCCCTCGTCATGGCGGAAGCCGAGACGATCAAGGAAGGTGGCGGGCCGGATGCGATTCAGCGGCAGCACGAGAAGGGCCGCAAGACCGCTCGAGAACGGATCCACACCCTGATCGATCCCGCGTCGCCGTTTCTGGAACTGGGTTTGTGGGCCGGTTATGGCATGTACGAAGAGTGGGGCGGCGCACCGTCCGCGGGAGTCGTCACAGGCGTCGGACAGGTGGAAGGCCGTCGGGTGATGATCGTCGCCAACGATGCGACGGTGAAGGCGGGCGCGTTCTTCCCGATGACCATCAAGAAGGTCCTTCGCGCGCAGCGTATCGCGAGCGACAACCACCTGCCGCTCGTTTACCTCGTGGACTCCTCGGGTGTCTTCCTGCCGATGCAGGACGAGGTCTTTCCCGACGAGGACGACTTCGGCCGGATCTTCCGCAACAACGCCGTCCTCTCAGCGATGGGAATCCCACAGTTCGCCGCGATCATGGGAAACTGCGTCGCGGGAGGAGCATACCTACCTGTATTATGTGATACTGTGTTGATGACTGAAGGCTCGGGGCTCTACCTGGCGGGCCCGGCTCTGGTCAAGGCGGCCATCGGCCAGGATGTCTCGCACGAGGAGCTTGGCGGGGCCGCCATGCATGCCGCAATCAGCGGAACCGTCGACTATCGCGAACCGAACGACGACGCCTGTCTGGCTCGGCTCCGACGCCTCATCGCGTTGCTCCCGCCCGATCCGAGCTCCGAGGCCAGAGCCGTGGCGGAGCCGCCCGCCCGGCCCGGTGAGGCCATCTTTCAGATCGTCAAGACCGATCCGAGCGCCCAGTACGACGTCCGCGACCTGCTGGCCACGATCCTCGATGGCGGCCGATTCGACGAGTATCGGCCCGAATACGGACAGACACTCGCCTGCGGTTTCGCCCGGATCGCGGGGATCGCGCTCGGAGTCGTCGCGAATCAGCGCCTCCGCTTTCGACCGGCCACGGGCGGCCCGTTCCAGTTCGGCGGGGTCATTTACTCCGACAGTGCCGACAAGGCGGCGCGATTCGTGCTGGAATGCAATCAGAGCCGCCTTCCCCTGCTGTTCATTCAGGACGTCAATGGCTTCGACGTGGGCCGCGACGCCGAACGCTCGGGCATCATCCGGTGCGGGGCCAAGCTGGTCAACGCCGTGAGCAACAGCGTGGTCCCCAAAATCACGCTCCTCGTCGGCCACTCCTTCGGCGCCGGCCATTACGCGCTCTGCGGCAAGGCGTTCGACCCCCGCTTCCTCTTCGCCTGGCCGGGCGCCCGCTACGCGGTGATGGGTGGTCAGCAGGCGGCCAGCACGATGCTCGATATCCAGGTCGCCGCCCTCAAACGGCAGGGGAAGACCGTTGACGAAGCCGAGATGGCCCGGATCGGCGAGGACCTTCGCCAGCGATACGACCGCGAAACCGACATTCGCTACGCCGCCGCGAGGGGCTGGATCGACGCCATCATCCATCCCGCGCAAACTCGCGAGATCCTCGCGATCGCCTTCGACATCGCCACCAGGAAACGCGCGGTGGCTGGCTTCCCGCTCGGTGTATTTCAGGTCTAACAAAACTATGTCTGTTCAAACTATCGTACCAACCTGATAGGTTATGAGGACTAACAGGAGTCTTTGAGCACCCAGGATCGCCTACGGTCGACCAGGCTTCGCGGCCGACGATCGCGATCGATTCCCCTCTTGCGGCCCTTTCGCCCACAGCCGGATTTCACCTCGGAGAGGAGATAAAAGATGTCAAGGGAATTGGTTTCTTCGGGCACGAAGTGGGAGGCGTACGTCGGGTATTCGAGGGCGGTCCGCGTGGGCATGCATGTCCAGGTTTCGGGAACCACGGCCACGGACGAGAACGGCGAAGTTGTCGGAGAGGGCGATCCGTTCGCGCAAACGATTCAAACCCTCGAAAACATTCAGGCGGCGCTCCAGCAGGCGGGAGCCAGCTTGGCCGACGTCGTTCGAACACGCATCTATGTCACCAATATCCTCGACTGGGAGCCGATCGGCCGTGCCCATGGCCAGGTCTTCGGTGAGATCCGCCCCGCGTCGACGATGGTCGAGGTCAGCCGGTTGATCGATCCGAAGATGCTCGTCGAGATCGAGGCCGAGGCCATCGTGGAAGAGTTGCAGCTCTGAGCCGGGAGACGAAGGATGACACGCGAGTCGGAAAACGCGGTCCGCAATCCGTACCGGATCGGCAATGGCGCGGGTTTTTGGGGTGATTGCGTCGATGCGCCGACAACGCTCGTTGGATCGACCCGGCTCGACGCGCTCACGCTCGAATACCTCGCCGAGCTCACGATGGCGATTCTGGCGCATCTTCGGTCGAAGGACCCGAGTGCCGGCTATGTGACGGACTTTCCCGAGGTTCTCGGCCGCCTCGCGCCGTGGATCCGCGCGCAACCCGACTTGCTGGTCGTGACCAACGCCGGGGGCCTGAATCCACCCTCGTGCGCCGCGAGATGCGCCGAGGTTCTTACAAAGTCCATGGACCGCGACACGACCATTGGCGTTGTCACCGGCGACGATCTTCTCGGACGAATTCCTGGCTGGATCGCCGAGGGGGTCGACCTCTCTCATATGGAAACCGGGCGGCCGATCACCGAGGTCGCCGATCGCCTCGTTTGCGCCAACGCGTATCTTGGAGCCCGACCAATTACCGAAGCGATTCAAGGCGGAGCCCAGGTGATCGTCACGGGTCGCGTGGCCGACGCGTCCTTGACGCTTGGGCCGGCGGTCGCCGCCTTCGGCTGGGTCTGGAACGACTGGCCAAGGCTGGCGGGTGCCACGGTCGCTGGCCACCTGATCGAATGCGGCGCCCAGGTTACGGGCGGACTCTGGCACCGGTGGGACGAGCTCGACGACCTGGCCGGAGTCGGCTATCCGGTGGCCGAGATCGCTCCGGACGGCTCGTCGGTGATCACCAAGCCCGACGGCTCGGGCGGGCAGGTCGCCGTGCCCAACGTGGCCGAGCAGCTCGTTTACGAGATCGGCGACCCATCGAGCTACAAGACACCCGACATTGATGTCGATCTGACCACCGTCGAGCTGAGCCAGGTCGGACCCGATCGCGTCGCTATTTCGGGCGCCTCGGGGCGACCTCCTGGCGACTCGCTCAAGGTCTCGGCCGTCTACCGAGACGGCTGGACGGCCTCGGGCATGCTGGCCGTCGTCGGCCGCAACGCCGAGGCCAAGGCCCGAGCCTCGGGGCAAATCGTGCTGGAGCGCGTCCGCCGCGCTGGTTTCGACCTGGCCGACTCGCTGGTCGAGTGCCTTGGCGCGGGGGATGTGGTGCCCGGCGTCTTGAGGCCGGAATCCCCACCGTTCGAGGTGATGCTCCGGATTTCCGTCCGCGACCCACGGCGCGAGGCGGTCGAACGCTTTTGCAGGGAACTCGCCCCGCTCATCACATCGGGCCCGCCCGGCCTGGCCGGATACGCCACCGGCCGACCTTCGCCTCGCCCCGCGTTCGGATACTGGCCAACCCTGGTCCCTCGCGATCGGGTCCCGTCGTCCGTCGACGTTCGACCAGTGACCGCCTGGCGATCACCATGACATGATTCGAGCTGTTCCCTCCATCGAGCCTGGTTTCGGCCTCTCGAAGTCTTCGATCTCGACACGCGATACCACCATGAACCCAATCGACTCACACGCTCTGGTCCGGCTCGGCGACGTGGCTCATACCCGGAGCGGCGACAAGGGAGATACCGCCAACATCGGCGTCGTCGTGGACGACCCCGCGCGTTATGCTTGGTTGAAGGCCCACCTGACCGAGGCCGTCGTGGCGGAGTTCCTTCGGCCGCTGGGGATCGGGCGGGTCCGTCGCTTCGAGCTCCCGAAGATCCACGCGATAAACTTCGTCGTCGAGCATGCCCTCGCTGGAGGTGCCAGTCGCTCCCTGCGACTTGACTCGCAGGGCAAGGCGCTGGGAACCGCCCTCCTGGAACTCCGGCTAAGTGCCCCGCCCGTCGACGTCGCGGAGAGCCCAACATGAGCAGCGAACCCCTGGTCCAACGCGACGATCACGGCCCGATCGCCGTGTTGACCCTCAACCGGTCCGCAAAGCGGAACGCCCTGTCCCGCGCCCTGGTCGCCGCGATCAGCGACGCGTTTGATCGCCTCGCGGTCGATCCGGTCATTCGTGCCATAGTGCTCACAGGCGCCGGACCCGTCTTTTGCGCCGGTATGGACCTGAAGGAAGCCTCGGAGACCGAGATCATTCCGATGCCGGAATCCGGTCAACAGGCCGTGAAAGACTCGCTGGGCCTCGCCCACCTCATCAATCAGATCCATCAGTTCCCTCGCCCCACGATCGCGGCCATTCAGGGTGACGCCCTTGCGGGTGGAGCCGGGCTGGCCCTGTCCTGCGACCTTGCCGTGATGGCCGACGCCGCCCGGATCGGCTACCCCGAAGTCCGCCGCGGACTCGTCGCGGCGATCGTGCTCCAGGACCTCGCTCGTCAGATCGGCGACCGACGCGCTCGACAACTGCTCCTGACCGGCCAGCCAATCGATTCCGAAACGGCCCTTGCGTGGGGCCTGGTCAACAAGGTCGTCGCGACCGAGCACTGCCTCGAAGCCGCGATCGATCTGGCCCAGCAGATAGCCGAGGCCGCGCCGCTGGCCCTCGCCGCGACCAAGCGCCTGCTCGACGAGGCGACCCTTCGGCCCGCCAATCTTCGAGGCCCCGCCGCCATCAGCGCGGCCATCCGCGACTCAGACGAAGCGCGCGAGGGCATCCAGGCCTTCCTCGAGAAACGGGCTCCCAAGTGGAAGTTCGGGCCGGGCACGATTCCTTCCTACGACCAACGCCACGAAGGGATCGATCCCGACCTTCCCATCGGCCCCGGACCCGCTTGACAAGCGCCACCTCGATTTGCCGATCTGGATTCGCTCCACCTCGATAAACGCCTCTCTCAACGTTGGAGTCCTCACCATGTCGGATCGTGACGACGCGACCCCCTGGGTGGACGGCTTGACCGTGGGGCAGGTGCTCCGAAGAACGGCCCGCGCTTATCCGAACCACGACGCGGTGGTATTCCCCTCGCTTGGCGTTCGCTGGTCGTGGGCCGAGCTCGATCATCGCGTGGATGTACTGGCCTCGAGCCTCATCGAACAGGATGTCATGCCCGGCGAGCATGTCGGCATCTGGTCAATGAACTGCCCCGAGTGGGTCGTCACCCAGTTCGCCGTGGCCCGCGCCGGGGCCGTTCTGGTCAACGTCAATCCGGCGTACCGGCTCCACGAACTGGAAGAATCGCTTCGACAGGCCGACGTCGTCACGCTCATCGTCGGCACACCGTTCAAGACATCGAACTTCGTGGAAATGGTCGATGCGATCGTCCCCGAAGTCAAGAGTGCCTCGGATCGCTCCTGGCGATCGGAAAAACTTCCGATGCTCCGCCGGCTGATCGCCATCGGCGACCACCCTGGACCCGGCTGGATCGCCTGGTCCGAGCTCGAAAGAACGTCCGTTTCCCCCAGATTACAGGAGCGGGAGCAGGCGATCCGGCCGTCGGACGTCTTCAACATCCAGTTCACTTCGGGCACGACTGGACTCCCCAAGGGAGCCATGCTTACACATCGTAATGTATTAATGAACGCTTTTTATATCGGTCAGCGCGTTCGTTATACCGAGGATGACCGGGTCTGCGTTCCCGTGCCGTTCTATCACTGCTTCGGCTGCGTGCTCGGCACGGAAGTCTGCTCGGTTTACGGCTCGGCCATCGTGGTTCCCGCGCCCAGCTTTGACGCCACGGCGACCCTCGAAGCCATCCAGAACGAGCGCTGCACGTCGATCTACGGCGTACCGACGATGTTCGTTGCCCTGATCGATCATCCCAACCGAACCCATTACAATCTTGGATCTCTTCGCACTGGCATCATGGCCGGAAGCCCCTGCCCACTTCCCCTGATGAAGGCCGTGGTCGAGCAGATGGGCGCTCACCAGATCACCATCGGCTACGGGCTGACCGAAGCCTCGCCCATCATCACGATGACCTCGGTCGATGATCCGATCGAGATCCGCGTCGGAACTGTCGGTCGTCCCTTGCCGGGCGTCGAGGTCAAGCTGGTCCAGCCCATCACTCGCGAAGAGGTCGGCGTCGGCGAGACGGGCGAGCTCTGCGTTCGCAGCCATGGGGTGATGGCCGGATACTACAACGCTCCCGAGGCCACCGCCCGTGTCCTTTCTCCCGATGGCTGGCTCGTCACAGGAGACCTGGCGCGTCAACAGCCCGACGGCAACTACCGGATCGTCGGCCGGAGCAAAGAGCTGATCATTCGCGGTGGTGAAAATATTTACCCACCCGAAATCGAGGAATTCCTTCATCACCATCCCGCCGTGGCCGAGGTCGCCGTCGTCGGGCTGCCTGACCCTGTCTACGGCGAGGCGGTTTCCGCCTGGATCGTCCTCAAACCCGGCGCCTCGGCCACTCCGGAGGAGATTCGCGACTACTGCAAGGGGCAGATTGCCCACTTCAAGATTCCACGCTTTATCGAAATCGTCGATCAGCTCCCTCGCACGGTCACCGGAAAGATCCGCAAGCACGTGCTTCGAGAGAACGGTGTTTCGCGCTACGGGCTCGCGGGAACCGACACCGTTCCCACGGCCTGAGTCGTCGACAATTCGACACCCTCCCCGCTCCTCGCCGATTCCGGTAGGATGACTCGATGGCCCGCGAAGCCATCGTGGCCTCCGGCAAACAGGCGGCGTTCCCTCGTGGAATGCCGTGAGGGCCGTTGCTGGTTCTGATCTCTTTTGTGAGGGACTCGATGCACCACACGAAGCCGCTCCTCACGCTGCTGTTCCGGCAACTTATCTTCGGCGCCCTCGCGGTGTCGATGGCGGAGGCGGGTCCATTTCACTCGAACAAGACCGAGGCGGCGAACGAGAAGCGGCGGCCCCAGGAAATCCGACCTCCACACGCGCTGATACTCCCCTCGCTCGGCCGTTCTGGTCGTTCCGGACGCTCGCCCGTCCACGTTGATCCCGTGGAAGCCGCGATCGTCGCCGGTCGATGGACCACACCTCACGATGGCGACACCGTCACCAGCCCTAACGCTCCCGATCGCACCTGGAAGCCCCTTGAGATCAACGAGCAGGGCGAGTTTCGTGATCGTGCGCTCTTTGGAGGATATCTCTTTCTGTCGATCCCTTCCGAAACCGATCAAATCATGCTCCTCGAGGCCGCTGGCCATAGCCTGGTCTACGCCGACGGCGAGCCACGCGCCGGTGATCCCTACAGCTTTGGCTATGTCCATCTGCCGGTTCAACTGCGAAAAGGGGACAACGGTTTTCTTTTCCAGGTTGGCCGAGGAGCGCTGAAGGTCCGGCTGACCGAGCCAAAAGCCGCGGCCTCGCTCGACACGGCCGACACCACGCTTCCGGATCTCATCGTTGGTCAGAAAACCAAGACGTGGGGGGCACTGGTCGTCATCAATGCCTCGAACACGCCTCTCGCAGGAGCCACACTCCGGGCGAAGCTCGGTGATGCGCCCGCCCTGGTCACACCGGTCCCGACGATTCCTCCCCTCGGAACGCGAAAGGTCGGATTTCGCCTCGAAGGTCCTTCACCGAAATCGGACGGGACCGCCGAAGCCGTCGTTTCCCTGATCGATCACGAGGCGAAATCCACTGTCGACGAGACCCGTCTCACGCTTCGAGTTGCACGTCCGTCGCAAACCCACAAACGCACGTTTCTCAGTGAGATCGA
The DNA here is from genome assembly GCA_964599655.1 of uncultured Isosphaeraceae bacterium. Taxonomy (GTDB): domain Bacteria; phylum Planctomycetota; class Planctomycetia; order Isosphaerales; family Isosphaeraceae; genus CAZRGV01. The sequence goes on along the minus strand of CAZRGV010000001.1, from coordinate 23,212 downwards.
CGGCAGCGTGCAATATTTTGGACTCGTACCCGCCGCGACCGGTGATTCGAGTGACCGAAAGCCGGGCCTGATTCTGACCCTACATGGAGCGGGCGTCGAGGGCATCGGACAGGCCAACGTCTATGCGCCCAAGACGTGGGCCCACGTCGTTGCCCCAACCAACCGACGTCCCTATGGCTTCGACTGGGAAGACTGGGGCCGGCTCGACGCCATTGAGGTCCTCGAGCTCGCCCAGAAGCAGCTCGATACCGACCCTCGACGCGTCTGGCTGACCGGCCACTCGATGGGCGGTCACGGCACCTGGCACGTCGGCGTCACCTTCCCCGACCGCTTCGCCGCAATCGCTCCAAGCGCCGGCTGGATCAGCATGTTCTCGTATGCCGGTTCGACACGTCTCGACAACCCCTCGCCGATGGCGGCCATGCTCCAGCGCGCGGTTTTGCCCAGCGATACCCTCTCACTCGTCCGCAATCTCCAGCCGCTTGGGATCTACATCCTCCACGGCGATCGCGACGACAACGTGCCCGTCTCGCAGGCCAGAACCATGCGATCACGGCTCGGCAAGTTTCATCCCGACTTCGCCTACTACGAACGCCCCGGCGCTGGCCACTGGTGGGGGAACGAGTGCTGCGACTGGCCCCCCCTGCTCGACTTTCTTGCGAGTCATGAACGGCCAACCCGTGAGAAGGTTCGCCACAATCATTTCACCACGGCCCACCCCGGAGTTTCCGCGCGCTCGCACTGGGCCGTCATCGAGGCTCAGATCAGGCCCGCAGCCCTCAGCGCGATCCATCTCGACTTCGATCCCGAGGGTCGCCGCTTCTCCGGCAGGACCGAAAACGTCGCCCGCCTGGCCCTCGATCTCGACCACCTCGAACCCGGCGGACCCATCACCATCGAGCTCGACGGCCAGACCCTGACCGACCTCCCTGAACCTGGCAAGGCCCGCCGGCTCTGGCTCGCTCGCGAGAATGAAACCTGGACATGGATTC
>CAZRGV010000001.1:17703-22180 GCA_964599655.1 uncultured Isosphaeraceae bacterium | reverse complement strand
CGCGGCGGCCCGTTCAAGGACGCTTTCCGGCACCACGTCCAGCTCGTTTACGGCACCAAAGGCTCCCCCGACGAAAAGGCCTGGGCCCTGGCCAAAGCCCGCTTCGACGCCGAGACCTTCTGGTATCGCGGCAACGCCTCCGTCGACGTCCTCCCTGACATCGCGTTCGACCCCGCCGCCGAGCCCGACCGCAACGTCGTCCTCTACGGCAACGCCGAGACCAACACGGTCTGGAGCGCCTTGCTCGGATCAAGCCCCGTCCAGGTGCGTGATAAATCGGTCCGCGTCGGCGATCGCGTATTCAAGGGGGAGAATCTGGCCACGCTCGTCATCCGACCCCGCCCAGGAAGCGACCTCGCGAGCGTTGCCGCCGTCTCCGGCTCGGGGCTCGCGGGCATGCGGCTCACCGACCGACTCCCCTACTTCGTGTCCGGTGTCGGATACCCCGACTGCATCGTCCTCGGCGACGAGGTTCTCTCGAAGGGAGAGGAAAGCATCCGCGCCGCCGGATTCTTCGGTAACGACTGGAACGTCGACTCCGGCGCCTTCGTCTGGTCCGACTGATCCCGCTCCACCCTTCTCCTCCTCCGCCGAGCTCCGGGAACCAGGTCGTCTCGGAGCTCGGCGTTTTCGTTCGATCACGAATTCGTTCAGACAACATCTTGACGTTGCCTACGCACGTAGGTAGGGTAGGATAACCTACAACTGTAGGCAACACGGCCCGTCTCGGGAGACGATCCACAGATGCCGAAGCCTGAGCCCTTGCCGCCTCTGTCGGAGGCGCAACTGGAAATCATGAACGAGGTCTGGGATCTCGGCGAGGTGACGGTGGCCGAGGTCTGGAAGACGCTCTCGATTCGTCGCAAGGTCGCGAGAAACACGGTTCAAACCATGATCGCGCGACTTGAGGAGAAAGGCTGGCTCCAGCGCGTCGACGATGGCCAGACCCTCCGATTCAAGGCGACCCGCCCCCGTCGGTCGACCCTCAAGGGACTCGCCAGGCGCCTCGTCGAAACGGCCTTTCAGGGCTCGACCGAGGGACTCCTGATGGCCCTGCTCGAAGGACGCCAAATCTCCCGCGACGAGGCATCCCGCCTCCGAGCCATGATCGACGAGGCGGAAAGGAAGCGAACATGACCGCATTTCTTCCGTCGTATCCCGGTGACCACGCGATGGAACTTCTCGGCCTGGAATTCCTCCAGCTCGCCGCCATCGTGCTCCTGGCCCTGCTCGCCGGTCGATGCCTCGCCCGTCGCGATCCGGCAACCCGGCACGCCCTCTGGCGCCTCGCGCTGGTGGTTGCGATGCTCGGCCCGCTCGCGATCTTCACGGCCGATCGTGTCGGGCTGTTCCTCGTCATCCGACCCTCGGGCCGGGAAATTCCTCGCCGGGCGAAACCCACGCCAAACCCGACGACAACCGATCTCGAGGCGACCGAAGCGCACCCCTTGATCTCGGCGTCACCGCCCTCTGCCGAGCCCCGGTGGGCCGATTCCCGCTCGCCGGTCTCGCCGACCTTCAATCGCGCGCGGACCGAACGGTCCTGGTCCGACCTCGGCCGATCTGCGGCGGTCGGCTTTCTGGCTCTCTGGGCGATCGGCTCGGCCTGGCACCTGGCGAGGCTCCTCCTGGGCATCCTGGCAATGCAATCGATCCTCCGAGATTCTCGGCCGACCTCAAACCCCCCGCCCGACGATTTGTCCCTCGAGCTTCGCGACCTCTTCGGACTCCGGTCGCTTCCTCCCATCCTTACGTCTGGGAGGCTTTCAACGCCGGTCATCACCGGGCTCCTTCGGCCTCGGATTCTCCTGCCTGACACGCTCGTCGCAACAATGGATCGAAACCAACTCCGCGACGTTCTGACCCACGAGTGCGCACATCTTTCCCATCACGACCTTTGGTTCGGTCTCCTGCAACGACTCACCGAGATTCTCTTCTGGCCACATCCGATGATCCACCTTCTCAACCGAGAGCTGTCTCGCGCCCGGGAGGAAGTCTGCGACAACGTCGTTCTCCGAAACGGCGACGTCGCCCGATACGCGAGAACCCTGGTTGACCTGGCAGAACGGCGCGTCCAAAACCACCTCGCCGCGGCCTCTCTTGGACTGTTTGAGTCGCAATGGGGTCTGACCGAACGGATCAAGGGGTTTTTCGATGAAAGGAGGTCGCTGATGACGCGACCCAGAATTGGCGTGCTCTGCCTCTCACTCGCGGGGTTCCTTGCCATCGGACTCGCGACCACGATGGTCCGGCCTGCCGCCGCGGCGCCGCCGACTGAGGAACCGTCTCAGGCAAAGAACCCGAACGACAGCCCCAAGCCGCAATCGATCCCCGACCCTGGAGACATCAACAAGGTCACCGAGGATGAACTGGCCGGCGTGGTCGTCGACGAGGATGGCAAGCCGCTCGAAGGCGTCGACGTGGATGTCTGGGACTGGTATCCCGGCAACGAGACGCGCACCGACGTCCAGGGACGATTCCGCGTCTCGGTCGCGCCTCGCGACACGAACGGAAAACGGCTCCCCTATCCGCTCGATCCGAACGAGAATGTCGAGATCCGCTTTCGCAAGGAGGGTTTCACCCCTCGATTATTCCTGGATCACAAGCCAGGCACCGCCGGCTGGCGCGTGACGATGAACAGCAAGACGTTCTTCGAGGGATCGCTCAATAGCCCGGAAGGCAAGCCCGTGGCCAACGCCCTGATCCGCGCCAAGCAGGGGCCGAAATCAGCCAACCCGGGATACATCATCACGGCGATCTGGACCGAAACCCGGAGCGGACCGGATGGACATTACCGCTTGTATGCCGATCCCGACACCTATGATTTTCAGGTACGCGTTCCGGGCGTCGGAGTGGCCCGGCTGTCGAGCCTCACCATCGCGCCGGAAGAAGCCAAATCCCTCGACATTCTCCTCGAGCCCGGAATCGACTTTCTCGCCAAGGTGGTCGACACTTCCACCGGCGAGCCGGTCCCGGGCGTTCGGCTTTGGAACTGGCAACAAAAAGACGTCGAGGGAACCTCAAACGCCGAGGGCCTCGTCCAGATCGAAGACATGTTCCCCGGCTCGTTCGACTTCCAGGTCGAGGCCAAGGGGTTCGGCCGCTGGTGGTCCGAGCAGGCGGTTCAGGAGTTCCATCGCCGCTACATTCCCAAAGATGAGCGTCGAGGCGCCTGGCAGCGCAACTTCGACTCGATCGGCTTCGAGATCCAGCCCGGCATGGCCCCGGTCACGATTGAGGTCGAGCGCGGCGTCACGGTCCGGGGCCGCGTGCTTGACCCCGACGGTAAAACCGTCTCGGGCGCCACGGTCGCTCCCGCTCTGACCGGCACGGGCAACTCGATCACCGGCGACACCCGTTACAGCGTCACCACCGACGCCGAGGGCCGCTACGAGGTTCACCTGCCCGCCAGCAACGATCGGGATTACAACCTCATCGCTCATGACGGCCCCTTGTTCGTCCATCGCAACTGGGCTAACGGCGTCACTCCGCCCTTCCGGACGAAGCCCGGCGAGATCGTCGAGAACAAGGACATTTCGTTGACCAGGCCCGCCACGGTTCGGGGCCTCGTCGTCGATTTCGAAGGGAAACCGCTCGCGCGCCGCGAGGTCCGTGCCACCGGCTCCGACTTCCTCGATAACCGCTACTACGTCCCCGCCACAACGACCGACGCCGAGGGACGCTACGAACTGAAGTTCGTCCGTCCTGGAGAGCAGTACATCCAGGTCGCTCCGTTCTGGCTCTTCCCCGAACAGGCTCCCGCGGGAACCTCCCGCGTCGTTACCCTCAAGCCCGGCGAGACGATCCAGGACGTCGATCTCGTTGGCCAGAAGAGTGAGCGTTAAATCCTCAGTCCAACATTCGTCGCTGCGATCCAATCACCAACGGTCGCCGAAGGTGCTTCCTCGGCGGCCTTTTCACGTTCCCCTCGCCCAGTTCTTCGCGATCTTCGTTGGAGGTTTGTTTAAGAATCTGAGCCTGGCCGAGGGTCTCGGCGAGAGGCGATCGATGAAACGACCGACCCGGCTCCTTTTGAGTCTGCTCGCTCTGGCCTTGCTGACGCGAAGCGCAATCGGCCAAGTCATCCGTAACGACGCGGAGTTCCTCTTCGAGCTCAAGATCCGTCCGGTCCTCGCCGGAACCTGCTTCCGCTGCCACGGGGGACAGAAAACGAGCGGCGGCCTCCGGGTCGATTCGCGAGCGGCACTTCTCAAAGGTGGCGATTCCGGCCCGGCGGTCATTCCCGGCGACCCCGAAGCGAGCCTCCTGGTCCAGGCAATCCGCCACGACGACGCCCTCAAAATGCCGCCCGATATGCCCTTGCCGCCCTCCGTGGCCGCCGACTTCACCAGTTGGGTGCGGCAAGACGCCGTCTGGCCCGAGACGCCCACGACCGACTTCGTCAACAAGCGGCACTGGGCCTTCGAGCCCGTTCGCGCTGTCGCGCGTGCACCTGACCGTATGGGGACGTACAACT
>CAZRGV010000001.1:16746-17681 GCA_964599655.1 uncultured Isosphaeraceae bacterium | reverse complement strand
GTTGGCGTTCACAAGGGCTTCACCCCGTCCCTCCGGCCAACAGGCGCGCTTCTGCGTCGCGTGACCTTCGACTTGACGGGCCTGCCGCCGACTCCGGATGAAATCCACGCATTCCTGGCCGATGAATCTCCCGATGCCTTCACCCACGTGGTCGATCGCCTGCTGGCATCGCCCCGTTACGGCGAGCGTTGGGGACGGCACTGGATGGACGTCGTCCGCGGGCGACAACGCCGACGATCCGATTCCGGAAATTCGCCTCTATCGCGACGACATCATCAACGCCTTCAACACAGACAAGCCGTACGACCAGTTCGTTCGCGAGCCGCTTGCCGGCGACATTCTGGCGGCGGAGGGCCCACCCGAACACTTTGCCGAGCAAGTGATCGCCACCGGGTTCCTCGCCCTCTCTCACCACTACGCCACTGGCCCCTACGAACTCTGGCACCTGACGCTCGAGGACACGATCGAGACCACCGGCCGCGCCTTCCTCGGCCTGACACTCCGCTGCGCCCGTTGCCACGATCACAAGTTCGATCCGGTCACCCAGCGCGACGATTGCGCCCTCTTCGGCATCTTCGCGAGCACGCGCTTCCCTTACGCCGGCTCGGAAGAATTCTCGTCGATGGCCCGCCCCCGCGCCGCATTTACGCCTCTGACTACGCGGGAGCTTAATGAGTCATTAATCTCAATTTATAAACAATTTTTTGATTATGATTGTGATTATATCATTTTAAGCACTACAACGGCAATGTTGTTCCGTCGGTTGATCTGCGAGGCACCTCCAAGCAAGCGTTGCTCGGCTCGCCGTTCGCGTTCAAACCCTATGGCCAGTCGGATTTGATGATCAGCGAGCTGTTCCCCGAACTGGGCACGGTCGCCGACAACCTCTGCGTCATCCGCACGTTGCACACCGACATCGTCGAGCACTTCCAGGC
>CAZRGV010000001.1:0-16736 GCA_964599655.1 uncultured Isosphaeraceae bacterium | reverse complement strand
GGAGGAGCACCAGAACCTCCTGTCCACCATCTCCTTCCAGGCGGCCCTGGCCATGCATACAGGATCGGCCATGGTTATCATACCCAGTCTCGGATCGTGGCTCAGCCACGGACCCGGGATCTTCAATCCGAACTTGCCTTCCTACCCGGTGCTCTGTGAGCACCTGCCCTATGCCGGTTCGCAGGTCTGGGACAATAGCTTTCTAACACCGATTTGTCAATAGAGTTGCATCATGTTAATATCAGTGTTTGCAAGCACGATAACTCGTCGAGCGAGGCGTTCGCGTCGTCGAGCTCACTGACACTGGCTCACACGATAACTGGGACGCCCACGGCGACATGCAGCAGCACCGCCCCAAGGCCCTTCGCGTCGATCGGGCCATCGCGGCGCTCTTCAAGGACCTGACCCGCCGCGGTCTCCTCCATGAGACTCTCATCGCCGGCTGCACCGAGTTCGGCCGAACTCCGTGGACCGATGCCCCCGGAACCAAGGGACGCAACCACTACGCCCGCGCCTTCTCCTGCTGGCTCGCAGGAGCCGGCGTCAAGGGCGGTCTGGCCCACGGCGAGACCGACGAGTACGGAATCGAAATCGTGTCGAAGCCGGTTCACGTTCATGATTACCACGCCACGATTCTCCACCTGATGGGGATCGACCACACCCGCCTCACCTACCGCTACGCCGGCCGCGACTTCCGCCTGACCGACGTCGCCGGCATCGTGCAAACCGAAATCCTCGCATGAGTCGCGAAGCATCGCACGGTTCGTGCGCCCCACGTCCCGCGCGTCGAGGCGAGATCGATCCGCCGCGCCAGGTTCGAGTCGAGCCGGATTGAACGACCGTGCCGATTTTTCCAGCAGTCCCCATCACGCATCCGGCAGCGATCGTCTCCACCAAGTGATAAAGTCGAGTGGTTTCTCAAGCATGTGGCGTCCTCGAACTGTCCGAATGTCAACGATGTGGCACCTTTGCATAATCAGTCTCGTGGCGATCGCGGTCAGCGCGGACTCTTCGGCGGCGACGCGCCGATTGATCGAGTTCGGCCCCAGTCTCTCGCATGGGGTCCTTGTGAACCATACCCTGGGCGCGGTCCCAGACGTACCGATCGATTCGACGCGTTGGACGGTTGTGGTGGTTCACGGGATCAATCCGTTTTCTCCGATCGCCCATTTTACCATGGCGGAACGCTACGCCGAGGCCATCGGGCGCCGCTTCGGATCATCGATCAATGTCCTCGGCTGGGACTGGAACGCCGCCACTTTGGCCAGCGTCCGGCCAAGCGTCAACGACCAGGTCGCCGTCCACCAGGGATTCGCCCTGGCCGCGGCGATCCAGCGGGCGGGCATCGATCCCGCGACGATCCACCTGATCGGCCAAAGCTCGGGTTGTGTCGTAGCGGCCGCCGCCGCCCGGCTCCTCTCCGCCTGGTGCGGGCGTCAGGTCGCCTGCCTGACCTTGCTCGACCCGATCTCCACCCAGCACCGGCTCATCTTTGTCGAGTTATCGGCCGGTTCCACGTGCCGCATCGTCGAGCATTACTGGGCCCCCGGCCCCAGCGGCTTCGGCCGCGAGGCCCCCTACCCTGGCGTGCGAAACACTGCGGTTTCTGGCCCCAACGGCCTCTTCGGCCTATTGCGCCCGCTCCACACCGACCACCTGTTCCTCGTCCGCTGGCACATCCTCCAGCTCGAGCGATGAACCCGACTCCCGTTCCGAACGACCAACGCGACCCGCCTCCCTTGGCACGTTTTCAACGAATCCCGGGCCAGCCGCGTCACAACGAAGTTCTTCGTCCGTAACCTTTCTCGGTGGTGCGCAACCCCTGGATCGTGCCCTCTGGAGCGCCTCGGCTGGCCTGGCGGGAACGCTCTGACTCGCCGTTTCATACCCGCCATCCAGGCAACGCTCCCCACCCAGCCCGATTCGCTCCCGATCTAATCGGACCCGCACAATATGTTCTGTTACCTTGATGCTCGGAAGAAAATGATGATTTCCATCAACCGGATCCCCAGATCGGGGTTGTCGCCACCGCGCGATCTGGCGTATGAATAGACCATCGAGGCATGCGACCGCTCTCGGCCGTGGTGGACCTGTCGCGAATCGACAACACCGTACGCCTCTGGCTCCAGGCACTCCGATACCCAACGGCCCCGGCGGTGTTGAATAGTCCAGCCGATCCTCGGAGGGGTCATCCGGCTTGGATTTCCGCTCCAGATAGATAGCCTGGAACCGCCCACCAGTCTCTCTATTACACCCGAGGAAAGGGGACCGATGTACAAGATGGATGCGTTCGGCGACTCCATCGACACACCGCAACGAACCATTCCCCGGGGCCCGTCCTTTTTCGTGGTCGGAGCCCCGCGATGCGGCACCACCGCCGTGTACTCCTACCTGAGGAAGCATCCGGCCATCTTCATGCCGGATCGCAAGGAACCACATTTCTTCGCGACCGACCTGCCCGACCAGCACCAGGTCCAATCCACCGAAGACTACCGTGCCCTCTTCACCGGCGCACCGGCCGAGTCCCTCGTCGGTGAGGCGTCCGTCTATTACCTCGCCTCCCAGGACGCCCCCGCTCGGATCCGCGACTTTTGCCCCTCGGCCAGAATCGTCGCCATGATCCGCAACCCCATCGAGCAGATGTACTCCAACCACCGGAAGAACCTCGAAATCTCGATCGAGAACGTGCCAGACTTCGAAGAGGTCCTCCGGCTCGAACCGATCCGCAAGCGGGGTGAGCAATTGCCACCGTGGGTCACCCTCGACAACGGCGCGTACAAGCTCTTTTACCGCCAGACCGCCACGTATTCGCCACAGCTTCGACGCTACTTCGAAACCTTCGGCCGGAACCGGGTCCACGTCATTCTCTACGACGACTTCGCCAACGATCCCGCGACGGTCTACCGCGACGTCTGCCGGTTCCTCGGCCTCTCGCCCGACGATTCCCTCGAGTTCGGCGTCGTCAACGCCAACGTCGAGATGCGATCCAAGTGGCTCAGCGACGTGCTCCGTGAACCACCAAAGCCCTTCCGTTCGCTCGCGAGAGCCGTTCTCCCCTCCTCGGCCAGGGCCCGCCTCTTCCAGATGGCCTTTCGCTTCAACTTCCCTCAGAGGTCCCGCCAGCCCCTTTCTCCCACGCTGACCCGACGTCTCGCCGACGAGTTCCGCGACGAGGTCCAACAGCTCGGTGATCTCCTCGACCGCGACCTCTCGCACTGGCTCCAAACGGATGGACTTAGCGCGTAAGCGAGCACCTCGCGACGGCATTTCCATCCGGGGCGTTGGCTGGTTCGTTCGATCGCAACCCAGCCGCCATCCCCGCGCGAGCGCCAGCAATCGCCTCATCCCGAGGCGAAAATCGACTTCAGCTTGTTCAGCAACGTAACGCCCCCCGACTGCACATCGTAAAGCTGATAGACCGGATACACGTAATTCGGGAACTGTCCGAACGAAACCTGCGTCGTCCCGGTGTTCAGCGAGTACTGCAGGGTCCCGTTCCGGAAGTCGTTCTGATTGCTGGTGTTGTAATACTTCGTGATGCCGAACAACGACTCCGAGATCGGGCTTGCGCCGGAATAATTGTTCTTGTTCGGCTCGTCGTTGAACTCGAAGATGGTATATCCCATGATGTTGTGGGATGTCTTCATAAAGTTCTCGACAACCTGCGCCTGCTGGTTGGCCACCACGTCAAACTGCGCCGCGCCGCCGATATTGAAACGGCTGGTGCCAAGCTCCGTGATCAGCAGCGGCACGTCGAACTTCTCGCCGGGCCACATCTGATTCCAGGCGGTTCCGGTTGCCACGCCGGTGTCGTACTGCTTCAGCGTGTTCGTCAACTGAGAGCCGGTCTGGAACATGTTCACGGAGTTGAAATACCAGTCGGTGTACCACGAATACGCGTCAAGCCCCGTGACGTTCGCCGTGAACGTTCCGCCCGGCACCGCGCCGGTCGGCATCGCGGCACCCGCGCTCACCCCGTGAACGATCTCCTGGAACCACGACTTCATGGCCGGCGACGGTGTCCCCTGATCGGCGTTCGAAACCGGAATCGTAATCAAGGGATGCGAGGCCGTTGCGCCGAACTGCTTGACGATCTGATCGTGGAGATTCACCACCCACCACAGGGCACGTTGGAGCTTCGCCGTGTTCCCCGGATCGTTGTCGATTCCGAGGTCAAACTCATTGCCCACCGAGATCGAATGCACCGCCGGGCTAATCTCGCCGTTTTCGGTGATGCTGCTGATGAAGTCGAGAAGATCCTGCTGGATCGCCTGGGGCGCGCTGCCGAAGCTGTATGACGCATCCGGGTTCTGACCATTCCACGCATATTGATCGTTTCCGAGGAAGTAGTCCGACACCGGAACCATGACCGTCATGCCGTCGGCAAGCGCCTGGTTGAGGAAGCCCAGGTGGTCCGTGCCACTGGATCCATTCCAACCTCGCGTCGGACCCCAGTTGTAAAGCCGGACCAGGTTGAACCCGGTGTTTTGCATGGTGGAAAGGTCGTTGCGCCCCTGATTCGTTGCGGCCGTTCCCCATAGTCCTTGGAACGCCGCGTTGAAGAAGTCGCTGTCCTGAAGCTGATTCGTCGTGATCGTGTACCTCGACGTGTTGTCCGGCGTCGTGGCCCAGGGCGTGCTCACCGTCAAGGTGTTCGAGGTGTTCGATGAAATCGTGCGCGTCTGCCCCGTCCCCGTTCCCGCGTAAATGACTACCGACTGTTGCGCGAACACGTTCGTCACAAAGTTCTGCGTCGTGTCTGTCAGCGTCGTCGACGTCGCCGACGTCACCTGCGAGGCATACTGCTGCGAGCTCCAGTTCGGCCACGTGGGGTTGTAGTCGATCGCGTGGATCTTCGGTCCGGAATACGACGACACCGCGCTCTGAGGCGCCGAGGAAAGCGCGACACCCCGCCGCCCCGCGCCCGGAACCGTCTGAGTACCGAGCAACGTCCCCGACAGGTTGAACACCGAGATGATCACCCCCGAGGCTGGGTCGCCGGACACCGACGGTCGCGTTACCGCGATCTCGTCCGCGGAGGAATCCCCCGTGTGCACCACCCCAACCTCCGCCCCGCCGTGGGCCGACTGGGTATCGGCGAGGAACTGGCTGATCATCGGATTCCCCGCGCCGCTCGACCAGACCCGGATCAACGGCGCCCCGCGATCAGGACTCGTCACGATGTCGGGCACGGCGTTGTGGTCGAAATCGCCGGAGGCCACGTTCACGCCGCCCCGGTAGTGCGGGTCATAGGCCAAAAACTGCATGCTCGGTTGCCGGCTGCCCAGATCAAACGCCTTGACCACCGGCCGAGCCCCCGCCCCAGGAGCCGTGATGACATCCGACGCGTAACCCCCGTCGAGGTTCGCCGCCGCTACGTGAACCCCGTTGACCGGACCGCGATACGCCAGGAACCGTTGCTCGACGTTCAACGTACCGGCATCAAACACCTTCACGAACGCCAGTCCGCTGGCCGTTCCCGCGATAATATCTCCATTCTTTGACCCGTTGTCGAGGTAGCCAAACGCCACGTTCACGCCGCCTTTGAACCGCGCCCCGAACGGCAGAAACTGCCGGACGAGATCGCCCGTCACCCCATTAAACACCCGGACGACCGCGACACCACTCATGGTCCCCGTGATGATCTCCGGCACACCATCGCCGTTCACATCCCCCTGCGCCACAGTCACGCCGCCCCGAAAACGCGTCGGATAGGCGTCGAACCTCCGCGCCACCGCGCCGCTCTCATCCAGAACCTCCACCACCGGCCGATTCCCCGGCGACGCCCCCACCACCATTGCCGAGGGCGTCATCCGAGGCTCCATCGCCTCCAGTCGCGGCCGGCAATCCCGACGACTCCCGCGGCGCCCTCGTTGTGCGTGCGACTTCGAATCCCCGTTCCGAGTGCGAGGCTGCCGAAATGCCATGGGGGGAGGCTCCTCGGGTTCAGTCGGCCGGGAATCGGACTCCCTGCGCCGTGTCCATGGGACCTGGAAAAGTTCGTGCCGCTCAAGCGTGCCTGGGTGCGCGCTTTGCTCCTCTTGCGGCGGTTGCAACTTTTCTATCCATAGAACACAATTCGCGCGAGGAACCGATTTGGCTCCCGTGGACTTCCCCACGAATGGCGTGCGCTCAGCTAAGAGCGTATGCGGCTCGTGAGGAGGTCAGCGCTGGCAAAGGTCGTAGGTCATTCACCGCCGAGTTCAAGGCCGAGGCCGTCCGGCGAGGGATTGAAGGGGGCAAGAGCCTCGCCGAGGTCGCACGCGAACTCGACCTGGGCGAGAGCCTGCTGCGGTGCTGGAAGCAGGTCCTGGCCACCAAGCGGGACCAGGCCTTCCACCCGTCGAGGAGGAACTGCGTCTCCTGCGGGCCGAGAACCTGGTGGACCCGCAGTTCGAGCCGGGGACGGCCGACCGGGCGCGGACGGCCGTCATCAACTACATGCGGATCCACCATGAGGACTACGCCACGAGAGAGGAGGCGAGGGCGAGCATCTTCGAATACATCGAGGTGTTCTACAACCGAATCCGAAGGCATTCTTACCTGGGGTATCAGTCCCCCAGCGAGTTCGAGCGGACCGGATCACCGTTCACTCCGCGCTCGCCATTCTTGGGGAAGTCCTTTGGCCGGATGAACCACTAAAAGGCCGCGCTGGTCGGTGTCGCTCTGAGAATCTTGCGCACGCCCAGGGCGAGCATCACCCAGAACCAGCCGTGGAAGATCATCTGGATCCCCAGGAAGATCCCGATCACCACAAGACCCGACCAGGGCCATTCCAACCAGATCATGACGCCCAGCAACAGGTCGATCACCCCGCTGGCGAGCGCCCAGCCCCAGTTCGGAAAGCGAGACGTCAGACTCGCCACGATCTTGAACAGCCCGCCAACCATGAGGAAGCAGGCGAGCAGGAGCGTGACGGCCAGGGCGGCCTGGACCGGTACTCGAAGGAAGAGCATGCCCAGAACCAGGTAGAGAACACCCTCCAGAAGATGGAGGAAGAAACCGCTCCACTGCCTCGCCCAGAACGCACCCACGGCCTGCGCGATCCCGGCGATCACCAGAATCACCCCGTAGGTCAAGACGACCGCGAAGGTCGCCAGAGCCGCCCAGCTCATGGCGAAGGTTCCGAGTACGATAAGAAGGATCCCCAGCGCGAGGAACCATCCCCACTCGCCTCGCAACGCTTGGAGATCGTGACGCAGGCTCCACGAAACGCCAATTCCAGGCTCGATACTCATGATGTGTGAACCTCGTCGAGTGACACTTGAGATCGGTGAAACCGGCCCTTTCGTCTTCGAGCGGGACGGCCTAACAGGAATCATCCCAACCTTTCTGGAGGGGATGACGGAGGGGGCTCTCGCGAGACTCGTTATCGAAGAGGTGTCCGCCTGAAAATCACAGGATACACGACGCGAAACAATCGGCAACCCTCGGATCAGAACTTCTCCGAAAACTCTTACCACCGAACACGACACGTTCCTGTATGAACAGAAAATATCACATCATGGAACAGGGACCCGCGTGCCTGAAGTTCTTAGCGGTTCGAGCAAGTCGACCCACGACAAAGGCGAACGCCTCCGGGATGGCCGGAGGCGTTCGCCGTTGACCTCGATCAGTGGAAGAATCGGGCGGATCAATAGCGGCGGAAGATGCGACCCAGAAGCGGATGTTTGGGGTCGCACGGACCGCAAGGCGGAATGGTTGTGCAAGGCATCTCGCACTGAGCCGAGGCCAGAACGCTCTGCGCCGAGGGCAGGACGGCCGGCGGGCAGTGGATGACGACCGGAACCTGTCGCACCACTTCGACCGGAACCTGCTTGCAAATCGTCTTCGGCTCGCAGATCGTCTTGCACTCGCGGACCTTGCGAGTCACCGTCACCGGCACGCAGGTTGTGGTGGTCACGGGAACCTGCTTGCAGACGGTGTACGGCACTGTCTTGACGCAATGCACTGTCTGCATTTCGCAAACGGTGGTCGGCACGGACTTCACGCACTCGACGGGCACCATCTCGCAGATCGTCTGCGGGCAATGCTTGATCCGTGTCTCGGTGACCATCCGGCAGGTCGTCACCGGGACCGGGCAATGCCGGACCTCGGAAACCATCCGGCAGGTCGTCACCGGAATTTGCTTGACGCACTGCTGCGGGACCATCCGGCAATGCACGACGGGGACCGTCTTCACGCATTGCTGCCGAACCATCCGGGTCACCGTGCAGGGCACAACCTTGGTGGCGGTTTCCCGGACCATGCGCGTAACCTGATAGGGCACCTGGCGCGTGCAGACCTGGGGCACCTGAACCGTGACGGTGTAAGGAACCGTGCGGCACATCGTGCGAGCGACCATTCTCGTGACGGTCGTCGGCACGCAGCGGGTGGTGGTGCGAGGCACCATCACGCACTGGGTGTAGGGAACCGTCTTCATGCACGTCTGGGTAACCATTCGGCAGGTGGTCACCGGAACGGTCTTTGTGCACTGCGTGGCCACCATCTCGCAGATCGTCTGCGGAACCTGCTTGACCTGCGTCTCGCAGACCATGCGGCAGGTCGTCACGGGGATCATGGTCACGACTTCCTGCGGCACCATCTGGCAGGTGGTCACCGGCACCTGGCGAGTGACGGTATACGGCACTTTGCGGCAGATGGTGATCGGAACCTGGCGGCGGACCTGCTGGGTCTCATAAACCGTGCAAGCCACGTTCTCGACGACGGTCCTGGGCACCCAGACCTGCTTTTCGATATACGACGGCGGAGCCTGGACCCAGCAACCATTGACGCAGTACATCTTGCCCGGCACGCAGCAGCGCTCGGTGACCCACTCGCCACACTCGCGAACCACCTGCTTGCAGACCGTCCTGGGCACACAGATCGTCTCGCAAATTTCCTTGGACGCCGTCTCGGTGATGGTCTTGTAGCAGGTCTCGCTGATCGTGCGGTAGCAGGTGGTCTGAACCGGTCGGCAAACGGTATAGCGGCACTCCTTCATGACCGTCTCGCGCACGGGGCGGCTGACGGTGTAGGTGCAGGTCTTCAACACCGTCCGGCGAACCGGGGTTTGGACCGTGTACTGAATCGTCCGGT
The DNA here is from genome assembly GCA_964599655.1 of uncultured Isosphaeraceae bacterium. Classification (GTDB taxonomy): domain Bacteria; phylum Planctomycetota; class Planctomycetia; order Isosphaerales; family Isosphaeraceae; genus CAZRGV01. The sequence goes on along the minus strand of CAZRGV010000001.1, from coordinate 7,658 downwards.
AGGAGGTTTCTCGAACCGGGCGAGTGACCGTGTACGGCACCTGCTTGTAGCTGCACTGCTTGACCGGCACCATCGTCGTGGTCGGCACGCGCTGCATCACCGTGCACGTGACCGGCACGTTGACCGTGTACGGTTCCTTCCTATAGCAAGTCTTCTGGACCGGGCGGCAGACCGTGTAGGTGCAGGTCTTCCAACGGGTCTCCGTCACGGGACGGCAGACCGTGTAGGGAACCGTCTTCATGACGGTCTCCTGCACCGGTCGGCAGACCGTGTAAACGCACGACTTGTAGCTCGTCTCACGCACTGGCCGCATGACAGTGTACGTCTGGGTCCGCATGTGCGTCTCGCGGATCGGACGGCAGACCGTGTAAGACCGCATCTCAGTGTGCGTTTCGCGCACGGGACGCGAGACCGTGTAGGCGACCTCTTTCCAGATCGTCCTCGAAACGGGCCGCTGAACCGTGTATCGGACCTCGCGGCAGACGGTCCGGTAGACCGGGCGCTGAATCGTGTACGGCACCGCTCGCACGTGCTGCTCGGCGACGGTCCGCATCGTGGTGACGGTCCTCGGCTGCATGACCGTCTCACAGAGGTCGCGCTCGACCACAATCGGCCGGGCCTCGTACACCGTTTCCTGGACCGGACGAAGCACCGTGCAACGCTGTAGCTGATACAAGGTGTGTCCGGAACACTCCTGATCCACAGGGCAACACCGTGTCGAAGCCGCGCCCGCGTAACTGGCGGCCTCCACGGATCGATCGGCACCGCTCCAGGCCCCGAATGCCAGGGTCATGAGCGCGGCCGATAGAAGTTTGCGCATAGTTCGACGCTCCACGACATCCCTCCCCACTCGTTTGAGCCCGGCGATCACACCCTGTGCCGGATCCTCCAGCGCGGGAACGCCAACTCACAGGTTGTCTTCGTCCGTCTCCGCCTCGGCTCTTCAGGATCTTTACCCATTTTTCCCAGCGGACCCGGACAACCAAAACGCACTATTTACCCAGACGTTACGTACGTTACGCAGGGCGCCTGAATATCCAGAACGAATCGTAAGATTCTTGACTTGGGAGCATCCCGCGAGAGCCAGAAAGTCTCGCTCAAGGAGATATCTTTCCAGCAGGACGCCGCTGACTTGGAGTGGGACTCGGCTTGCGATAGTCTGGGGATCTTCCACGGAGCGAACCAGGAAGCTGGCCCGGGCGTCCGAGCCCACGAGGACCCAACGACGATGCACGACGTTTTGCAACGGTTCCGACTGGATGGTCGAGTGGCGCTGGTCACCGGTGGAGCGAGGGGGCTGGGACGGGTCATGGTCGAGGCGCTGGCCTCGGCCGGCGCCTCGGTGGCACTGACCGCCCGCAAGGCCGACGCGGCGGAAACGGCCGCGAAGGAGATCGCGAACGACGGAGGGGGCCGGACGTTGGGACTTGGGGTCGACGTCACTCGATCGGCCGAGGTCGAGGCGATGGTCGCGCGCACGACCGACACGTTCGGCCGGCTCGATATCCTGGTCAACAACGCCGGGATCAACATCCGAAAGCCGATCGAGCAGCTTCAGGAGTCAGACTGGGACCAGGTCATCGACACCAACCTCAAGGGGCCCTGGCTCTGTTGCCGCGCGGCGGCGGGCCCCATGAAGCGGAACGGCTGGGGACGGGTGATCAACGTCTCGAGTATGCTCGGCGAGGTCGGCCTGGCCGAGCGCACCCCGTACACGGCCAGCAAGGGAGGATTGACGTTGATGACCCGGACGCTCGCTCTCGAGTGGGCCAGGGACGGGATCAATGTCAATGCCCTCTGCCCCGGCCCGTTCGCGACCGAGATCAATCGTCCCTTGCTCGAGAATCCCGAGGCCGCCGCGCCCATCATGTCAAACGTCCCCCTGGCCCGCTGGGGCGATCCCGCCGAACTCGGCCCGGTCGTGGTCTTCCTCGCCTCCGAGGCGTCGAGCTACATGACGGGCGCCGTCCTGCTGGTCGATGGCGGTTATACGGCGCGTTAGACGTCCGCGGTTCTTGGAGGTGGGGACCATGGTGCCGATCGAATCTGGTTGGGCCCTGTTCGCCCAGCAAGGGAACGCGGGCGGTGGTGGAATCCTCAACGGCGCGATCCAGGGTGGCATCATCGGCGCGTTGGCTGGGTTGGTCGCCTGGGTCTTCCTCCAGATTTACCGGTACTTGGCGGCCAGACCGGACGAGCCGGCGCACGACCTCGATGAAGAACCCCGCATGATTTCAAGGTGATGCCGCGCTGCTTGAGTCGAAAGTCACCAAGAAAATCGCTGATACGAGAGAATGTTGATGAGCAACACGAACAATCTGGCAATTCCCGAGGGGTTTCGGGCCTCGGCCGTGAAGGCCGGGATCAAGCCGTCCGGAGGGCTGGATCTGGCCGTTCTCGCGGCCGACCGGCCGTGCGCGGCGGCCGGAACGTTCACGACGAACCGCGTGGCCGCCGCGCCCGTGCAATGGTGCCGCACGCTGGTCCCGTCCGAGTCGATTCGGGGCATCGTCATTAACGCCGGCAATGCCAACGCCGCCACCGGCGCGACGGGACTGGAGAACGCTCGAAAGACGGCCTCTCTCGCGGCGCAACGGTTGGGCTGCGAGCCGAGTCAAATTCTGGTGGCCTCGACCGGCGTGATCGGCCACCAGTTACCGATGGATCGGCTCGAGGAGGGGCTCGGCCGCGCGCTGGCGTCGCTCTCGGAGGAGGAATCCGCCTTCCGCGGTGCCTCAGAGGCGATCCTCACAACCGACACGCGTCCCAAGGTCGTCTCGCGGCGGTTGAATCTGACGAGCGGTCCGGTCACGTTGCTCGGCATGGCCAAGGGGGCGGCCATGATCGGCCCGAACATGGCAACCATGCTGGCCTTCCTCCTGACCGATGCCCGGGTCACTCCCGGCGTGCTCCAGGGCGTGCTCTCGCAGGCGGTCGACGCGTCGTTCAATTGCATCTCGGTCGAGGGGCATACGAGCACGAACGACAGCGTGCTTCTCCTCGCCCGAAGCTCGAACCGACCCGCCTTGCAAGGGGAGGACCTGTCAAGATTCGCCGATCTCGTCCGCGAAGCCTGCAACGACCTGGCGCGAATGATCCCCGACGACGGCGAGGGGGCCACCCACCTGATCACCATCGATGTCGAAGGCTGTCTGAACCGCGACGAAGCCCATCGCATCGCCCGGGCCGTGGCCAATAGTCCGCTCGTCAAGACCGCAATCCACGGCGCCGATCCCAACTGGGGACGGATCGTCTCGGCGGCAGGTTACGCCGGGGTTCCGTTCGAGGAGTCCGAGCTTTCGCTCTGGCTCAACGGCGTGCCGCTCTACGAGGCGGGCGCTCCCCTACCCTTCAACGCCCAAGCCGTTTCCGACGATCTGAAGGCGCATCGCGAAACCAGGATCCGGCTCGTCCTGACACGCGGCAATGCCTCGGTCCGGTTCTGGACGTGCGACCTGACGGCCGAATATGTCCGGCTCAACGCCGATTACACGACCTGATCGAGGCGAGGATTCCGCGGGTTTGCCCCGACCTCGATCGAGCGACCGCAAAAGCCATCGACGCGTCCCGTTCTCTCGCTTCGAAGACGAAACCGAAGGCCGGCGCTCAGCCTTCCGACTTCTTGGCCGCAGCCGCCAGCGGACGAAGCACGGCAAGCATCGTGTTCAGATGAGCCAGCCGAGGACCGAATCGATCGACGAAGTCGCTGAGCGCGAAGTCTCCGTCGACAAGGTTCTCGTGGTTCTCCTCGACATACTCGGCCAGATCCGCCATCAACGAGGCGTGAACCTGCTCGAGCTTTCCCAGAGAATCGCGACAGTGGTCGAGGACGGCTTCGTGACCGTGCTGCCACCGTTCCAGTTCGGCGAGCTGACGCGCTCGCTGATCTCGACTGATCTGCGCGGTCTCTCGGGTCAACTCAAGCTGCTGTCGCTGCATCTCCAGCATCTGACGCTGGAGCTCGAGATTCTGATTCTGAAGGTTCACCAGCAGGTGCAACAGGGCGATCGGGTCGGTCAAGCTCGGAGCAACGGGCGCATTCTGACCGGTCGGAGAGACTTCCATTCGGTAGGTCCACGGTGGCGATGACGGGTTCTCTCGCGACACCCAGGCCTCCTCTCCCCTCGCGGGGGATCAATCCCTCCCCGGCCGGACCGCGATTCCAATAACGGCGGCACAACCGTGGATTACCACAGTCTAACGCAGGAAACGAAGGCCGCACAGGGCAACTTCGAAACTTCCTCGGTCTCCCGTCATGAGTGGAACCCTGTCAAACCTTGACGAGGCCCTTCAAGCGTATTCGGCGAGATTCGTCAAGAATTGCGGGCCATCCCCTCGTTCTTGGGACACATCATGAAACTAAAGCGAACTTAACAAAACCATCGATTCTCTGCACGATCATTCTTCGGCCAGGTGATAAAACGCATCAGGCAGGGCATCGACGATATCGCCCGCGATCATTCCGACCTCACCGTTCTGGTCGCGCGCGATGTCGCCAGCCAGTCCGTGAACGTACACGCCGAGCTGGGCGGCCTCGAAGGCGGGCAGTCCCTGACCGATCATGGCGGCGATCACGCCCGTCAGGCAATCTCCGGAGCCTCCGGTAGCCATTCCGGGGTTGCCGGTGGAGTTGACGTAGACGCGCTTGCCATCCGTAACGACGGTCTGGTGCCCCTTGAGGACAACGACGAGGTTGTGAGTTCTGGCGAATTCGGCGGCATGGGCTTCACGGTCGGCGTGGATTGCCGGGATCGCGGTGTTCGAGAGGCGAGCGAATTCCCCGGGGTGGGGTGTGATGATCATTTCGCGGCAGCGACGATCGCGGAACGCGTCCGTATGGCCAACCAGGTTGTTCAGGCCGTCGGCATCAACGACCGTGGGCTGCTCGGCGGTCTCGATGAGCCATCGCATCATCTTGGTCAGGTCATTCGATTTGCCGAGTCCGGGTCCGATGGCCAGAACATCGGCCTGGTCGAGGCAGCGCTCGAGCCCGTTTCGGGCTCGGGCAAAATGGACGAGGCCATGCTCGTCGTTAGCCAGAGGGTACGTCATGTACGACGGTTCGAAGGAGGCAACCGTGGGCTGGACCTCCTGCGGACAGGCGACCCGGACCAGACCCGCGCCGCTTCGGAGGGCGGCGGCGCCCACGAGGGCCGCCGCACCGGCCATGCCGCGTCCTCCCGCGACGACGAGGATCGACCCATACAGGCCCTTGTGGGAGTCGGCCTGTCGTCTCAGAAGTGTCGCGACTTTCTCAACGCGTTCAAGATCGGTGGCCATGACTGTCCGTTCTGGAAGGAGAATGCGCTGGCTCGCCAACGGTTGCGCCGGCTCGAGCCGCGCCGGCGCGCCGGGCGATCAAACCCGCCACGTGTCCGGCGTTGAAGCCGCCGTCGATGTTGACCACCACCACGTTCGAGGCACAGCTATTGAGCATCCCGAGCAGGGCTGCCAGTCCGCCAAAACTGGCTCCGTAGCCAATACTGGTCGGCACGGCAATGACGGGGCAGTCGACCAGCCCGCCAACCACGCTCGGCAGGGCGCCCTCCATGCCCGCGGCCACAACTAGGGCGTCGGCTCCTCCGAGCGCATCGAGCCGGCCGAGCAACCGGTGTAGGCCGGCGACGCCAACATCGGCCAGAAGCGTGACGTCGCAATTCCAGGCTTCAGCCGTGACGCGGGCCTCCTCCGCCACCGGCAGGTCGCTGGTCCCGGCCGTGACGACCACGACCTTTCCCAGTTTCGGTCCGGGATCTTCGTCACTTCGAACGCGGAAGGTCCGCCCCAGCGTATTGTATTCACCGTGGGGGAACTCGTTCTGGAGATACGCGGCCGTCTCGGGGCTGATGCGCGTCGCCAGTCCCCCGTGACCGTGCCCGAGAAGGGTGCGCAGGATCGCCGCGACCTGTTCGGGGGTCTTCCCTTGACCGAAGATCACCTCCGGAAAACCGCAACGCAGCTTGCGATGCAAATCCACCTTGGCAAAGTCGCCCGCCTCCACGACCGGAGCCGGCCATCGGAGCCGTCGCATGACGTCGTCGGTGGCGATTTCACCGCGGCGATGGGCGTCGAGAAGCCGCGCGAGTTCGTGTGCGTCCATCCAAGCTCCCGTCCGCTCGTTAAGAATTCGTCCGAACCGATCGACCTCCCCAAGCGTTTGAAAGTAGCGTCTGGCGCGTCTGGCGGCAACCGTCCTTTCGCGTCGGATCACGCGAACACCGTTTCATCACGTCTCATCGACGAGCGACGCTCGGTTTCTACTCTCTAGGTGGAATCCCTCGAGGCGCGGTATGCTGGTTGCATCCGGTGGCCTCGGTCGCCAGGTCATCTCGGGCCTGCCATTCCGGGCAGACCCGGTCGAGCCATCAAGGGGAACCGCGATGTCGACCCATCCTCCGTCGGGAGTCGAACCCGAACCCGTCGCGACCCAGGTCAAGAAGCCCACTCGGTTTCGGATCAAAACCAAGTCCGAGGCCACGGCTCCGGAGGAGGAGTTGCTGACGCCGGCGAGTATCAAGGGTTGGTCCTGGTCGCTTCTCGGCCATGCCGCCATCTTGATCCTCATGGCCCTCTGGTTTGTCACGCCTCCGGCCAAGCCGGAACAGAAATTCGACACCCGACTGGCCGGCGATGAGTTTGGCGATGAGACCGGCGAGAATCTCAAGGGGGGCCTGGGAATGGACACGCCCCTCGTCATGCCTCTGGGACCGTCGTACGTCCCCGAATCGCAGCCCGCGTTGGAGGTGGCCTCGACCAACCTCAAACCCGAGTTGAGCACGCCAAACCTGAACCGAACGCCCTCAAACACCTCGCCCGAGGGGGGCGGCGTGAACCTCACCAACGCCGGACAGGCGGGTCGAGGCGACGGCTTCGGCGTCGCCAAGTTTGGGCACGGCGGCGAGAAGATCAACGGCGTCGAGGTCAAGGTGGGCGACCCTCAGTTCACACTCATCTGGGATAGCCGGGCCGACATCGACCTGCACGTCATCGAGCCCAGCGGGTCGCACATCTACTGGGAGTTTCGCAACGGAACCCAGGGGGGTGAACTCGACGTGGACGACGTCGACGGCTTCGGCCCTGAAAATGTGTACTGGGGAGGTGGCCTCGACCAGGGCAACGGCCCCCCCGGCGAGTACAAGTGGTACGTTCACTACTACGGGGGTCTCGGCGGCATCTCCGTTCCCACGCGCTGGAAAGTCCGACTCAAGCACAACGGAACGTATACGGTCTACGAAGGGAAACTCAACAGCATCGGCCAGCGCAGCCGCGTTTACCAATTCTCCGTCAAGGAAGGCGACGCGAACCGATCACCCGAGAAGCCGGAAACGCCGCAAAGAGTCGTCGAGACCGAGAAAAAGCCCATCGGCGACGAAACCTCGCCTTCCCGACCCGCGAAGGACGCAACCGGGGCCGCGGCGGCCATCGCCGCCAACGAGCGGAGCCGCGACCGCGTCCAGGCCCCAGCCGGCTGGGTCGAGGTCAACCCTCCCGAAGGGGATTTCCGCGTCCTGATGCCGGAGCAACCCCGGACCGAACGAACCACCGTGACGAGTTCCTTCGGGGAGATTCCGCTCCAGATCTACACCGTCAACCGGGGCGAAGGCGGCTACTCCTTGTCGTTTGGTGACATCGAGTCGGAGATCGTGCGGACCGACCCC